>CASFWW010000040.1:0-18520 GCA_949298505.1 uncultured Christensenella sp. | reverse complement strand
TCCGTCGTTTGAGCAGGTCAGAGACGATAAAAAAGCGTACGTTGAGGCGTTCAATATCCAGTCAAAGCAGAACGACCATGCGAATGGTAAGATACTTCTTCAGAAGCATCTGAACAAATACGTTGTGCAGAACGTAAGTCAGCTTCCCCTTTCTCCCGAAGAGATGGACAAGGTGTACGAACTGCCGTATATGCGCGACTATCATCCGTACTATACGCGCGGAGTGCCCGCTATGCAGGAGGTCAAATTCAGCCTTACTTCGGTACGCGGCTGTTACGGTTCGTGCAATTACTGCGCGCTCACTTATCACCAGGGCAGGATAGTCCAGAAACGAAGCAAAAAAAGTCTTGTGGAAGAAGCGAAAAAACTCGTTGCGGACAAAGATTTCAAAGGCTATATCCACGACGTCGGCGGACCGACCGCGAATTTCCGCGACCCCGCCTGCGCTAAACAGTTCAAACTCGGAGTATGCGCGGATAAGCCGTGCATAGGTTTAAAAAAATGCCCCAATCTTCAGGTGTCGCATGAAGAATATATTGAGCTTTTAAGAGATTTAAGACAGCTTGAAGGCGTTAAAAAAGTATTCGTGAGAAGCGGCATAAGGTACGATTACGTAATGTACGATAAGGACGATACCTTCCTTAAGGAACTTGTTAAGCACCACATAAGCGGTCAGCTCAAAGTCGCGCCCGAACACGTTTCCGACAACGTTCTCGAAGCGATGAACAAGCCGTCGTTTTCGCTTTATCTCGCGTTTAAAAAGAAGTTCGACGATCTCAACGCGCGCCTCGGAAAGAAGCAGTATCTTGTGCCGTATCTGATCTCGTCGCACCCGGGCTGTACGCTCAAGGACGCGGTGAGGCTTGCCGAGTATCTGAAATCGATCGGCTATATGCCGGAGCAGGTGCAGGATTTTTATCCCACACCTTCTACAAAATCCACCTGCATGTATTATACGGGTATAAATCCCGATACCGGGAAACCGATATACGTGCCCAGGGACAAGCGCGAAAAGATGATGCAGCGCGCGCTTATGCAGTGGCGTAAAAAGAGCAATTACGACCTGGTCCACGAAGCGCTGGTCGAGGCGGGCAGACGCGACCTCATCGGGTTTACCGAAGGGTGCCTCATAAAGCCTACCAAAGAAGAAGCGGTTGCCAGGGCTAAGGAGAGAAAAGCCGCAGAAAAAGCCGGCGCGTCTTCCGGGAAAAGCACGGAAAAGGCTGATAAAAACAAACCTCTCAAGCACGTAAAAGGCGCTTTAACAGACACCGGCAGGAAAAACAAGTCATTTTTAAAATACGGCGCAAAGGGTAAGACACCGGCAGGAAGGAGAGGCGGAAAATGAGCGTTATCACCGGGGTGAAACCTTGCAAGAGAGACAAAGACAGGGTGAATCTTTACCTTGACGGAGAATTTTACGGTTCGATAAGCGCGCTCGTAGCCGCTGCCAAAAGATTTGAAGAAGGCAAGGAGATAGACGAAAAAGAACTGGCGAATATCATCTTCGAGTCAGACAAGCGCAACGCGTTCGAATACGCGCTCGGATATATTTCCCGTTACGTCTGCACTGAAAAGAAGATAACGCAGAAGTTGTACGACAAGGGCTACGGCAAAGTCGTAGTAGAATATACGGTCGAAAAACTCAAAAGCTATAACTATATCGACGACAAAGAATACGCGGTGCAGTACGTTGAGGTCAACCGCGGAGTCAAAGGGGCAAGGCGGCTAAGAGAGGAACTCAGACAGCGCGGCGTAGCTTCAGAATATATAGAATACGCGCTGAAAGAGGTTTCGACAGAAGAGGACGACGCCTACGCGCTTGCGCAGAAGCACAGCAGAGGGAAAGACCTGACGGACGAAAAATACGTTGCAAGGCTTGTCAGGTATCTGTCTTACAGGGGTTACGGTCAGGACGTGATCGCCCGCTGTCTGGCAAGGCTGAGAGAAGATGTCAAGGACGGGGATTGATATGAACTACGCGGTTTCAAACAAGGTAATGGCTGAAAGCGATAAGGCGTGCATAGCCGGCGGAGTGCCGTCCGTCGAACTTATGGCGCGCGCCGCAAAGGGCGTTTTCGACAATATCGACAAGAGCGGCAAGACATATATAATCTGCGGCAAGGGGAACAACGGCGGCGACGGTTTCGCGCTCGCCTGCCTTATGTCGGACGCAAAATGCGACGTCACGCTTTTTTATATCTCGGACAAAATTTCGGATGACGCGCGGTATTATAAAGAAGAACTGTCAAAACGCGGCTTCGACAGGATATATCCCGTCGAGAAATGCGACTTTGACTGCGATCTCGTCGTTGACTGCATTTTCGGCACCGGTTTTTCGGGCATGCCGAAGAATGAATACGCAGACGTCATCGGGAAAATAAATTCATGCAGGGCTTACATCGTTTCCGTCGATATCCCGAGCGGTCTGGACGGTATGGGCGGAAGAGCGGTGCTCGCTGTAAAAGCCGACAAGACGGTCGCTATCCAGGCGGTAAAGAGCGGGCTTCTTCTCGGCGACGGGAAGGACTGTTGCGGAGAGGTCGTCGTTGTCGATATCGGCATTCAGATAACCGGAGAAAAGTACCCGGTAATAGACGGCGGGTTCGTCAAGAAGTTTTTCGCGCCCAGAAGAAAAAATTGCAACAAGGGAAGCTTCGGCAAAAGTCTGATAATAGGCGGTTCGCGTGAATTTCCCGGCGCTCCGAAACTTGCGGAAGCCGGCAGAGCGGCATTGAGAGCGGGCGCGGGACTCAATACCCTTTGCGTGCCTTATTCGATATCCGGCGCATATGCCGAAAACGTCGTCGAAAGCACGCTTTTCCCGATGGCGGACAAGGACGGCGCGTTCGTTTTCGACAGGGGAAGCATTGACAAAGCGATGAAAGGCGTGACCGCCGTCGCGATAGGTCCGGGCATGGGCGGCGACAGAGAGGAAAACGCGAAGATCTGCGAATATATCGTCAGGAACTTTGACTGCGATTGCATTATGGACGCCGACGCGCTCAACGCATTCGGAGAAGGTATAACAAGGCTCAAAGACAAAAAGGCAAGGCTTCTTCTGACTCCGCACCCGAAAGAGGCTTCGAGGCTCACCGGAAAGAGCGTGGACGAAATACTGTCAGACCCGGTGTCCGCCGCGAAAGATCTCGCAACTTCGTGCGATTGCATTGTACTTCTTAAGGGCGCAACGACCGTGATCACGGACGGAATAGACGCGGCGTTTGTGGCAGACGGCACTCCCGCCTTGGCGAAGGGCGGTAGCGGAGACGTCCTCACCGGCACGGTATGCGGCTTTGCGGCGAGAGGGATATCCTTATTCGACGCGGCGTGCGCGGGCGCGTATCTTTGCGCGGTAGCGGCGAAGCAGGCCGAAAAGGAGTTCGGCGACTGGGGAGTTCTCGCAAGCGACGTCTGCAAAGCGGCGAAAAGCATCGTGGATTCGTATGAAGAATGAATTTAAAGATAATAAGAAAAACAGCTTGCAAAAATTTTGAGTATATATTTGACAAACAACTGTTATAAATGATATTATGTATTCAAGGTAGCGAACCTGACTTATGTCAGTTGTCGGCTCTGTTCCGACCTCGCAAGCAAGAGACAGCGAAAGTTGTCTCTTTTTTCAGCCGCTGCCGACAGCATATCTGCTCCGCGACGTGAAGTAATCAAAATTTCTTTCATTCAGATTAAATCTTCGCACTTTGTCAAAAATAACATTGTCCTTTATGGATTCATACAATGAAACCGGGGGCAATTTATTTTTACGGAGAAAACGATGATAAAAAGAGGAGAACTGTATTACGCCGATCTGAGTCCCGTCGTCGGAAGCGAACAGGGAGGCGTGCGCCCCGTGCTGGTCGTGCAGAACGACGTCGGCAACAAGTACAGCCCCACCGTTATCGCGGCGGCGGTGACCAGCAGGATAAACAAGGCGAAGCTCCCGACTCATATCGAACTGGGGGCGAAGGAGTACGGCTTGCCGAAAGATTCGGTCGTACTGCTGGAACAGATACGCACTCTCGACAAATGCCGTCTCAAAGACAGGATAGGGGAGATACCTTCGGACGTTATGAGCAAGGTCAACCGCGCTCTTATGATAAGTCTGGGTTTTTACGAGTGAAAAAAGCGGCGTCCATATCAGGACGCCGCTAGTATTATAAAAAGTTTATTCTTCTTTCTGAGAAATAGCTTCGTTAAGATAGACCGAAACTATCGTGTAGTTAGTATTTTCGTCGGAATTGCTTTTCCACTTTTGAGTATACGTAAGACTGGGATATGTCGTGCCGGTCTTCTCGAGAACGTATTGCTCACTGACAAGTGTGAATTTTGAATTTTCGGGAAGATTGAGATTGACATCTTCGACATTGACGGTCATCGTTATACTCGTATCGGTTACTTTTGTCTCGTATTTCACACCGTCGATCATAAATTCGCCTTCGATGTAGTCAACAGCGAAAGACTGTGATTTCTGGGCTTCGACATATTCGCTGAGAGTGGCTTCGCTGTCAATGTTGCCTTCGCAGGAAATGGTAGCGCTGTCAAAAACGAAAGTACCGATGGTAGGCTCTTTTTCTTCTTCATCTTTGCAACCTACAAGAGTTATCGCGAAAGTAGAAATAATGATACAAGTCAAGACGAAAATAAAAAATTTTTTCATAATTTCCTCCAATTTTATTTAATTATACAAAACAGAGCAGCTAAATGTCAATGTTATTTAAAAATTTGGGTCAAAAATTATTTTTTGGTAAGAAGAGCTTGGTTTTCAACTTACATGTCAAAAATTATCGCGATGCATAAAATCAATAAATTAAAATCTTAATCTTTAATATCATTAATATATACGTTGTCCGGATTTGACATAATATTAACCAATATTTTTATAAGAAATCTAAAATTATAAATAACCGATTTATAAATTAGACAAGCGTCTATTATTTGTAAGTATTTTGCCATATTTTTAGAGATAAGTAATTGTATTATAATTAAAATTGTGTTAAAATTATTTTAACGGTCAAAAGCCGTTTACACTTATAAGGAAGGAAAACTATGAAGAAACTCAACGAAATCCCTCTTCTGCACAAAATTTTGGGTACAAGTCCGGATAAACCCGACGAAATGCAGCCCAAAGAAGTTTTGTCCTACTCGATCGCGGGCTTCGGACAAAACCTTATCTGCCAGCTTGTCACATCTTTTTTCCTGTTCTTCCTGACGGACGCAGTGGGAATCAACCCGATATGGCTTGCTATCATGTTCCTTTGTGCGAGACTTTTCGACGCGTTCAACGACCCGATAATGGGCACGATCGTCGATATGACCCGTTCAAAGTACGGAAAGATGAGACCGTGGCTTTTGTATATGCCGATTCCGATCTGCGTTCTTACCGTATTGATGTTCATTTCTACGGATATCGGTGAGGTTCAGAACTTCATTTACGCGACCGTTATCTACGTTATGTGGGGTATCTGCTACACGACCGTCGACGTTCCTTACTGGGGTCTCGCTTCTTCGATGACTTCGGATACGGATAAGAGAAATACGATGCTTACCATCGCTCGTCTTTTCTGTACGATCGGCGCAGGCGTAGTTACCGTCCTTATCCCTATTTTCCAGGATATGGTAAGAAACAATACATATAACGAATTCGGCATAATCAGAGATTCCAGCGGAAGTTTGTTGGGTTACATTTCAAAAGACGGTCTTAACGTATTTGGTAATATCCCGACCAATCTTATCAACAGCGCGACAGACCAGCTTATCAAACAGTATAAAGTATTGTTCATTATCGTAGCTGTCGTAGTTGTCGCAATGGCGCTTCCGACTTTCTATATCGGTTTCAAAAATACAAAAGAAAGATTCTATGATGAAAAGGCAGACAAGGCGAGCCTGTGGCACAACATCAAGCTCCTTGGCAAGAACAAGCCCGTGCTTCTTATGATCGCCACCGGCGTTCTCGGTTCTCTGCGTCTCATCTATATGACCAGCGGTCTTTACTACGCTAAGTACAACCTCGGCAACGAAGCTATCTTCTCCACGCTGACCCTTCTCGTAGTTCCCGGCGGTCTTATCGCAACTGTCACGACTCCGTGGCTTTCAAAGAAGATAGGTAAGAGAAACCTGTTCTTATATTCGCACCTTCTGGGCGGCGTAGCGATGCTCGCGCTGTATTTCCTCGGACTTTCCAGCAACGGTACGAGCACGGCTTCGCAGGTGTTCTTCTACATAGTAATGCTTATCCTCGGTCTGCCGAGCGGTTATTCCAACATACTTACATATTCGATGATAGGCGACTCTATCGACTACCTTGAAGATAAGACGGGCGAGAGAGCAGAAGGTATCTGCTTCTCGATGCAGACGTTCATCTCCAAGATCGGTATGGCTATGACCGCGTTCGTAGTTCTTCTCGTTCTCGGTACCGAAGGCTACGCCGATGCGAACGTTCTTACCGGTGCTAACGCTCCTCTCGAAGGCATCTGGATGATGACCACGCTCCTCAGCGGCGCGTCGACGCTTGCATGCTGCATACCGCTCATCTTCTACGACTTCACTGAGAAGAAGCAGGCTGAATGCGTTGCGAGAATAGAAGCGAGAAAGGCGGCTAAACTTGCTGAAAACGCAGGAAGCGTTGAAGAAGCGGCTGAAAAACTCGGCGTTGAAGGCATTGACGAGATCGGCGATACCTACTCCTTCGACGAAGGCGAAAACAAAAGAGACGACAATAAATAATAATATTTGACGTCAAAATCCGTGCTACGGCTTGTCTGAAAGACAAAGTTGTGGTACTATATAAACAAGCAATCGTACGCTCTCCGGCTCGTTGCCGGGGAGCGTATTGAAAATATAAGGACATATTTCTTTAAAAGGGACAAAAATCAGTTAATGGCATACGTTTCTCTTTACCGCAGATACAGACCCGGCGAATTTTCTTCGATGATCGGGCAGCAGCACATAATCCGCACTCTGAAAAACCAGATTATGACCGGAGCGATCTCGCATGCCTATCTGTTTACCGGATCGCGCGGTACCGGCAAGACTACGACCGCGAAGATCTTTGCGCGCGCCATAAACTGTCTCAACCCCAAAGAGGACGGCTCTCCGTGCGGAGAATGTGAAATCTGCAAAGCGCTTTCGGATTCTTCCAATATGGATATAATCGAAATGGACGCCGCGTCCAACAACGGCGTCGACGAGATCAGATATCTGCTCGAAAAGGTGAAATTCGCGCCGTCTGTCGGAAGATACAAGGTCTACATCATCGACGAAGTTCATATGCTTTCTCCGCAGGCGTTCAACGCCTTGCTCAAGACGCTGGAAGAACCGCCCGAACACGTCGTTTTCATACTCGCTACGACAGAGGTGCAGAAGATACTGCCTACGGTATTGTCGCGTTGCCAGAGATTTGATTTCAGGCTCGTTCCGACGGAGGAGACCGCAGGACTTCTTGAACGCATTTTCGGGGAGCTTAAGGTGGCGTACGACAGGGAAGCGCTAGTCGCCATTGCAGAGGCGGGTGAGGGTTGCGTAAGAGACAGTCTCTCCCTTGCCGAAATGTGCATTTCTTACTGCGGCGACAAGGTCACGTACGACGGAGTGCTCGAAGTGCTCGGCGCAAGTTCTCCCGAAGCCGTGCTTGCGATCACGGCGGACATTCTTTCCAGCGACGTGGACGGCGCGCTGAGAAAGATAGACGAAATGACGAAAGAAGGCAAGAGCGTTAAAGTTCTCGCTTCAGATATAGCGAAATCTATCAGGAATCTGATCTATTGCAGGAACTGCATCAACGCAAACAAGATCCTTAACCTGCCGAGAGAATTGTTTGCCAGAACAAACGATCTTTCCATGAAGTACGACAATGCCAAGCTTCTCAGATGCATGGAAATAATATGTTCAGTGGACGGCGATCTGAGATACGGCTCCAACGCAAGGCTTGTGCTTGAAGCGGCGGTTGTCAAAGCGTGCGACGAGTACTGCTCGATAGACACTCAGGGCGTGCTGATGAGGCTCAAGAGCCTTGAAGCCAAGCTTTCACAAGGACAGTTCGCGGTCTCTGCCGCTCCGTCCGCTCAGACGGAAAGTCCTGTCAGCAGAATGGACAATACGGAAAAGATGCTGGTCTATCTTCTGAACACTCTGAAAAAGCGCGGTATGCTGGTTGAATACGCGTATTTCTCAAAGCTGAACAGAGATCAGTTGTCCCTTGAAAACGGCAATCTGATCATAAAGGCGACCAGTCAGGGGCAGAAAGACAGCATAATGTTTTATCTGTCAGAATACGAGAGCATATTGAGAGAAATTTACAGAGATCTCGGCAGAATAATAGTTGAGGTTGAAGTGAAAGTTGACGAAACGAAACAGAATATCGAAAACGTGAAAAACGTTTTCGGTGCCGATAAAGTAAACATCACAAACGGAGGTAACAACAATGGGTAGAGGCGGATTCGGCGGCTTCGGCGGCGGAATGGGAAATATGCAGCAGATCATGCGCCAGGCGCAGAAAATGCAGCAGGAGATGGCAAAGGCGAAGGAGGAACTTGCGGAAACTGAAGTGACCGCGGTTTCAGGCGGCGGAATGGTCGAAGTAACGATGACGTGCGACAAGAAGATCACGTCGCTCAAAATAAAGCCCGAAGCTGTAGATCCCGACGACGTTGAAATGCTTGAAGATCTCGTCGTGGCGGCGTTCAACGAAGCGGCAAAACTCGCAGACGAAGAGACTGAAAAGAAAATGGGCGCATTCGGCTCCTTCGGAATATGAGCATAGGAAACATAGAAGCGCTTGACAGGCTTGCGGCTCAGTTTACCAAGTTGCCCGGAGTGGGCGCAAAGACTGCGAAAAGGTTCGCTTACAAGGTGATAAATATGAGCGAGCAGGAAGCCGAAGAATTTGCCGGAGCGATCCTCGAAACTAAGAGGACGGTGCATTTCTGCCCCGTCTGCGGAGGATACACCGACAAAGAAGTCTGCGATATCTGCGCGACGCGCGACAAAAGCGTGATCTGCGTCGTCAAAGAGCCCAAGGACGTTGAAGCGCTTGAAAAGATAAAGGACTTCAAGGGCGTCTATCACGTGTTGCACGGCACCTTGAACCCGCTTGCCGGGATAGGTCCCGACGATATCAGGATAAAAGAACTTCTTGCGCGTCTAGATGGCGTGACGGAGGTCATAATGGCGACAAATCCGGACATCGAAGGCGAGGCGACAGCAGTATATATTGCGCGCCTTATCAAGCCTATGGGCATAAAAGTCACTAAGATCGCGAGCGGGATTTCGATCGGCAGCGATATCGAATACGCTGACGAAGTCACGCTTTCGCGCGCGCTTCAGGACAGAAAGCCGCTTTGACGGGAAAGACAGATAAGACTTGCCGGCATCTTGCCGACAGTTTTTTTGCAGAATCGGAGAAAACGCCGCATAGAAGCAGTTTGACAAAAAGTCAGGAAATGAGGAAAGATTTCAAGGCGTAAAAAAACGACGGAAAAGTCCGTCGTTTTTTTATTGCGCAGGATGAAGTTTAAAATTTTGAAAGTCCGAGACCTTCTTTCATAAATCTGTCGAACGCCGCCTGACCTTGTTCGGTATTCTTGAAAACGGCGGTACATTCGAGGATCTGTTCGCATGCGTTGTTCACATAGTCGGTCACGACTTTCTTTGCCTTGGCGGGAGTGTTTCCGGTGCCGTTGTCGTTGACGAGCTGGACGATCATGTCAGCATGTTTGTACATCGGATTTTCGGGGTCTGCGAGCGTCTTCATATCGAACGCGGTCTTGCCGGTCAGATATTTTTCCACTTCGCCCAGTTCTTTTTTGAGTCTGCCGGGCAGTATGAAAAGACCCATGACTTCAATTATGCCGATGCCTTCTTTCTTTATGTTGTGAAGTCTTTCTTCGGGGTGGAAAATGCCGTAGGGATGCGCTTCGTCCGTTCTGTTGTTGCGCAGGATAAGGTCTATCACGTATTTGTCTTCTTCGCGGCGTACGATCGGAGTGATCGCGTTGTGCTGTTCGGTCGTTTTGCATATCACGCCGACGCTTTCGTCCGTCCAGTTATCCCAGGAAGCGAGCACGTCGCTTGCAGCCTTGTATATCTGTTCCTTGTCCTCGCTGACGAGCCTGACGACGCTGTTGTACCAGTCTGCGATATAGATCTCGACTTTTTTGTATTTCGGGCTTTCGTAGCGCGCGCGGTTTCCGACGCTCATCATCGGAAGAACTTTAAGTCCGCCCTGGTAATGGTCGTGTGTCAGTATCGAGCCGCCGACTATCGGCAGAGCCGCGTTGCTTCCCATGAAGTAGTGGGGGAAGAGGTCTACGAAATCGAGCAGTCTGCGGAAGGACGCGGGGCACACTTTCATCGGACGGTGTTCGTCGGAGAAGGCGATCGCGTGTTCTTCGTAATACTGATAAGGGGAATATTGCAGGTGCCAGTATTCGTTGTCGAGCTGGATGGGGATCGTGCGGAGAGTTTGTCTCGCCGGGTGATTCAGATTGCCCGCAAAGCCGACGTTCGTCGGGCAGAGCATGCACGCCGGGTAACCCGTCTTGGGCTGAAGCTTTGCCAGCGCGATCTGTTTGGGATCCTTTTCGGGTTTTGAAAGATTTATCGTGATGCCGATCTTGCCGAACCTGCCGTTGTGTTCCCACTTGATGTTCTTCTTTATGTCGGGCATACGGATATAGTTGTTTGCCTTGCAGAGTGCGAAAAGCCAGTCAGTCGCCTTCTTTACGCCGCGGTGGCTCGCTATCGCGTCAAAGCGTGCGATTACGGCTGACGGCATGGGCGTGACCATACCGAGAACTTTGGTTTCGAACAGTATGGATTCTTCAGGTTTTATCCTGCCCGTGTCGATTGCGTGCTGTACGAGCGGATCCATTATCTCGGTCTGGAAGTCGCCGTACTTTTCAATTGCCGGAGCCGGGGAGTTTAGCCCGAAGAAGTCCAGCAAAGTGTTCAGCACGTAATATTCGTCTTCCTGTTCGAGAGAGAGATTGTCGCTGGCATAGCACAGCAGTTCGTTGATCTTGACTTTGAGTTGATCGTCTGTAAGCATAAATGAATACACTCCAAAAGTATTTAAAAAGGGCTTTCGCCGCTTTTTATTATATTACAATTCTCGTCCGATTGCAATAATAAACGGTCTTTTGAATAAATTTAGCTGAAAAGTGTGAAAAAATACGGTAAAAGCTGAAGTTCGTTTTCCGGCTGAGCCGGACCCGGACCGCTATATCCGCTAAAATCAGGAAATATCCTCTAAATCTTTACACTTTATTTTTATTATGATATAATTATAAAAACGCTTTCAGAGGTATATTATGAGCATTACTCAGAGTTTCGTTGACAATCTCGGCAGCAATGCGTCTTTTGCCGCCAATGTTGAAAAGCTTTACGGCGGCGGGCTTGACTATCAGGCGGCGCGCTATAAGAAAATATACGACCTTCACACCGCGACGTACGGCGGAGAGGTCACTTTTTATTCTTCTCCGGGCAGGATCGAACTGTGCGGCAACCACACTGACCACAACAACGGCAAAGTTCTCTGCGCTTCGATCACTGTCGATACCGTTGCGTGCGTGACTCCGCTTGAAGGTAAAGTCGTAGTCGCGTCAATCGGCTATCCCGAGGTCGTGGTAAATCTTGACGAACTCGAGCCGAGCAGCGAAGAATACGGTTCAAGCGAAGCGCTCGTCAGAGGCGTGCTGGCATACTACAAGCAGAACGGCTACAAGATCGGAGGCTTTGCGGCGACGACTTCGAGCGACGTTTTCAAAGGCGCGGGAGTCAGTTCGTCCGCCTCTTTCGAAGTGCTTATATGCGAGATACTCAATCAGATGTACAACGGCGGCATCGTTGACAAAATCACGAAAGCAAAAGCCGCGCATTATGCCGAGAGCATCTATTTCGGCAAGCCGTGCGGTCTTCTCGATCAGAGCGCGATCTCTCTCGGAGGCGTAAGCTATATCGACTTCAAGTCCACCGCTAATCCCAAAGTCAAGAGCATGGACTGGAAGTTTGCCAGCGCGACGATAGTGCTGATCAATACCGGCGGCGATCACTGCGATCTTACCAGTCAGTATGCGGATATAAGAAGCGAAATGGAGTGGGTCGCAAGCATGTTCCATGCCCGCAAACTGCGCAAGGTCAAAGAGGAGGATTTCCTCGCTTCCATTCCTCAGCTTCAGAAGCAGGTCAGCGGCAGAGCGATACTGCGCGCGATGCACTATTTTGAAGAAAACAAGCGCGTCGAAGCGGGCGTAAAAGCGGTGAAAAGCGGCAATTTCAAGAAGTTTGCCGCTGTCATAAACGGAAGCGGACAGAGTTCGTATGAACTGTTGCAGAACTGCTATCCGCTCGGAGATACCGTGCAGAGGATCCCTCTCGCGCTTGCCGTAAGCAAGCTCAATCAAGACGTCAAGGCCGTCAGAGTGCACGGCGGAGGTTTCGCCGGCACGATCATTGCCTTTGTCGATAACGCGGGCGTTGACGCATACGTTGACGAAATGAAAAAGATATTCGGCGACGATTGCGTTTACCGCATTGGCGTCAGAAACGAAGGAACCTGCAAGGTGGAACTTGACTGATGTCTGACAAGATCGCGTTTTCATTGTTTGACGGCAATCTCACCGTCACATGGTACGGCATTTTCGTGACCATGGGCATATTGCTCGCATATTTTCTTTATCTTTTCCTCGCGTCAAAGCGCAGGATAGATATTGATTTTTCGCTTGAGCTTTTCATCTGGGTCGTCGTGCTTGCCATACTGTGTTGCAGGCTTTTCTACGTCGTTCCGAGAAAGGAATATTATCCGATCGACAGCTGGGACGCGCTGATGAGATTTTTGGGATTTACCAAGGAAGGACTTGCGGGACTCACGATAATCGGCGGCATTTTCGGCGGCGCGATGGGCATATTGTTCTGCGTTCTCAGATACAGGAAGTATTCGTACGCAAAGGTCGCGGACTGCGTTGTGCTTTGCGTATTCCTCGGGCAGATCATAGGCAGATGGGGCAATTTTGCCAATCAGGAACTGTACGGGCAGATCGTCACAAATCCCGCTTTTCAGAAATGGCCGTTTGCCGTTTTCATCGACAGCGACGGGCTATGGCATCAGGCGCTGTATATATATGAAGGTTTCTTCAATCTGATCGGGCTGATAATCGGTCTGGTAATGTTTTTCAGATATAAGAAACTCAGAAATTTCACGATCTCGCTTTATTACGTGTTCTGGTACGGGCTCGTCAGAGGAACGCTCGAATTTCTCAAGACCGAGCACAAGACCTTCCCGGGAACGGAGATCGGCGTTGTGCAGGTCATCGCATATTCCGCATGCATTGTCGCGTTCGTGCTTATGGTGCTCAATCAGAAAGGGATCCTGCGCTTCCAGAGCAAGATATACAACGAGGCGGGAGATTCTATAAAACTGCTCACCGAATACGACGTCAGAATGGTCGAGGGCGTAATCGTCTGCGGCGAGCCTTACAGCTTTTCAGACGGTGAGAAAAAAGGTGAAGAATTCCGCCCGGCAGGACAGCTCACGCTTGAAGAAAGACGCATAGGGGCTGTGGTTTTCGGCAAAAAGAAAGCTTCGGGTAATTCTTCCGAGAAAGATTCCTGAAAATATTTGCGCTAATAGCGTTTACAACAAAAAAGGCAATTTACGCGCCATGCTTTTGCGGCGCAAAACGGTAAAATTCGCAGAAGGCGTTCGCGGTATTTTACTTGTGAATACGGAGGTTTGATATGAGGGATCTGACCCTTCTGACCGATTTATACCAACTTACCATGATGTACGGCTATTCCAAGAACAGCCAGCTCAACAAGACGGCGGTTTTCGACGTCTTTTACCGCGGCGTAGGCAACAATTACGCCGTTGCATGCGGACTCGAACAGGTCATCGAGTATATCGAAAATCTAAGATTTTCAAAAGACGATCTGGATTATCTGCGCTCGCTTAAGCTTTTCGACGAAGATTTCATGAAGCTCCTTGCGGAGTTCAGATTCACCGGCGATATCTATGCCGTTCCCGAAGGCACGGTCGTCTTTCCGCAGGAACCGATACTGACGGTCAAGGCGCGTCTGTTTGAGGCGCAGCTTATAGAGACCGCGATCCTCTGCATCCTTAACCATCAGACGCTAATCGCCACAAAAGCCGCAAAGATCGTTTATGCCGCAAAAGGCGGAGCGGTCGCTGAATTCGGTCTGAGACGCGCTCAGGGTCCGGACGCCGGCATATACGGCGCAAGAGCGGCAATGATCGCAGGTTGCGCTTCGACGTCCAACGTGCTTGCGGGAAAGTTGTTCAACGTTCCCGTTTCAGGCACTCACGCGCACAGCTGGGTCATGAGTTTTGACAGCGAGCTCGATGCGTTCCGCGCATACGCGAGAATGTACCCGGACAGCTGTCTTCTTCTGGTGGATACATACAACACGCTGAAGAGCGGCGTGCCCAATGCGATAACCGTTTTCAAGGAACTGCGCGCGGCAGGGCACAAACCCGTCGGGATAAGGCTGGATTCCGGCGACCTGGCATACCTCAGCCGCGAAGCGCGCGCAATGCTTGACGAGGCAGGCTTTACAGACGTCAAGATATTCGCAAGCGGCGATATCGACGAAAACGTCCTGATGTCGCTTGATTCTCAGAACGCGAAAATCGACTGCTGGGGAATTGGAACCAAGCTGATAACCAGTCAGGATTGCCCGTCTCTCGGCGGCGTATACAAAATGGCTGAGATTGAACAGGACGGCGTGATGGTGCCCAAACTCAAAATGAGCGACACTCCGGCAAAGATAACCAACCCCGGACTTAAAAAGATCGTGCGCATTTTCGACAAGAACACGGACAAAGCCATTGCCGATCTGATCGCGCTGAAAGACGAGAATTTCGAAGGGCTCGACAAACTGGAGATATTCCACCCGGATTTCACATGGAAGAGAAAGGTCGTCACCAATTTCTATACGAAAGATCTGAACGTGGACGTCATCAAGGGCGGCAAAGTCGTTTACAAGAGACCCACGGTGATGGAGATCGCCGCGTATCATAAAGAAAACTATGCGCAGTTCTGGAACGAGTACAAGAGACTTCTCAATCCGCATATATACAAAGTGGATCTCTCGGAAAAGTTGTTCAATCTCAAGCAGAAACTGCTCAAGGAATATTCTGAATAAACCTTTTTACGTCAAATTGCGCGTAAAAAATCGCGAATACGTCAAATTCTTCGCCTTGCGGAAATATACTTTCGCAGTGCGTTTTTGTTATAATCTGAAACAGAGGCAAGGATATGGACAGATTTAACGTAAAATTCAAAGGTTATGACAGAAAACAGGTGGACGAGTACATCGTCGGGCTGAACTCGCAGTTTGAAAAAAGCAACGCGGAGCTAAGGGAAAGAGTAAAGCGCCTTGAGAGCGAAAACGACGGGCTTTACCGCGAACTGTGCGATTACCGCCGGAGGGAGGACAGCATCTCCACCGCGCTCACCAACGCGATCGATAAGGCGAAAGAGATAGATTACGCTTCAAAAGTAAGATTTGCGCTGGAAGGAGAACGGCTCAACGATTTTTCACGCAAGTGGACGACGTACTGTTCCAATCAGGCGAACAAGGTCGCGCCCGCACACGCTCAGGCGACAAAGGCGTTTATTGCCGAAATGAGAAAAGCGTTGCAGTCTCTCGTCGGAGAACAGCTCAATCTGGGAAGCTACGTCAACGAAGCCACGGTCGAGCACGAAAACGAAGAAGAAAGGCTGAAAAAGAATTCCGTGGCGTAACGCTTTGCAAGGCAATCACACACAAAGACCGCAAATACAACCGGCGACGGTGCGGTCTTAATTTATGCCTTTTAAAGTATAATACACCTTATCTAAGTGTTGCACTTGAAAGTATAATTCACCCGTATAAGAAAAGCCGCTCCGAGAGGAGCGGCTTCCGCTTGAGCGTATGTTATCAATACATGCCGCCGTCCATGCCCTGAGGCGCGACGGGAGCCGGGGGAACGGGGATGTCGGTGACCAGAGCTTCGGTCGTCAGAAGGGTCGCCGCAACGCTTGCCGCGTTCTGGAGAGCGCTTCTGGTGACTTTGGTCGGGTCGATGATGCCCGCTTCCATCATATCGCAATATTCGCCCGTCAGAGCGTTATAGCCGTAGTTCGGACCCTTGCCCGAAGTGAGGATCGTGTTGACGACAACGCCGCCGTCTACGCCTGCGTTTGCGGCGATCTGCTTTACGGGTTCTTCAAGCGCTTTCAGCACGCTTTGTCCGCCTGTCTTTTCGTCGCCTTCCATTGCGTCGACAACGGGTCTGACTTTGGAGATCGCGTTGAGAAGCGCAACGCCGCCGCCGGGGATGATGCCTTCTTCAACAGCCGCGCGGGTAGCCGCAAGCGCGTCTTCGATGCGCAGTTTCTTTTCTTTCATTTCGACTTCGGTAGCAGCACCGACGTTGATGACGGCTACGCCGCCTGCGAGTTTTGCGAGGCGTTCCTGCAACTTCTCGCGGTCGTATTCGCTTGTGGTGGTGGCGATCTGAGCGCGGATAGCTTCAGCGCGCGCTTTGATCAGAGCGGCGTCGCCCATGCCGCCGACGATGACGGTGTTGTCTTTGTCAACCTTGACCTGCTTTGCGCGGCCGAGCTGAGCGATGCCTGCGTCTTTAAGCTCATAACCGAGTTCGCTGGAGATCACGGTGCCGCCGGTCAGGGTGGCGATATCTTCGAGCATTGCCTTTCTTCTGTCGCCGAAACCGGGAGCTTTTACAGCTACGCAGTTAAGGATTCCTTTGAGTTTGTTGAGAACGATAGCGGTCAGAGCTTCGCCTTCGATGTCGTCTGCGATTATGAACAGTCTGAGACCGTTCTGGACGACGGTTTCGAGCACGGGCAGGATCTCTTTGCTTGTGGAGATCTTCTTGTCTGTGATCAGCACGTATGCGTCGTCAAGCACAGCTTCCATCTTGTCGGTGTTTGTCACCATGTAAGCGGAAGCGTAGCCGCGGTCGAATTGCATGCCTTCAACGTAGGTAACGCCCGTCTCCATGGATTTGGATTCGTCGAGAGAGATGACGCCGTCTTTGCCTACGGTATGCATAGCTTCGGAAATTATCCTGCCGACTTCTTCGTCGCCTGCGGAGTTGCTTGCAACGTGGCTTATCGACTTTTCGTCGGATATCGGCTGAGAGTTCTCTTTGAGAGCTTCTACGACCGCCGCGGTAGCCTTGGCGATGCCTTTTTTAAGTACCATCGGGTTAGCGCCTGCCGCAACGTTCTTCAGACCTTCGCGAATGATCGCCTGAGCGAGCAGACATGCGGTCGTGGTGCCGTCTCCGGCAACGTCGTTGGTCTTGATGGAAACTTCTTTTACGAGCTGAGCGCCCATGTTTTCAAAGGTGTCTTCAAGCTCGATGTCTTTTGCGATGGTCACACCGTCGTTGGTGACGAGCGGCGCGCCGTATTTTTTGTCAAGGACCACGTTTCTGCCTTTGGGTCCGAGAGTGATTTTTACTGCGTTGGCGACCGCGTTTACGCCTGCTTCAAGGCTTCTTCTCGCGTCTTCGCCGTATTTAAACTTTTTAGCCATATTCCTTACTCCTTATTTTTCGATGATTGCAAGAACGTCGCTCTGTCTGAGGATGGTCACTTCCTCGCCGTCAAGCTTGAAATCGCTGCCGGAGTACTTGTTGAAGAGAACGAGATCTCCGACCTTGATCTGCATGGTCACTTCTTTGCCGTCAACCATACCGCCGGGACCGACTGCGATTACCTGAGCCGATTGCGGCTTTTCTTTGGCGGAAGAAGGCAGGAAGAGACCGCTTTCGGTCTTGTCCGCGCTTTCCACAGCCTTTACGACTATTCTGTCAAACAAAGGTTTAATATTCATATAAAATTACCTCCTGGTTAAGAGTTAGCAGTCAGACCGTCCGATTGCTAACATTGTTTATTATAGCACGCGATACCGAGTATGTAAAGGCTTCTCGCCAAAAAATAATGTATATTTTTCGTTAAATTTTTATGCAGCGTTTTGAGGCGCATTTTTGTGTTTAAAACGAGAAAAAAGCTGTTTTTGTCGCAATTATGTCTGATATTTCTTATTCGGATTTACGGATAACGTCTTGAAATATTTTTAAAGATTTTATGCAAAGAGGTAGAACATATATATGGTTTTTGATAAACTTTATTATAAATAAAAATTTGAGACTTAACAGTCAGAGGAGGTATGAAGATGTTTTTAGATACAGCCTTTCTGAAAAACGATGAAATCAGTCTGGTTCTGGAGAAAACTACTGATGCCGACGAAATTAAAGAATGGGTATCTTCATATCATTTTGCGATACCAGACCAGAATAATACGAACCAGCCCTGAGGCGCGCCTTTTATGCGTTTTTCAGTGACGTTCTCTTGAAAATATTATAATATTATCTGCGCTCACCTCGCTGAAACACACAATAAAAATCATCGCCTGAGGGTGCGTGCAGTTTTAAGCCGGTAAATTTTATGCAGACACAAGGCAAATGCCGCAGGTAATATTAGACATATTA
>CASFWW010000039.1:0-13003 GCA_949298505.1 uncultured Christensenella sp. | reverse complement strand
TTATTTTTTATTTTTGCCTTTCGGCAGTGGCTAAGGACCACCGAATGAAGCACGAATCGGTCAGCCTGCAAGTGCAGCCTCTCGGAAGTCAACGACAAAGAAAAAATTATTGCGTCGGTTTGTCGAGCTTGATTGCAATCACGGAATAATAAAAGAACAGCCACACTCTTGATCGAGTATGACTGTCCTTTCTTTTTATGGTTTCTGCAATAATTTTTTCCGTTGACTTGCCGCTTAATTCCGTGGTACAACGACACCACGAAAGGCATTAAAAAATAAGGTTTGATTCGCTATTTTTTCGGGCGGCAATCTTATATGGTGTTCTAACAGGGTTAAACAAAGGTGCGTTCTATAATTGCAGTTCGCTTAAAAGCGTTACGTTTGAAAATACGCAAGGTTGGTGGTATTCTTATTCGTCATCTGCAACAATCGGCACAAGTATTTCTTCGTCCAATCTTGCAGATTCTTCTACCGCGGCAAAATATCTGACGAATAAATACAGAGGTTACTATTGGAAACGCGGTTAAAGACAGAGGGGTAGCTGTTTATAATTCAATCGGACTTCGGCAAAACGTCGAGTCCGATTTTTGTTTTAACTAATTTGGCACCTTGGCGTGCGCTTGTCTATGACAAGTGGCGTCGCTACGCTCCGCCAGACAAGCGCACGCCTGCTAAGCTCCGGAAGGTCGCAAAACGGAAAAGCGAGGGCGAGCGGAGATGCCCGCTGAACCGCTTTGGGCATTTCTCCGCTTTTCGCCCTTTCGCTTATTTTCCGGTTTATTGCGTACCTTATCCGAACATCTTATTTGCAGATTATGTGCAATTTGTCTTACGGTTTTTCTTTTCCTCCGAATTTGCCTTTTCGTTTGGCATTGTCCCATAATCCTCCCGAAAGTAAACGGCGTAAAATCCTTGTTCAGATGTTCTAATTATACAAGCATTAAGGCAAGGATTTTCCTTTTTCCCGTTGACTTTCGTATAGTAATTAAAATTTATCTTTACCTCAATTCGGCTTATGTTCCTTTTCTTACCTGCCGAAAGGCAAATATATTTTCGGAGGTAAAGAAAATGGAAACAAAAAGAAACTGTTACGATGTATTTGAGGAGAAGATCACCCCTAGTAACGTAATGCAGATCGGAGAACTTATTGCTCTGAAAACGGTGCAGAAATTGGTGCTTATCAAAGTGCCAAGAAGCGTGTATGTCGGACTTGTAAGAGACATCAACTATAAAAACGTACCCGGTTATATAATTACAGACGGATACGACTTAGCTCAGGCGGCTATTTGCTTTTTATGCGAGCATTTCGGTGAACGTGTATTGGATTTATGCGAAGATCCGAAGACAGGTAAACTTGTTACGTTATACAGACTGTGCAGCCGAGTTGTTAGCAACGAGATTTACAAGAGATGGCTTTTCAGCAGAAACACAAGGGAAATCTATATAAAAACAGATTGCTACGAGCAGGACTTCTTCAAAGACGATACGGAAGAATCCTTCAAGAAATGCGCCAAGATAATACGCAAAATGAAGCTATCCAAAGGCGAAAGACAGACTCTGGATTGCTATATAGCAGGTATGCGTTTTGTTGACATAGCGGACACGTTAAAAATAGACCGCTCTAACGTATGGAGAAGACGAGATAGAATTCAACAGAAATGTCGTAAGGTTTACGAAGAATTAGATTGACTTAAACGGAGCCGTAAAAAGCTCCGTTTTTTTTTATGCTCCAAAATGCTGTTTGACAATTAGACATGCGCTTGTCTTGATACAAGTCTGACCATAAAATGGCAGTTAGGCGTGCGCTTGGTTTTATACAAGTAAAACAACCCGACGACGAAGAGTCCTGACGAAAGTCAGGGCTTTTTGTTTTACTCCGGTAAAGGTAAAATCGTTAGCGAAATTCAGAACAAAAAGCCGTTGATAGTAAAGATTGGAATCGAAATGTATCTGCGATAAAAGGCAAAACAAAAAGCCTAAACGAACGCATTTTCCCGATGGTTCAATTTAGGCTTGAAGTGGTGCCGAAGGCGGGGGCTTTCGCTTACGCGAAAAGAAAATGCAAAGAGAGTTGTTAAGATAAGCAATGTTACTGCTTGCATTTTCTGCACCGTTCGCCGGCGTAGGTTTTGTTAATGCGGCACTATATTATGGCTCACGGTTAAAGCCCGGCACCTTGACAAAAGATACCAGCGTAAGCTGAATGGTTCAACTTACGCTGGTATTGGTGCCGAAGGCGGGACTTGAACCCGCACGATGTCGCCATCACCGGATTTTGAGTCCGGCGCGTCTGCCAGTTCCACCACTTCGGCGAGCGGTTTTGTGTGTTTTATCTTAACACAGAACGGGCGCTTTTGCAATGGATTGAAAATTGTTTATAAAAAAATTTCTTTTTTATATGGATTTTACAAAAGTTATATTGTATAATTAATTTATAAAGCGCGGAAAAGGTCGAACAGGGCGGAAACGCCGGGTCCGGCTTTCAGGCGCAATCAAAAAGGTGAGGGAAGGGAAATATGAACATCTGGCACGATATAAATCCGGAGAGAATCACTCCCGAAGATTTCATAAGCGTCATAGAGATCCCCAAAGGCAGCAAGAACAAATACGAAGTGGACAAGCAGACGGGCATGCTGATCCTGGACAGAATTCTGTATACGTCCACGCACTATCCGGCGAATTACGGGTTCATACCGCGCACGTACGCGGACGACGGAGACCCGCTCGACGTTCTGGTGCTTTGCAGCGAAGCGATCAGCAGTCTTTCGCTGGTCAGGTGTTACCCGATCGGGCACATCACGATGATCGACGACGGCGCGGAGGACATAAAGGTGGTCGCCGTTCCGTTCAAGGAGCCGACGTGGAACTGTTATCAGGACATCACCGATCTGCCGCCGCACATCATTGCGGAGATCAAGCATTTCTTCGGCGTATACAAACAGCTTGAAGGCAAGACGATGAAGGTTCTTGAGATGTATAGCAAAGACAAGACGCTCGAGGTGATACAGAAGGCGATCGACAGCTACAAGGACATCTTCCTGAAAGACGAGCACTGAGTCAAAACCTTAAACCCAATTTTTACTAATGAAGAAAATCGCGAATTTGAGGATTTTCCCTACAACCCTTGCAGGAATGATTGTAGGGATTTCTTTTATTATACTCACCGATCTGTGGTTGCCGGTCACGGTTGCCGCGCTTGCGTTTACGGTCGCGGCGGCGCTCTCGGTCGCGCTGTACAAGAAGAACAGGCAGGCGATGAAGTCCGCGGTCGTATTCTGCGTGAGTTTTGCCGTCGGGATAGCTTTTGGGCTGGCGGCGGCGGGATATGCGAACGCGTCGCTTGAAAGGAAAGAGATATTCGCAAAAGACGTGCTTATAACAGGCAAAATCGAAGTGGGAAACTCAAGCGATCTTAGCGGAAAAGTGGATTCCGACACCGTAGTGCTGACCGACCTTACGATAGGCGGGCAGAAGGCGGAAGGAAAAGCCGGGTTTTACAGCGCAACGCTGGCGGCGGGAGATTTTTACGAAGGCGACGTGATAACTTTCGTGGGCACGGTGACGACGGTTTCGGCAGACATAACGACCCCTTACAAGGCTTCCGCGCTTGCGGACGGCATAATCTACGAGATCACGCACACGGATGACGAGGAGGCAGGCGAGATAGAAAAGACGGGGGAGTCACTCGGTTTTTTCGACAAAATCAAAAAGGCGGTCGCCGGGAAACTCTCTGAAAACGCGCCCGATAAAAGCGCGCGCTTCATGTACGCGATGCTCTTCGGGGATTCGTCTGTGATTGACGAAAGCGTAATGAGCGATTTTTCGTATACCGGAACTGCGCATCTGCTTGCGGTTTCAGGGCTTCACGTCGGCATGGTTGCCGGCGCTTTGTTTTTATTGCTGAAAAAACTGCGCGCTCCGGTCTGGGTGAGGAGTGTTACGGTCACGGTTGCGCTCGCGGCGGTCTGCGCGCTGTGCGCGTTTTCTCAGTCGTCCGTCCGCGCGGCGCTGATGGTCGTCACCGGCATGATCGCCGGGCTTTGCGGATTGAGATACGACAGACTTTCCGGGATGAGCCTGGCGGCGATAATACTTCTTTTCGTTTCGCCGTTCAACCTCTATTCGGTGGGATTTCTGATGAGTTTTCTCGCGGTTTACGGGCTGATCCTGTTCGCCGCGCCGCTAAAAAAGGCGATGGTAAAGGTCAGGATCCCGGCGCCGATAGCAGGCGCGTTGTCCGCGACGATCGCCGCGAACGTTACTCTGATGCCGCTGATGATATACGTTTTCGGAGACGTTTCGCTTGTCTTCGCGCTGGCAAACTGCCTGATAGTGCCGGCGGCGGGGGTGTTTTTCCCTCTGTATATTTTCACGCTTCCGTTTGCGTTCATACCGCATTTCGGCTTCGTGATCTCAGTCGTTTCTCTGCCGTTTACGGCGGCGGCTGAACTGATAGGTCTGCTTGCCGGGGTCAACTTTCCGGCGGTGTATTTCAACTTCAGCTGGGCGACGATAGTGCTGTGGCTGGCGGCGGCGACTGCGCTTTCTTCGATAAGCGCGGTGCCGCTCATCGCGAAGAAAATTTGCGCGTCCGTGTTGGTTATATGCTTTATTGCCGCGGTAGTTGTGCAGAATGCCGGCATGCTGTCGTACGAAAACAAGGTCACGTGTTTTTCCTCTTACGGATGCGCGGGAGCGCTTGTGCAGAGTCGGAGCGAAGGGGATTTTCTGATCTTCGAAGGAGAGCTGGACGAATATGCTGCTGAAGCGGCGCTTGAGGCGATGGAGAAAAACAGACTGAGGAAAGTGGACTTTGTCGTGACTTACGAACTTACTGCGGAAGAGGCTGAGGTATACCGCGAATATTGCGCGGCGTTCGGAGACGCGACGCTTTACTGCGACTATGCCGAAGGGGTCGTTTATTCGGGGCTTGTGGAGCTTACTTTCAACGCTTCGGTGATCTGTACGGCGACTTACACGTCGGTGTATCTGGGCGGGACGGATCTTCTTCTGACCGCATATCCGGAAGCGGCGCGCAGTTCTCCCGTAAGCGACGTCGTGATCTGTCCGTGGCTGACCGAGATCCCGGACGGAGCAAAGTATCTTGTCAGCCAAAGCGGATACGTTGCGGGCGGAAAGAATTGTTTGCCGTCTGACTTTACCTTTTGGACGGATGGTGATAGAATAATAAAGACGAACAAATGGAGGTTTGCGTGAGAGCGGTCGATCTTCTGATAAACGGCGTGGAAAATCCGGCGCCGGTATATCTGCTTAAGGGCAGCGACGGATACGTCCGCCGCGAAGTCGTACGCGCTTTGCAGGAGACCGTTCCTCCTGAAGCGCGGGACATGTGCCTTGAGGAGTACGGGGACGACGACGATATGTCCTGGGTAGTCGCCGGGCTGAGCACGGTCAGCATGTTCGGCGGCAGGAAGGTGGTATATCTCAGACGGCAGAAAGATCTTGCTGAAAGGGAGAAGAAGCTGCTTGAGGATTACGTTTCCGATCCTGCGGACACGGCAATACTTCTGATCGACGACAAGGGGCAGAACTATCTGAAGATCGCTCAGAAATGCGTGGTCGTGGATTGCAACACCGTCACGGAGAGCGAGGCGAAAGCCTACGTAGGGGCGATGATCCGCGAGAGCGGAGCGTCAGCGAGAGACGGCGCGCTGTCCAAGCTGTACGCATACTGCGGAGGCGATCTCGGCAGGATGGTCGAGGAATCGCGTAAACTCACGGCATATGCCGACGTCGGGTGCGAGATCAGTGAAAACGACGTGGAACAGCTCGTTTCTGCGGATATAGAATACAAGACCTTCGAGATGACTTCCGCGTTTACGGACGGGAAGACCGAACAGGGGCTGGCGGTGCTTGCGAGTTTCCGCTCGAAAGGCGAATCCCCCGTCAAACTGCTTTACAGCATAACGTCGGCGTACCGCAAGATCTTTCATATGGCGATCAGCGATCTTCCGGACGAGCAGGAGTCAAAGGCGATAGACATGTCCGTCAAGGCGGTCGCGTTCAACAGGCGCAGGATAGAGCAGAACAAGAAGGCGATCCCCGGATACGTCGTCAGGCTCAAGGGTCTTGTCGAATATCTTTACGAACTCGAATACAAATTCAAAAGCGGCGCGATCTCGGACGAAAGCGCGCTGAATATGGCGGTCGCAAAAATACTGACCGTATCTAAGAGGTGAAAATGAATATGTTTTATGTCGGCGGCACAGCTCAGAGGATGCCGTCCACCTGGCAGTCGTGGCTGCTAAGAGTCGGGACCTTTCTCGCCGTGGCGGCGGGGAGCTGGTACTCGCTGTTGAAAAACTATTCCGCGCTCGGGCTCAGCGAGTATGCGTCCATGTTGCAGACGGTGGGAAACACGAAGATGATGTTCGCGTTCAGTTACCTGATCTATACCGCGCTGCTGTATCTGCTTTACACGTTTTTCGTGAGGATAGCCTATAATTCCCTTGCAAGGCAACTGTTCTTTTTCGACGTCGCGCTCGGGATCTACGATTTCAGGCTGAGAGTGGACCCGGCGGTCATTGCGTTGTGCGTGTTCAAAGCGCTGATATCCGTGGTCTACATGGCGAATCCGCTTTACGAAGGCGTGATACGTTCCGTGCTCAATCCGCTTGCGGCGGCGTGCGCATTCGGCGCGGCGCTTTACGCGCTCGTGCTCAGAGTGGGAAAACAGAATAAAGAAGCTGTGATCTGTCAGCTTTCCATTCTGTTCTGTCTGCCAATGGTTTTCGCGTGAGGTCTGATATGAAGAAGAGAATTTTGACGATATGTATTGCGATATTGACCGTTGCGTTATGTTTTCTCTGCGCGGCTTGTTCTTCCGGCGCGGATTATGCGGTGAAGGAAACGTCTTTGAGAGAGGGAGGCAAAAGCGCGTCGGAGATCGTGAAAGAGATATGCGCGCAATATCCCGAACGCACGATGGGCAACGGCAACGATTACCGTTTTCTCGGATACCTTGCCGGAGAAATGACCTCGTACGGATATCCGGTGGCGGACTTCCCCGACAGCGGTGAAGAAGAAAACGGCGAAGGCGGCAGTCAGGGCGGAGTCATACTTTCCGCGACGTCCGACAATGCGACCGTTGAAGTGAAGTCGTTTACGTTCAAGAACATGTACACCAATTCGACGGAGACCGGATACAATCTGGTTTACCGCGTGCCGGCGGCTGAAGAAAGCGAAGACGAAGTGTTGCTGCTTGCTTCTTACGACAACTGCGCAGGCATTGAGGTTTCTTCTCAGGATCTGTCGACCGGGAAGATAACCACGGGCAAGATAGGCGGAGAAGGAGCATATTCCAACGCGACCGGAGTCGCGGTCCTGCTGAGGGTCGCGTACGAACTTGCAGACAGAGATCTGCCGTACAATCTGACGATCGCGTTCGTTGACTGCTCGGAAAACGGCTGGGAAGGCGCTGAAGAGATCGCGAAGACTTTTGACGGGAAGAGCGGCAATTTTATCTGTCTCAATTTCAACAAACTTGGGCTTGGCGATTACACCTACGTCTATTCCGACGAAGTCGCTCAGGACTACAACGATTATTTTTACAGCGTGATAAAAAAGACTGACGACGGCGGCGTGTTTGCGGATATCCCGCTCAACAAGCAGATTGCCGAGGTCAGGTTCATTGACGCGCAGAAGACGGAGTACAGTCATTTCGCGATGTACGGGGACAACCTGATATTCAACGTCCACGGGCTTGCCGTGGCGAGTTACGTTTCGTTCAACTGGAGCGCGTTCGACAATCCGTTCTACACTGAGAATAAAGGCTATGAAAATCTTTTGGGCACTTCCGCCGACACTTACGGCAACCTGATCGAAAGACTGGGCGGCGGAGAAAAGGGAGAGAAAATGCTTTCAGACAGGCTGAACGCCGTGGTACTCAACGCGGTCACCGCCGTGAGCGAGGACAACGCAGACACGCTGATGAGCGAGGTCGGAGATTCTGATCCCGGTTATTCCGGCGGCTTTGCCGAGTCGGCTTCCGTCGTGAGTCTGGTGGTAAAGATCGTTTTAGTTGCGGTCGCAGTCGGGATAGCGATATGGCTCACCGTAAAAGGCAGGGGAGTTCTTGTGACGAAACAGAAACAAAAGCTCGAGCAGATGAGGAGTGAGGCGGAGAGCGGCGCGAACGCCGGACCTGTTCCTGCTGAAGACGTCTTTTCAATGGGAAGAGACAAGAGAGACGGCAATGACAACGGCAAAAACAACAAGAGCGGCGGGGACGGAGGCGACGACGTTTTCGAAGGCTTCTGAGAGTTACGGCGCGGGCGGCGCGCCTTGAAAAAGATCGCAAAACAGGGCTGATCCCTTTTTGAGGACCGGCCCGTTTATTATGCGGCGGAACCTGCGTGAAGGGTGCGTTTTTATGTAAATTTTGCCCGTACGCGCTCTAAAAAGCAAAATTCACGCTTAAAATGCTTTATTTTTAATAAAAATTGTTATAGAATAAGAAAAACAATGAGGTGTATGATGCTTACGACCGCGTTACTTTCCACGGATATGAAGGATTACGTCGAGCACATCGGCTGGTGGAGTATTATCGATCTGGTAGTGCTCATAGGCGTGCTGACCGTAATTCTGCTTTTCTTCAAAAAACGCAACAGCCTGAAGCTCGCGATCTTTACCGTCGCTTACGTTCTGCTGTATATTCTCGTCGTGTTCGCGGGCATATATGCTGAAAAGATCGACGAGAACGTGATCGGCTTCATGTATATCACAAAGCGCATCATGGATTTCGTTTCGATTTTCTTCATCGCGGCTTTTGCGGTGGTTTACCAGTCCGATCTGAAGGCTTTTTTCAACAAGATAGCCAGAACGCGCGATAAGAACCAGGATTACGAGTTCAATTCGACGGACGACGAACTTGTCAACAGCGCGAACCAGATCGTCAAGGCATGCCAGAATATGGCGAAAAACGACGTGGGCGCTCTGATAATCATCGTCAGGACTTCGATCTCCTCTCACATTCTGGAGACGGGTACCGAACTCAATGCAGAGATATCTTCGGGTCTTCTCGAAAGCATATTCAGCACCAAAGGTCCTCTACACGACGGTGCGGTGATAGTCAAAGGCAGCCACCTTTTGTCCGCGGGATGTTTTCTTCCTCTCTCGCAGGAAGTGGACATTGCAAAAGAGCTGGGCACCCGTCACCGCGCGGCGATAGGCGTGACTGAGGAAAGCGACGTGTTCGCGATCGTCGTCAGCGAGGAGACAGGTATCATAAGCACTGTGGAAAAAGGCAAGATCAGAAGATATATGACCCCTGAAAAGCTGTTTGAGCAGATAAAAGTCGCTTACGGCATAACCCAGGACACGTCGGGAAGAGAGAAGAAGAGAGAGAACAGATTTTTATGATTATCAACAAAGCCGAATTTCTTGTTCCGTCCGCGTCGGTCGACAAGACGCGCTGGGCGGTCATAGCCTGCGACCAGTTCACATCGCAGAGAGATTACTGGGAAAGACTCGCCGCCGGGATAAACGGCGCGCCGAGCACCCTTTCGCTGATATATCCCGAAGTTTACCTCAAAGACGGTGACAAGGAAGACCGTATAAAGAGCATACGTTCCGCAATGCAGAAATACGCGACGGACGGCACTCTCGTTCCTGCCCGCGGCGTTATTCTCGTGGACAGAAAGATCTCTGACGGAAGACACAGAACGGGGCTTGTGGCGGCGCTCGATCTCGAAGAATACGAGTTCACGCCTGTCAACGACGCTCACGTGAAGGCGACCGAACGCACGGTAGAGGAGAGGCTTCCCGCCCGTATCGAGGTCAGAGAAGGCGCTTCTTTGGAATGTTCTCACGTGATGTTGCTTTCCCAGATCGGCGATTTCGTAAAAGACGAACTCGGAAAGAGGAGCGGAGAAACCCCGCTTTACGATTTTGAACTCAACATGAACGGCGGCAGGCTGACGGGATATCTCGTCGAGGACTGCGACGCGCTTCTGGAAAAGCTCGAAGAACTGACGAAAAAAGCCAGCGACAAAGTGCGCTATGCTGTAGGAGACGGCAATCACTCCCTGGCGACGGCAAAGCGCTGCTGGGAAAAGATAAAGCCTTCGCTCACCGAAGAAGAAAAAAAGAGTCACCCCGCACGTTTTGCGACGGTCGAAGTGGTGGACATATACGATGATTCGCTTGATTTCGAGCCGATACACCGCGTGCTTTTCGGCGCGGACGAAAACGCGATCGGCTATCTTGCGGCAAACTGCGGCGGCAACGCGTCGGTCAGGGCGGTGTTCAGAGACAAGGAGTACGAAATACCCGTCAGGGAGAACACGTCGGACGCGATAGCCGATCTCCAGAACGCGATGGACGCATACCTCGCGGCGCATAAAGAGGCGGGCATCGACTACGTTCACGGCGACGGCTACGTTGCGGAAATAGCGGAGAAAAACGATGCGGTCGCGGTGTTTATGCCCACCGTTGAAAAGGATACGCTTTTCGATTACGTGGCGAGAAGGGGCGTGCTTCCCCGCAAATCCTTCAGCATGGGAAACGCGGAAGACAAACGCTATTATTACGAAACCAAAAAGATAAAATAACCAAATAACCCAGGAGAGGAATTTTCTTATGGCAGTCAAAGTTGTAAAATTCGGCGGAACGTCCATGGCGGACGCGAGCGCCATCAATCAGGTCGCGGACATAGTAAAGAGCGATCCGGAAAGGAGATACGTCGTCGTATCCGCTCCCGGCAAGAGATTTTCCGGCGACACAAAGGTGACAGACCTTCTGTACGCTTGCTATCACGACCTTGAGATAAACGGAGAGTGCTCCGCTACGTTTGCGAAGATACGCGAAAGATTTGAAGGCATAGTCAAAGATCTGGGGCTCGACCTTGATATGAAACCCGTCCTCGACGAAGTGGAGAAGAAGATGGTCGTCAATTATTCCGTCGATTACTGCGCTTCAAGAGGCGAATACCTCAGCGCGATCGTGCTTGCGAAAAAACTCGGCTTCGAGTTTATCGACGCAGAAAAGATAATGATCTTCGACGACAACGGCAACTTTATGGCAGAACAGACCAACGAACTTGTCGCCAAAACCCTCAAAGACGTGCAATACGCCGTCATTCCCGGCTTCTACGGCGCGGACGCGACGGGCAGCATACACACTTTCAGCCGCGGAGGATCGGATATCACCGGCGCAGTCGTGGCGCGTGCGGCAAACGCGTGCATTTACGAAAACTGGACTGACGTGGACGGCTTCATGTCCGCAGATCCCAGGATCGTGGAAAACCCGACCATAATCAAAAAACTTTCGTATAAGGAGCTCAGAGAGCTTGCATATATGGGCGCAAACGTGCTGCATCCCGAAGCCGTATTCCCGGTCAAGGCAAGCGGTATCCCGATCAACATCCGCAACACCTTCAATCCCCAGGCTCCCGGCACCCTCATCGTTGCCGAAGTGGAAGAGGACGAGTTCGCAAAACGTCAGATCACCGGCGTTGCGGGCAAGAAAGGTTACAGCATCATCTTCATTGAAAAAGAACTGATGAACAGTGAGCTCGGTTTCGGCAGGAGAGTGCTTTCCGTGCTTGAATATTACAACATCCTTTTCGAGCATATGCCCAGCGGCATCGGCACGCTCAGCATCGTAGTTTCGGACAACGAGCTTGCCGGCAAAGAGGACGTGGTGATCGAGCGTATCAGAAACATCGTCAAGCCCGATAACATCGAGATCAAGTCCGGCATATCACTGATCTCCACCGTCGGTCACGGCATGTCTTTCCGTCCCGGCACCGCAGCTAAACTCTGCGAAGCGCTCGCAAAAGCAAACATCAACATCCGCATGATAGACCAGGGTTCCAGCGAGCTCAACATCATCGTCGCCGTCGCAACGCAGGATTACGAGAAAGCGGTGAATGCGATATATCATGCGTTTGCCTGACGGCTTCCATAAGGGGCACCAAAATCACGACGTTCAATCAAAAGTCGCTCAGTTACGAGCGGCTTTTTCATATTCACTGTGATTTGTGTTTCCCCTTATAATATCCCCTCCGTGCTTCGACCTCACCCTGCGGCTTTCGGTCTCATAGGGTACTTTTCACAAAAAGCGTGGTTTTTGTGAAAAGAAAATAAAATTTCAATTAGCCAGGCACCGAAATTAACTGCCTTTTCGCAAGGGACACCAAAATTCCGGCGTTAAATCAAAGCAATAAATTGCTTTTCATATACACTTGAATTTTGTTTTCCCTTACGCTATCCCTTCCACACAAAAAGTCTCGCCCCGACTCGACTTTTTGCAAGGTACTTTCGGCAAAAAGCGTAATGCCGCTTCGCTTAGCATGGGGCACCAAAATTTATCAGCTTAATCAAAGGGCTGTTTGTAAGGACAGCCCTTTTTCATACACGCAGAAATTTTGTTTCCCCCTACTATACCCCCTCCGACAAAAAGTCTCGCCCCGACTCGACTTTTTGCAATGTACTTTCGGCAAAAAGTGTGATTTTTGCCGAAAGGGAATTAATAATGTTATCATTGAGAATCGAGGGCATTTTCCCAGTTTATTGGGAAAATCATTTACCTTATTTCCGTTTTTTCGTTTCTCCCAGTATATTGGGAAAGACAAGTTTATTGATTTAAATAATTCATTTTTTCCCAGTATATTGGGAAAGCTAGTTTTGCTGATCTGATCTGAAATATTTATGCTTTTCTTAGTTTAATTGGAAAGCACTCAACCTATTTCCTTTTCTCCCAGTTTAATGGGAAAAGTTGCTTTTATTGATTTGATTTTTTGGGTTTTCCCATTTTATTGGGAAGTTAGTTATACTGATTTTAATTATTTACGTTTCTCCCAGTATAATGGGAAAGCTAGTTTTGCTGATCTGATCTGAATTATTCACGCTTTTCCCAGTTTATTGGGAAAAATAGATTTTACCAATAATTTTGGTAAAACCAACATCTGCAACGGTTTGATTTGCCGGCGATTTGGTGAAATAAGCAATTAAAATCGCACAGAACAAGTGTTTTACCAATA
>CASFWW010000038.1:0-97318 GCA_949298505.1 uncultured Christensenella sp. | reverse complement strand
TTACAGTTCTTCTAATTTTATCCTGAAAAACGGAACTGCCTCGTATGAACCGAACACTGCGGGCGTCGCACTCGAAAACGGCTTCTGGCTCAATCTTACTGTCGGCGCCGGCATAAGCAAAGAAATCAATCTCGTTTACGAAATACCGGCGTCTTATACTACCGGCGATTATTACCTGGTAATAGACGAAGGGATATTGTCCGCAGCGTCTGAGATTTACCTGAACGAATAGCTGACGATACGATTGAAAAAGACGGGTCTTTCCCGTCTTTTTTTCTGCCCGTGTAGGTTAAACGCTTAATGTCCGTTTGCGATCTCTTTCGCTTTTCTCTTGCTTTCTTCACTCACGCGGTAGCTGTCGCGCATCTTTGACGCGGCGATCTTCACCGCTTCTTGCGTCATCTTTGCGGTCCTCATCAACTCTATGCCTGCTCCCTCGTCGCGGCTTTCAACGGTGCAGACAAGCCACCCGACCGCCATATCCACGTAGTATCCTTTCGCCCTGACGCCGCTGATCGCCTCGCGTATTTCGTCAAGCCGTTCCCTGCCCGCGAAATTGCCCAGAATTACGACCAGACCCATCCTGGCAAGCCAGACGTCGGGTGACGAAGCGAACTCGCGCATATCGCCGAGCAATTCCCGATCCTTGCATTTCAGAGAGGAGCATGTGACGTCGCAGACCGCCCAGTCGTCAATGGCTGAGGAAAACTCTCTGAGCCGCTCGATTTTGTCCCTGTAAGGCTCTTTTACGCTCGCAGAGATTATCCCCGCAAGCATCGCGTGTTCGTAAAGAACTATCGGGCGCACGGAAAGGAACTCTCTCCATTCGCCCGACTTTATTATCTTTTTTGCCAGCGCGCGCAATACGGGGACTCTTACCCCGACGCGCTCGTACGCAGTGTGAGTCAATCCTGCGTGAAATTCAAAATATGCGGCGTCTGCGTATCCGGACAGGACTTCTCCGATCCTTGCTTCGTCCCACATCAGTAGCTGAACTCCAGCAGCCTGTCTCCGCAATAGAAATCTATTGTATCCGCAGTCTGTTCGGTCCTGTCCGAAGCGGATTGCGAAGTGGTCATGAACAGATATTCGTGCGAGAACGTCTCTTTGTATCCCGACGCTTTTCTGTTGCTCCAGGTGCTGTCAACTATGTACCATTTTCCGTTGATCAGCACTTTGTTCCACGCATGTGCGCCGCCGCTTGCCTGACCGTTTACCTTCAGCGCTGTGATACCTTCTATTCCGCACAAAACGACGAAAGTCTTGGCAATGCCGTTGCAGACCGCAACGCCGTTTTCAAGAACGCCTTCCAGGTAGAAGCTGTCGTACGAATAAAATTTATTGTATGCCGCGTCGCTTGGCTCGATCCCTGCCATTTCGCTGACTATGTTGTAATCGTAGATCACGTTCTTTCCGAGCCAGTCGTATATCGTGTGAACCTTTTCGTAATCCGTCATTCCGTCGTCAATATAAGTGCGGCATACGTCTTTCGCAAGTTCGTAAAGCTTTTCGGCAACGCTTCCTTCAACGGGCAAAGGCCTGTAACCCGCCTCAATTGCGAAGAAAAGCTGGTCGCTGGTCGAAACACTGACCCCTTCTCTTGCGTTGATGGCGAAATCTTCAAACCCGGACTGCCTCGCGGAAATATAGAGATGAAACTCGTTGGATGAGGATTCGCTGTACCTCGTCGTGCTGTCGTAAAGCGCTTCGTTTTTCGAAGTCATAGAAATACCGAGCCTGTAGGCGCCGTCAGAAAGTTTTACTGCGGCGTAATTATATTTGATGGATTCTTTGTATCCGGAGCATGCGTCCGCAAAAAGCGACATCGCTGAAGACGAACTGCTCACTCCGAGCGAAGGATTTAAATAAACGTCCATGTACGACATCGTTTTCGCGCCGCTCGTCGTGTTGAAAGACGTCGTGTCAAGCTCGTAATTATACAGGATCATGTAATACGCAAGAACGTCCATTTCCTCCGGGCTGTCGACATATCTGTTGTACTCCTCGCCCAGATAGGTGAATCCCTTTGAATAATCGAGATAATCTTTGAGTTGCGCGGTGTTGTCGGCATACGCGGCGGTTGCGCTTGTCGCAGGCGTATCAATGCCGTTCACATAACTCTTCACGCACGCGCTGCACGTGCTGGCAGAACCCATCAATCCGGTAAGATCGAATGAATTTCCGTCAAACCTTTCAGGATATTCGCTGCTCGAATAAGAAACGCCGTTCAGTATCACCTCAAACGCGTCCACAGGATAATCGACTTTCCAGGTCAGCAACACGTCGGGATACTGCGCGTCGAATTCGTAAGACAGATCGTAGCACATGATGCTGGAAGAATATACGAATACGTAAAAATCGATTATGCCCACCGTAGTGAAAAGCTCTGCTCTGTGCAGACCGTAATCAAGTGATTTGAGGTATTTTTCTCTGAAATTTATCTCTGACGACGAAGCCAGATAATTAGTGGTCGAGTTGGCGATCTTTCTGCCGTCGACACTGACAGCCTGAACGCTTGCCGAAGCGGTGAATCCGACCGTAAGTCCGTCCTGAGCGGATTGCGAATTTTTACAATATATATATGCGCCGTAAGAAGGCAGGTCAACGTTTGCCACCACGGTTCCCGACGAACAGGTGGTCACGTAAAACTCAAAAACGGTTCCGTCCTCCGTATAAGCGACGAACGCGATGTCCGTGCCGGAGGGTACGCTTTCAAACAGTTCGCCTTCAAAATCTATCGCGCCGTTTGCCTGATCGTATGACCAGCCGGAAGTCAGCTCTGCCCCGGTCACGTATATTTCGGTCACTCTGCCGGTGTTCTTCGTCAAAGGTACGGAGATTCCGCCGTCAGAGTCTTTTGCAAGATAATTAAAACTCTGTTCCGCTCCCACGGGAAGGTCGAACGAAGGCGTGCCGGCAGGCATAACGTCTTCTCCAGGCGCCGGAGGATCTACAGGTTTGTCGTCCGGGTCATCCCGGTCGTCATCTCCTCCCGGAACAGTCACGTCCTCTTCGGTATTCTTCTTTTCCACACGGATCAACGCTTCGACCGAATCTTTGAGCAGAGCGTTTTCACTGATCGCCTTGACGCCGACCCAGAAAAAGCCGTCGTCGCTGAGCGCGTATTTTGTGGACGTTACGGTGACCTTCTCTCCCAGAGCGTCTCCCTGTTCCCCGTCCTCGTCCGAGTACAAACTGACCTCGTACCCGCTCACAAACGAAACTTCATTCCACGAAACCACGCCGTTGTCGTAAGACAGCATGGGTTCAGGCAGCGACATCTTCAGCAAGGAGCAACCGCTCAGAAGGAATGTCGCAACGAAAGTCAGAAGTATGACGATTGAAATAAATGCGATCCTGCGTTTCTTCATAGCATATATTATATCACACGCGTTTTATTTTTTCAACAATGATGACGCACTTGTGCAGTTCGACGTCGTTTCCGTATAAAAAAACGCGCCGCTTTTTATGCGGCGCGTCGAGTATTCCTCATGTGAGAATTTATATCAGTCGTTGCCTTCTCCTCTATTTTTATCGGAATCGGCATCTGCGGATTTTTCACCGCCGAGCCTTTCTATCTCCGCATCGTTATTTTCGGTATTGATGCGGTCGTCGCAGATGGGAATGTCTTTTTCAAGATTTTCCTTTATGATATTGGTAGCTACGGCGGAAGCGGGGGTCTCGTACTTGCCTTCAACTTCGTCTTCGGTCGGGAACTTCTTGAACGTAAGTTTGAGGAAGATCGGAGTGAGAAGCGATGACATGATGACAAGCAGGATCACGGCAGGCAGATATTCTGCGGACATGATGCCCTCTTCAATGCCCTTCTGCGCAACGATTAGGCAGACCTCGCCTCTGACCATCATGCCGAGACCGACCTCTAAGCTTTCGTGCGGTTTGTATTTGCAGATCAGACCGCCGGCTCCGCAACCGACAAGCTTAGCCGCCATACCGCATATCACGAACGCAAGGCTGAAAAGGATCACCGTCCAGCCGAAATTGTCTACAAGCGACTTGTAATCAAGACAGATTCCGATGTTGGCAAAGAATATCGGGCTGAACAGCATGTACGCGCTCATGTCGATACGGCGTTCAACGTAATCGGTCTGCTTCATGTTGGACATCATCATACCCGCGACAAACGCGCCGGTGATAGCCGCCACGCCGAAAAGTTCTTCAGAGAACCAGGCAAACAGGAACGCGGTAGCCAGACCGAAAATGGAAAGTCTGCGCGTATGCGGGAACTTCTTGCTGAGAAATTTGAATATGAAATGTATCGCTATGCCGAAGGCAATCGCAATGACGAAGAACAGGACGACGTTGATGAGCACCTGCACTCCGGAAGAAACCTTCGCGGGATCGCCGAACAGGTCGACTATCTTGTAACCCCACGTTCCGGAATCCACATCCCCGGTAGCAAAAGCAAGAATGACAATGCCGATGATGTCGTCAAGTACGGCTGCGGTAACGATGCTTGCGCCCACCTTGCCGTGGATCTTGCCGATCTCTTTGAGTACGGCGACCGTTATGCCGACCGAAGTCGCAGCCAGGATGACGCCGAAGAAGAATCTCTCCTTGAGTTCGAGACCGGGAATTATCCAGGAAACTCCGAAGCCGACAGCCAGAGGAACGATAACGCCAAGGCTTGTTATCAGCACAGACGCCACGCCGTTTTTCTTGAGCTCTTTGAAATTTGTCTCCATACCGGCTGTGAACATGATCATCACGACGCCGATCTCGGCAAACGGTTTGAGTTCCGAAGTATTTTCAATGATGCCGCTGACTCCGATAAGAATACCGGCGATAAGCGCACCGACAACCTGCGGCAAGCCGAGCTTGCGCATGAGTATTCCGAGCACCTTGGTAAGCAACAGGATCAATGCCAGGTGTAAGAAAATGTTATAACTGAAGACGTATCCCATAAATGCACCTCCCGCTTTTTGCCCCCTAATCAACTTTTCCATTATATTACCGTGCTCTGGCTTTGTCAACACTAAAAAACGTAAAAATTTTTTCCTTCTCTTCAAAACCTCGCTCAAAGCTCTCAGTGCATTGTCGACGTGCATTTCAAAGACAAAAAAAATACGATAGCAAAGCTACCGTATGTTGAATACCGTTATAAAAATTATGTATATGATCTGAAAACGGGGAAATTACTCTGCGAGTATCACTTCAAGAAGATCCCTGAGATTTACAAGTTCTTCCTTTGAAAGCGTGACGCCCTTGCCCATCTTATCTCCTTCGGGAGACCATTCTCTGATGTCGTATTTGGGCTCTTTCTGATTCCAGCTTATGAGCTTGATCTCCTTTTTCCAACCCTTGCTGGACTCAGAGAGACTTCCGAAAGTTTTGACCACTTCGTAATCGAATTCTTTTGCCATAAAACGTATTCCTCCATTTGCCACCGCAACATTATAGTTGTATTATAGCATATCTTCGTCTGCTTTTCAATAGTATAAATAAAATATTTATAATTTTTATTAAAATCTTATTATATTTGATACGCGCGCTACGCGCGCGCGTACATAATATTTATATTTCCTTTTTCTCTTACTGCGCGCAGGCGTCACTTTTCGGTTGTCTTACGCGCGACGGGACAGACTGTGAACTCGTACTGAAGCCTCGTCTGTTTTGCTCCAAGCCTGTATTCCGCCCTCGTATCCGGACCGCAGCTGTTGGTTCCTATGCCTCTTACGAAATGATCTATATGCACGCACGTCGTGCCGTCGTACTTGATATCCTGTCTGTGAGAAGCCCCGATCAGTCCTTCAGGATTGTAAGGCACCGCATTGAAGTTGAAAGCGGCTCCCTGAGCGGTAAACCTGAGCCCCGTTCCGTTTTCGTCGAACACTTCCGCCCAGCGCGTTTCAGCTCTGTTGCCCGAAGCCTGCGGTCTGATATAAGGCTCAGCCATCTTGCCCACGCTCGTTTCGTATATTCCCAGCAATGCGTGCGCCTTGAAGTCAAGATAGTTCTCACTGTCTCCTCTGCCGTAATATCTCACCCCGTCATAACATGAAGGCATTTCTATGCAGACGCCGAACTTGGGCAGATCAACATACCTCTTCGCATCAAGAAGAAGTTTCACGTCGAGAGTGTTGTCGGAATAAACGGTATACTGGATCGTGTACGCATACGCCTTTTTCCCTTTGAGCAAGACATCGTAATGGCACGCCACAATGACTTTCCCGCTCTGCTTTTCGCTGTCAAGCCCGTTGAAAACGCATTCCGCCTTGTCGAGGCCGCGCGACCTCCACTTGTCGGACACGTACATATAGTTGTCCACGGGACTGTCGTACAGAGAGAGGCTGAATCCTTTGTTCTTCGCGTTCCTGTTCAGATATTCCACTCCGTCCACTTCGTAACCGGTGAGTCTGCCGGTGCCCTTGTCTATCGCAACGCTCGCGTTGTTGGTTGCAATGGCTATCGTCGTCGCGTTTTCGATATAAGCGACTTCGCCGGAACCGCCGAGCGACGTCCTTCCCACGCTCTGGCACATGATGATCTGCTCTTTCGCAACCGTCTTGCCTGTCGCTTTATTCTTGTAAATGAAGTTGATGAAGCAGTCCTTGGTCGTATCTATGCTCTTGTGTTTGAGCACGACTTCTATCTTTTCCTGAGGAGGTATCACCGCGTTTATCACGCCCTTTTCTCCCGCGATACCGTTGACGACGTATTCCCAGCCAATCTCGAGCCACGATGAATCTCTGAAATAATCCGTGTTTGACAGCACGTATCTGTTGGTGGAAATATAAGACGCGCGCACCGGGCGGTAGACAGCCTGCATGCACTTGGCGCCCGTATGAGGTTTTCTGTCCGGGAAGAAAAGCCCGTCAACACAGAAATTGGAATCGTGAGCGTACTCACCGTGATCGCCGCCGTAAGTATACGTTCCGTCGCTGTGCTTTACGGCGTGGTCAGCCCATTCCCAGATGCAGCCGCCCATCAGACTTTCCGATTTGTAAAACCTCGTCCAGTAATCGTCGAGCGAGCCGGGACCGACGCCCATTGCGTGCGCGTATTCGCACTGGAAGAAAGGTTTGTTGTAATATTTTTCCGGCAGTTTCTTTTCAAGATACCTGTCATAGTTTTCCGTCGACGTATACATATGCGACAACACGTCGTACGCCCAGCGCGGAGTGCGGCAGGCGCCTTCGTAATGGATCGGGACCCTAGTCAGCTTTTTGAGTTCAAGATAACAGTAATCCTGATTTTTCCAGCCGCCAGCCTCATTGCCGAGCGACCACATTGTGACGCAGGGATTGTTTTTGTCTCGCTCGTACATGCGGTGCACTCTGTCCCAGTAGTGCGCCCGCCATCTGACGTTGTTGCTTATCCTGTTGGGACGCGAAAGATAAGTCGCTCCCGTGCCGTGAGTCTCAATGTCGGCTTCGTCGATTATATAAAGCCCCATATAATTGGCTATCTTGAGGAAAACCGGGTCAGGAGGATAATGAGAAGTGCGCACAGCGTTGACATTATACTCCTTCATCAGCACCGCGTCTTTCACGTAATCGGCAACGCTGACCGCGTATCCTTTGCTCTCGTGCGTGTCATGGTGATTCACGCCCTTAATCTTTATCGCTTCTCCGTTGAAACGGAACACGTTGCCGTCAACTATAACTTCGCGGAACCCGACTTCCTGCCTGATCACCTGAACTTCTTCTCCGCCCTTTCTGAGCGTGACGTAAAGCACGTACAGATTGGGGAGTTCGGCTGACCACAGATCGGGCTTGTCGACCTCGATCGTGAATTCTCCGTTATCCGAAACTCCTTCTGCAACCGTATTGCCTCCGCGTTCAAGCGAAAATCTTATCTCAGCGTCTCCTTCAACCGCCGCTTTCACGACCAGCTTCCACAGATTCTTATCCTTTCTCTCGCTTTTTACGCTCAGATCCCTGACAAACGGACCGTTCACTGAAGTCACGTAAACGTCTCTGAATATACCGTTGTTGCGGAACATATCCTGACATTCCAGATATGTGCCGTTGCACCACTTGTATACGAGAACGATAACTTCGTTCATTCCGTCGAGCACGTACGGCGTAACGTCGAACTCGGACGTATTGTGACTGCCTTCGCCGTACCCCATGTACTGCCCGTTCATATAAACCTGCACGTTGGACGCCGCTCCGAGGAAAGTGAGAATGTGCTTATCCTTGCGCTTCAGCTCGAACGTCTTGCGGTACATCCCCACTGAGTTATACACCTTGAAAGGCGCGCCTTTCTTGTTTATCGGCATGTTTGCGCCGATCAATCCCTCGTCCGCAGGTATGCGGGGAGGATGGCAATCGAACTGATAACGGATGTTGACGTAATAAGGTTGCTCATATCCGGTGAACTGCCAGCAAGAAGGTACGTTGACCTTGTCAGCTTTCAGAAGATAACTGTCTATTTTTTCGGGCATTTCGGACACCCGTCTGAAATAAACGAAATCCCATTCTCCGCTGAGTACGGTTACGAGCGGAGACGCGTAGCGCTCCGTCAGGTAATCTGTCTCATCGCATTGCTTCCTTGTTTCAAACGGAATAAAATAGCTCCTTGGCGCGAGCCTGTTGTCTTCGAAAACGTTGAAATCGCTGTACTTATCGTGCCTGAACGTGTATAACATATGTCTCTCCCGGAAAATTCTTTGCGAAACCGCTGAAAATATTATAACATTATCTTAATAAAAAGGCAATACCTACCTTGAAATTTCGATCGCTTTACGGTAAAAATTTCTGCCGCCGGTTTTTTCTCTGATCTGCACAATGTTCATTCTGCCGAAAACGCTTGACTTGACGGCAATATGTGCCTTTAACAGACACGTGCACATTAATTTTGTTATTTCAAATATGTCGAAAACGGAAAAAGAGACACCTTTGCGACCTTGAGCCATTGCACGCAAAGCGGCGCCGTAAGAATACCGAGAAGCGAAGTTAAAGCGCCCACTGCGGATATGATCCCCAGCGGAATCCCGAAAGTCAGCGCCCAGAGAATATCCGCAACAGGCCGGTCAAAGACGGTCACCGTATGTTTACCGAACGGTTTGAAGACGAATATCCCCACTCTGACGCATTTTACGCCGAGTGCCAGCCCTGCGACGGAAATAACAAGTATGATTCCGAGCGTAAACCAGACGAGAGAAAACGCAAACCCTCCGAAGACCTTCCAGTAAGTGTTGCCCGCTATCCTGTAAAGTTTTTTCAGCGCCCATCTCATAACGTATTTGTGTGTCTTTTCTGCGTTTTATATTTTACACGCACGTTCCGCACCCGCATGCGGGAAGAACTCCGTTCAGCAGGCTCGCACGGCAAACGCCGTATAAGCCCGGTTTTTGCGTCTCAGCGCGTTTTTCATCCGCGTCGACGCGATCTTCGCCGGAAGCCGCATTTCGCCGAAAAGCGCCGTATTTCGGCTTTTCATGACGGCACCGCCTTGCCGCAAGAAAATATCTGAGTTTCATCCGGAGACAGGCAATAAAACAGCCGCCCCCTGAGGAGCGGCAATAACGTTTGTTTTGTTTAATTATTTTATCAATCCGCGGGTGTCCAGATGGTCGTGCAGAAGCCCTGCGCTGTCCACTACGAATTTGGCGCACGGACGCACTTTGTAATATTCCTCGTCTCTGACTTCGGGAACGTAGCCGGCGGTGAGGTTTTTGACGTTTTTGAGAAGTTCTCCGCAATTGTCAGTGCCGTTGAGCTGTTTGAATTTGTTGTCAAGATCGGTTATCTGCTTATATACGTCGGTCTTGTCTGCCGCGAGCGTATCTTCCTTGTCGTGAAGAAGTCCCACGACGAAACCGTACGCGCTGACCGCGCCGCAAAGGTTTCTCGTCCTGCCGAAGCCTGCGCCGAACCCGAGCGTCAGCTTTTCAAGCGTCTCTTCGTCAAGCGGAAGTACGTCCGCAAACGCCAGTACGACCGACTGACAACAGTTGTATCCCTTTTTAAAATTTTCGTAAGCCAGTTGTTTTCTTTCTTCTTTCGTCATTTGACTATCTCCTTTGAATCAAGATATCTCTGCAATTCTTCCAGTCTGTTCCTGTTCAGCGCGGGAGTTCCTTCAAGGGGATTTTCTATCCCCATCTTTTCGTATTTTGAAAAGCCCATGGTGTGGAACGCAAGCAGCTGATACCTCTCTATGCAGGTGTATCCTTTCACTACGTCGGCATACCTGTCTACGCATTCCTCCGTGTCGTTTATGCCGGGCACTATCACTGTCCTTATCCACACGGGCACGTGTTTTTTCTCGCAGTAGTCAAGCGTTTCCAGCACCGGCGCGATACCGCCGCGACAATACTTGCGATAACCTTCGTCGTCCCAGAATTTCAGGTCCAGAATAATCTCTTCGGCACCCTCAATTGCCGCTTTTACGTCATCCGTAAGCGGCACGCCGCCGGAGGTGTCCAGTACTACTCCGACGCCCTCTTTTTTCATTCGCTTTTCAAATTCCGCGACAAACGCGCTCTGCAAAAGCACCTCTCCGCCGCTTATCGTAACGCCGCCGTCCTTGCCGAAATACGGCTTGTACCTCAGCACCTTTTTCACAAGTTCCCCGACCGTGTATCTCTGCCCTTCTCCGCTCCACGTATCCGGATTATGACAATACGCGCAACGGTACGGACAACCGACGAAAAATATCCCGTAGCGCAAGCCCTTGCCGTCTAAAGTTGCCAGGCTTTCAAACGAGTGGATATTCGCCGTCGGTTGGATTTTAGACATATCGGTACTCAGAATCTCTCGTGGAAAGTACGGTTGATGACTTCCTGCTGCTGATTTCTGTTCAGCTTGTTGAAGTTGACCGCGTATCCGCTCACCCTGATCGTAAGGTTGGGATAGAGAGACGGGTTGTTCATCGCGTCGATCAGCTTCTGACGATGCAGAACGTTAACGTTCAGGTGATGCGCGTCCTGCGCAAAATAGCCGTCAAGCATCGTGGTCAGCTTGGCTATCCTGTCCTCCTCGCTTTCTCCGAGAGTGTCGGGAGTGATCGAGAAGGTGTTGGATATGCCGTCTCGGCAGCATCCGTAATCCAGTTTGGCAACGGAATTGAGGCTCGCAAGCGCGCCTTCGCAGTCTCTGCCGTGCATCGGGTTCGCTCCGGGAGCGAACGGCTCTCCGCGTTTTCTTCCGTCGGGAGTGGACCCCGTCTTCTTGCCGTAAACCACGTTGGACGTTATCGTCAGAATGGAAAGGGTGTGTTTCGCTCCCCTGTATGCCGGCGTCTTGATCAACTCTTTGTAGAAACTCTCGACGATCCACTGAGCGATCTTGTCCACTCTGTCGTCGTCGTTGCCGTACTTGGGGAAATCTCCCTCGGTCACGAAATCGGTGATGAGCCCCCTCTCGTCCTTGACCGCCTTCACCTTTGCGTACCTGATCGCGCTGAGGCTGTCTGCAAGCACGCTGAGTCCGCATATGCCGAACGCCATAAGTCTTTCGACGTGAGTGTCGTGCAGGCTCATCATCAGTCTTTCGTACGCGTATTTATCGTGCATGTAGTGGATTATGTTGAGCGTGTTGACGTACAGCTTCGCCATCCACTTCATATACTTCTTGTACGCCTTCAGAACTTCGTCGTAATTGAGTACGCCCTCGTCGAATACCTTTCCTTCGGGCGCGACCTGGATGCCGTAAATCTCGTCCTTGCCTCCGTTGAGCGCCATCAGAAGAACTTTCGCGAGGTTGCATCTCGCGCCGAAATACTGCATCTGCTTGCCCTCTTTCATTGCCGACACACAGCACGCGATCGCATAATCGTCGCCGAAAACGGGGCGCATAACGTCGTCGTTCTCGTACTGGATCGAATCGGTGTCGATCGAGACCTTCGCGCAGAAATCCTTGAAGCCCTGCGGCAATCCCTGAGACCACAGCACGGTGATGTTAGGCTCCGCACTGCTTCCCAGGTTGTAAAGCGTCTGAAGAACGCGGAAGCAGTTCTTGGTGACCATAGGTCTGCCGTCCTCGCACATGCCGCCTTCCGACATCGTGACCCAGGTGGGATCACCGGCGAAAAGATCGTTGTATTCGGGCGTACGCAGATGTCTGACCAGCCTGAGTTTGAGTACGAGATCGTCCATTATTTCCTGCGCGCCCTGCTCTGTCAGTATGCCTTTCTTTATGTCTCTTTCAAAATAAATGTCAAGGAATGTGGATATCCTTCCGATCGAGTTCGCCGCGCCGTTCTGTTCCTTTACCGCGCCGAGATAGCCGAAATACAGCCACTGTACCGCTTCTCTTGCATCAGCCGCAGGGCGCGAAATGTCGCAGCCGTACTGCGCCGCCATATCTTTGAGCTGAGCCATGAACTCAAGCTGCTTCTGCACATCCTCGATAAGCTGGATGTTCTCAGCCGTCATATCGTTTTTCCCCAGCTCTTTCTTGTCCGCCTTCTTGCACTCGATCAGGTAGTCCATACCGTAAAGCGCGATCCTGCGGTAGTCGCCGATTATCCTGCCTCTCGCATAAGCGTCGGGAAGCCCGGTTATGACGCCGACGTGTCTTGCCGCTCTCATTTCGTTGGTATACACGCGGAACACGCCGTCGTTGTGCGTGGTGCGGTATCTGAATTCCGTCCTGATCAGATCAGACATCTTATATCCGTAAGCTTCGCAGGCTTTTTCACTCATTCTCTTTCCCGCGAACGGATTGATCGCGCGTTTGAGAGGAGCGTCCGTCTGAAGTCCGACGATGATGTCCTTTTCCTTGTCGATATAGCCGGGTGCGAAAGAAAGAATCGAAGCGACGTTTTCAGTATCTACGTCAAGCACTCCCTTCTCTGCTTCCTTCACCAGAAGTTCGTCCACTTTTGCCTTGAGTTCTGACGTCCTTTCTGTCGGACCGCTGAGGAAAGATCTGTCTCCACCGTAAGGGGTGTAATTCCTGACGATAAAATCTCTGACGTCTATCTTTTTGCACCAGTTACCCTTTTTGAAACCCTGCCATTCGCTGTTCATAAATACTCCTTTGTCCCCGGAAAATAAAAATGCCGCCGGGACTTTTTATTGTTTTTTTGCCCAGACGGTCGACATAAACCGCTGTGCTCCACCATAGTAAACTATGTATATCCGTCAGTCGCACAGCTATCTTTCTATTGCAAACACATTGTAACACAGGTTTTGACAAAATGCAACATTTTGTATATGTTAAATTTTGTAAAAACAACATATTGTGTCTGCGCTAAAATTTCCACTCTGAAATCCGCGGCGCTCTTTTCCCCGAAACGCAACCGGAGGGCGGCGATCGCCTCCTCTTTTTTTTACGTTGACCGTCTGCGCACGATACGCACCCCCTCCTTTCTGTTATGCGCAGCGATTTTTGTTTTTAAAATTCACATACGGATATTAACTTTAAATTATACTTTTATACGCATAATTATTCTTTTTTCACTCCGTCTACGCTTGCGGAACAAACCAGCCCGACATCCCCCCCCTTTTTTCAGTGCAAGGAAGATGAGGAAATTGTGACGACGGCAACGTCTGCAAGACAAAAAAATAGGAGAGCCTGAGCTCTCCGATTTTTTCTGTCGATTAAATATTACAGACTGTCCTTCAGGGTCTTGCCTGCTTTGAAAGAAACAGCCTTGCTTGCCGCGATGGTGATCTTTTCACCGGTTGCGGGGTTGACGCCCTGTCTCTCTGCTCTTTCCTTAACCTCGAATTTACCGAAGCCTGCGAGCGCAACTTCTTCGCCGTTCTTGAGCGCGTCAGCGATTGCAGCGATAACGCCGTCAAGGCACTTTCCGGCAACTTCTTTGGTCACGTCTGCATTTTCAGCGACAGCAGCGATCAATTCACTTTTATTCATACAATTTCCTCCTCGGGCTTTCGCCCTCTTGTTTTATTTAAGCCTCACGGCCTATTTCCGCTATCAGCAACGAATCGCCTTCAAGCCCGAACACCTGCAAACCCTTTTGCAATGCGGAGTTCAGCGCTCCGGCTTCCGTTATTTCTATTTTACCATATATTTCCGGCTTTGAATAGTGAAAATTGAATTTTTTTAATAAATATACAAATTTATAGCCATTTATTGGCTCATATATTGCGCTAAGTAAGAATTTTTTGCCGAAAAACGTAGCAATACTGGCTTTGTTTGTGTAAAAAACAACTCCGCAAAGATTGATTTTATGCATATTTGCATACTCGACAGCCTTTGAAAGCATATAAGATGCCAGTCCCGCGCCGCGGTGATCCTCTCTTACCATAAGCCCGCTCGCTTCGTATGCCTGTTGAACGTCCTCTTTCCCTCCGGAGCCTTTTCTGATTACGTCGGCTAGCGTTTTTGCGTATTCCTCGTCAAGATCGACCGCGCACGTCGCAACGATATCTTCTCCGTCCAGCGCGCACATGAAGTATCCCGTTTCAAGCACCTCTCTGAGCTCCTCTTCCTTGTACGGGTAAAAAAACTCTATCTTGTCCAGCGCGTTTCTGCACTCGTCCAGAAAGGAAAAGACTTTGCCGTAATCGCAAAGTTCAGCGCGGCAAAGTCTCAGACCGTCAAATTTTTTATTCTCTATATCGCAGATATATCGCATTTCAGCCCAGAAGTTTGACAAGCACGGCTTTCTGTGCGTGCAGTCTGTTTTCCGCTTCGTCGAATATTTCGGGATGCGACTCGAAAACCTCTTCGCTGATCTCCTCCCCTCTGTGGGCGGGCAGGCAGTGCATCACCATTGCGTCGGGTTTCGCCACCGCCATCAGCTTGGCGTCCACGCAAAAGCCTTTGAACGCTTTTGCTCTCAGTTCTCTTTCTTTCTCCTGACCCATGGAAGCCCAGACGTCGGTGTAGATCACGTCGGCGTCCTTAGCCGCCGCGAAGATATCGTCGGTCAGTTCGAACTTGTCGCCGTACTCTTTCGCAAAGTCGAGAACCTGCTTGTCCGGCGAATAGTCCTTCGGGCAACCGAGAGAGACCTTCATGCCCATTTTGAGGCAGCCTACGGTCAGCGAATTCGCCATATTGTTTCCGTCTCCGATATAGCAGAATTTGAGCGTGTCGAACGCGCCTTTATATTCTCTTATCGTCATGAGATCTGCAAGCACCTGGCAGGGGTGAGCGAAGTCCGTGAGTCCGTTTATTATCGGAATCGAGCCGTATTTCGCAAGATCTTCCACTTCCTGCTGAGCGAACGTCCTGATCATGATGCCGTCGAGGTATCTGGAAAGAACGCGCGCGGTATCCTGCACCGGCTCGCCTCTTCCTATCTGAAGATCGTTGGACGACAGGAAGAGCGCCTGCCCGCCCAGCTGATACATGCCCGTCTCGAAAGACACCCTTGTTCTCGTCGAAGCCTTCTGGAAGATCATGCCCAGCGTCTTGCCTTCAAGGTGCTTGTGGGGGATGTTGTGTTTCTGATTGAATTTGAGCTGATCGGCAAGGTTGAGGATGGAAAAGATCTCTTCTTTGCTAAGATCGAGCATTTTAAGTAAATGTTTCATATTTTCTCCTTTATTCCGCGAGGATACTCAGCAGTACGTCCAGCGCTTCGTCAAGTTGACTTTCCGTGATAGTGAGCGGGGGAAGTAGCCTTATCTTGTCCTTAGCGGTCAGCATAAGTACGCCGCGCTCTATGCCCATTTTAACTACGTCCGCAGACTTCTTGTCCGTCGGCTTGATCCCGATCATGAGTCCCGCGCCGGTAACGCTTTCAACGCCCTTTGCGCCTACAAGTTTTTTGCGCGCATACTCTCCTTTTTTTACCACGTCCGCGAGAAAAGCGTCGTCGATTCTCTCCATGACTTTGAGCGCGCCTGCGCAGACTATCGGGTTTCCGCCGAAAGTACTGCCGTGAGAGGAAAAGCCCATCACGCTTTCCACCTTGCCGTAAACCGCGACCGCGCCTATCGGGAGACCGCCGCCGAGCCCCTTTGCAAAAGTCGTGATGTCGGGAGTGATCCCGTAGTTTTCGCTTGCAAGGAACTTACCCGTTCTGCCGACGCCCGTCTGCACTTCGTCCGCGATCAGAAGCACGTCCTTTTCTTCGCAAAAACTCCTGAGCGCCGTTATATAATCCTTGTCCTGAGGTATCACGCCGCCTTCGCCCTGAATAAATTCTATCATCACGGCGCATACGCTGTCGTCAAACTGCTCCCTGAGCGCGTCCATATTCCCGCTTTCGACGTATCTGAAACCTTCTGTGAACGGGAAAAAGTAGTTGTGGAACACGTCCTGACCCGTCGCCGCAAGCGTGGTGATCGTCCTGCCGTGGAACGAGTTCTTCAGCGTTATCACGGTATTTCTGCCGCTGCCGTATTTGTCAAAGGAATACTTTCTCGCGACCTTGATCGCGCCTTCGTTCGCTTCGGCGCCGCTGTTGGCGAAGAATACCTTTTTCGCGCCCGTGCGTTCGCACAGCGTCTTGGCAAGCTTTACGCAAGGCTCCGTATAAAAGAGGTTGGACGTGTGGCTGAGCGTGTGCGCCTGTTCTGCAACCGCGTCCGCCCACTCCCTGTCGCAGTATCCCAAGCAGTTGACGCCTATGCCGCTGGTAAGGTCGATATATCTCTTGCCGGTTTCGTCGAAGCAATAACAGCCTTCGCCCGCCGTGATAAGCAGGTCGAAACGCTTGTAAGTACCCATTACGTATTCTTTGTCAGTCTGTTTTATATCCATTATCTTATTTAAAAAGCGTGCCCACGCCTTCGCTTGTCAGCATATCTATAAGTATCGCATGAGGGATCCTGCCGTCGATTATTATAGATTGTCTTACGCCGCGCCTTACCGCTTCCACGCAACAGTCGACTTTAGGGATCATGCCGCCGCCGATCACGCCTTTCTTTTTAAGCGAAGGAACGTCGCTTACATTGACCTCGCTTATCAGCGTGCTTTCGTCGTTCTTGTCCATCAGAAGACCTCTGATGTCCGTCATCAGGATCAGGTTCTCCGCCTTGAGCGCCGCCGCTACCCTCGCCGCCGCCGTGTCCGCGTTGACGTTGTAAATGTTGCCGTCTGCGTCCGAAGAGACGCTGGCGACGACCGGAATATATCCGTTGTTCAACGCATCCAGCACGGGCTGAGCGTTGACTTCGGTTATCTCTCCGACAAAACCGAGGTCCTGCTCTCCCTTTGCCTTCCTGCACACGAACATATTGCCGTCTATGCCGCAGAAGCCGAGCGCCTTGCCGCCGTGACGGGTGAGCATGCCGACCAGGTTTTTGTTGATCTTGCCGGCAAGTACCATCTGGACTATCTCAGCGGTCTCCTCGTCGGTATAACGCAGACCGCCGATGAACCTGCTTTCCTTGCCCACTCTTTTGAGCATATCGCTGATTTCGGGTCCGCCGCCGTGCACGAGCACGACTTTTACGCCGATAAGCGACAGCATCACAATGTCGCGCATCACCGCGTTCTTGAGTTCTTCGTTGAGCATCGCGTTGCCGCCGTACTTTACCACGACTATTTTGTCGTAGTATTTCTGGATGTAAGGCATCGCGTCGCTTAATATCTGAGCTTTTGTTGAAATGTCCATATCCACCTCAGGTTCTGTAATCCGCGTTTATCTTTACGTAATCGTAAGTCAGATCGCAACCCCAGGCTACGGCTTCAGCCTCGCCGTCGTTGCATCTTACGAGTATCTGCACTTCGTCTTCGAGAAGGATCTCTTTTGCCTTTTCCTCGCTGAACTCCACGCCGTTGCCGCCTCTGCATACCGCGATAACGCCCTTGGACGAAGAAAGATCAACGTCGATCTTCGCAATGTCGAACTCCGCGTCCGCATATCCGATCGCGCAAAGGATCCTGCCCCAGTTTGCGTCTGACGCGAATATCGCAGCCTTGAGAAGACTGCTGCATACGACGCTCTTTGCGATCACCTTCGCCGTCGTCTTGTCTTTCGCTCCCGAGACCTTGCACTCCATAAGCCTCGTCGCGCCTTCGCCGTCCTTTGCTATCGCGCGGGAAACCTTGACCATGATATGATATAAAGCCGCCTTGAAAGTCTCGTAATCCTCGCCTTCAGCCTTTTCGATGAGCACGTTTTCCGCCTTGCCGTTGGCTATCACGGAAACCATGTCGTTGGTCGATGTGTCGCCGTCTATGCTGACCATGTTCAGTGTGTCCTGTATCACGTCGTAAAGCGCGGAATGGAGCGCCTCGGGCGCAACTGCCGCGTCCGTCGTCAGGAAGCAAAGCAGAGTCGCCATATTGGGATGTATCATTCCGCTTCCCTTTGCGATCGCTCCGAGACGGCAGATCCTGCCGCCTAAAGAAAACTCGCATGCAAACTCCTTTTTGACGGTATCGGTCGTCATTATCGCTTCCGCGGCGTTTGCCGAGCCGTCGTAAGACAGCCCTTCCACAAGGGCGTTCATACCGTTTTCTATCGGTTCGATCGGAAGTATCTGCCCGATGACGCCCGTAGAAGCTACGATCACGTCCTTTGCGTCCACGCCGGCATATCCGGCGGTCAGCTCGCACATTCTTGCCGCCTTGACTTCTCCGTCCGCATTGCAGGTGTTGGCGTTGCCGCTGTTGCAGATCACCGCCTGAGCGTAGCCGTCCGCGATATTGTTTCCGGTCACCGCAATCGGCGCGCCCTTGACCTTGTTGGTCGTATAGACCGCCGCCGCCGCGCCCTTCACGTCGCTGACAATGAGCGCTAAGTCGCGCTTTTCTTTATTCTTTCTTATTCCGCAATGCACGCCGCTTGCCCTGAAGCCCTTGGGCGCGCAAATGCCTCCGAGTATATCCTTCATCTTAAAACGCGGGCGGAACGAAATCCAGACCGCAATCCTCCTTTAAGCCGAACATAATGTTCATATTCTGAATCGCCTGACCTGCCGCGCCTTTGACCATGTTGTCTATCGCGGAAACGATGACGGCTCTGCCCGTATGCTCGTCCGCATGAACGGAGACGTCGCAATAGTTGCTGAATTTCACGTCGCGCAGGTTGGCTACTTTGCCGAGAGGCAGTACGCGTACGAACTTTTCGCGCGCGTAAAATTTTTCATACAGAGAATGAAGCTCATCCGCGCCGACTGCCTGAGTCAGAGAAACGTACATGGTGGAGATTATGCCTCTGTTGACGGGGAGCAGATGCGGCACGAACGTCACGTTGACCTTCTTTCCCGCTAGCTTTGACAGCGTCTGCTCGATCTCGGGCGTATGCCTGTGAGAAGCGACCTTGTACGGCGAAAACGCCTCGTTGCAGTTGGGATAATGCGTGTTATCGGCAAGCCCTCTGCCCGCGCCGGTAACGCCCGATTTGCTGTCTATCACAATGCCGTTGTCGCAGACTATCCCGCTCTTTATCAGCGGAGCGAGCCCGAGCGCAATGCTCGTCGGATAGCAGCCGGGATTGCCGATTATCGGCTGACCGTCATACTGTGCGCGCATGAGTTCCGGGATTACGTACACGCTCTTTTCGTGCAGTTCCTTTTCTTCGTACGTCTTGCCGTACCACTTCGTATATTCTTCAGCGCTGTCCAGTCTGAAATCTGCACCCAGGTCGATGAGTTTTACGCCTTTTTCAACGCACTTTTTCGCCAGTTTTTCACTGAGTCCGTGCGGGAGCGAAGCAAATATTATATCGCTTTTTCCGATCAGCGCGTCCTCCGTTTCGAGTTTGTCGTCGCATATCCCGTAAAGATTGGGGTACACTTCGCTTATGCTCTTGCCTTCGTAGCTGACGGAACTGATTCCCGTTATTTCCGCTTCAGGGTGAGTCTGCAACAGCCTTACGAGTTCAACGCCCGCGTATCCCGTCGCGCCCACTATTCCAACTTTTATCATTACTTCTCCTCTTTGAGAACGGTATTCTTTATGAGTTCTATATGCTTCTTCACAGCTTCGGGGGCGGGACCGCCGGTCACATTGCGCCCTTTGACGCAGGTAGCGAGGTCTATCGCCTCGTAGACGTCGTCCTCGAAAACGTCGCATATCTTTTTATACTCGGCAATGTCCAGTTTGTCAAGCGTTGTACCCTTCTCAACGCAAATTCCGACAAGCGTGCCGACTATTTTGTATGCGTCGCGGAAAGCGAGACCTTTCTTTACCAGATAATCCGCGCAGTCCGTCGCGTTGATAAAGCCCTTTTCGCCCGCCTTCTTCATGTTTTCCTTGTTTACGGTCATCGTTTCGAGCATCGGCTTTATCGTCGAAAGACACAGCTTCACCGTGTCCACGCTGTCGAATATCGCCTCTTTGTCTTCCTGCATATCCTTGTTGTAAGCAAGCGGCAGTCCTTTCATCATCGTCAGGAGGGTCGTCAGATTGCCCTGTACGCGTCCCGTCTTGCCGCGGATAAGTTCGCAGATGTCGGGATTCTTCTTCTGAGGCATTATGCTGGAACCGGTCGCGTATGCGTCGTCCAGTTCAATGAACTTGAACTCCCAGCTGCTCCACAAGACTATCTCCTCCGAAAGCCTGGAAAGGTGCGTCATACAGATCGCAATGTCATTTGCGAGTTCAATCGCGTAGTCGCGGTCGCTCACTCCGTCTAAGCTGTTATAGGTCGGATTGTCGAAGCCGAGGTGCTTTGCGGTGAACTCCCTGTCTATCGGATAGGTCGTCGTCGCAAGTGCGCCCGAGCCGAGCGGACATTCGTTCATCAGCGAAAAACAGTTGAACATCCTGACCATATCGCGCTTGAACATCTCGACGTACGCCATAAGATGGTGCGCGAAAGTGATCGGTTGCGCCCTCTGGAGGTGAGTATAGCCCGGCATGACCGTCTCAAGATTTTCTTCCGCCTTTTTCACAAGCGCGGCGATCAGCTCTTTTATCATTCCAACGATCACGTCTATCTGCCCTCTCAGGTACATCCTGAGATCGAGCGCGACCTGATCGTTTCTCGAACGCGCGGTATGCAGTCGTTTGCCCACTTCGCCCAACCTTTCTGTAAGCACGGATTCGATAAACATGTGTATGTCTTCCGCGGTGGAGTCAAACGCAAGTTTTCCGCTCTCTATTTCTTCATAGATAGCGGAAAGCTCTTTGCCTATCAGACGGCTGTCCTCTTCCGAAATTATGCCCTGTCTGCCCAGCATCACGGAATGAATTATACTGCCCGATATGTCCTCTTTATACATCCGGCTGTCAAAGGAAATCGAGCTGTTGAAGTCGTTGACCCTTTCGTCGAGTTCCTTTGAAAACCGTCCTTGCCACATTTTAGCCATTATTTGTTCTTAGCCTTCATAAGTGCGTTGACCTTTATCGGCAAGCCGAACAGGTTGATGAAGCCCGCGCTGTCCTTCTGGTCGTAGCAGTCGTCCTCTGCAAAAGTTGCGATATCCTCGTCGTACAGAGAATAGGGGCTGGTGACGCCTGCGTTGATGATGTTGCCTTTATAGAGTTTGAGTTTTACGTCTCCGGTAACAGTCTGCTGAGTGCTGTCGACGAACGCGCTAAGAGACTCTCTGAGCGGAGTGAACCACTGACCGTTGTAAACGAGATCTGCGAACTTGACCGCGACGTGCTGTTTGAAATGAGCGGTCTCCTTGTCAAGGCACAGCGTCTCGAGAACTTCGTGAGCGTGATAGAGAATTGTGCCGCCGGGGGTCTCGTAAACGCCGCGCGACTTCATACCGACCAGTCTGTTTTCAACGATATCCGCAATGCCGATGCCGTTTTCTCCGCCCACCTTGTTCAGGTATGCGACGATGTCGCTGCCCTTCATCTTCTTGCCGTCGATCGCAACGGGAACGCCCTTTTCAAAGCTGATCGTGACATAAGTGGCCTTGTCCGGCGCCTTTTCGGGGCTTACGCCCAGCTCGAGGATTTTGTCGTAATCAGGCTCGTTTGCAGGGTTTTCAAGGTCGAGACCTTCGTGAGACAGGTGCCAGATGTTCTTGTCCTTGCTGTAATTGGTCTCTCTGCTGATATTGAGCGGCACGTGGTGCGCCTCTGCGTAATCGATCTCCTCGTCTCTGGATTTGAGGTTCCAGATACGCCACGGAGCGATTATCTTCATGTTGGGGGCGAACGCTTTGATGGTCAGCTCGAATCTCACCTGATCGTTGCCCTTGCCGGTGCAGCCGTGGCAGATCGCGTCGGCGCCTTCTGCGAGAGCGATCTCAACGATCCTCTTGGCGATGATGGGACGCGCGAAGCTGGTGCCCAGCAGATATTTGTTTTCGTATACCGCGCCCGCTTTAAGGGTGGGGAAAATATAATCGTCGACGAATTCGTCGGTCAGATCAGCAATATAAAGCTTGCTTGCTCCGGTCTTGATCGCCTTTTCTTCGAGACCTTTGAGCTCCGAGCCCTGCCCTACGTTGCCGGCAACGGCGATCACCTCGCAGCCGTCGTAGTTCTCCTTGAGCCACGGAATAATGATGGAGGTATCCAGACCTCCCGAATATGCCAGTACGACTTTTTTTATCTTGTCCATAATTACACCTCGTGTTCGTTTATTGTATTAATATTATAACAAATAAATTTTTATTGCAAGCGTTTTGACATATTTATTCATAATTTTTGTTGTTTATTTGTTTAAATTATGATGATAACTTCTAAATATTCAAAATAATGGATATTTATGCACATAATTGCAAATATATGCAACGTCTGCGGAATATATGTAGCTGTCCGTTCCGGAAGCAAACTTTTGACGCCTTACATACGCTAAAATGTTCAGGAAACGTCAAAAATGCCCCGCTCTCACAAGCGGGGACATCTTCGTCAAAGCCGATCAGGAGCGGCTGTCATTCCGTTTCGGTCATCACGGCATTGGCAAGAGGGAAACCCTTTCCGCTCAGCTCAAACTGCCTGCCGACGTATTCCCTGAGTTCTGAAGCAGACATGGAATTAAGCGGTTTGCACGACATATTTCCTTTTTTGCCTTCTATAAAGCTGGTCAGCACGTAATCGCGCGAAACGACGTGAACGTCTCCGATAGACCCGTATGCCGACGTGAGCGCCTTCTGAACAATGTAAACCGTATTCGCCTTTATCTTGACGTCAACTGACTCTCTGAGCGCCTCTTCCTCTATTTTCGTAAGCATCGTGTAGCCGTCGTAAGTCCATCCTTTCATCGCACCGTTCAGGTCGATCACGGCTCCTTTTGTGTTGAGGTATTCAAAAGCGTCCGCAGTTTTCTGCGCGGTGGGCTGAGGGTCCAGCACTTCTCCGATCAGGTCCATTTCTCCGCTGACTTCAGAACCCGGTATGTAAGGATCGGCAAGCGATATCCTGTCGGGAAGCACGTTTTTGTTGGTTATATAGCCGGCGTCGGCAAGTTTATACAACGTATAAGCCACAGCCGTGACCATCTGCCCTCCGAAAGAGTGACCGACCAGAATGACTTCTTTGTCCTCGGCTTTCTGCATTACCGCACATATCGCTCTGACTATTTCGCCTGCAAAACTTCTGCCGTCGAGAGCGCTGACCGCCTGGTAATAATTGCTGTCCTTGTTCTCTATCGAATCCGCGTCTTTGACGACCCAGATCTCGTTCTGCAACGCGTCAAGATCGTGAGCGTAATCGTACCAGTCGAAAAACGCGACGTTGTAGCCTAGCTCCTTGAGCTCGACAACGTAATCGTACTCGCCGGAAGCGCCTTTTGTCTTGCTGATCGTCTTTTCAAGCGTAGTGAAAACTTCTTTTTCCTCTGTTGTGGATTTCAAGCCGTGAGAATATATCAGCGTGGGCTTCTGAGGATCGTAATATTCCGTGGGCATATTCTGCTGAGACTTCATGCTGTCATATGCGTCCTCGCCGTACCAGTAAAGCCCGTACAAAGTGTCTTCTCTCAACGACATATCTATTTCAGGAAGATCGCTGTCGTTCACGCAGGCGACGGAAACCGTCAGCAACCCGGTCACGGTCATAAGACACAATAACAACGTCAAAATTTTTTTCACAATTCCCTCCGTAATTACCACTTCAAGATTATTATAAATTATTTACGCTTTCCCGTCAATGCGAGCAGGCAAATATAATCGCGCGTACGCGAAATTAATTCCGACTTCCCTTTCTTCGTCAGAACATAAAAAGCGGAGCAGCCGTAAGACTGCTCCGTTTGTAAGTTTGATTTCTGATTACTTTGCTTCTTTGATGCTCGTAGCCCAGGGGCCGTCGTTAGCGCAGTTCTCGCAACCGGTAACGATGTTGACGTTTGCGATACCCTTCGTGGTGGAAGTCAGGTCGCCCACTCTGACCTCTACGTTGACAAGGTCAAACTTGACGGTAACTTTCACGTTGGAGATGCCTTCGCTCGAGCCGGTGTTGGAAGTCAGATCGCAGTTGCTGTTGTTGATTGCGGTGACTGCCGCGACGTCAAACTCGACGATAGTCGCAAGACCGTAGGAGTAAACGTTCACGTCTCCGGTAACCGCGCAGTTGCTGATCGTGCCGTTGTTGACTGCGGCGATACCTGCCACTGCGTAATCCTTGCCGACGGTAGCTTCAAGAGCCACGTCAACGTTACCTGCAAACACAACGTTGTCGATCGTGCCGTTGTTCACAGCAACGAAGCCTGCCTTCTCGCCTGCGAAAGACTTGACGGTGTAGTTGCTGATGGACTTGCCGTTACCCTGCAGAGTGCCGTTGAAGACTGCGATGGGAGCGAGCTCAGCGCCCTTCATGTCAATGTCGTCGGTTATCGTGATAACTGCATTGTCGAAGGAAGCGTTACTGTTTACCATATTCTCGATCTGATCGGCGGTGAACACGCTGTAGCTGTTTGCACCGGTAGCGAACTGGTTCCATGCAACCTTACCCTGCACGTCGAGATTGAGCACAACAGACTTGGTGCCGACGGTCAGACCGATCTCGTTCATGCCGTTGTCAAGCTTGAGAAGCTCTTTGACGGGAACGGAAACGGTAGCGGTGTAAGTCGTGTCGTCGACGTCAACTACGCTGACGGTCACATCGTCGCTGGTGACGGTGGTAGCCGCATTTGCGAAACCGTTGTATTTGATGCCGAATTCAAGCGTAGCGTTTGCGTTGTTGTAAGAAGTCTTGTCGATCACGATGGTGTCGTTGACGAGCACGGGATCCTCGAGAGAGAAGCTGTACTTGACTTCAACGCTCAGATCGGGATCAGCCACATACGTCGCGGTAACGACAGTGGGAGCGATGTCCTTGGTTACCTTGAGAACGTAATTCTCGATCGCAAGATCCTTGCCTGCGCTCTCGAAAGTGAATTCTTCAGCGACAGCCGCTTCGGTGTATCTCGTTCTTGTGACGAGGTCATACATGTTCTTGTAGTAGATAGCGGGAACGTTGGTGTTCAGCGCGGTGAGTCTGTAATTCTCGTATTCAGCGCCTACGCCGAGAACGAGGTATCTCTCGCCTGCTTCGTAGCCCTTGATCTCGCCGTCAACGATGTCGACCTTGTCTGAGAGATTGAGGATGCTGCCGATCTTGAGGCCGTAAGAAAGGTTGATGTCATAGTAGAAACCGCCTTCGAAATAAACGCCGCCTGCGAAGTAGTCGTCAGCTTCGTCTATAAGGTTGGAGGATTCTCCGTAACCGTAAAGTCTGTTGTAGTTGCCGATCTCCGCTTCGATGCCGATGCCGAGAACGCCTGCGAGGATGTCAAAGCTGAGGTCCTGTCTGAGACCGATCTTGAGTTCAGCCTGACCGGCGACGTTCACCTGAACGCTGTCGAAACCATTTTCGTCGATCTCGTTCGCATAAGTGCTCAGACCGTAAGCTTCGGTGTACATAACGCCGACTTCGTAGTTGAGCTGAGCGTGCGCCGCAGCGTTGATTTCACCGCCGACGCTGAATCTGAACATCAGATCAGCATTGTATGTAATGGAAGCAACGCCGTTTGCAATGGGAACAGTCCACTTGAACAGAGGAACCGCAGTTGCGTCGTCATCGCTGTCGTTTGCGAGTTCAGCGAGCTTATCCATAAGTTCGGGAACGTTGACCGCGCCGGTGTAGCCGCCGTTCGCACCGAGAGATACGGTGGTGGTGATGTCGTTTTTAACGGTTGCCTTCAGAGAGAATTCTTCAGAAAGCGTTGCTTTGTCGATATTCGCGCTTGCGGAAACGTCCATCACGTTGTGAACGGTGATGACGAGGTTGGCTGATCCGAATTCCTGAACGGTAACGACGTTGGGGATGGTGATCGTGATGTCAACCACAACGTGTCCGCTCTGATCAAACTCGGGAACGGAAATGTCGAATTCGGGCTTGGAACCGAACATTTCGACAATGCTCATCGCAAGTTCGCTGTTGTTCAAAGCTTCCTTGCCGCCCATATAGTCGAAATCGACGTCGCTGTCAGCAGTCATCTTGCTGGTAGCGCTGTATTCGAACTCTTCGAAAACTTCGTCGATGTCAGGCTTTACGTAGTTGATCAGGTAAATGCCTGCCTGAGCTTCAGTCGCCTTGGTGACTTTGTATGCGGACTGGCTACCGTCTGCCATCTCGATGAGGAAAATTGTGCCCGCCGCCATCGGAGAAACGGAATTCGTCTGAAGAGTCATAGCTCCGGTAGTAACGCCGTAGCCGTCAGTGCTCTCTTCACCGAAAGTTGCCGCCTTCTCGCTGTAAGTCAGATATCCTGCATTGATCTTGATGTTGTTGGCAGAATTGCCGATCTGGAACAAAATCACGTCAACGCCGTCGTATTTCACAAACGAAGCGCCGTTGGAAAGCGTGATCCTGTAAATGCGTCCTTTTTCATAACCGCCGGCAGGAGCCCACACGGTGTAAACGCCGTTGTTTGACTTGATGTCGACCGCAACGCTGCCGCCGGTAGCGGTGGTGACCTGAATGTCGTCAGCGCTGTCGGCATTAACGTCGAAAGTTATGTAAGAGTCAACATCTGAGAGCTGCAGGGTGCTTCCGTTGTCGGAAGTAGAACCGCTGCCGTCTCCGGTACTCCAGTTTCCGTCGTTGTTTCCGGTATTGTCACCGGTGCCGTTATCGTTATCGCCCGTGTTGCCGTTGTCCGGAACAGTGGTCGTATTGCCGTTGCCTTCGGTATTATTGTCCGTCTTCTGGCAACCGACTACCGTAACCGCGAGCAGAGCGCACACGAGAACGAGAGCGATAAGAATCAGAAATCTGTTCTTTCTCATAATAACCAAACCTCCACATTTGCCTTTTTAAAGAGGATGCTACCCCTTTATCAAAAAAATTTTAACATTTATTTAAGTAATTTTCAACGGCTTAAACAGAACTTAAATGTAAAATCTTTGTAAAATTTAATTATTTTACGCTTTTGAGCACGCTCTCGAGGCGTTTTGCCAGAGTTTTCGCCTTGTTCTCGCTCCTGCACTCGACCATGATCCTGATCTTGGATTCCGTGCCCGAAGCACGCAGAAGCACCCTGCCCTGACCCGCGAGCTGTTCGTAAATTCTGCTCACTTCGTTGGTCACAGCCTCGTTGTTTATCACTCTCAGTTTGTCGGTTACCGGCACGTTGATGTTGACCTGGGCGTAACCTTTCGCTTCGTCAAGCTGAGAAAGCGTCTTGCCCGAATCCGCGATTATCTGCGCGATAACGAGTGAAGCGAGTATTCCGTCTCCCGTCGTCGAATGTTTGCTCATTATGATGTGCCCTGACTGCTCCGCTCCGAGAGGCGAGCCGTCTTTGAGCATCTGCTCGAGCACGTATTTGTCGCCTATGTCAGCTCTCACCAGTTTTATGCCCTTGCTTTCAAGCGCTTCCTGAACGCCCATATTGGTATGGTGCGTGCCCACAACGCTTCCCGTTTCAAGACATCCGCGTTTTTTCGCTTCGCACGCAAGAATATACAACAAATGGTCGCCGTCCACTACGTTTCCCTTTTCGTCAACGGCAATGAGTCTGTCCGCGTCGCCGTCGTAGGCAAAGCCGACGTCGAAGCCGCCGTCCCTGACCTTGGGCGCGAGATTGGACGCGTACAGCGCGCCTACGTTTTCGTTGATGTCTATTCCCGCAGTCGACGTGTTGATCACGGTCACGCTTGCGCCCGCCTGCTCGAACACGTTCTTCGCCACTCTGCCGGACGCGCCGTTGGAACAGTCAACAAGGACCCTGAGCCCTTTCAGACCTTGGATGCTCGACAAAAGGAATTTGACGTAATCTGCCGCGGAGTCGTGCATGAACATATACTTGCCCGTTGCGATCGCTTTCACGACGTGGGGGTTTGCCATTCTCTGTTCCAGCTCCCTTTCTCTCTTGTCTCCAAGCTTGTAGCCTTCAGAATCGAAAACCTTGATGCCGTTATATTCGGCGGGATTGTGAGACGCGCTTATCACGACGCCGTAATCCGCTTTATAGAAGCGCGTAAGATACGCGATGCCCGCCGTGGGCATGACTCCAACGTCAAGCACGTCTCCTCCGCCCTGCATCACGCCCGTCGCCACGGCGTGCAGAAGCATATCGCCGGATACGCGCGTATCCATGCCGATGAGTACTCGGCAATTCTTTTTCATGCTCGCAAGCGCATTGCCCACGCTGAGTGCGAGCGGACACGTGAGGTCCAGATTAGCGACCCCTCTTATACCGTCTGTTCCGAAATACATAATCTACTCCTTAAAATCTTCCTTTTCCGCGTCCTTCTTTTACGACCTGACGCGCTCTGCCCACCACGAGGCTGTCTGCGGGCGTGCTCTCCGTGACCGTGGTGCCCGCCGCAATGTAACTTCCGTCCGCAATGCTGACCGGCGCGATCACGTTGCAGTTGCTGCCGATGAAACAATGATCGCCCACAGTCGTGCGGTGCTTTTGCTTTCCGTCGTAATTGACGAAGACGACGCCGCAACCTATGTTGCACTTTTCGCCCAGTTCGCAGTCTCCGACGTAAGTCAGGTGCGCGACCTTGGTGCCGTCGCCTATCTTCGCATTCTTGATCTCCACGAAATCTCCGACGCGGCAGTTCTTTCCCACGTCGGACCCCTTTCTGAGGTATGCGAATGGTCCGACAGTCGCGCCGTCCGCTATCGTCGCGCCTTCCATTACGCTGGCGGTGATCTTCACGTTGTTTCCGATCAAACAACCGTCTATTATGCAGTTGGGCATGATCACGGTGTTCTCTCCGATGACGGTTTCTCCCATTATCGTGTTGTTGGGATATATGACCGCGCTTTCCGCTATCTTTGCTTCAGGTGAAATATAAGTCGTCTTTTCGTCGATCAGTTTCATCTTTTCCTCCATGTCGTCTTTTCTCTACAATTTATGCTGGGACATTTCTTTTATTTACAATCCGACACCGTTTGATACGCGATTTTGCGTAGCGGCGGAAATATCCTGTTTACTTTTTGAATTTGCCACACATTCTGCGACAAGGCAACTGTATTCGGCGATGATTTTAACAGCTTATGCCTCCAGACAAACGAAAGGCGGGGCTTTAACGCTCCGCCTGACAGTACATATCGTGAATATTTATGGACAAAACGGTTTTGTCTCCCGTTTTGATATTATGGACGTAATCTTACTGTTCCCGCGACGCGGAAATATCCTTTTCCTGCTTCTTTTCTCTGAGCAAAGTTATCGCGAAATACAGCACCGCCGCCGCGATCAGGGCGCATGCAACCGTAAGCGTGATCAGCGCCGCAGCATTGCTGAGTCCGGCGAACAGCGATATCAGCGGCAACAACAGAACGAGCGCGTATGCGAGCGAGGATACAAACCCGATTTTCGCCGCAACGACAGTATTCTTCTTTCTCTTTTCAGCGTCGCTTTCCTTTGCGTTACGCCTGGCGGCTCCCACGCTTGCGACCGTTATCACCGCCGCAATTCCTGCGACCCCGAGCAAGGGCACGGCTCCCATCAGGATAAAAAGCATGGTCATTGCAAAATATCCGTTGGGTTTACGTTCAGGATTTCCGCTTTCGCTGAGGCGGAAAGTCAGTTCCCCGTCCGGGAGCGAATCGTAGCTTTTGCGATATCCCGCCTCCGTTCTGACATAACCGTTCTTCTCCGCGTCAAGCAGGACGTACGGGGTGTTTATCTCTATTTCCAGAGTTCCGAATTCAGCCCAGTCCTTTGCCGGAGACAGCAGATAGTCGTATATGTAAACGGGAGGCTCGTAATTCTCGTTTGTATCCGGAATAAGCGGCGCGGTCACCGTATTAGTCACAGCGGCGCCTGCGGGCAGAGAAAGTTCGTATTCGTACCAGCACATCACATTATTTGAAACGAAACGCTCTGTGTCCCTGCTCAGTTCGTTGCCGACAACGCCGTTTCCAGAAGCGACGTAATCCACGACGACGTTGTGCCAGTCGGTTTCAGTTACCGCGTCGTTTCCCGAAAAAGGATTGTTTTCGGCGGCAAATTCCGCAAGCGTGCAGACGTTTTCCGAAATCTTTTCAAGCGTACTGCCGACCTCCTTGCCGTCGTTCTCCGCGCGGAATTCCACGTCCGGAGCTTCTCCGGCATAGACGATCGAAAAATCGAAAGTTTTGCCGTCGTTTACAAGAACGCCGGTTTCTATCCGGTCTTTGCTCTTTTTATAATAGTTGTAATCGAGAATAAAACAAACGTCCTCTCGTCCGTTGACTGTGAATATCGCGTCGAACCCGTCGTACCCGGCTCCGTCCGCGACGTACCTGACCGTGAGAACGTGCGCGTCGCCGTTGATCCAGCCGTTCTCAGCCTTTTCGTCTCTGAGCCGCGCAACTGCTTCAGCTGTTACGAAACTGCCGTTCCAGTTGCCGCCGCTATACGTGTACCTGACCTTTTTAGCGACAGCCTCTCCGTCAACGGTAACGGAATACTTTTCAACGAGTTCGTCAGTGACGTTGAAATAATCCGGCACTATGCCGAACGGGAACGCCAGTCTGACCTTCACGTCGTAATCGGCAGGATTTTCAAGCTCGTAAGTCGCGCTGACCTTCGCGTCGTAATCGGCGAGTTTCTGTTTGTCGGAATATTTGTAATCAATTTCCGGAAAATGCGGCACGTCGAATACCAGTTTTTCAGATTTCACGACGACGGGACAGTCTTCTCCGACGATCAGCGCGCCCGTTGACGTGATCCCCTCCCAGTACATCTGCGCGGAGTTTGCCGAAACGACCGGCAATGCCGAAAGCGAGACCGCCAGCAAAGCTACAAGAAGCGCTATTGCAAACAGCTTTCTTTTCATAACTGAATCCTCCTTTATCGGGTTTTGCAATTATACAGGCGGTTTATCCGCCTTAAGTGTACCATACACGGAATCAAACGGCAATACTCTGTCGGTTTTACGCCGGGTCGCTTTGTTCACCCGTTCCGTCATTTTTTCTTTTCTTTACAATCAACAGTCCGCAGTCTGCCGCGGTAACTGCCGCCGACATAATTTCAGATGCGACTATCGTTACGATAATGTCTGCGTCCGATGCCGCACCGTGGACGCAATACAGCGAAATGAAAGTGAACAACGCGGCGATCGCGAGAGAGGCGATGCAAATTCCGATCGCCCTTGCCGCCCTCTTCATAAGATCTTCGCCGCGAACTCCTCTCTTCGCTCCCTCCGCGACGTTCGCAACGGCGAAACAGATCACAAGAAAGGCTTCAACGCACCATATCACGTGCGACGCGAAGAAAACTTCTGAATAAAATTCCCCGTGCGAATAAACAATGCCGACGAACTCCGGGTTTTCTTCTGCGCAGAGGCTGAAACAAACGGAAGTGCTCTCGTCCTTGAACTCATAACCTTCCTCCGTCTTTTCCGCGCCCGGAAGACCTGTCAGACAATACGGCGTTTTTATTATATATTGCGTTATGCAGCCGTCCGCGCTCTCTCCGTTTTTTTCCGCGCTAAACTCGTAGCGGTAATAATTCGGCTCGTAATTTTCGTCTATATGAGGAAAAAGCGGGGCGGAATATCCGCAGGAAACGCTGTCTCCCGCCTTTACCTCAAAGCCGTATTCCTTTATGAGCGCAACGTATTTTTCCGCAAACTCCTCAGTGGCGGTGAACGGATCTGAGTCCTTGTCAGAAATTCCGTCTTCCAGATAATCCGTCAGCAGATTGAACCAGTCGACGCGCGCGCTTTCGCTGTCTCCGATCACGCAAGACCCGTCGGCAAAATCCGAAAGACCCGACTCTCTCTTCACGACCATATCCGCTACGCAATTCAGCTCCTTTGCGTCTTTTTCGGCAACAAATTCAATATTTGTATCCCCGCCGACGGCATAGCATTTTATCTCGTCTCCGTCTTTTGCGTTTATGCGGTAAATAATGAAATCGTCGCCTTCGAGATGTTTCTCTCCTTCTGCGAAAAACGCGAGATCTTCGCCCGTGTCGGCGGTTACGAACAATTCGAATTCCCCGTCCGTGTCGCAAGCGACCCGGTATACGTATTCCGTTACGACGGTGTTTGCGTCAAATCTGCCGTCCGTTCTTCTTTCGTCATTAAGAGAAGATATCGTTTTCTCGTCGTTGTCGAACGAATATTTGCCGCGGTACGCATAACGGTCCTTTCCTTCCGCTTCCGCGCCGTCTGCGACAACGCTGTAAAACTCCCCGAACAGGCTGAATTTATCCGCTTGCGTTCCGACGTAGACGCATGCCCTTACTACGGCGTCTTTATCGGAAACGTTTTGATAAACGGTGGTTGCATTGACAGACGTTGCATAATCCTGAAAATTTCCATTGTCGTATTTATCGTAGGCTAAGGGAAAAGAATCTGCGTTGAAAACTACTCCCCTGCTTACGGCGACAACCTCTCCTTCGCCGTCGATAATTATCGGCAGATTGAAAGTCCTGCCCCTTACCGTATAATCGGGCATAGGCTCAGTCGCTTCTGAAAAACCGGTAAGCGCAGGTATAAGCGTCACGGCAAACAGCAATATTACGAATATGCAAACCGCCTGTTTTTTCATACTCAATCTCCTTTGACCTGTATACTGTTAAAGAGTCGGATTTTTTCGGTTTTGTGACAAAGATTTTCTTTCTTTATGAGACGCGTCGTTTTTCTCCCGCTTGATTTTTAAACAAAAGCGCGCTATAATCAAAAACGGAGGTAAAATTTTTATGGATAAAAACGATATGCTGAAAGAAAACGTATTTTCTCTCATAGGAGACAGATGGATGCTCGTTGCCGCTACGGATAAAAACGGCAAAACAAACGCGATGACCGCTTCCTGGGGAGGCATGGGCGTGCTCTGGAGAAAAAAGGTCGCATTCGTATTTATACGCCCGCAGAGGTATACGAAAGAATTTATCGACGACGCCGACGTGTTTTCCCTCTCCTTCTTCGACGATTCGTACAAGAAGATGCTTGGCTACATGGGCAGAGTCTCGGGAAGAGATGAAGACAAGATGAAGAACAGCGGTCTCACCCTTTCAAGCGAGAGCGGCGCGCCTGTATTCAAAGAAGCGACTCTGACGCTGATCTGCAAAAAACTTTACCGTCAGACGATGGATGAAAATTGCTTTATAGATAAAGACATCATTGACGACTGCTATCCGACGAAGGATTACCACGACGTTTACGCAGCGGAAATAATCAAAGAACTGTAAATGCGCGGCGCGCGGATTTGCGCTTTTGCCGCCTGCAAAAATTTCCGGGCAAAACATAAAAAAGAAAACGCATTTACGCGTTTTCTTTTTTCTATATACGTATTTATTTTATCAATATATAATAAAACCTCTTTTGTCCAAAGTTTCTCTGCGTTTAAAAACGCGGCGGCTCAAAGTTTATCCGCAACTCTTAAAAGAAGATCTTTTGTCTTTTCCCATCCGAGGCACGGGTCGGTTATCGACTTGCCGTACTCGTCGCCGCCCGGCTGCTGAGCGCCGTCCTCTATGTAGCTTTCGATAAGGAAGCCTTTGACGAGCGAACGTATCTTGTCGCAGTGTCTGAGGTTGTCCACGACCTCTTTGACTATCCTGATCTGCTCCAGGTAATTCTTGCCGCTGTTGCTGTGATTGCTGTCCACGATGACCGCGGGGTTCTTAAGATTCTGCGCGAGATACATGTCGTGAAAACGGATAAGATCCTCGTAATGATAGTTGGGGATATTGTTGCCGTAGACGTCCACGCTTCCGCGCAGTATCGCGTGCGCGTAGGGATTGCCCTGCGTCCTCACCTGACAGGTGCGGTACTTGAACTCGTTGGGGATCTGCGCCGCGTATATAGAATTGAGTGTGACGGGCATGCTTCCGTTCATCGGGTTCTTTATTCCGACGGGGATATCGACGCCGCTTGCGACCAGTCTGTGCTGCTGGTTTTCAGAAGAACGCGCACCGACCGCGACGTAGGTCAGAAGATCGTCGAGATACACGTGGTTTTCGGGATATAGCATTTCGTCAGCGGACGAAAGACCGCTTTCGGATATAGCCCTCAAATGCATCTTTCTCAGTGCGATTATGCCCGCCTGTATGTCCGTCTCCATCTTATGCGGATCGGGGTTGTGCATAATGCCCTTATACCCTTCGCCCTTAGTGCGCGGCTTGTTGGTGTATATCCTGGGCACTATAAAAATCTTGTCCTTTATCTCGTCCGCAAGTTTTGCCAAGCGGGATACGTAATCGCATACCGCCGTTTCGTTGTCCGCGGAGCACGGACCTACTATGATCAGCAAACGTTTGTCTCTTCCTGCGATTATGTCCATGACGGCTTTGTCGCGCTCGGCTTTTATCTTTGCTATTTCCGCGCTGACGGGAACGAGAGCTTTGAGTTCTTCAGAACTCATTATCGTCTTTATCTTTTCAAACATCAGTCCAGCACCTCGTAATCCTGAGCTTTTATCGCGTCTTTTATCGCATTGAGGCTGACTTTTCTTTCGTCGTATTCGACTTTTACCGTGCCTTCTGCTGCGCTGGCAACGCAGCTTTTAACGCCGTCGAGCGCCGTGACCGCCTTTGTAACTCTCGCTTCGCAATGAGCGCACATCATACCGTTTACTTTTATTTCGTTTTTCATAACGCTATCCTTTTCAAGCGGACAGCCTGCCGAGCAGACCGACCCGCCGTTTTGTTCTTTTTCGTCTATTATCTCATTTTTCGCCGCATTTTTCAAGCGTTTGGGTTTAAAATACGCAAGTCTGAGCGCGTTCAACACGACGCATACCGACGAACAGCTCATCGCAAGCCCCGCTATCATCGGATTGAGAAGAGCTCCGCCCAAAGCGTAAACCACGCCGCATGCGAACGGTATTCCCAGAATGTTGTATATAAATGCCCAGAACAGGTTTTCCTTTACGTTTCTTAAAGTCGCCCTGCCCAGCTCTACGGAGTCGGCAACTGCGCGGACGTCTCCGCCGACGAGCACGACGTCCGAGCTTTCGATAGCCACGTCGCTTCCCTCTCCGACCGCAATGCCTACGTCCGCCTCTGTAAGCGCGGGAGCGTCGTTTATGCCGTCCCCGACCATAGCTACGCGGGCGCCGCCTTCTTTCAGCTGTTTTATCTTGTCCGCTTTTCCTTCGGGAAGAACTTCGCTTATCACCTCGTCTATGCCGACCTGCGCCGCGATATAAGCCGCCGCTTTTGCGTTGTCGCCCGTAAGCATGACCGTTTTTATCCCGTCTTTTTTCAGAGCATGCACCGCTTCAGCCGCATTCTGTTTGACTCCGTCGGCAAGCGCGATGCAGCCTTTCGCTATTCCGTTTTCCGCGACGGCTATAACGCTGTAACCGTTGTCGTAGCAGTCTTTAAGATAACTTTCTATAACTTTTATATCCGCTCCGTTCTCTGTCAGAAGCGCGCTCTTTCCGCAAAGCACGGCGTTTCCGTTTACAGTAGCCTTCAATCCGTATCCGCTGAGATTTTCGACTTTTTCTGCCGTCTTTATTTCAAGCCCCGCTTCTTTAGCGCGGTCTGTAACAGCCTTAGCAAGCGGATGTTCGCTTACGCTTTCTACACAAGCGCACAACGATAACAGCGCGTCTTCGTCTCCGTCGGCCGAATAAATTTTAACGACCCTCGGCACGCCTTCCGTTATCGTGCCTGTCTTATCGAACACGACCGCGTTCACCTTTGAAGTGCGTTCGAGCGCTTCCGCGTTCTTGAAAAGTATCCCCAGTTTCGCGCCGCTGCCGCTTCCCGTTATTATAGCCGTCGGAGTCGCTAAGCCAAGCGCGCACGGACAAGCTATCGTAAGCACGGATACGAATATCTTTATGACGAAAGCGGAATCCTGCCCCGCGACAGCCCACGCGACGCTCGCTATAACGGCTATCGCCATGACCGCGGGCACGAAAACTTTTGCGACTTTATCCGCGAGTTTTGCTATCGGCGCGCGCGAATTCTGCGCGTTTTCTACCAGAGTTATTATCTTAGACAGCATAGTGTCCGCGCCTACTCCCGTGGCTTTGAACTCTATAACGCCGTTGCCGTTCACGGTTCCGCCTATAACGCTGTCGCCCACCGTCTTGTCGACAGGCAGACTTTCGCCCGTTATCATGCTTTCCTGCACCGCGGAAGAGCCCTTTGTTATCACTCCGTCTGCGCAAAAACTTTCGCCCGCCGCAACTCTTACGGTATCTCCCGCGACCACCTCTGCCGACGGTATGCGTACGAATTCTCCGTCCCTTAAGACCAAAGCGAAATCAGGGGCGAGACTCGTCAGTTCTTCGATAGCTTTACCCGTCTTTTTCAGAGCGCGCCCTTCAAGATATTTCCCGAGTGATATCAGCGCGAGTATCACCGCCGCGGATTCAAAATACAGATTGTGCGCCGCGTGAACGTCCCCGCCGCATATGAGAACAAACCCGTAAACGCTGTATACGAACGCCGCCGTCGTGCTGACCGCGACGAGGGAGTCCATATTCGGATCAAGTCTGAAAAGGTTGCGGTAGCCTCTCAGATATATCTTGTAGCTGAGCGCCATCACGGGTACGCACAGAATTATCTGCACGAGCGCGTAGACAAACGGATTGCCCTCGGGTGATATTGCCGAAGGATACGGCACTCCCAGCATAGGGAGCATAGACCACAGCAAAAGCGCGGCGGCAAACGCGACTCTTGTCAGAGTGACGACGAGATCTTTGTCCACGCCTTTTGCTTCCTCTTTCTTTTTCTCAAAACGCGGAGTATATCCCGCCTTTAATACCGCGGCGGCAAGGTCGTCTTCTGTCAGCCTGTTTTCGTCGTATTCCACAACGGCTTTGCCGCTTGCGAAATTTACGTCGGCGCGCTTTACTCCGTCCAGGGCTAAAAGCGCTTTTTTGCAACTGCCGCTGCACACTACGCAGCTCATACCGTCTATATTGAAAATAACGTTTTTCATTTTTCTCCTTCATGTTTAGTTCATGCAGAAATTTCAATATCATTATAAACCATTTAAGCCTAAAATCAATAAGATTATCCTTTGCTGACGCAAAAAATAAAAAAAGAAGGAGCGATATACGCTCCTTAGTCTTTTTAATGTCATCAGGTCATTGGGGGAAAGTTATCGCACTGTCAGAGTAAACGAAATCCGCAACGATGTGAGAGTTGTAATAAACGTCGCCTTTCAGCTCCAGAGTCGAATCCGCGGCGCTCTTCTCAGTATAGTACGGCTTTACGTATTCTGTATAGAAGTCTATCTGATCGAGTCTGGATTTGCTCTTGCTGTAGTTGTAGGTATAACGGGTTATCTTCAACGCGCCTACATTTTCCCAGTTGTAAACGATATCTTCTCCGAAACCGCTCCAGTACTTACCGTCAACGTTTTCAGATCTGCCTACGCGGAGATCTTCGCTCATACCGAGCAGATTGTTTCTGAAAATCTCCTCAGCCTTGAGATTCCATGACTTGATGGTCTCAGGGAACGAAGCCAGGAATTCTTTCCACTCTTCTGTACCGTATTCAGGAGCTGCTGTCTCACCGAAGGATACGTCTCCCTGTTCTCCCAGTTTGTAAGCGGTGATATACTGAGCCTGCATAACGTGGGTATAGATCTTGTTGCCGTTGGTGAACGTATAGCAGTCGTCCACAGGCATTTCACCCGTAACGATGCCTACGATGGCGGACAACTCTTCGATGCCGTCATACTCAACGCCGTTATAGACGCCGTTTTCGACTTTGAGAACGTATTCGCTCTTGTTCTTGATCGTCTCGTCTACGGTCTGCCACATGATCTTATCGCTGTCTCCGCTGAGACCCGCGCTAAGAACGGACGGATCTTCGAGAGCCTCCGTGAACGAATCGTAATAGTTCTCCCAGATCGAAGGATAGGTAACGATCTTAAGATAGAAGTTCTTGCTGCCGTTCTGCATGTAAGTAACTTCGGTATACGAATCCATCCATGCGTTGGTCTGCACTCCGAGATCGTCAATAGCCTTCTGCGCATCGGTCTTTGTACCGAAAATATTGTCGAAGATATTGGGATCTTGTTTCCCTATAGAATCGTAAAAGTCATTGTATGCGTTTTCAAAGCTGTCCCAGCCCTTACTGTCGCTGCTTCCTCTCGTGAGAGCCGCATTGTAATGCGTGTTAAAGCTGAACTTAACGGAGAAATTAGCTTTGTTGAGATTTGCGAGGATATCGTCGTACTTTTCGTTGAATTTAGCGACGTCTTCAGCGATATCGTTATAATAATCCTCTTCGCTCTGAGTACAGCCCATGAACACCGTGCAAAGGATGACGGCAACAACCGCTATCGCGAATATTGACATGTATCTTTTTTTCATAGCGTTATTCCTCCTTTTGCTCTGCCTCGGATTTCGAGATCTCATCGATCACGACGTCGCTCATATAGCGTTCAGAACCCGCTTCTCCGTCAAGAGCAGCGCCTTCTGCCGCCATTTTCGCTTCATACTCCTGCTTTCTCTTGTGAGCGAGTCTCGCTTCGATCTGAGCCATCTTCTTACCCGACAGGTTGTAGAACAGCATCGGAACGATAGAAACGAGGTTTGTTATCGCAGGGATTATCGTAAAGATCATGAACAATCCCAGCTTTGTGAACTCTGTCTGTTCGGGCTTGTGATCCGACAGGAAGGACAGCGGCTGCGAGAACAGGAAGAACGCAAGCAGCCAGGACAGGAAGTAATCCTTGAATCCGGAAGAAACTTTACTTCTCAGACTCATCAGCGAGAAGGTAATGCCTTCGAGACGTTCGCCGCACTTGTCTTCCCAGTAGTCGAGCGTATCCGTTGCCATAAGGTGGGGTACGACGTTGAGCACGCCTACGGGGAGCATCGCGAAGAACATCAGAGCCGCGATGAGTATCCAGTTGGTTCCGCCTATTATGTAGATGAAGAATATGACCGCAAGCGCCGCCGAATGCCATACCGTAGCGAAGATAAACAACTTCTTCGAGTCCATCATCCTCTTCAGTCTGGGCGCAAACAACATACCTATCATGGAGGCTATCGCACCGGGGAGAGCGAAAGCTATCTGCAACGATCCGTTGCTGTAAATGTATGCAACAACGTACATTATCGCCGCGCTGACCAGGTTTCTGAAGAACGTAAGAAGGTTGGACAATATCAACAGCAGGAACGGTTTGTTCTTGAACAGATATTTAAAGCCTTCAATAAGACTCGGCGTGGTTTCAGTCGGTTCGCATCTTTCCTTTACTCTTATACCGCCGAGGACCATGAACAGAGGTCCGAGAATGCCGATGATGATAGCAACGATGAAATACGTGTTGGCGTAATCGTCGTTTGTAAGGATAAGTCCTATCGAAATAAGCACAAGCGCGGACTGTTCGCCTATCGAACCGAGGATACGGCTGATAGAAATGATTTTCGAACGTTCGTCCATGTTCGGAGAAGCGACCGCCGGCATACCGTCAAGAGGGACGCCTACTATAGTGCCGGTAATATCGTACATGATATACGTTATGTACATCCACACTATCTTGCCTACGCTGCTCCAATTGGATATCGGCATAAACAACAATATCGTAACTATCGCCCATGGTACGGCACCGAAAACCAGATACGGGCGCATTTTACCCCATCTGGTACGCGTTCTGTCAACGATAATACCCATAACGGGGTCGTTGAGACCGTCGAAAATCTTCGTGATAAGGAACATCGTACCTACCGCCGTAGGAGAAATTGCCATACACGCAGTGTAATAGAACAACAAATAACCCTGTACGAGACCCGTGACCGCACTGCTTGCGAATCTTGCCAGCGAGAAAAGCACGTAATCTCTGGGCTTAAGGAATTTCTGATTGATGAGCTTTTGATCTTCAGCGCTCAGAACTTCCTCTTCGACAGGGCCACCGGGGGTAACGCCTGCCTGATCGATGGTGTTTGTCGTGTCTTCCACCTCATAACCTCCCAAAATTTATTTTTTTGTTTATTGAGACGCCTTTCGGCGTTTTTGTCTTTTGTCTTCCCTTATCACTTAACGCGCTTGTCGCCGAGTTGTTTGCGGAAGAAATTGCCGTCGCTGTAAGAGAGTACGAACGCGCCAGTGCTCGACCATGCCTGAAGCAGTGATCCCTGAGGATGGACGGGACTGAAGAACTCGACGGGGGTGTAGTTGCCCTGATCGAGATTGTATTCGAACCACCTGGTGAGCGGGTACTTGTAGTCCATGCCGTACATCAGCTTCGCATATGCGTATACGCAGGAAAGATACGGCCAGTCGCCGCCGTTGTGGTAGTAGTACGGAAGCGAAGATTTCTGAACGATGTCCTTTGTGTTCTTGTAGAACGGATATACGCTGAGCGTGCCGAAATCGCCCGCCTTCTGCTCCTTGTTGTTTCTGGATTCGAGCATATTCTCCATGTTCTTCAGGATGCGCTTTGCTCTTTCGTCGTCCGCTATGCCGAACAGCACGGTGACAACGGTGTCTATGGACAGGTTGTCTTCAGTGAAGTCCTTGCTCTTGTAGTTGACGTAATAACCCTTCTCTTCGTCCCACAAAAGATCGTTGATCGCCTTCTTGACTTTCTGATATTTCGCGTAGTACGGGTTGCCGTCCATACCGCAGGCGTCGCAAAGCTCGCTCATCGCAAACAGCGCGCGGGCATAAAGCGCTTCGTCGTAAGTGACGTAGGTGCTTCTGAACACGTTGTCGCACCAGTCGCGGCGGTTGTACTCCCCTCCCTTGACGAGAAGCCCGGTGGAATCAGTCTCCTGCTCAAGTCTGTCAAGGACGAGCTTTGCCGCATCTATGATCGTTCCGCACGCGCAGGACTCGCTGAGCACGCTGAGGTCTCCGGTGTGCGTGACGTAATCGTAGATCATCGCTACAAAGAAAGACGGAGAATCGTAATGGTTGCCCCAGTAGTTCTTGAAATTGAACTTGACCGCGCTCGGGCACTCGCCTTTCTTGTTTATGCCGTTGCCGAGAGTGACTATCTCGTTCCTGACCAGGTTGGGTCTCACCGGAAGCACGGAAAGTACGGTCCAGTAAGCGTCGCGGTAATACGTTCTCGCCGGGAACTGATAGACGATACCGGCAAGGAATCCTTTGAACTTGCCCAGTTCCTTATAGTTTGATATACTGCAGTTGAGGAGAGACTTGTAATAGGTCTCCATAAAATCGTCGCCTTTAACGCAATCCGGGCATCCGAGGTCGTCAATATACTTCTGCGCCTCTCTGAGCGCATTGTCGAAATGGGAAAGCGCCTGCATCACGTCGCAGAACGTGAAGTCGTTTCTCGTACCTGCGCTGACGACGTATCTGAACTTTCTGAGTTCGCCCGCATGCAGTTTCGCGCCGTAGCTGAACTGGTTGTGGAAGCCTCTTTCCGCTTCGCCCGCCTGAGCGCCCTCGCTTATCGCGAAATCCAGATAGAAATCGCCCAGCACGTCGCCGTGCAGTTTTGCGCTTGCGCCGCTGAAGGTCAGACCGTTTTTCTTGCTCTTTATAAAGCCGGTCAGCACGGTCGCGATCGTCTTGGGGCTGAGCCTGTTGGCGAGCAGCTGCTGAACGTAGCTTTCGTAATTTATGCCGAAGTTGACGGTGTTGTCGAAAGTAAGGTCGCACTTTGCTTCGACAGCGGTCTCAACGTAAATCGCGTTGCTCTCGTTGTCAAGGAACTGCGTGATCGTCAGCCTGCACTTGTCGTGCTCGATCTCCGTGATCTGTCTCTTTCCCTCCATCGTAACGACCTTGTCTTCCATATAGTCGAAAGGAACGCCGTCCACCGTATAGAGAGAATAGTAATTGGTAAACACGGAGAACTTGTTCATCACGGCGTATTTGGATATTCCGCCTCTGCCGTCGAACTGTGCCGTTATGCGGTTGTTGCTGACGTCGTAAAACGCTCTTTCGTGCATTTTACCCGTCGTGATTATCTTACCGCCTTTGAGTTTGTATTCCATGATTTATCCTTCCCTTTAAGCTTACTTTACGCCTGAATTCTTTTCTTCTTCTATCCTCTTGTCAAGTTCTTTGATGTAGAGATCTTCGTCGTAAGGATAGACGACCTCTTTGCCCGTCCATGCGGAGAGGTGGATCGCGTTGGAGAAGCCCAGTCCGTTCAGACCGTCGGCATACGGAGCGACCAGCTTGTCCGTCTTGCCGAGCACAACTTCAGAGAAATTACGGATGACGACGATGTGCTGTTGTTCGATGATGCCCTTTATGATATCGACAAGTCCCAGTTTGTACTTGGTGACCTTGTTGGGGATCTTGCCCATGAACACTTTGTTCGTCTTGGAAAATTCGGGTTCGGGGACGCTGTTTTCAGTGAACTTCAGCTTCATGCTGACGTCGTTGCTTCCCTCGATGACGATCTTGCCGCCGTCGCCGGTGATCTCAAGTCTGTTCGTGCCGGGAGCGTCGTGAGTCGACGTGATGAACACGCCGGTCGCGCCGTTTTCGAACTCGCATACCGCGGTGACGTCGTTTTCCACGTTTATCTTTCTGCCCACCGTCTTGGCGTTGCTCCACACCTTCTTTATCGGAGTGCCTGCAAGCCAGGTGAACAGGTCAAGCTGATGCGGATCCTGATTGATGAGAACGCCGCCGCCTTCGCCTGCCCATGTGCCTCTCCAGCCGCCCTGGTCGTAATAAGCCTGCGGACGGTACCAGTTGGTGATTATCCAGACTATTCTCTTGAGATTGCCCAGCCTTCCGCTCTCGATTATCTCTTTCGCTTTCTTGTAAACCTTGTTGGTGCGCTGGTTGTAGAGGAGACCGAACTTGAGCTCGGGCTTGGTCTTGCCGAACTCAGCCGCCTCTCTTACCGCCTTGGTAAATACGCCGGCGGGCTTGTCGCAAAGCACGTTGAGCCCTGCGGTGAGCGCCTCTATCGCGATCGACGGATGAGCGTAATGAGGAGTGTCGATAATGACCGCGTCGATGAGTTTGCTCGCAAGCATTTCCTTGTAATCGCTGAAGACCTTTACGCCGGGCAGGTTCGCTTCAGCCCACTTCCTGCGGTCTTCGGCAATGTCGCATACCGCGACGAGCTGACCATTCTTGTCCATGCCTTTGAAAAGTCTCTTAGCGTAGTTGCTTCCCTGTTTGCCGATACCTATGATACCGTATCTGACCTTATCCATTATTTATTCTCCTTTTCGACTTCGTCGATTATTTCCTTGAGTCCCTGATACTGCCAGGTGAAGATGTCCTTTCTCGAAATGCTCTGCATAGGGGATATTCCCTTTGCGGCGTTGATGCGCTTGAACACTCTGTTCCACTTGCCCACGTAAGGAAGCATCCATGTGAACCATCCGAAGACGTAGAACAGCTTCTTGTGATCGGCATATTTTCCGGTGTGCGGCTCCAGGGTCATGAACCCGTCGTAATTCCTGTTCACGATAAGGTCCCTGATCATCTCCTTGTAGTTGCCGAGACCGAGACCGACGGGAACTTCCACCTTTTCGGGGGAACAGTCCTTGATGTGGTAATAGACCACGTATTCTTTGAGCATCTCATACGCCTTGGGCACGTTTACGCCGCACTGTATGAAGTTGGATGCGTCGAACGCGAGTTGGAACTGAGGATGGTTGATCTCCTTGTACAGTTGCAGGCATCTTTCGGGAGTGTCGCCGTATATCCTCTTTTCGTTCTCGTGCAGAAGGATCACGTCGGTACCCTCTACTACTTTGAGGAAGCCGCGCAGTTTCTTGACCACTTCGGGGAAATACTCGTCGTAGTTCCCGCTTGCCTTTACTCTGAATGAGAACATTCTGATATACTTGCAATCCATATCCTTGCAGATCTTGACCAGTTCCTTGAGCTTGGCGAGCTGAGACTCGTAAGCCTCGTCGTCGTAAAGCCCGATCTTTCCTATCGGAGAACCGATGGAGGAGAACTTGATACCTGCGTTATCCAGGCGCGGCTTGATCGTGCTTCTGAACTCCTGCTCGGTATAATTGGCGATGTTCTTGCCGTCCACCACTCTGGGGCAGAGGTAGCTTTCGCCGTACTCTTTGATCAGTTTGATCTGTTCGTCGAGATTTGAACTGACTTCGTCGTAGAAGCCCGAAATCTTAATGTTTGCCATAATTGTATATCCTCCTCACCGGCATTTACTTTATCTTTTTCTCGCCTTCGATCTTTCCGGCGAGCATCTTCTCGTATTCGTCGGGATCAACGGGTACCGCGACCTCCGTTCCTTTCCATGCTGACATATTTATCGCGTTTATGATATTCAGCGCGTTCACGCCTTCTTCGCCGCGCGCTCTGAGCAGTGACGCATCCTTTTTCTCGACCGCCGCCGCGAAATCTCTCAGGATGTTGCACTGCTGACCGTACAGACCGTCCGTGATATAGTTTTTCAGACCGTAGAACATATACTTTTTAGTATATTTCTTGTCTGCGCTGTTGCCGTAATCCCTTTTCGCCCTCGCGTTGACCTCTTTTTCGTCCATTTTAAGGTACTTTATCACCGCTTTGTGCCTCGTGATCACCATCGTTCCTCTTGACCCTACGATCACGAAACGGTTTTCGCCGGGAAGCTCGTGCGTCGAAGCGGTGAACACGCAATCGAAGTTCTTGTAAAGGAACAGCGCGGTCACGTCGTTTTCCGTGGTGATATTTCTGCCCTCCGTCTTGCATCTAGAAATGATCTTTTCCGGCATCCCGAGAAGCCATTGAAGGATGTCAAGCTGATGTACGCACTGGTTTATCAGCGTGCCGCCGCCTTCGCCCGACCAGCTTGCGCGCCAGCCGCCCATATTGTAGTAGTACTGCGTTCTGTACCAGTCGGTTATCGTGAACGCCGCCCTCTGAATATCGCCCAGCTTGCCGCTCTCGATTATCTTTTTCGCCCGCGCGTAAATGCTGTTGCTGCGCTGGTTGTACATGATCGCAAAGATAGCTTCGGGGTGCGCCTTCGCGACTTCTATCAGTGAATCCGCATCTTTTACAGTGACCGTTATAGGCTTTTCGACCAGCACGCTTATCCCCTTTTTAAGCGCCTTTTTCGCAAGCTCGGAATGAGAATAATGAGGGGTAGCGACGACAACGGCGTCGGGCTTCGCTTCACAAAGCATCCTGTCGTAATCCGCATATACGGCGACGTTTGCGTGCTTTTCTCCGAAAGCGTCAAGCACCTTTTCGTCCGTATCGCAGACCGCAACGAGTTTTACGTTCTTCACGGCGCCCTTGCAGAAATTGCGCGCGTGCTTCCCGCCCATTCTGCCTATTCCGACGACAGCGACCCTTATCATTTTTTCTCCTTTTCCGCCTGGCGCGTTTCGAAAAGTATCGTCGACGCCACGACGGGATAGTTTGTAGTTATGTTTGCCGGTCCCATAGGGACAAGTCTTTTCAGCTCCTTATAGCTGTCCACGGTAAATATGGACAGTCTAACGCCGTGTTTTCTGCACGCTTCCATAAACGCGTCCGTAGCGTACATCTTGTTTATGTTAAGCCCTGCGAAGTGAGGATTTTTCGTATCTTCGATCGCCTTTTTTATCTTCTCGACGTTCTTCGCTTTGTATGAAAGACCCTTTATCCTGTTGACCCACGCTTCGCCTTCGGTCAGCGCTTCGCTGTCGGTCAGCCTGACCGAGCCGGTGAATATCAGAAGGTCTGTCACTTCCATCTCTCTGGCAAGCTTGATCACGTCGGACACAAGTCCTTTGCCTTTCAGATCGCAGTTGATCTTGACGTTATTCTTTTTCGCAAACGCAAAAGCCTCCGCAAGAGTGACCTTTTTTCTGTATGAGAAGGGCGCCGGCAGATGGCTGAGATACAGCAAGCCACCGCGTTTGTGGACGTCCACCTCTATCGCGTCAGCTTTGAAAGTGCTGATATTCTCAAAGTAGATCCTGGAGTTACGCCCCGTTCCGAGCGCTCCGCCGTGTGCCGTGATCATTGCCTTCCTCCTCTGTAGAATGCGCTTGTCTGCGCAAGCAGTTGTTCTTCCCTCTTTCTGTCTCCGTATACCGAGACGGCGCAAAACCTTGCGAACTCCGCCTTCGATCTGACCTTTTCGCCGAACCTGACCGGCAGGACGGTCACGCCCTTTTCCGTGACGATCTCCGCTCTCGTAAGCTCTGTCGGCTTGTCCGAACGGTAATCTTCCGCTCTCGTGCAGATCAGCTCGATCTCAACCTCGCCTTCGGGAAGCTCGCTTCCTATCGCGTATTCTTTCCCGCCGCAGAACGCTCTGCACACGATCTCCACGCCGACGGCGATATATGTCGCTCCGTTCTTTATGCCGGCGAAAATATCCTCTTCTTTTTCGCTTTCAGCTCCCACGTACGTGCATGCGTACGAAGGCGGAACGTCGTCTCTTCTGTGCCAGTCATAGCCGTATACAGCCGCGATCCTGTGCCCCTCTGCAAGAAGGGAAAGCCACTGCATCCTCTGCTTTGCCGCAACCACTCCCTCGTTGGGATAGTAGTGAGACCAGACTTCGTAATTGTCCACTCCGGTAAGCTTTGCGATGTCGTACTCGCAATGGCATCCGCTGCAAAGCGGGTACCCCATCCTGACCGGGTGAGCCAAAGTCACGATGTCTCCGAGCTCCTGCGCTCTTTTTATCTTCTCCGCGACGTTTTCCGGCGTGATATCTCGCCAGAGCACGTCGCTTTTCCCTCCGATAACGGTGAGGTGTCCCCAGAACGTCGTCCATTCTATGCCGGGAATCACGGTCAGTCCGCGCCTTTTTCCCTCCGCTACCGCGCGCTTTACGCTCGCGGTCGTGTTGTGGTCTGTCAGCGCTATTGTCGAGTAGCCGCATTCAAGCGCTCTTCCGACCAGTTCTTCCGGCTCCATCCTGCCGTCGGACGCTGTGGTATGAGTGTGAAGTTCGCATCTGTAATACTTCATCATTCCACCTCTATCCTCAGAGAAACCGCAATCTCGTCGGTAACTATGCATGTCACGCTCACCGTGAATTTCCACTCTCCCGCAATTATGCTACAAGGATTGAAACCGCCGTTCGCGCTCTCTTTGCTTATCGTAAAACTCTGTTCGTCTTTACCCCTGTGCGCCGTTCCGACCGCACCGCATGGCGAATCGAGTGAAAAAGACAGATGATTGTCGAGCGGAAGATGCGCGCGCATTTCGCCTCTCGTCATGACCGGCTCCCCGATCTGTCTCATCATGCTCTTTTCTATCAGGTCGAGCCCGTACTCTTCGTCGTAGTTGTATTTGGGCTCGTAAGCCACGCTTATAAACATTTTTTCCGCGTCTTCGGGCACGGTAAAAGGTATCTTATAATGCGTGCTCTGATCTTTGCGCGTGAGTACGTATCGTCCTTCCAGAACTTTCCTCATATTATTCTATGTCGGGTATCTCCGTCATATCGACCTTTCTGCCGCCGTTTTTGCGCGATATCTCCGCCGCTGTGACGATACGGTGACTTTCGATGGTATCCTTTATCCATGTATACTGCCATTTCGGATCCAGTCTTCCCGCAAGCATATCTGCAGTCGATTTCGTTATGCCCTGGTCGCCGCCGTAATGTCCCTTTATCACGGGGATTATGTTGACGACTATCTTCTTCGGTTTCTGATCGAAAAGCTTAAGCGTGATAACGCTGCCGCTGTCATCGGCGATAAGCTCTCCTTTCGTACCTCTTATTTCTGTATGTCTGTGATCTTTTTCGTTGAACGCGTTGGCGGTCATGACTATCTTTACGCCGTTTTCCATCTCCATGTTGACGGTCTGGCAGTCAACGACGTCGTTATCGCAACCGAACACGCACCTCGACCAGAGTTTTCCTCTTTCGTCGTTTCTGAGCGCGTTGAGTATATCCGCCTTTTTACCCGTCGTGCAGAACGCGTACGTTCCCCACGGATATTTTTGCTTTTTAAGCCCTCTGCCTATGTACTGGTACGTGCATTCGAAAATACACTTATCTCTGTGCGGGCAGTCGAAGCAGTTAGCCGCCGCGCCCTTCGGAGCGTTCGCCTTCGTAAAATAGCTGAGATCGCCGTAAGAGGACAGGCTCTTGCATTTAGCGCCCGCGAACCAGTACAGAAGATCCATGTCGTGACAGCATTTCGCGAGGAGCATCGGGGTCGTATCCTCTTCTCTGCGCCAGTTGCCCCTGACGTAGCTGTGGCAGAAATGCCACCAGGAAATATGTTCATCGTGCTTGATCAGCTTTATCTCGCCCAGCACGCCGCTGTCTATTATGCTCTTTATCCTGCGGTAGTAATTGGCGTATCTGAGGACGTGGCAGACCAGGACTTTAAGTCCTTTTTCTCTGGCGAGTTTTTCAATCTCCAGACACTCTTTAATGTCGGGGCTTACAGGCTTTTCGAGAAGCAGGTTATAACCCAGGTTGAGCGCCTTCATCGCGTGTCCGTAATGGTCGCGATCCTGAGTCGCGATGACCATGACGTCCGCTATCTTACCCTGCGCGAAGAACTTGTCCTCGTCGGTAAAACATTTGTCGTCGGGTACGTTCCACGCCTTCTTTACCTTATCTATCTTAACCTGGTATTTATCGCAGATGCTGACTATCTTAACGCCTTCCAGCTTGTTGAGATGTCCACCGTAGTTCTTGCCTCTGTTACCCAGACCCAATACCACAACAGTACTCATAATCTCTGTATCCTTCCTTTATCAGACTCCCGAATAAGCGGAAAAACCGCCGTCGATCGGAACGACAATGCCGGTGACGAAGCCCGCTTTCTCGTCGTCCGCGAGCCACAGCATCGTGCCCATAAGCTCTTTCGCTTCGCCGAATCTGCCCATCGGAGTGCCGCGAAGAATCTTTTCCGCACGCGCCGAAGGAGTACCGTCCGGGTTGAACAGAAGCGCCCTGTTCTGATTGGTGACAAAGAAACCGGGAGCGATCGCGTTGACTCTTATGCCCGCCTTCGCAAAGTGCACCGCGAGCCACTGAGTGAAGTTGCTGACCGCCGCTTTCGCGCCGCTGTATGCGGGGATCCTGGTCAGGGGTCTGAACGCGTTCATCGAAGAAATGTTGATGATGTTGCCCCCTCTTTCCACCATGTCTTTAGCAAAAACCTGAGTGGTAAGGAAGGTCGCGAGGAAGTTGAGCTTGAACACGAAATCCACGCCGCTGCCGTCGAGGTCGAAGAAGCTCTTTACGTCGGGGTTTTCGACGTCCGCCATATCGAAATAGTCGTTGGTCGTCGTGCCCTTGGGATTGTTGCCGCCCGCGCCGTTGACGAGAAGGTCGCATTTGCCGAGGTCCTTGTTGATCTCGACTCTTGCCTGTTCCATATTCTCCTTGTCGAGGCAGTTGACCTTGTATGCCTTGGCGACGCCGCCGTCCTTTACTATCTCAGCCGCAACTTTTTCAGCCGCTTCCGGGTTGAGGTCAAGCACCGCTATCTTTGCGCCGCATTTAGCGTATTCCTTTGCGATCTCACTGCACAGGATACCGCCTGCGCCCGTGATGACTACCACTTTGTCTTTGTAGACCGACATAATCTTTTCTCCTTCCTTATATTATATTGATTCTTAATTTTCTGAAGCCGTCACTTCTTCTCGGCATTCTTTTCAACCGCTTCTATGATGCCTTGCAGATACATTGCGCCGAGCGCGCGGTCGTACAGACCGTATCCCGCTCTGCCCGTCTCTCCCCAGATCATTCTGCCGTGGTCGGGACGTACGTAGCCGTCGAAATCTCCATCGTAAAGCGCCTTGATTATATCGTACATGTCAAGGCTTCCTTTCTCGCTGAGGTGACCGCTCTCTTCGAAGCAGTGGTCGCCGGTGATCTTGATGTTTCTGAGGTGCACGAAAGGCATTCTGCCCTTACATGTGTTTATCATGGACACGAGGTTGTTCATCGGATTTACCCCCAGAGAACCGGTGCACAGCGTAATGCCGTTGCTCGGACTGTCGACGATAGACAAAAATCTCTTCAGATTCTTTTCGTCGATTATAACTCTGGGCAGACCGAATATTCCCCACGGCGGATCGTCGGGGTGGATTGCCATCTTAACTCCGCTCTCCTCGGCTACGGGGATGACCTCTTTGAGGAATACTGTCATGTTTTCCCACAACTTTTCGTCATCGATATCCTTATACTGTTCAAGAAGCTCTTTGAGCCCCTCTCTGGTATAGCTGGCGTCCCAGCCCGGCAAAGAAAGTTCGCTGGTAAGCGGATTCATTCTGAGCACGGTCTCGTGATCGTACGCAAGCGCGTTGGAACCGTCGGGCAGTTCTTTTGCAAGATTGCTTCTCAGCCAGTCAAACACGGGCATGAAGTTGTAGCAGATGCACTTTACTCCCGCTTTGCCGAGACGTCTGACGTTTTCTTTGTAGTTCTCGATGAGTCTCGCGGCGTTAGCATTGCCAAGCTTTATATCCTCGTGTACGGGCACGCTTTCTACGACCTCGAAGGTAAGACCCTTGTCGTTCGCAAGTTTTTTCAGCCTTGCGATTTTTTCTTCCGGCCATACCTCTCCGACCGGAACGTCGTAGATCGCGGAAACGACGCCTTGCACGCAAGGGATCTGCCTGATATCGTCAAGCGTCACTTTGTCGTTCTCGCCGTACCATCTGAAAGTCATTCTGAATGCCATGATTATTCCTCCGTAAGTTTCTTTGCGTTATAGTAGCACAGTTTTTTCGCGACCTCTTTCGGAGCGTCTCCGTCCCTTTCGGACGAATTGTCGGCGAGGAAATCGCAAAGGCACTGTCTGTAATAGTCGTGTCTCGTATAGGACAAGAAGCTTCTGCTGTCGGTAAGCATGCCGACCATTGAGCATATATGTCCAAGTTCCGAGAGTCTGTCAAAGGTCTCTCTCATACCGCGCTTGTGATCGCAGAACCACCAGCTTACGCCGAGGTGGACTCCCCTGAACGCGCCAATCATCGTAATCAGAGTGTAATACATCGACGGATTGAGCGTGTATATTATCGTTTCAGGCAGACCGCCTGCTCTGTTCATCGCGTCAACGACCCTCGTCAGAGTGACCGTATCTATCGCGTCGCCCACGCAGTCGAAGCCGCTGTCAGCGCCGCATTTTTCAAACATAACGCCGTTTGAATTGCGGGTCACGGCAAGATGCATCTGCATCGTTATGCAACGCTTTTTGTACTCTCTTGCCAGATATACGTAAAGATAGCCTTTGAACGCGTCCGCCTCCTCTGCCGAAGCGCCGCCGCAAAGTATCTTTTCAAACGTCTCCGCCGCCTTGTTTCTTTCCGCGATAGCCTTGGGGAAACCCGCTACGCCGATATCCGAAAATCTGCAACCGCGACTCACGAAAAAGTCAAGCCTGTTGTTTATCGCGTTTTCAAAGCCGTTCAGATCTCCGATCTTTACTCCGCTCGCCTTTTCAAGCTTTGCGATATAATTTTTATAATCCGCCTTTTCTACGGATACGAGGTTGTCAGTTCTGAAAGTCGGGGCGACTTTTGCGCTCAGCTTGCCCTCTTTTGCGATGAGGTCATGCCATTCGAGGCTGTCGCAGGGATCGTCCGTCGTAGCGATATATTCGACGTTAGCCATCTCTATCAGCTTGCGCGGAGAAATCTTCTTTTCCTTTATCACCGCGTTCGCCTTTTCTCTGATCTCTTTCGCGGTATCCTTGTTGAGCGGAGTCGTGATCCCGAAGAAGAACATCAGTTCCGCCGCCACCCAGTCCTTGACCGGATTGCCGAGCGCATAACCGACCGCTTCAGCGAACTTTTCAAACTTCTCTTCCCACGAAGCGTCGCCGGTGACGTACTTTTCGTCCACGCCGTAGCCGCGCATAAGTCTCCACTTGTAATGGTCCCCCGCCAGCCATATCTCGCCGATATCTTCGAACGGCTTGTCCTCGTAGATCTCCTTGGGAGAAAGATGACAATGATAATCTATTATCGGCAGATCCTTGACCGCCGCGTATATCTCTTCCGCGCGCTTACTGCCGAGCAGCTTTATCACGTTATCTCTGTACTCTACCACTGCCGTCGCCCTCCGCGAGTTTCTTTACCTCGGACACGGAAACCACGTTGAAGTCTCCTTCCACGGTATGCTTGAGGCAGGATGCCGCGACCGCGAACTCAAGCGCCGCCTGCTCTCCCAGGTTGTTCTTGAGACCGTATATCAGCCCTGCGCCGAAGCTGTCGCCGCCGCCCACTCTGTCAACGATGTCTATGTCGTAATGCTTGCTTGAGAAAACCGCGTCTCTCGTCACGTAAATAGCCGACCAGCCGTTGCGGCTTGCGCTGTAACTCTCTCTCAGAGTGAACGCAACGCCTTTGAGCGCGGGGAATTTTTCGAGCACTTTTCTTCCGAGAGCCGCATAACCCTCCTTGCTCAGCTTGCCGCCGCTTATGTTGCTGCCGTCTGCCTCTATCCCGAACACGTCCTTGCAGTCCTCTTCGTTGCTGATCAGCACGTCCACCGTCTTCACGAGTTCGCTCATCACCTTGTTCGCCTTTTCCTTGCTCCACAGTTTCTTGCGGAAATTGAGGTCGCACGAAACGGTGATATTCTTTTTCTTCGCCGCATCGAGTATGATCGCAAGAACTTTCGCGGTCTTATCCGATATCGCGGGGGTGATGCCCGTCCAGTGCAGCCACTCAACGCAGTCGAGAAGCTTGTCGACGTCAACGTCTTCAGGCTGAATTTCGCTTATCGCGCTGTGCGCCCTGTCGTATATCACGTTGCTCGGACGCTGAGAACAGCCTTTTTCACAGAAATAGATGCCCATTCTCTCTCCGCCGCGCACGATCTTCTTCGTGTCCACGCCGTATTTCCTGAGCTCAGCCACGCATTTGTCCGCAACGGCGTTTGCGGGGAGTTTCGTAAAGAAAGCAACGTCCTCTCCGAACTGAGCGAGAGACACCGCCACGTTGGCTTCGCCTCCGCCGTAAACCGCTTCATACGCTTCAGCCTGAGCGAATCTCTTGTATCCGTACGGCTGAAGTCTGAGCATTATTTCTCCGACAGTCAAAATACTCATTATGTCAACCTCTCTTTATGTTTCTGACTTTTTCAACCAGTTCTCTGGCAGTCTTTTCCACTTCTTCGTAATCGCTCTTCTTCGCGCCCTTGGTCACGAACGAACCGGCGCCGACCGCTACCGCGCCCGCTTTGAACCAATCCTCCACGTTGGAGAGGCTCACGCCGCCTGTGGGCATGATCTGAAGCTGAGGGAGAGGTCCTCTGACGGACTTGAGACCCGAGGGAGTCGCAACGTCTCCGGGGAAAAGTTTTACGAAATCCGCGCCGAGTTCGAGAGCCTTCACCGCCTCTGTCGGCGTGAAAATGCCGGGGACCACGGCAACCGCGTAACGGTTGCACAGCTTTATCGTCTCTTCGCTGAAGCTGGGACTGAAAACGAACTGCGCGCCGGCAAGTATCGCCGCCCTCGCAGTCTCAGGGTCAAGCACCGTGCCCGCGCCTACGACCATGTCCGTGCCCTTGTACTTGTCGCACAGAGTGGATATGATCACGTCCGCGTGCGGAACGGTGAAAGTAACTTCAATAAACCTGATGCCGCCCTTGTAGCAAGCGTCGACCGTCCTGAGCGCCTGCTCAACGCTATCGCCTCTGATGACGACCACGACGCCTTCTTTTTTTATGCCCGAAAACACTTCATGCTTGTCCATTTAATACTCCTCCGACGGTCTGCGTAAACCGTATTGCCGCATCCGTCCAGACGTGCGCTCTGCGCCCGTTAAACATATTATAAAATAACGAAAAAAATTTTTCAAGGCAAATTGTAAAAAATTTATGGACAAAATAGGTGAAATAAGTTAGAATAATACCCGGAGGTGGATTTATGCCCATTATTAATTATATCGGAAAGAACATGAAAACCTTTCACGTCTCTCAGCATCAGCACGATTACTGGGAGATAATCTATTGCACAAACGGGGACGGCACCATCACTTTCTTCGACGGCAGCGACGCGATCGAATACACAAAAAACCAGGTGGTGATCATTCCGCCGCACACCCTGCACACCAACGATTCCAAATTAGGGTTCAAGAATATATACCTCACGGTGGCAAACTGGACGCCTTCGTTCAAAAAAGCGATCCTTCTCAGCGACAATCCGCAGAAGGATATCTTCAACGTGCTGACGCTCTGCTACCGCTACTTCAACTCCGAAGTTCCCAACCAGGCAAACATAATCCTTTCGTTCACGGAACTCATCCTGAACATCATTTCCGGCTTTGCCGGAAGCGACAACTGCTCTCAGCACGTTGAGATGATCGCAAACAGTATAATAGAGAATTTCTCCGACCCCAACTTCTCGCTGGACGACGTTTATGCGACGTTCCCTCTCAGCAAGGACTATATACGCAGACAGTTCATCAAGGAAAAGGGCATCTCCCCGCTTCAGTTCCTCAACGTCACCCGCATAGGTTTCGCGCAGAAACTTCTGCTCAGCAAGAGCATCAACAACTATAAAATATACGAGATCGCGGAAATGTGCGGTTTCAGCGATCAGCTTTATTTCTCGAGAGTGTTCAAGAAAGTCACAGGCGTAAGCCCCAAGGAATACACTCAGATCCCGAGATCGGAAAAATACAACAGCGACTGACCGGACAACCTTTATCCGGACGAAGCGGGCGTAAACGCGCCCGCTTTTTTTGCGCTCGGAACGGTTTCGTCATCCCCCGTGCCCGGCGCATAAAACAATATCTTCCGCGCGCCTGAGCCTGAGAGATGCAGCGAGTAGATTTATATGGATTTTATATACGCGCAGACGTGCCGCGATCATATAATATCCCGCCTCCCTCCTTCCCTTTGCCGGGCTCTCTTTTCCCCGCAGAAGCGCGTATTTTTTGCCAATACGTTGACAAATCGCCTGCGATAAAATATTCTAAATATATGCGGATGTGATTCCGACTAAAAAATCAGCCGCGGCGTCATGAGCGGAGCATCTCTTTTCCCGTCGGACGCGCGCCCTGACCGCGAGGCTTTCATGACGATAGCAGGACTTCAGAAAACTACTCTTCTCGACTACCCGGGCAAAGTGGCTTGCACGGTATTTCTTGCAGGCTGCAATTTCAGATGTCCTTATTGCCAGAACTGGGAAATAGTTACCGGCAAAGGAGAGGACGTCTCATTTTCCGAACTGATGAAATTTCTCGAAAAACGCAAAGGCGTGCTCGACGGCGTATGCGTCACCGGAGGAGAACCTCTAGCAAGCGCGGGCGTGGAATTGTTTCTGAAGGAAATAAAATCTATGGGTTACAGCGTAAAGCTGGACACGAACGGCTCTTACCCAGATCGCCTGATAAAACTCGTACAGGATAAACTGGTGGACACCGTCGCAATGGACGTGAAGAACTCTCCCGGGCGCTATGAAGAAACAATCGGATGCGAAATTGACCTGAGCAGGATCGGCCAAAGCATACGTTTTCTCCTGTCCGACGTGGTGGATTACGAATTCAGGACCACGGTCACGGACGAACTTCACGACGCAAAAAGTATGCTGGAACTCGCAGGATGGATACAGGGCGCAAGCCGCTACTTCATCCAGAATTTCAAAGACAGCGACGCCGTGCGTTTTTCAAATCTCTCGCCGTGCAACGAAGAAAAACTTCAGTCCTTCAAAGACGTCATGCGCCCCCTCGTACCTTCGGTAAAGATACGCGGAGAAAACTGACCCGAAACTTCAACCGGACGGTCCGCTCCCTTCGCGGGGAGCGGATCTTTTTACTGCGCCTCTTTGCTTTTCACTTCTCTCCCCCGACCTCAACCGGGCTGTACTCCCGCACTCTCTCCCGATCCGCGTTTTTTTACACAAAAACGTTATTTCAGCCGTTCCGGCAGCGTCAAACGTCGTTTTATTACCGTTTGAAATACGCGGCGTTTACAGCCCAAACCACAATATATTGTGTTTTCAGAAAAAATATTGACACAATATATTGACATACAGCATTTGCAATGCTATAATTAGTTTTGCTCGCTGATAAAGGCGGGAAAGGAAGGAGAAAACAATGTATCAGGTCATCAAAAGAGACGGCGCCGTAGCCGAATTCGACATCAAAAAGATCGCGGTTGCGATCACCAAGGCTTTCGAAGCGAACGACAAGCAGTATCATCCCAGCGTGATCGACATGCTCGCGCTCAAGGTTACCGCAGACTTCGAGCCGAAGATCAAAGACGGCAAGATCGCGGTCGAGGACATTCAGGACAGCGTTGAGTCCGTGCTCATCCAGGCGGGCTACTCCGACGTTGCGAAAGCTTACATCCTTTACAGACGTCAGAGAGAAAAGATCCGCAACATGAAGTCTACGATGCTTGACTACAAGTCTCTCGTGGACAGCTACGTCAAGGCAACCGACTGGCGCGTCAAGGAGAACTCCACGGTCACCTACTCGGTAGGCGGTCTCATTCTTTCCAACAGCGGCGCGATCACCGCGAACTACTGGCTCAGCGAGATCTACGACGACGAGATCGCGAAAGCGCACAGAAACGCGGAGATCCACATCCATGACCTGAGCATGCTCACCGGTTACTGCGCGGGCTGGTCTCTCAAACAGCTCATCCAGGAAGGTCTCGGCGGCATCCCCGGCAAGATCACTTCGGCTCCGGCAAGCCACCTCGCGACCCTGTGCAACCAGATGGTCAACTTTCTCGGCATCATGCAGAACGAATGGGCGGGCGCGCAGGCGTTCTCCTCTTTCGACACCTATCTCGCGCCTTTTGTAAAGAAGGACAACCTGAACTACGACCAGGTCAAGAAGTGCATAGAGTCCTTCATTTACGGCGTAAACACCCCCTCCCGTTGGGGTACGCAAGCTCCGTTCTCCAACATCACGCTCGACTGGGTCGTCCCCAAGGATCTTGCGGAACTTCCCGCGATCGTCGGCGGCAAGGAACAGGACTTCAGGTATAAGGACTGCCAGAAAGAAATGGATATGGTCAACAAGGCGTTCATCGAGGTCATGATCGAAGGCGACGCGAACGGCAGAGGCTTCCAGTACCCGATCCCGACCTATTCCATAACCAAAGACTTCGACTGGTCCGACACCGAGAACAACAGACTGCTCTTTGAGATGACCTCCAAGTACGGCACGCCTTACTTCTCCAACTACATCAACTCAGATATGGAGCCGAGCGACATCCGCAGTATGTGTTGCAGACTGCGCCTTGACCTCAGAGAACTCAGAAAGAAGTCGGGCGGTTACTTCGGCAGCGGCGAATCCACCGGTTCCGTCGGCGTCGTGACCATCAATATGCCGCGTATCGCTTACCTTGCAAAGAACGAAGCGGATTTCTACAAGCGTCTCGACAGACTTATGGACGTCTCGGCGCGTTCGCTCAAGACAAAGCGTACCGTCATCACCAAGCTTCTCGACGAAGGTCTCTATCCGTATACCAAGCGTTACCTGGGCACTTTCGCCAACCACTTCTCGACGATAGGTCTCGTCGGCATGAACGAAGCGGCGCTCAACGCGAAGTGGATCGGAAAGGATATGACGAGCGAAGAAGCTCAGCAGTTCACCAAGGACGTGCTCAACCATATGCGTGAAAGACTTTCCGATTATCAGGAAGAATACGGCGACCTGTACAACCTCGAAGCTACGCCGGCAGAGTCCACCTCTTACCGTTTCGCAAAGCACGACAAGGAACAGTTCCCGGACATCATCACCGCCAACGAGAACGGTACGCCGTACTACACCAACAGTTCCCACCTGCCCGTCGGCTTCACGTCTGACATCTTCGACGCGCTCGACATTCAGGACGAACTCCAGACGCTGTACACCTCCGGTACCGTGTTCCACGCGTTCCTCGGAGAAAAGCTCCCCGACTGGAAAGCGGCGGCGGCTCTCGTCAAGAAGATCGCGGACAACTACAAGCTTCCTTACTACACGCTGTCCCCGACCTATTCGATCTGCAAGGATCACGGCTATCTGAGCGGCGAGCAGTACACCTGCCCGATATGCGGAGGAAAGACCGAAGTATACAGCCGTATCACCGGCTACTACCGCCCCGTCCAGAACTGGAACGACGGCAAGTCGCAGGAATTCAAGGACAGACAGGTCTACGATATCGCGCACTCCACCCTCAAAAAAGGCAAAAAGCCCGTTGAGGAATGCAATGAGACCCGCAGCGCGGGATGCGACGTACAGCTGACGCTGTTCGCCACCAAAACCTGCCCCAACTGCAAGATCGCCGAAAAGTTCCTCAGCGACAACGGCGTCAGCTACGTCAAGCTGTTTGCAGAAGAAAACGCGAACCTCGTGGAGACTTACGGCATCCGTCAGGCTCCCACCCTGGTCGTGACCGGCACGGACGGCTTTGAAAAGTACGCGGGCGTAAGCGAGATCATGCGCTACGTCAACGCCGCGAAGAAAGCGGCTAACAACTGATACTGAATAATACATAAAATAAGCGCTTCCCTTCCGGGAGGCGCATATTTTTTTGCCAAACCGCATATAAAACCTCGTACGGCTTGTCAATCCGATCTCTTTGCCGATTCAGGCGCGCAGTATCAGCCGCATCCGCACGAGCATCGCGTCAGCTGTCCGCTACGTTCTTGTCGTTGATGTTGTCTATCGCGACAATCAGCGCGACGAGGAGCGGAGCGTCTTCGTCCTTGTAACAAGTCAGAGTGAACTTGTCGACCAGAGAAACGAATTTCTTGCCCACTTCGCCGATCTTCTCACCGTTCTTGAATATCTCGAGACGGCGCTGTATGAAATCGCCTTTTATCTCGATCTCGTCAGCGTAACCGCTGAGCACGAACTCCTTTTTGAACAGCTTGAACTTCTGTTTTATGCGCGCGATCTTGTTTCCTTCTGCGTTGTATATATAAACGCTGTTCATGAACCATCTGATCAGTTTGTTCTTCACATAGTAAAGCAGGTTCCCGTCCAAATCGTATATTCTCTTTTTCTTTCTGGGAGAAAAAAGCGAACCTTTGACGACGAACATATCTTCGTCGTTCTCATTTTTTACCGTAGAGTTTCCCCTTATAGAAAACATCTTGTTTTTTACTATTAACGTTATCATATCTCCTCCGTCATTTTGCCATTATATTTGCAACCACCGCAATGGCTGTGCCGACAAGCACGATCCAGGCGGCGATTTTTATCAACAAAGCGATCCTTCTTCTTTTCTTTATCAGATCGAAGCCGTAATACTCGTTTTTCAACACTTCGGCTTCAAAGTTACATTCCAGTTCTGCTGCCGGACTCTTGTCCCCGCCTGACCGGATCACGGTTACCGTTGCCTGAGACTCGCTTTCTCCGGGATGCAGTACGGCTTCAAATTCTATAGCCCTTTTAATTCTGTCTTTCGCAAGATCGAAAATGCCCAGAACACTTATCACGAAATACAGCATTTCCCACAAAAGCCACATCGGGCTGAGTATCGGATCCCACACCTGTACCGTAAGGCGCGCGCCGTCTTTCACTTCAGTCCTTGCGATCATGTTCCCGAAGCTGTTTTTCTGAAATCTTACCCTCTTTCCATCCACACAGACGACGGGATTTACGCCGGAAACGCTTTTCACTTTCAGATTCACAACGCTCATTTCATCACCGCCTTCGACAACAACGCGAACGCCACGGCAAGCACGGCGCATACGACCACTCCGACGATCTTTCCGGTCTGTTTCTTTCCTCTTACGTCAAGCGCCAGCAAGACCGCGGCGATTATCGCAGTCACCACAGCGACGACGGCGAAATAGGGCAAAGCCCTGGTTGCCGTCTCGGTAAACGAAGCGAAACTGTCCGTGCTAGAAGAAAAGAAACTGCCGAACCCGTCGACAAGGATAAATATCGTTCCCAGAGTGATTATGATCAGAACGAGAAGCATCAGCAGATAAAACGCCATAAGAAGCGGCGAAAAAGCGCTCAGCAACGTCAGAATGGTTGCCGCAATACATATCCCAGTCATTATGTTTCCGACCCTTGCGCCGCCAATGCGCAACTTGTCACCAGGATTCATTTCTCCTCCCTCGCAGCGAAAATATTGATTTTCCGCTTTTTTATTATAATATCACATGCGATTTTGAGTGTCAATAGTCAAATTCTGGCACTTTTGTACGATTTTCCGCGCAATGTTCTGTCCGATATGCCGCTTTCCGGCTCAGGCATTTTCGACAAACGTCAAAAAAAACCGCCGGCATTCAGCCGACGGTCAACGGTCACAACTCGAAATACAGCGTGCGTATCCGGTACTTTCCGAATTGCAAAGCGGCGCTTTCGATCTTGTCTCCCTTTCTTTCCAGCATATCCGCTTCGTACACTGCTTTATATCTGAATCCGGCGCGGACGTTAGCGGTCGCGTCTTCCCCGTACCTCTCGTAAATCCTCGCCGTGATCCCTTTTCCGTCGTGAGAAGGTTTGACGGTCTCCACAATCACGCTTTCGTTTCCGTCGTCGACCAGTCTTTCGAGTGAAGGCAGGAAATCGCAGACGATCAGCGGATGATTGTAGCAATACGCCTTTTTCACAAGGTCGCTGTTCTTCCACGTCCCCTTGTGCGGATATATCGCAAAACCGAAATAATGCCTGCCTCTGTCGCCTTCCGGGTCAGGTCTTTTCGGGCTTCTGAGAAGATTGAGCGAAATATAGCCGTCCTTCACGCGGTAACCGTACTTGCAGTTTGAAAGCACCGCGAAACCGCCGTCCTCGCCGTCGACGTTGACGAATTTGTGCGCGCATATCTCGAACTGGGCTTTTCTGACGGGAGTATCGTCCTTTGTAGATCTGTCCACGTTGCCGAACTGGATATCGCAGTTGACAATGTCGGAATACTCCTTGGGTCTGAATTCCGCCCTCAGCATCTTGAAATCCTCGTGCCAGTCCGCGCTGTTATCGAACTCGACAAGTTCCTCTCCCTGTCTGAGAGTGATCTTCTGCACAAGCGTAGAAGCTCCGTACGCAAAGGTGGCTTCTCTGACAGCCGAGTTGCCGTCCACGTAACATCTGCTCTCGACAAGGGTCATCGGCTGGCTGGGGAGATCGCGGTAATCCTCTCTGATATCCCACGCGTTGTAGAAAAGTCTGGGGTCTTCATATACGACCAACTTGTCGAAATATCCGCCGCAAATTTCCCTGCCCGTGTTTATTTCGACCACTGAATCTATCCAGCCTTCCTTGCTGAATCCGATCTTTATCCTGTCGTTTGCGATCCAGTTTTCTCCTGCCGAAGTTTTAGATTCTCCGGCATCGGTAAGCTTTGCCGCAGAATAAGGTCCGACCTCTGCGAGATACCATTTGTCCCCGTCTTTGACGTACTCTTTTCTGCCGAAATCCACGGGGTTCACGGCGCTCTTTCCGTCCTCTTTCTTCATCGCTCCGAGAAGTCTGTCGCGTTCTTTGATCACGGCTTCGTGCATGATCTTGTACCTTTCAACGCTCTCGTCGAACACGCGTTTGATCGAGCTGCCCGGGATTATGTCGTGGAACTGGTAAAGCAGCACCTCTTTCCATATTTCGTCCAGCGCCGCCCTGTTCCACTTTATGCCTTTGAGCATTGCGAGCGAGCATAGCCATTCCAGCGTGTGCAGTTCCTGCTCCATGAGCCTGTTATACAGTTTGTTCTTCGCCTGTGAAGTATAAGTTCCCTGATGTTTTTCGAGATACAGTTCGCCTTCGTAAACGGGTATCACGGCTTCTTTGTCTGCGTCAAGCTCCTCAAAGAACATACCTGCCGTGCCGAATTTTACAGGAGCGAGTCCGTTCTGACAGCTTTCCCTTGAAAGAAGCTCGAGAGGCGCTTCTCCCGGACCTCCGCCGCCGTCGCCTATGCCGAATATCATCAATGCGTGCTTCACCTCTTTGCTCTGAGGATTGCCTTTGAAAGATTTCACGAACGCCATAGGCGTTGCCGATGAATTGTAGTTGCCCTGCGGCGCCATGTGCGAAAGTATTTCCGTACCGTCGATGCCCTTCCACCTGAAAGTCTTGTACGGAAACTTGTTGTGATTGTTCCATGTCAGCTTTATCGTCGCGAAATAATCCCTGCCGCACCCTTTGAATATTTGAGGAAGTGACGCCGGATAGCCGAACACGTCGGGCAACCAGACCACTTTGCTCGTCTTGTCGAACTCCTTGCGAAAAAATTCTTCGCCGTAGAGAAACTGACGTATTATGCTCTCTCCCGACGGGATGTTGCAGTCGTTTTCCGTCCACATCGCGCCCTGGATCTCTATCCTGCCTTTCGCAACAGCCTGCTTTATGTCTGCGTAAACGGACGGATAAAGATCCTTCATCCATTGAAAAAGCTGTGCCTGGCTCGCACCGAAAACGTAACCGGGGTATTTCTTCAGATTGGCAAGCTGATTGGCAAAAGTGCGCGCGCCCTTTCTCTTGGTCTCCCTGATAGGCCACAGATACGCAAGATCGAGGTGGGCGTGTCCGACCGCGGTATATACGGGAGCGTCGTAATCCGGCTTTTCCGCAGCGACAGCCGCCAGCACACCTCTCGCGCCTTCACAGTCGCCTTTGAAATAGATGCGGAACGCTTTTTTCAACGCGCCGTCTACCTCTTTAGCCCTTTTCTCTGTCAGATATTCGTTCTGCCCTAAAGTCAGAAGCAGCATGAAAAGCTGGAGCGCGTCATAGTAAAACGCCCTCGCGTTCTCGTCCGTCACGGCGATATCCGCGCGGCGGAATTTCGCATACGTATTCGCTTTTTTCTTCTTTCCGTTGTATCCCGCGTCCACGTAAAAGAAGATCTTTTCTCCGCCTTCCGCGCAATCGTACAGAGGTATCTCCTGCTTGCCTTTCGCGCTCTGCACCCAGTCTATGCCGTCCGTCACCTGCGTTATGCCCTGAACGGGAACGCCGTCTCTGATCACCAGTCCTTCGCCCCGGATATCGACCAGCGCGACGACTTTCCTCCCTTTTGCCGACTCTGGCACGACTCCAGAAAACGCGAATACCGCGCATCCGAAATCGCCCGCCCAGACATCGCCTTTCTTTATCGGCGAAAAACCGAGTTTCTCCGCCTCCGAAACCGAAACAGGCTCGGCACTTTTCAGAACCTTCGCTTCAAGCGCGCCGACGGGCGTAAAAATGCGTTTCCTGACCTTGATCAACGACTTCACGTGATACGGATACAACAAAAATCTCTCTACCATTTTCCCTCGCTTAACAGTTTTCAATTAGATTATAAAGTATTTTCACCTGAAATGTCAATGCGGGAATCTATTTGCCGTTTACCGTTTCGTCCATATTTTGTGCGCTCAAGTGAGTTGACAAACATTTTGCACAAATAATATAATAAAAGAAATAAAAGGGCTATTCCCTCGCGTTTGAGAAATTGAAACGTACGGCTTTTCGCCGAACGAATAAATTGTATGAAGAGGATTATTATGAAAAAAATCATCACATTGATAACGCTCCTGATGCTGATAGGCTCCATAGGTATGCTTACTGTAGCCTGTGACGACGGCGAATACAATGTAAACGAGTTTGAAGGTATCCCCAACGTATTACAGGACTATACAGTTGCTCCCGAAGAAAGCGTTGCGGCAAGCGTTCATACTGCTATTCTTCCGATAATCAACGACGATACCCTGTCTGATGCCGAAAAGATACAGCAAATTATGAATGCTGCGGAATATAACGAGGCATTTGTCAACCGCTATACTTACTTCAATTATACTAAAGGCACCACAACAATTAAAGACAAAAGCGGAACTCTTATTTATCAAAGACTCAGAAAGCAGAACTCCAACGCAAAAGATGATATGACGCTTAAACTGCCCGTCAACCACAACTTTGGCTATACCGAAGTAATGTTTGTCAGAAATGCGGCTTTGAGATATAACCCTGCAGGCAATACTTATTATCGTATGGAAGCCGACGGAGAAGACATTCAATATGACGAAGAAAGCGGTCTGCTCTCCGTTGACAACTCCGCTTGGAAAAAGCACAGTCAGTTCGGTAGTACAGGCACCATCTCTCCCGGAGAACATAACCTCGAAGATGCTAAGAAAACCTGCGCTAATTGGAACTGTGAAGGCATCGTCATAAGCGATACTGCCAAGATAGAAAAGAAAAAGACCGATAACGGCGATGTTTATTACGAACTGACATTTGAGATTGACGTTGACATAGCAAATGCCGACAAGACGACAATCGACAGACTTGAACAGGATAACAGCGGGAAAAATATGAGCATTAACTACATTAAAGCAAAAGTTCAGATCTGGGAATGCGGTCTCCTCAAATATTACACAACAGACGAAAGTTGGAATGGTAAAATCGGCGCCGCTATCATTTGGTACGAGGGCTCTGCTCAGTCGGTATCCAATGTGTTCTACTCTTACAGTGAGAGAGATAACGATATGAGTAATTCCGAATCCATCAAAAACGGTCTGCTGTAATCTGAAATAAGAAACACAACGTTATGCGCGGCTCCTTCGGGGGTCGCGCTTTTTTCGGTCGGTGTGACCGACGGCATAAGTCGCTGTCGCGTGTCGGTGCTTGTTTCACTTAGCGAATTGCCGACCCGCGGCTGTGACGGGGGAGCATTAGCCGCTATCGCGCGTCGATACTTGTTTCGCTTAGCGAAGCCTTGCGGTCAGTACTCATCTGCTTTATACAAAAAATCCGCCCGCGCTTGCAGACGGATATTTTATCTATCTTGTTTACAGTTTGATTTTTAGCTTTTATTTTTTCGACGGGTCGCAGGCTTCAAGGTCTTTTATCCACTCTGCCTTACAAGCGTCGCTAGGCATACGCCAGCCGCCTCTCGGAGAGAGATCCACGCTGCCGACCTTGGGTCCGTCCGGAAGACACGAACGCTTGAACTGCTGAGCGAAGAAACGCGAAACGAACGTGTAAAGCCACTTGTATACCGTCTTTTCGTCAAACTCGCCTTTGAAGGCGTATTTTGCGAGCCTGTACGTCTTTGACGGGCTGAATCCCCACCTGACTATGTTGTAAAGGAAGAAATCGTGAAGTTCGTAAGGTCCTACGATCTCCTCAGTCTTCTGCACTATCTCTCCGTCCTTCGCCGGTATCAGTTCAGGGCTTACCGGGGTGTCCAGTATGTCCAGAAGCACGCGGCGCGCCGCTGCGTCCGCAACGTTTTCGGCATAATATCTCACGAGATGTCTCACCAGAGTTTTGGGCACCGAGCCGTTGACGCCGTACATCGACATATGGTCTCCGTTGTAAGTCGCCCAGCCGAGCGCCAGTTCAGAAAGATCGCCCGTACCGACGACGAGACCTCCCGTCCTGTTGGCGTAATCCATCAGCACCTGCGTGCGCTCTCTCGCCTGTGCGTTTTCAAACGCAACGTCGCCCGTCACGCCGTCGTGACCTATGTCCGCAAGATGTCTCTGCACGGACTTTGTTATATCCACTTTCCCGAATTTTACGCCGAGGGCTTTCGCAAGTTTTTCGGCATTGGAGCGGGTACGCTTCGTCGTGCCGAAACACGGCATCGTCAGCGCGGTTATGCAATTTCTGTCCAGTCCGGCTATGTCTGCCGCTCTGCACATTACAAGAAGCGCGAGCGCGCTGTCCAGCCCTCCCGAAAGACCGACGACAAGATGTCTGCACCCCGTATGGTTCATTCTTTTTGCAAGACCGTGCGCCTGAATGGAAAACACTCTCTCGCATCTCGCCGCTCTGTCAGTCTCGCCTTCGGGGACAAAAGGCGTTCTTTCCACCTTTCTCGTCAGTTCGGTCTCAGTCTGCTCCATATCGAAACAGATCTCTCTGAGAGGATGTGAAGGCGTCGTATTCTGCTTTACTCTTTCCTGAGAGAGTTTTTTCACGTCCACTTCGCTGACCGCGTAACCGTCTCCGAAAGGTTTGCTCTCCGCAAGTATGCTTCCGTTTTCTGCTATGATGTCGTGGGCGGAAAAAACCAGATCGGTCGAACTTTCGCCTCTGCCGCAATCGCAGTAAACGTACGCCGCGTTGCATTTGCCTGAAGCGGACTTGACAAGCAGTCTGCGGTAATCGTCCTTGCCCACCGTCTCGTCGCTCGCGGAAAGATTGCATATCAACGTCGCTCCCGCCGCGCAAAGCGCGTCCGCAGGACCTCCGGCGATCCACATATCCTCGCATATCTCCACACCTATACACAATTCGCGCATATTGCGGCATCTGAACACCGCTTTTGAACATACTGCGACTTCCCTGCCACAGAACACAGTCTTTTCAACGTCGTCCAGTTTGTCTCCGGACTCAAAGTATCTGCCCTCGTAAAATTCAGAATAAGACGGGACGTTACGCTTGGGCACGACGCCCAGTATCGCGCCGTCGTATATCGCGACCGCCGCGTTGTAAAGTTTCCCGGCGATCACCACGGGAGCGCCCGCCACGCAGAAGATCTGCTTCCCCGCGCTGAAATCAACTATCTTTGCGACAGCTTTTTCAACAGCCGAAAGCAGGGCGTCCTGAAGGACCAGGTCTCCCACCGTATAGCCGCATACGCTGAGTTCAGGAAACACCACGACCTTGCAGCCGTCGCCGTACGCCTTTGCTATGCCTTCGCAGATACGGTCCGCGTTATACGAGCAATCCGCGACCCTGACGTCAGGACTGTAAGCCGCAACCTTGACAAAACCGTCTTTCATTTCGATCTCCAAACAATTGCTTTTTGCAATCTAAATATATATACTGTATATGCGGTCGGATCAAGCGCGCGCACGCAACGCGCGTAGTCGAAAACCGCCTGTACGCAGTTATTATTGTATTTTATTACAAAAAAATTGTCAATATTTGAGAGTGAAAATGAAAAGATTGGCTGTTCATCTTAAGAATTACAAAGCGCACCTTATATTGGGTCCGTTTTTTAAACTGCTCGAAGCGATCTTCGAGCTGATCGTGCCGCTCGTCATGGCGCAGGTCATCGACGAAGGCATCAACAACAACGCCGGCACCGGATATATCCTTTTCCGCGGGTTTCTCATACTTACGCTGGGCGTCGTCGGGCTTTGCTGCGCGCTGATATGCCAGTACGTCGCAAGCAAGTGTTCTCAGGGCTACGGCACTCTGCTCAGAAACGATCTGTTCTCACACGTCAACAAACTGTCTTATAAAGAACTGGACAAGTTCGGCGCGGCGACCCTGATCAACCGCCTCACCGCCGACGTGAATCAGCTTCAGAACCTTGTTGCCATGATGATCCGCCTGTTTATCCGCGCTCCCTTCCTCGTGATCGGCGCGGCGGTCATGGCGATGATAATCAACCTCAAACTCGCGCTGGTATTCCTCGCCGCGGCTCCGCTGATAGCGCTCGCGCTGTATCTGATCATGTCGCGCACCGTGCCGCACTACAAGACTGTGCAGAAAAAACTAGATACCGTTACCAATGTGACAAGAGAAAATCTCTCAGGCGTACGCGTGGTCAGAGCTTTTGCGAAGCAGGATTATGAACGCGCACGTTTCAAGACTGCCGCAGAAGATCTGACAAGGACGAGCAATATCGTGGGTGCGATATCCGCCCTTCTCAACCCCATTACTTTCGCTATCATAAACGTCGCTATCCTCGCCATCCTCTGGTTCGGCGGCGGAATTGTCGAAAGCGGCGAAATGACCCAGGGAGAGATCATCGCGTTCGTAAACTACATGACCCAGATCTCCCTCGCGCTCGTCGTAGTCGCGAATATGGTCATACTCATCACAAAATCGTCGGCATCGGCTTCAAGAGTGCTTGAAGTCCTCGACACTCAGCCGTCTGTCACAGACGAAGGCAACGAGACCGTGATCCCCGACGAAAACGCGCCTGCGGTAAGCTTTGAAAACGTGCATTTCGGCTACGGCGACGGCGATTACGCGCTCGACGGTCTGACCCTCGACGTAAAACGCGGCGAGACGATAGGCGTGATCGGAGGTACCGGCAGCGGCAAAAGCACCCTCGTCAACCTCCTCGGAAGATTTTACGACGTCAGCGAAGGAAGCGTGAAGATCTTCGGAACGGACGTGAGAAAATATCCGCTCGAACAGCTGAGGACGACCGTTGCGTACGTTCCGCAGAAGGCGGTGCTGGCAAGCGGCACGATCAGAAGCAATATGCAGTGGACGAAAAAGGACGCGTCCGACGAAGAGATCTGGCGCGCGTTGGAGATCGCTCAGGCGGCTGACTTCGTGCGCGCAAAGAAGAAAGGACTTGACGAGATCGTGGAACGCGACGGTCGCAACTTTTCCGGCGGTCAGAGACAGCGTCTTACGATCGCAAGGGCGCTGGTCGGCTCGCCGGAGATACTCGTTCTCGACGACAGCTCAAGCGCGCTCGACTTCGCAACCGATCACGCGCTCAGAAAAGCGATCTCCGAAACAAAAGGCGACGCCACCGTGTTCTGGGTGTCTCAGCGCGCAACTTCGATCAAGAACGCTGACAAGATAATCGTTCTCGACGAAGGCGAAGTCAAAGGCATCGGCACTCATCAGCAACTTTTCGATTCGTGTGAAGTGTACCGCGAAATCTGCCTCTCTCAGGTCAGCAAGGAGGAAAACGCAAGATGAACATGAAAACCAAAGAACTTGTAAAACGCCTTCTGAAATATGTGAAACCTTACCGTTTCCTGCTGATCGTCGCAGTGCTGTCCTCTTTCATAAGCGTGGCGGCATCTCTGCTGACGCCCGTGCTGATCGGAGACGCGATCGACTTCATCGTCGGCAAAGACAACGTGGATTTTTCTCAGGTGCTCCGCTATATCGGCTACCTCGGCATCACGATCGCGTTTGCGACCGTGTTCCAATGGCTTCTTTCCTGGAGCACGAACAAACTTTCCTTCTCCACGGTCAAGGATATGCGAGAGGATCTTTTCAACCACATTGACAAACTTCCGCTCAGATATATCGACTCGCACGCTCACGGAGACCTGATAACGCGCATGGGCAACGACATCGAACAGATCTCGACAGGTCTTCTCCAGGGCTTTTCACAACTGCTCAACGGCGTGTTCACTATCCTCGGAACGCTCGTCGTCATGTTCGTCGTCAACTGGCTGCTCGCGCTCGTCGTGGTGCTGATCACCCCGCTTTCGCTTTTCGTCGCGGCGTTCATAGCAAAACATACGCACGACATGTTCATCAAACAGGCGACCGTACAGGGCAAACTCAGCGGCTTCGGAGAAGAAATGATCTCCAACGCAAAGGTCGTGCAGGCGTTCTCCTACGGCGACGACGCCGACAAATATTACGCCGAAGTAAATCAGGAGCTCTACAACTACGGCTACAAAGCGCAGTTTTACAGCGCGATGAGCAACCCCTGCACTCGCTTCGTAAACGGTCTCGTCTACGCCGCGGTCGGAATAACGGGCGCGCTTCTTGCGGTGTCCGGCGCGGGGATTTCAGTCGCCGCGATAACCCCGGGACTTCTGTCCACGTTCCTGATGTACTCCAACCAGTACACCAAGCCTTTCAACGAGATCACCGGCGTGATCACGGAACTTCAGACGGCAATGGCAAGCGCACGCCGCGTGTTCGCCGTGCTGGACGAACCGACAGAATCTGACGACTCTGCTCTGCCCGAGATCGAAAAATGCGACGGCACCGTTAAACTCCAGGACGTCAGCTTCGGATATACAGAAGACAGAATACTTCTGCAACACATCGACTTAGCCGTTGAAAACGGTCAGAAGATAGCGATCGTCGGACCCACCGGCTGCGGCAAGACCACGCTTATAAACCTTCTGATGCGCTATTACGACGTGACGGACGGCAGAATACTCGTCTCCTCTCACCCGGTAACAGACGTAAAACGCGACAGCCTCAGGAAGTGCTTCGGCATGGTATTGCAGGAAACCTGGCTGACCGGCGGCACGATCAAGGAAAACATCTCGTACGGCAAGCGCGACGCGACGGACGAGGAGATAATCGCGGCGGCGAAAGCGGCGAACGCGCACGGTTTCATAACCAAAATGTCAAAAGGCTACGACACCGTGATATCCGAAGGCGGCGACAACCTGTCTCAGGGACAAAAACAGCTCCTCTGCATAGCCAGGATAATGCTGACCCACCCGCCAATGCTGATACTTGACGAAGCGACGTCGTCTATCGATACCCGCACCGAAATAAAGATACAGAAGGCTTTCGGAATAATGATGGAAGGCAGAACGAGTTTTATCGTCGCGCACAGACTTTCTACGATAAAAGAAGCCGACCTTATACTCGTTATGAACGACGGCAACATAATAGAGCAAGGCACGCACGAAGAGCTGCTTGAAAAGAAAGGCTTCTATTACAACCTGTACAACAGCCAGTTCGCGCCGGTATAAAACGCACAACATTCTTTAAGAAAAAGAATAAGAAAAGTCTGAAAAATCTATACGTATCGCAATTTTTAAGACTGATAAAAACCGTCAACTTTAAAGCCCCTCGGTTGTCCGAAGGGCTTTTTGTTTTATCGATCGTTATCTTTTATCTGCCGCTTTTCAGCTTATCACGTTGCAGCTTACGTCGATGACAACGCGTTCTTCGCTTGCAGGGTAATTGTATTCTATGCCGTACACTGTCAGGTTGACAAGGGTAAGCGTCGCTTTTTCGTCTATCTCCTGACAGTAAATCCCGCAATCGGTATATTGCGCCCCGCCGATAACGCTTCCCTGCGCGGAAGATTTTACTATAAAGCTTTTTCTTCCCTGCATTTTTACTGTAATTCTTCTGATATCGTATCCGCAAGTATCTATCACGCACGTTCCCGTTGTCGAAGTATTTGCGTACAGGGTGACTTCTTCCGATATATCCGCAGTCAGATAGATCTCGTCCATCCCCATCAAAGAGGAAAATGCTGACGCGGTCGAAGCGTAACCGACATACTTACCGCTGCCTGTCGTCTTGCTGCAATCGATATTGTGAGAGGTCATCTCTATAACGCCGTTATTTTCGAGAAATACGTCTTTGTCGAAAGTACCGTCGGGTCTCAGATCGAGAACATAGTCTCCGAGAACAAGCGTAACGTTCTCAAGCACTACAAGCGTCTGTTCCGTCCTGTTTCCTTCCACGTCAATATCCGCGGTCAGCGATACCTTGCCGAAGTTGCAAAGCTGCGTGCCATCTTTTACGTTGCCCAGCGCCGCTTTCAGCTCTTGGAACGTAGAAACAGTGGTTTTACCGGGAAGAACGGCATATTCCGCACTTATCTCGCCGTAATATTCCGTCGACGTCGTGTTTGCCCTTACCGTCAGCTTTGCAAGATCGCCTCCAGTAGATATTTCATAATCATTTGAACAAACAGAACTGTACTCTCCTGCGTTGACCGTTTCGCCTACGACTGTGGTAATCGTAAAACCGGGTTTTTCCGTCTTAAGATAGCCGTTTTCCATGCGGTAGACCACCTGGGTTTTCAAAAGCGTCAAAACGGTTGCCTCAGCGATATTTTCCCTTATATATACCGTGCCGTCGCCGCTTATCCCGGCAGGCGCAACGTCGTTGAAGTAACAACTGCCGTTGTTTGCAAACGATCCGCCGGCGTTTACGGTAAGCGCGGCGGTGGCAAGCGTATTGACGTACTCGCCGTTGTTTTCAACGCTGCCGTTCACTTCGACCGAATATCTGCTGTTGTACATGACTCCGCCTTCGGGAATGACGAGAACGTACCCTTCAGGCACTTCGAGATCTCCGGATATACTCGTGGAATTCCATATCATTTTGCAGTAATTATAGTTGTCAAGCGCGGCGACGAGATTTTCGTAAGAATTCACGGTCGTCTCCGCTCTGCCGACGGAAAATTCGACCGTAGCGCTTCCTTTGAAGACCTTGCTGTCCTCTCTGAACGTGACGGTAAGCTTATAACTTCCCGCGTTTACCGGACGGCTGATCTCCGTAACGCCTTTCAAGTAGGATATATCGTATCTGTCTGAAATGCCGCCCGCTATACGAACTGTCGCTTTCTTTTCGGTTCCGTCGTAAACAAAAGGCAGATTGGTTATCTCGATGTCCGAAGCCTGTATCTCCTCTTTCACCGTCACGCTGCCGCCGACAAATGCGTCGCTCTCTTCATTCAGATATACGTTGCCGCCGTTTTCGACAGCCTTCGTCGCGTTCACGCTTCCCGTCGAGAACACGTACAGTTCTCCGAGGTTTTCAAACGTGCCGTTATTGGTCAGCGTATGATTTACGTATACGGTGCCCTTCGAAGTCACGCTGCCGTCGTTGACAAACTCTTTGATCTCGTCCGTGTCGCCGCCTGCGTAAAATGTTCCGCCTTCGCCAACAGAGATCTCTCCGGCGTTAGTCATATTTCCGGAATAAGACTTTCCCCCGCCGAGCGATATCGTGCCGTTATTTTCGAGCGTGCCCCTGTTCACGATCTGCTTTGAAGATATCTCGCCGTTATTCACAAGCGAGCCGTACACCCTGAGCCCGTGCCCGTTCAGCACCGTTATTTCGCCGTTGTTGACGACGTTCCCGTAGAGTCCTTCGTCGCACTCGGCAAATATAGTCAGACTCAGCCCTTCCGGCACGGTAAAGCCTTCGTTAAAAAAGGTGCCGAATTTGTCAGTCGTGTTCAGATATATCATTTCGTAGTTGGGGTTGACTATCGCGGAATAAAATCCCTCTCTGTCCGTTACGGTAACGCTTCCCTTTTTTATCTCGAAGGTCAGCGCTGTTTCGCCGAAGAACGCGTCAGAATCCTTAGTCGCGACGATCTTCACCGTCGCGGTGCCGACGTTCACGTTGTTTTCAAAAGTCGCGTCGTAGTCGCCGTAATCTACGTGATAACCTTCCTTTTCGAAATTTATCGCCGGTCTTATTTCGCTGCCGCAATATTCTACGGCTTCGTCGGACAGATATATTTTGAACTCCTCAATCGGGTAGCGGCGGACAAGCCCGATGAAAGTGTTGCCGGACACGTCGCTGTTCGTATAGAATTTCGCTTCGCCCGACGCGCGGACGTAACCGGCGTTTTCAAAACCGCCGTAATTGAAAAAGTCGGAGTAAGTATTCAGGTATACGTTGCCGCCGTTTTTTATCTCGCCGTTGTTTTCTGCGGAAAGCTCTCCTTCTTTATTGCCGTTCAAATAAATCTCGCCCGCGTTTTCCAGGTCGCCGTCGTTGACGAAAGCCCCGGCGTTCGCCACAGGCGCGTAAAACAGTATCTTCCCGTTATTCTTAAAGGCGCCGCCGTTGATAAACGCATTGCCTTCGCCGTATTCTTTGAAGTTTATTTCCCCGTTGTTCTCGAAAATGCCGTTGTTGATAAGCGCGTGACCGTTCATGTCAACCGATACGCCTTTTGCGACGGTGACGCTCTCTCCCTCAGGAACGGTTATATCCGCGCTCACCGTTATATTCCCGTATCCGCCGCCCGCAAGATACCCTTTGAGGCTTTCGAAATCCGAAGCCTCCGCTTTTGAAGAAGAAGCGACGATTTTAAAATGCGCCACAGCCTTGCCCGTGTATTTCCCGCTCGTGCCCGGCGTTAGCGTTACGGTCGCCGTGCCTACCTCAACATTGTCTTTGTACTCTACGACTATATTTTCGTTGGGCACGCCGTCATAATATTCATCTATTATGTCGTTGCCGTCCATGACCCAGAGGTTGGGTCTTATTTCAAACCCGTTGTATTCGAATTCCGTTTTTTCGAAAAAATTTATCTCTATGTTTTCCGCCGACAGGTCTATAGCGCTGTCTTTGACTATATCGCACGAAGCAAGCGAAAGCGCAACCGTAATAGCCGTAAAGACAAACAGAAACAATATCACAAACCTCTTTTTCATAATCCCTCCGTTGTTATGTAATTATACAATATAAGTTATATATTGTCAATTCCCACCTGTTTTGCCCCTCTTACAGTTTTTTACAGTAAAAAAATCCCCGAGGATCTCCCGGGGTACCGTTCTATAATTTTATCAGACGCCTCTGTCTATCGCGGTGATACCCGTGCGGCAGACGTTCTTGACTCTCATGTCTTTGTCTTTGCAAAGCGACACGACAGCGTCCATGAATTTGTCGATCTTGTGACTTGTGCCGGTAAGCTCAAGGATCATTGACTTTGCGGTGATGTCGAGAATCAGCGCGCCGAACTCGTCGGCAAGCTGTACGATCGAATTGTCGAAAGAACTTTCGGTGACCACCTTCACCAGGATAAGCTCTCTGCATACGCTGTCCTCTTCTCTGAGCGCGGTGACGTTGATAGTCTCCTCGAGTTTGAAAGTCTGCTTTACGATCTGATCGAGAGTGTTTTCGTCGCCCTGAGCAGTGATCGTGATCCTGGAGATCTTGGGGTCGTCCGTCGTTGCGACGGAAAGAGAATCGATGTTGAAACCTCTGCGACCGAAAAGACCGGAGATCCTGGCGAGGACGCTGGGGTTGTTGTATACGACTGCGGAAACTATGTGTTTCATAAATCACACCTTCTTACGTATTATTGTTATATATTATACAACAAATGCCTGCCGTTTGCAATACTTTTTTTTAAAAGTATTTGCTGAGCAGTCTGACCAGTTCGTCTTCTTTTTCTTTGACCTGAGACGGCTTTTGACCGACTTTTTTGTCAAGCGCTTCCTGAAGCTTCTCTCGCACTTCGCTCATCCCGTCGTCCTCGTCGCGCTCAATGCCGGTATAAGGCAGAAAATCTCCCCTCTCTGCCGCGGCTTCTTTCGCCTCAGTGAAAGTCTTTCTGATGAGATAGCACCCGTCGCATCTGTCGGAAACGGCGCTTTCGCTTTCAACGCCGATCAGCACTTTCTTGCCCTCCGCTTTTATAGCGGCGATCATCGGCAAAGCGTCCACTTCGGCACAGACAAGAAGGATGGCTTCCACGTTCCTGTCCTTGCAGGCGCAGGCAACGCTGTCCACTACCTGGCGGATGTCCACCCTGACCTTTTTCCTGTTGTGAAGCGGCAGCGCGACTTCCGCGCCCGTCTCCCTGATATAGGCGTTGAAGTCGCCGTTCTTCTTTGCGTTGTATCCGTAAAATTTGACACGCTCGCACCTGACTTCCGCTTCCTGCAAAAGCAGAGAAAAACTTTCGAAATTGATCTTGGCAGCGCCCAGATCTATAAAACACGCGCAGTTCACAATATCCTCCGTCAAGCTTGATATCACCCTTTCCGAAACCGCTTGAGAGAACCGGATTTTTTCTGCCCGTGTAGATTATCAGTTGTTTTCTCTTTTGTTGAAAAACAGATATTGCTGAGCGTAACCGCTCAGGCTTCCGTAAGTTGAGACCAGATACTTTCTGATCGTCTTGTCCGGCGCGCTTTTGCCGGTCAGATCGGCGTAGACCTTTCTGATCCACGTGTCGACCGGGAACACGTCGCTCTTGCGGTAGGCAAAAAGGAGTATGCAGTCCGCCACCTTGGGTCCCACGCCTTTGAGTGTGCAGAGATACTTGTTGGCGTCGTCTCCTGACATGCTCAGCGGCTTTGAGAGATCGAACCCGTCTGCGACGGCACGTGCCGTTTCACTCAGATAAGGCGCTCTGTACCCTGCTCCCAGCGAAGCGTAATATTCAGTGTCCTTTGCCGCCATCGCCTGCGCCGTCGGAAACGCGCGGTAATCGCCCATATCTTTTCCCAGCCCGTCGCACAGCCTGTTCAGGATGCCCTTTATTCTCGGGATATGGTTGTTTGCGGACACGATGAACGAGATCAGCATTTCGAACGGATCCTGATTGAGGATGCGGATCCCCTCTCCGGCGGCAATAGCCTCTCTCATAAGCGGCTTGTCCTCAAGGGCGCGTTTGATCTTGCCGTAGTCGGTGTCAAGATCGAAAAAGCGCTGCCAGTACTCCCTGTCGTCGTTTTTTATCACCACATCGCCGTTCTGTTCCACAAAGCAACGCTTGTCAAGCGACCTGACTTCATAGGCGTTCTCCGCCGCTTTAGAATATCTGAAGATCTGACCGCAGTCCAGGATCTGACGTATGTCAAAATCTTTTGTATCCTTGATTATTATATCATTGTCCGTCATGGTGTATTTCTGCCCTTTTTGCGGCATTTTGCCGACTTTTGTATTTTGTCTGCCAGTTTAATTTTCCGCCGGCGGTAAACGCGACCGCATAGACCGCGGAGACCGTCCCTGAAGATCAATCTTCTCAAAACCACCGAGAGAGGCGCGGCCTCTCATTCAGACGGAGCAGTCCGTTGCCGGACGGCATAAACAAAAAAAGCCGTCAAAAGACGGCTCCTTCGTTATTTCGTTTGATTACTCAGCTTGCGCGTAAACGCTTACCTGCTTTTTGTCCTTGCCCTTTCTCTCGAACCTGACAACGCCGTCGACGAGCGCATACAAAGTATCGTCGCTGCCGATGCCCACGTTCGTGCCCGGGTGAATCTTGGTTCCTCTCTGTCTGACGAGGATATTGCCTGCGATAACGTGCTGACCGTCCGAACGCTTCACGCCGAGGCGCTTCGCTTCGGAATCTCTGCCGTTACGCGAGCTACCGACACCCTTCTTGTGTGCAAAAAGCTGTATATTGATAAACATATCACTTTACCTCCAAATTTACAAAATCCGAAAAGCCCTGATTGAGATCCGCTACTCCCAGAAGCATCGTGTCGAGGACGATATCGCATTCTTTGCGCATCTTTTTGTCCATCTCTTCCGGAAGGGTCATTCTGAGATATCCCCTGCTTTCGTCCACGGTGTATTCCACCCTGGCTCCGACCACCTGAAGCAGACCGAGCAATGCCGTCTGTACTATCGAAGAAAGCGCCGCGCAAACCACGTCTTCGCCTTCCACGCCGTATCCGGTGTGCCCGTCGCACTCAACCGAGACTATGCTGTTGTTGCGTTTTACTACAACGACGTTTGTCATTATGCGTTGATTTCGTTGATTCTGATTGCCGTATAGGGCTGTCTGTGACCCTGGCGTTTGCGCTCGTTCTTCTTGGACTTATACTTGAAGACGATGATCTTCTTTGCTTTGTCCTGCGCAACGACCTCACCCGTAACGACAACCTTTGCAGCAGCTTCACCGCAGACGATCTCGCCGTCCTTGCTGACCATAAGCGCGGTGAGTTCCACCTTGTCGCCTACGTTCGCGTCCAGCTTCTCGACGTTGATGATCTGACCCGGCTCAACTTTGTACTGTTTGCCGCCTGTCAAAACGATTGCGTACATGAAATTTACCTCCTCTTTCCAGTCTCGCTGATGCGGGTGCCTTTGCAGGACTTGTAAACCCTTTTCATGCGGCTCGCAAATTATAATAACATAAAAAATAAACGCTGTCAAACGTTTATGCGCGTGTTTATAATGTATTTTTCTCTGAAATTCCGCGTTTTCACGGAGAATTTTCGTCTTCGGACAAAGCTCCCGTTTTTCTCTTGCCGAGGCATATCCGCAAGACGGTCCGTCTCCGTCAACGGCGTACCCGCGCCCTGCAAATCAATTCAAAGCCGCTTGAAAAAAGCGGCGTTTCTGCGTATTTTTCGCGACACGTATCCGGTTAATACAACATCCTGGCGTTGTCCGGCAGGTCGATTATCGCGGAATTAAGGCTCTGGATCTTATACTTTTCTATGTGCATCGCAGGATCGGGGATCACATATATTCTCTTGTCCTTCCAGACCGTGCTGCACTCCTTTTCAAGATATCTCAGCGAAAACATCTTGTTGAACAGCGAAGGCGCGACCGTGACCACGACCGCCTTTGCGCTGATCCCTTCGAAAACCTGCGTAATTGCGGAACGAATCTTCATGATCATGTGTTCGTCGCCGTAAACGTAGCCGTCGCCGCCGCAGTACGGACAAGGCTGAAGCATTACCGTCTCGATCATACTGCGCGTCTTTTTGCGCGTAAGCTCGACAAGCCCGAGCGCAGTCAGCCCGACAAGCGAGGTCTTCACTCTGTCCTTCTCAAGTTCCGCACCCAGCACCTCAAGGACCTTTTCTCTGTGTCCCTGGTCCTCCATGTCTATAAAGTCTATTACGACTATGCCGCCGATGTTTCTCAGCCTGAGCTGTCGCGCTATTTCCACCGCTGCGATCTTGTTGGTTTCGAAAACGGTCTCTTCAAGGTTTTTATTGCCGACGAACTTGCCGGTGTTGACGTCGATGACGGTCAGCGCTTCTGTCCTGTCAATGATCAGATACGCGCCGTTTTTCAGCACGACTTTGCGTTTCAGAAGCGCTTCTATCTGATCGGAGAGGTCGTAATACTGCAACAGATCTTTCGCGCCGTTGTAGTATTTGAATATGTCGGGGCGTGATTTTTCCACATACGGAAAATTCTTTTTGAATTCGTTGTAAAGCTTTTCGTCGTTGATCACCACTTCGTCAACGTCTGCCAGCATGTCTCTGATCGCCCTTATCGCAAGATCCTGCTCCTTGTAAACGAGCGTGCCTGCCGGTTTTTTCAGAGTATCTTCCTTGATCTTTTCCCAGAGTGCGACCAGTTCTTTCATCTCCGCTCTCAGTTCGTCTTCGTCGCAATACTGAGCCTGAGTGCGCAATATGACCCCGCATCCCTCGGGTTTTATCTCCGCCGCCAGTTTTACCAGCCTTTCCTTTGTCTTTTCGTCTGTGATCCTGTGCGAAACGCCCACGTAATCTATCTGAGGCATGTATACAAGCACTCTGCCCGGCAGAGTTATGTTCGTCGTGATCCTGGCGCCTTTTGTGCCGAACTGGTCTTTTTCGACCTGACAAAGAACGCTGTCTCCCGCTTTCAGGTTTATCCTGAGCTGCTCCGCTCCTTCGAGTTTTTCGCCGTCTATCACTATGTCTCCGGCATAAAGAAAAGCGTTGCGCTCCAGCCCGATATTCACGAAAGCCGCCTGCATTCCCGGCAACACGTTCATGACCTTGCCCTTGTAGATGTTGCCCACGAGCTTGTTGATATTTTTGCGTTCAACCCAGAATTCTTCGAGAAGATTATCCTTGACAATGCACACTTTCGTGCTGCTGGGATGCACGTCGATCAGTATTCTCTTCACTTCAAAATCTCCTTGACCGCGACGAATTTCCCGTCAACGGGCACAAACTGTTCTGTTCTGTATATATCGTTGGCACAGGCTCTGACCCCGAATTTCGCGAGGCTTTCGACAAAGCTGTCCACTCTGAGATTGTCGTTGCCCGTGGCGAGAAGCATCAGAAGCCTGTTTCCGTCGGTTTCAAGCGAAAATATCTTTTTCCTCACCTCTACGTTGTGCTCCTGACCCTTTTTCAGCTGTCTCATGAAGTATTCTTCGCCGGCAAGCACGGAAAGCACTTCGTCCGGAACGCGCTCCTCCGCTCTTACCTCGTAGGCAGAAGCCGTCACTTTTGCCGCAAGATTGGGGTTCTGAGCGGTCACGGCGCAGAAATCTGCCTGCATACCTCCGGGCGCGCACGAATTGAAACGCGCCAACGCTTCGTTCTCGTCGTCAAGCGGACTGTCTGCGACGAAATACTCGGCAAGACTCTGCACTCCTAGCGGAAGCGGCGTGGTGGTATAAGTCAGCATATGCGGCACGAATCCCGCGCTGTATCTGACTTCCGCTTTCATCCTTCTCATCGTGCGCTGAAGCACGCGCATCGCGTCTATATGCGACAGAAAACTCGCTTCGCCCGTCTTGCGGTGTCTGAAAACGATCATTCGAAACACCTCCCCAGTTTGGTAGCGCCGCATCCGTTGCATTTGCCTATGCAATTGGGAGTTGTCTCCGCCCTGTAAGCCTTTTCTCTTTCCTTGAGCAGATACGCCTTGGTCACGCCGTTGTCTATGAAATCCCAGGCGAGTTCCTTGCCGGTCTCTATCGCGCCGGTATATTCCGCCGGATCGACGCCGGACGCCCTGAACGCCTCTGTCCACTTGTCGTAATCGAAACATTCGTTCCAGCTGTCGAACACGCACCCCAACCGGTAAGCTCTCTCTAACACGGCGCAAAGCTTCCCGTCTCCTCTGGCAAGCGCCGCCTCTATCACGCTGGATTTCGCGTCGTGCCAGCTGTATTTGACGTTCTTCAGTCTGAGTTCGTTTTTCAGATATTCCTGTTTTTCGTACATTTCGTCCAGGCTTATCTGTGCCTCCCACTGGAAAGGAGTGAGCGGCTTAGGAATGAACACCGCGGTAGAAACGGTGATGTTGATTATCTTCGATCTTCCCTTTTCGGCATGAATACGTCTGACGAGCCTGACTATGTCGACTATGCCTTTCAGGTCTTCCTTCGTCTCCGTGGGCAGACCTATCATAAAGTAAAGCTTGACGTTTTTGACTCCGCGTTCGAGCGCGGCGGTGAGCGAAGAAAGGATGTCTTCGTCTCCGACGTTCTTATTGATCACGTTCCGCAGTCTCTGAGTGCCCGCTTCCGGTGCGAACGTGAGTGAAGCGCCTTTTGTGTCCTCGTAGATTTCGGCTTCGAAACTGTCAAGTCTCAGCGAAGGCAAAGCGAGTTTCACGTTCTGTTTTTCTGCTTCTTCCTTCAGCCCTTCGACGAGCTGTCTGAGATCGGAATAATCGCTCGTGCTGAGGCTGGACAAACTCAATTCTTCGTAGCCCGTGTTCGTTATCAGCTCTTTTGCCTGTCTTAACAGAGTCTCTTTCTTTTTCTCCCTGATGGGTCTGTAATAGAAACACGCCTGACAGAATCTGCACCCGTTTGCGCAGCCTCTGAACAGCTCCAGAGTGGACCTGTCGTGAACGATGTCGCAACCGGGCACCAGTATCTTCGTGGGGAAATACGCTTTGTCCAGATCCTTTACGACCGCCCTTTTCACCCTGCCGCCGACCGAGGGAACGTAGACCCCTTCAAGCGAAGCCGCCCTTTTCAGGAACTCGGCTTTGCTCAGTCCTTTTGCTTTGCACTCTCTGTGAAGCGCGACGAAAGAGGCGAGATTGACTTCTCCTTCTCCGACCATGATCGCGTCGAAAAACTCAGCTATCGGAGCAGGATTGACCATGCACGGACCGCCCGCAATGATAAGCGGATATTCTTCTCCTCTGTCCTTTGCATAAAACGGAACGCCGGCAAGATCCATCATATACAGGACGTTGGTGTACGCCAGCTCGAACCCGATCGAAAATCCGACAATATCGAAGTCGGAAAACTCCCTGCGGGTCTCGAGAGAAAACAGTTTTATCCCGTGCTCTCTCATCTTTTCAGCCATATCGGGAGAGGGAGCGAAACTGCGCTCGCAGACAACGCCCTCAGTATCGTTGAGCATATGGTAAAGTATCCTGAGCCCTATGTTGCTCATGCCCACTTCGTACTTGTCGGCAAAACAGAGACATACCCTTTCTTCACAAGGCTTGTCCATATCGGGAAGATTGTATTCTCCTCCGAGATATCTCGCCGGCTTCTCGACCGTCAGCAAAATCTTCTTCAGCAACTTTTCATCGACCATCACATCACCAATGCCGCGGCGCCTATCACGCCCGCCTTGTTGCCGAGCGAAGCCGCGATTATTCTTACTTTAGGGTTGTGCGCGCTGGCGAGCAGTCCGGAATTTACCTTTTCTTCAAGCGGTGCAATCAGCGCTTCTCCCTCGTGGGAGACTCCGCCGCCTATTATTATAGCGTTGGGATGGAAGATGTTGCCCAGGTTTATAAGCCCAGTAACAAGATAGTCAATATAATTTTCGACAACTTCCTTACCCGCCTTGTCTCCTCTCTCCGCGGCAAGGAACGCGGTCTTTCCTGTTACTCTGCCCGTCTTCTTTACTATCTCGTGCAGCAGACTGTCCGGATATTTTTGCATCGCTTCCTCAGTCTGCTCCGCAAGCGCGGTCGCGGACGCGTACCTTTCCCAGCAGCCTCTCAGACCGCAATTACACTGTTTGCCGTCTTTGACAATGATCATGTGACCGGCTTCGCCGCCCGCGCTGGCTACGCCGTCGAACAGCTTGCCTTCGATTATTATTCCCGAACCTACGCCTGTGCCCAGAGTGACGAGTATCACGTTGTCCATACTGCGGCTCGCGCCGAATTTGTATTCACCCCACGCGGCGCAGTTCGCGTCGTTTGCCGCCTCTGCGTGTATGCCTGAAATGACCTCAAGAACGTGGACTATCGGGACGCCTTTCCAACCCAGATTTGCCGAATAACTCACAGTGCCGGTGCGACTGTCAACAACGCCGGGAACGCCAAGTCCGATACCGGCAATGTCATGATATTCCACGCCGGCTTTTTCGCAAAGCAGGCGTATGTCTTTTACAATGTCTTCAAGGATGCCCTTGTAGTCCTTGCTCTTGTCCGTCTTGATGGAGTTGTCCGCAATAACGGTGCCCTTGATATCCACGAGCCCTATCTTGATATTCGTTCCTCCGACGTCCACCCCGGCATAAATCATAGCCCACCTCGCTATCGTGCACGCACGTTTATTAATATATTATAACAAATGAAATACAATATATCAAGCAATGACTTAAAAAATAAAAGCGTGCCCGCCTTTCAGCAAAAGCACTTTTTATAAGCTTGTTCAACGCTGTCAGAAAGTTCACATTCCTCGCACATAACCGCGACGTCCGTTTCATCGAGAGTGTACAGCGGTTCTTCTCTTTCGTCCACGATTTCAAACTCTGTCAGACTGTCTCTGTCGACTCTTGTCAACAACCGCACCAGAGGCGCTTCTTTGAATACGATAACAGTGCGTTTATCTACACCGGCACGTAAATTTTTGCGGAACTTGCTATCTGCCGAAACAAAAAGAACTCTCTCTTCTCCAGCGCCGAAAACAGTCTCGTAAATAAGAAAAAAACCGAATATTATAATCGTCGGATTAAACACTGAGCTCACGCTCGCGACTCCCAGCGCGGTAAGAATTCCGCCGGTCAGCACTCCCGTTATCTTCATCGCTTTCACGGCACGGGTTTTGTTTTTGGCAAACGAAACGACCGCCCTGTAACCGTCCAGCGGGTAAACGGGCAGAAGATTGACGATGCAAAGCGATACGTTCGCCGTGCATATATCCTTGGTGTAACCGTAAGCAGACGGCACAAGCCACCACAAGGCTACTACCGCTACCGCGCAAAGCGCATTGAAAACAGGCGCGGCAAGCGCAATGACCGCGCCGTCCGCGTCGCTGTAATTGTCTCCTCCGGCTATGATCCCGCCGTAAGGCATGAGCGTGACTGTGCCGAGACTGTATCCTCTCCATGCCGCGGCTCTCGAATGTGCCGCTTCGTGCGCTATCACCGCGAGGACGTATCCGCCGAACATCACCGCCCTGTCCGTAAGGACGAAATACAGGGCAAGCAGAACGAAAAGCGGATGAAGTTTTATCTTCATCAGCCCATGGTAATGAATCTTGTCAGCAGAACCGCGCAACTTATCGCCGCGCAGACTATCGCCTGAACGACGAAAATGTCAAGCAGATTCACGCCTTTGCGTTTTCTGCGGATCTTCCCGAAAGTCACGTTTGTGTTTTCTCTGACCTCAGTGCCCGTAATTTCGCAATCGTCATATTTCATACACTTCACCTCTCAATGGATTAGTAAAGTATATTTACCTCTTTGCGGCGATATTCCTAAACCGCTTTTATTTGTCTGATGCCGGACGCTTTCGCCTTTATCCTTACCGTATAGCCGTCGTCAGCGCCGTCGATGAATACTTCTATGCCGTCCTGACTCAGATTCATGTAATAAGAAAGCACTCTGCCGATGTCGTTTCTCATCGCGCGCATAAAACCCTCGCTCATGTCAAGTTTGTCTTTCAGAAGCACGCTCCTCAGTCTGTTCACGGCAAGTTTTCCTTCATTCATATCTGCCTCCTGAGATAAGTTTTTATTTTCCCGAGAATACCTCTGTACCCGTCGGTGCAGTCGTAGATCTTGCGCGAACCGCTGATCAGATTTTCTGCGATGTACGTCATTGCCATGTCGCTGCGGGCGTTGCCCTTGCCCAGCCTGCCCAGCTGAGCGTATACCGTCACACAATCGTCCTCGGGTATATAGCCGAGCGCCCTGTGTCTGAGAAGCCGCGAAATGTCCTCCGCGCTCATCATGCTGCCGCCTGCGACAAGATCTCCCCTGACTCTGTTCACGACGACGGAAACGGAGTGAAGATCGTAAGTGTCGAGCAACGACATGACCTTGTCTGCGTCGCGTATAGCGCTTACGTGCGGCGTCGTCACGACGATCGCTTCGTCGGCTACGCAGACCGCGCGGTGGAAGCCGTTGTCAATTCCCGCCGGGCAGTCTATCAACACAAAATCGAAAGCACATTCCGCCTCTGCGAGCATACGTCTGAAAGCCGCGGACGGAAATTCGCCGTCGTCCGAACAATGCGCCGAAGCAAGCAGACTGAGCGTGGAATACTCCACGTCCTGAAGTATCGCCTGTCTCAAAGCGCACTTTCCTCTGAGAACGTCAGTCATATCGTAAACCACTCTGCCTTCCATGCCGAGAGCGACGTCCAGATTGTTCAGTCCCATATCCGCGTCCACAAGGAGCACTCTCGCCCCTCTTTTTGCGAGCGCGATCCCGAGCCCGGCGCAAACAGTGGTTTTGCCTACTCCGCCTTTGCCTGAAGTGATCACTATTCTTCTTGCCATATTAACCTCACACGATAAAGCCATTATACAGCCGAATCGCGCGCAAAAAAAAGCGCGTTTTGTCGAAAACGCACTCTTTATGAAAAATCCCGGTCTGAACAGTACAAGCGGGCTTTAAGTCACGACTTTTACGTGTTTAACGATGCTTTCTTGTAAATATTATCCGGCTTTTATACCGCGCGCCCGCGCGTATCGCGTGCATAGGCATATCTTATAAAATACTAAAGTAGTAAGAAAAGCTCCGTTTCTCAACAGAGCGTAACAGATTTCAGCCGTCCAGACCTTTTACGTTCAACAATCTTACGAGCGAAGCCTTGTCTGCAAAGAAACGGCTCGCGCCCATTGCCACGGCGTTTTCGGGCATATCCGGAACTCTGACTTTGAGCTGAAGCTGAGCCGAAATATAATCCGCAAGTCCGGGGATATACGCGCTTCCTCCGCACAGGGTGATCCCGTTTTCGTATATCTCCTGGGCGATGCCCTCGGGGATCTGGAAAGTGTAATTATAAGCCACTTCGATTATCTTATCGATAACCTGACATATCGCCTGCTTGAGTTCGCTTGCGACAAGCCTGACGCTGACGTTTTCTTCGCCGTGAAGCGCCTCTGTGTTGACGATCATTGGCGAATTGTCGTTGTCGTACATGCTGGCGATCTGACGTTTGACCTTTTCTGCGGACGAAGGCTTGATCTTGCAACGCCTGGTGTCGATCACGTAATCTATGATCGCCTGATTGATCGAATCACCGCCGATATTTATGCTGCATCCGGCGACAATGCCGTTCCTGTCTATTATCGCGATCTCTGTCTTTGAACCGCCGATATCCATGATGAAACTGCTCCCCTGTCCGTTAAGCCCCTGCGCGACGGCAAGCGGGGATTCAAGGATCAGCACCTCGCTGGCTCCCGCCTTTAGCAACGTCTTTTCGACGTCCTTTTTCTCCATATTGTTGAGACCGCAGGAAACGCAGGCTATCACCTTGACCTTGGGTGAAAAAACCGACCGACCGACCGCTCTGTTGATGAAATCGCGGTACATCAGCACAGCGGCGCGCTCATGGAATATCGCTCCTTCCTTGATAGGAAAGAGGATCTGAAAATCGTATCTGCGCGTGTTCATCAACCTCTGAGCGTTTTTACCGCTTTCGAGCAGCGCCATTTTGTTATGCTTGTTGTTGATAGCTACGACGCTTGGTTCCTGAATGATCAGCCCGACGTCTCTTTTGAATATCGTCGTAACCTTGCTGCCGACGTCTATAACCAGTTCAACCGTTCCCATTTTATTCTCCGAGTATTGCCGCAAGCCTTTCAAGCGGAAGCCCTACGACGTTGTCGTAATCGCCGATGACGCGTTTGACGACCCCTTCGTCCTGCACTCCGTAAGCGCCTGCTTTATCGAGCGGAGAACCGCTCTCTACGTATTGTTTTATAAAATCGTCGTCCAGCTCGTTGAACTCAACGACTGATCTGCAATAATAATTCTGCTCGAACGCGCCTTTTTTTATTACGCACACTCCGGTATACACGCTGTGTTTCTTGCCCGACAACATCCTGAGAAAAACTTCTGCTTCCTCTTTGTCTTTTGGTTTGTTGAGTATTCTGCCCCTGAAACACACCACGGTGTCTGCGGCGATCACGATGTCGCCTGCCTCCGCTATCGAAGCTACGTTTTCCGCCTTATGCCGAGCAAGCGCCTGCACGTACAGATGCGGCCTTTTGTAATCTGTTTTTTCTTCGTCCCTGCTGGGAATAACGCAAAAATCCGAGGTCAATTCTGCCAGAAGTTCTCTTCTCCTGGGCGAAGCCGAAGCGAGAATTATCATCAGTTTCTTTCGCGCTCGTCGACCGCGGTTCTTACCGCCTGTTCGGCTTCTTCGCGCACGGACTGAGGCTCATCGTTCTGCGTCTGCGTCTCACGGCTTTCGCTTCCGGCGTTGTTTTCTGCCGCATTTTTCTTCTTTATTTTTCTTACGGTGGGAGACTCCCAGTGCCCGTCGCCGTCAGATCTGAATTTCTTCAGTCTCTTTGCCGCTTTTTTCTTCTTCCCGATATTGTCCTCGGAAAGCGCAAGCATCGAATAGTAGAGCGACGCCTTGTCACCGTCCGCTTCCACATGCTCGCCTCTCTCGTAACTGAGGGCAACGTCGTAAGCGTAAATAAGATCTCCTTTCCTGACGGCAAGTTCTTTGTAATACAACGCCTTTTCAGGATCCTTGTCGTCCCCTCTTGAATAATAGTCCACAAGGAAACGGCAAGCTTTCAGATAGCCTTTGTCCGCCGCCTGCGTTATCATGCTGAGTCCCGTAGCTACGTCTTCTTCCAGGATCATGCCCGAATAGAGCATGAATCCTTTCAGATAAATACCGTTGGGCTGTCCCTTTGCACAAGCTTCGTCGAGCAGTTCGAGCGCTTTTGCTTCGTCTTTCCTGACCCCGAAGCCGTTAATATAGCAAAGCGCGAGATGCGCGATAGCCTCGTCGTCTCCCTTTTCGACTGCCGCCGCGAAGTACTTCGCGCTCAGGGAAGGTTTCGTCGGGAAGCCTTTACCCTCCTTTCCGTACGCGATGCCGAGCCTTGTATACGCCGGAGCGTAACCCAGTTCCGCAGCCTTTTCAAAGAATTTTATCGCAAGCTTAGTGCTCTTTTTGAAATTAATACCCGTCAGATGTCCTACGCCGAGATAATACGCGGCGATCGGATTGCCTTCTTTCGCGCTCGCGTTGAGGTATATCTTGGCAAGCATAACGTCCTTCTTCACGCCTATGCCGAACATGTAACGGTAGCCCACCTCGAGAAGCGCGTCCGCATATCCGCTCGTTGCTGAAACTTTGTATAATTCAAAAGCTTTTTTGCGATCGATCTTGGTGCCTATGCCCTGTTCGTAGCAACGCGCGAGACCGTAGCACCCTCTTGCGCTTCCGCGTTCAGCCGCCCGGTTGAAATAATAGAATGCCGCGTTGTCGTCCCTCTCGACGATCTCTCCCTTTTCGCTGATTATTCCCATCATGACGAGCGCGGGATTGTAATCGTCGCGCGCCGCTCTGTAAAAGCAATCCACGGCGGTGTTGTAATCGCCGTCCTTCTCGCAAACGAGACCTTTCTGATAAAGCGCGGGAGCATAGAATGCCTCGACCGCCTGATCTATGTATTCTTTAGCTTTTTCCTGATCTTGCTTTACGTAGATGCCTTTGTCGAACATCTGTCCCACAACGTATTTTGCGGAGACGCTTCCGCGCGAAGCGGCTTTTGAAAAACTCTTGTAAGCGCTCTTTTCACTGCGTCTGACGAACGTCTTTCCTTCAAGATAATAGTAACCCATAAAGCTCATGCAGTCCGCGTCGCCCACCTTCAGACCTTTCTGGATCCAGTTGTAAGCCTTATTCGCGTTGGCACGAGTGCCGATCCCGAGACGGTAACATCTCGCCACAGCGGAAAACGCTTTTACGTGACCGCCTTTCGCGAGCTGTAAGAACAGATCGAAAGCCGCCGCTTCGTTCTTGTCTATGCCCAGACCTTTTTGCAGGCAGTAAGCAAGATTGAACGCCGCGACCTCGTTGCCCTGGCTTGCCGACTTCTTGAACCAGTAAACCGCCTTGGGCAGATTCTGCTTTACCGCGTCTCCCTTCAGGAAGCAAAGCGCAAGAAAGCACTGTGCGTCTGAGTCTCCTTCTTTCGCCGCAGGCACCAGGTAGTGACCTGCCATAAACGGATTCTTTTCAGTGCCGTAACCGTTCTGGTAACAGTATGCGAGACTGTATTTCGCCTTGTCGTTGCCTTTTTTCGCAAGCTCGGTGTACATCGCGAAAGCCTTGGCTTCGTCTTTTGCCACGCCCTCGCCGTTCAGATACATATCCGCTATGCCGAGAGTTGCTTCAACGCTGCCGAGTTCAGCCGCTTCGGTGTACAGATTCATCGCGCCTTCGGGGTTCTTCTTGCACCCGAGACCGTGACGGTAAAAATCGGCAAGCCTGACTTTTGCCCTGAGATCTCCCCCTCTCTGCGCGGCGTCGTAATACTTCCTCGCTTTCTCGTAATCGTTCTTTACGCCCAGACCTTTTTCATACATCCTGCCGATGTAATATCTGCAATCGCTGCCGCCGTAACCGCCGGAAGCCGCCTTATTCATCCAATAAAACGCCTTTTTGTAATCGCGCTCTACTCCGTCGCCGACGAAATACCTCAAGCCGAGCCTGTAAGCCAGCGTGACGTCTTTCTTTGCTTCTTTTTCGAGTTCTACGATGTTAACTTCCATAAATACAACTCCGTCAAGCCACACACGGAATAACTCCGCGGACACCTATAATATTATTATTTTAGCATACGGCGCGCGCGTTTACAAGCATATTTTCAAACTCGTGCGCATCCTTATAACGAAACGGGCGCCTTTTTTGCGTTTTCTTTGCAAAAAAGACGTTTTTCGTCTGTATTTTTATGAACGTATATGATAAAAGCGAAGGCGCGCGCCTTCGCTTTGTTTTCAAAGTATCTGCAACTGCTTTTTATACGCTCTCTTGAAGTCCTGTATGCTGGTCATCGCGTCCTTTATTTCAAGCGAACACTCTGCACCCTCACTGTCCGTCTTCATTATAACGCTGTCTCCCAGTACGTCGCAGGTGATCGTCTTTATCACTCCGCTCATGCTTCTGTCAAGACTTTCCGCTATCCTGACGATGACCCCAAGTTTGAACACTGCGTCAACGTCTTCCTCGGTCAGCATTTCGCGGTAACGCATGAATTCAGCCATATTGACGTCGCCCTTTCTGTGCATGCATGCCATGAACGCCGCCATAACGAGATCTTTATGCGATATGCCGTAAAGATTGCTGTTGAGTATAATATAACAGGAATGTTTGTGGTGATCGTAATATTTTATGCGGTTGCCGGAATCGTGCAACATTGCGGCTGTGCGAAGCACTTTTACGTATGCCCTCGGCAATTTGTGCAGCACTTTTAGCTGTTTGAAAAGCTGTATGGACAGATTGTAAACGTGTTCCGCATGCGGAATGTTTTCCCCGAAGAAGTTGAGAAGCGAATATATGCTGTGCCCGAGCACGTCCGAGATCGGTTTTTCGTTGGTGGACGGCACCGCATATTTGAACATCGCGCCCTCTCTCAGTCCGCTGCCAGAAATCACCAGTTCTTCAAGATTGAGGTAATTTATCACGCTCTTGATCGCGGCGAGCGCTGACGGGAAAATATCTGCTCTGACGCTGGAAAGACCTTTTATCTTCATCGTCTTGTCAAGGTCAAGACTCTTTATGTTGCCGTAAATGCCGTTGAACTCCTGATTCGTGACGACATAGTTGTGAGCCATAGAAAGCGGATATTTTTTGAGCATACGGCTGATCTTGCCGAGGTTGCGGAAAGATCCTCCCACTCCTATGAGTTTGGTGTCAGGCAGTATTTCCGACATCCAGGGCACATTCCTCAGCTGTTCCGTCACATACTCCTCTATCATTCTGTTCCTGTCCTGAGGAGCTATACCAGGCTTGGAGAACATCTCTGTCAGCACGACGGCGCCGAAAGGAAGAGTTATATGCTGAAGAAGATTCTTTCTGTTGTAATATACGAACTGAGTGCTGCCTCCGCCGATGTCCATGATTATTCCGCGCGGAATGTCCATTGAATTTATTACGCCCTGATAGACAAGCTGAGCTTCTTCGTCGTTGTCAAGGACCTTGAGTTTTATACCCGTCGTAGCGAGCACTTCGTCCAGAAAACCTCTCTGGTTTTTCGCTCTGCGGACGGCGGCGGTGGCATACGCATAAATCTTTTCCACCTTGTTTGCGTCGCAAAGTCTCCTGAACATCTTGAGCGTTTTAATGGTCTGAGCAACCCTGGCGGGCTGTAAAAAACCGTCAAGCTCCATATCCTGTGCGAGCCTTACGGTTTCCTTCAATTCGTCGACAACCGAAAAATAACCGCCTTCGAGTATGTCGACCAGTACCAGTCTCAGCGAATTTGAGCCGAGATCGATAATCGCTATTTTTTCCATTGATTTTATCCTCTGATATGTTTCGTTTTTGACGTCTAAATTATAGCATAAGAGTTGATTTTTGGCAATACCCAATATTTTTCCGTACGCGCAGAATAAGGACGGGCGCACGCGAAACAACGGTTTTTTGTAAAAACACGCAGTCTCACACGGATTTTGACTGAAAAAAATTATTCGCGTACCCGGGCGTTCCGCACAAAATATCACAATTTATGCACAAAACGGTTTACGTGCGGCATCTTCCCGAAACATGAACCGTTCTTTTTTCTGCACGGCGATTTTCTCTTTTACGCCGCAAGCCGGCTTCCTTTCCCCTTGGTTCCGCTCACGGGCTTGAAACTGTATGCCCGTTTCAGGTCTCGCCGCGCTCAGAAGAAAGCGGGACTCGCGCAAAAAAAACGACGCGGATTTTTCCTGCCCGTGTCGTTTTACGTTTATTTGATCAGTCGTTCAATTCCATCTCTCGTCCGTACAGAGCACGACTTTTCCTTCTTTCAAAGTCGCCCGGACGTCGATCACTCTCTGGTTGGACGAGCCTTTGAATTTTGCGTCGTAACACCGCTTTTCTTTCACAAAAGGACCGTCTACCAGCACGTCGAGTTCTCTCAGGAGATCAATCGCTCCGTCCACCTTTCCGGCAAGCAGATCTTCTGCAAGATAGCCGGTATAACATGCGATGTCGTCCACCCCGTTTTCTCTGAAATCCTTCGCAAGTTGCGCAAGTGCACGCGCCTGACACATAGGCTCGCCTCCGCTGAACGTCACGCCGCAAAGAAGCGGATTCTGCAATCCCTCCTGCAGAAGTTCGCTTGTATCCACCTCTTTACCGCCCGAAAAATCGTGAGTCTGAGGGTTGTGGCAACCCGGGCAACGATGCGGACATCCCTGCACGAATACCGCATATCTCAGCCCGGGTCCGTCAGTGATCGAATCGTTCACCGTACCCGCAATTCTTAACTTCGTCATTTGTCCTCTTTGCTTATCCCGTGCTTTACGCGGTCTCTTTCTTCGGCGCGCTTAGCGTTGTTGAAACGGTCCAGCGTTCCGACGAGATACCCTGTGATGCGGCGTATCCTCTCGAATGCGACCCCGCTCTCGCCCTCTTTCCTGCCACACTTGGGGCAGCACTCGCCTATTATGCCGTTGTAACCGCAGACGGGATCTCTGTCGACCGGGTGGTTGATCGAGCCGTAACCCACGCCCGCCTCTTTCATACATCTGACAATCTTCTCGAACGCTTCGACGTTGTTCGCGGTGTCGCCGTCCAGTTCGACGTAGCTGATGTGTCCGGCGTTGGTCAGCGCGTGGAAGGGTGCTTCTATCCTGATCTTGTCGAACGCGCGGATGTTGTAACTGACGGGCACGTGGAAGGAATTGGTGTAATACTCCTTGTCCGTAACGCCGGGGATAATGCCGTACTTTTTCTTGTCTATCCTGACGAATCTGCCCGAAAGTCCTTCTGCCGGAGTCGCGATAAGACCGAAATTCAGCCCTGTTTTCTGAGACATTCTGTCAAGATATTCTCTCATGAAACGCACGATGTCCATGCCCAGATTGAGAGATTCTTTGCTCTCGCCGTGGTGCTTGCCGGTGAGCGCGGTCAGCGTTTCCGCAAGCCCGATAAATCCCACGCTGAGCGTACCGTGCTTGAGCACTTCTCCCACCTCGTCGTTGGGACCGAGCTTGTCTGAATCTATCCAGACCCCCTGCCCCATAAGGAAGGGGAAATTCCTGACTCTCTTTTTTGACTGGATCTTGAACCTGTCGAGAAGCTGCTGAACGACAAGATCCATCTTGCGTTCGAGTTCCTCAAAGAACCAGTCCACGTTGCCCTGGCTCTTGATGGCGATCCTGGGCAGGTTGATCGAAGTGAAGCTGAGGTTTCCTCTGCCGTACGTGATCTCTCTCGAAGGATCGTAGACGTTGCCCATGACCCTGGTGCGGCAACCCATATAAGCAATCTCCGTCTCCGGATGACCGGGCTTGTAATATTGCAGGTTGAACGGCGCGTCGATGAACGAGAAGTTGGGGAAAAGCCTCTTCGCGCTGACCTTGCACGCAAGCTTGAACATGTCGTAGTTGGGGTCGTTCTTGTTGTAGTTGACCCCTTCTTTCACCTTGAAGATATGGATCGGGAATATAGGCGTTTCACCGAAGCCGAGACCTGCCTCTTCGGCAAGCAGAATGTTTTTGATGACCATTCTGCCTTCGGGCGTGGTATCGGTGCCGTAGTTGATCGAACTGAACGGAGTCTGCGCTCCGGCGCGCGAGTGCATCGTGTTGAGGTTGTGGATGAGCGCTTCCATTGCCTGGAAGGTCGCTCTGTTCGTCTCGCTGTGAGCCTTCCCTGTCGCGAACTCCTTCGCCTTTTCGAAATCCTCATCGCAAAAATCCTTGAACGCTTCCTTTTCCGCTTTGTCATATTCTTCGTTTCCGGCAAGGCACGGGTATACGCCCTTTTCGCTCTCAATCTTTGCAACGGTCTTTTTTACGTCGTCAAGCGTGAGTTTGCTGTCGGCTATCAGTTCAAGCGCCTTTGTAAGGTTGGAACAATAAAGTCTCTTATAGGTCTTGACAACGCCGGGAGCCAGACCGTAATCGAAATTGGGAATGCTCTGTCCGCCGTGCTGGTCGTTCTGGTTTGACTGGATCGCAATGCACGCGAGCGCGGCGTAACTCTGGATGTCGTTCGGCTCTCTGAGGAAGCCGTGACCTGTCGAGTAACCGCCCTTGAAGAGTTTGAGCAGGTCTATCTGGCAGCACGTCGTCGTCAGCGTGTAGAAATCAAAGTCGTGAATATGGATATCCCCTTCTCTGTGCGCCTTGCTCTGCTCGGGAGGAAGGATATATTTTTCGTAATAATCCTTCGCGCCCTCGCTGCCGTATTTGAGCATCGTGCCCATCGCGGTATCGCCGTCTATGTTGGCGTTGTCGCGCTTCATATCGCTGTCGCCGGCGTCGGTAAAGGTAAGCTCGTTGTAAATGCGCATAAGCGCGGTGTTCATCTCACGGGATTTAGTACGTTCCGCACGGTAAAGGATGTACTTTTTCGCAATATATGCGTAACCGTTTTCCATCAGGACTTTTTCCACCATGTCCTGAATATTCTCAATGGTCGGACTCTTGCCTGAGTCGCCGTACTTTTCGACAAGTCTTTCCTCGACAAGGCGCGCAAGTCTTGCACATTCCTGATCGTCCTTTCTCCCTGCCGAAGCCATCGCCTTGGATATTGCCGTCTGGATCTTGCTTATATCGTAAGGCACCCTTCTTCCGTCTCTTTTGATTATCGTTTCAAACATATTTCCTCCCGTACGCGCCGATTGTGCTTGTCCATGCGTTACCACAATATGTTGTGGTATATCGTGGCACAATTGCCTTTATTTTGTATTTGCCTTATAAAGAATAGCATAAGCGACATGCCCTGTCAACGACAAAATCAATAATTAAATCAAAATAATTTTACGCAAATCGCTTGACAAAATTCAAGCTGTTTCACCTCTGAAAATGATAACTTTTTATTACTGTAATATACTGCTTGTTACAAGCGGGAAAAGTATTTTTACGCACTTAAAAACATCCTAAGCAAAATTGTAAAATTCAGGAAACGAATACGCCGGCGTATATTTTCCCGCAACCGGAAGCAATGTGCGGGCTTGCCGCAACACGTGTGCCCTCAGAAAAGAGGATCTGAAATGAAAACGCCCGCATGTGATATGCACCTCCAGAAGTGTCCAACTTTTGGGGTTCACTTCAATGAGCGGGCACGTGTTTTACTTTGCATTTTTTATCTTTTCGGCAAGCTTTACCAGAAAGCCTTTTATCAGATCCATTACGGCGTAATAGTCGTCTATATTTTTCATCAGAAAGGGGTCGGGAATCGTCGTGTAGTATCCGTCCACGTATTCGCTGAGCGTGACGAATTTCTTGTGATACCTGAGCGGCAACGCGACCTTGTTCATCTTCGTCATTCCTATTATCACGTCCGCTTCCCTGAACAGACGTCCGTCCCCCCATTTGAACGCAGGCTTATGCGCGGCGATCTCCTCTTCTGAAAATCCTTCCCGCAAAAGCGCGAGCCTGGCCTTGGGATGGATCCTGAAAGACTTGTTGAAAACCGCGGCGCTTCTGACGCTTTCCACTTTTGAAGAAAGCGCGGGGTCCTGCTTTACCATACGTCCGAAAACGTATTCACAGTAAGGACTGCGGCAAATATTAGACGAACAGACGAAAAGTATCTTCATATATTGATTATATATTATAAAGCAGGCTCGGCGCAACACATTTTTTCCGCCTTCTTCCTGCCTGTATCCAAGTGGCTTATGCCGCCCCGGGCGCCGTCCGCCGGGTCTTTCGTCGCAAACCGCTTTCTACTGCTGCCGGAAGTTCCGCATTTATATGTTACGGCTGAAAATACGAAAACCTTATTCATACAAAAAAAGACGGCGCCGCCGTCTTTTTTGTTTATCATTCTATCCTGTTTCTCAATCAGATCTTTTCTTCTCCGTAATCGCGGATCACTCCCGTCATATACTCAAGGAACGCCTTCATAGTCTCAAGGTCCTTGTCCGAGCATCTTTCGGAAATCGTGAACGTAGCGGCGCCTTTGAACGTCGTGCAGGCTACCTGCATATACGGCTTGAACTTGACAGTGCCTGTCATGAACGCATTGATTGCGGGAGCGTCGACAAGGTCAATGTATTCGCTCTTTATGATTCCGATGTTGGACATGCCGACAAGCGGATTGGTATATCCTATCCTGACCGCTATCTGCGAGATTGCAAACGGGAATATCTGATACGCAAGCGCCATAAGCGGCAAACCCGAAAGCCCGAGCAACGGATTTTCCTTGTGCGGTTTGAGCGCCTCTTTTACCCTTTTCAAGGTCTCCGCGAAGCTGTCTCCCGCGCCCTCGGTCAGTTTGCAAGGCATATAAGAAGTAAGGTTGGTGTAGCCGTCCGTGTCGTTGCCTTTGATGTATCTGCGAAGATCGAGCATTGAAGTGATTTCCGTCGGGGTCTTTCCGTCAACGCCCTTGAAGAACCTGACTATTGCCCTGAAAAACGCGGCGAGATATATATCGTTGACGGTGAACCCGTCTTTTTTGCCCCTTGCCTTGGCTTTCGCGAGGGCTTCTGCCTCAAGCTCCACCCTCATGATGTGAGACTTGTCCGTATCCTTGTCAGGCTCGAACGGAAATTCGAGTTTTATATTCGTCCTGGAAACGTTCTTGTAAAGCATCTTCGCCTTCTTCGCGAGTTCGGGCGGCAGATCGCGGTAAACCTGCTTTGCGCTTCTCGTGCCGTTTTTGACCTTCGCCTGATAGTTCGGATCAGCCTTGAGTCCGTTGTACGTTTCGCAGACCGTCTTGCCGAAGCTGATAAAATCCCTGCCGTCGAAACACATATGGTTTATCAGGAAGCAAAGCATGCTTCTGCCGTTGCCTTTCAGAAGGGTGAACTCAAACTGAAGCTTTCCCTTGCAGTCTATTCTTCTTGTCAGTATCTTCTGAATCTGCGCGATAAAGTCGTCATCCTCGACGACCGTAAGCACGTCCGCGTCGGTATAGTCGTAATTCACCACCCAGTAAGGATTGATCGGATTTGCGACAAAACTGCTGTGAAGCACATAGATCTGATCGACCACCTGTTTGAGCGCTTTGCGCATTACGTCTTCGTCCACAATGCCTTCGTACTCAAACGCGCAATGCATCATTCCGTCATAATAGTTTTTGAAAATGTACTGGACTTTGTCCCACATTTCCGCTTTAATGGTTTTCCGTTTCACAATCTTTCTCCTTATTATAAATTATAATGCCGTCCCTGTTCTACCAGCCTTATAATATAAAATATCAAATACAATTGTCAAATTATTAACGTGCAATTAGTATCAAAACGGACAACGCCGCCTTTATTTTATAGTGTTCCTCATAAGGGAATTATATCGGACAGATGCAAGATTTCTCGGGCTAAAACCCTGCCTGAACACTGTTTTCCGATATAAGCTTTAAAAATTCAGCCGAAACCGATGCAAAGCGCCAAAAAGCAAAAAAATGATTGACTTTATCCTTCAATAAGCAAAAAGCAAATCAGAGCAGATTTTTCTGCTCTGTTTTCTTTTCTGCCGCACTCAAGCTTCATGTAAAAAATCCGCGGACATCTTGAAAACGTTTGAAAGACATCCGCGGTTTTAACGTATCAATTGGTTATTCTAAGGCTCAGACAGCGCGTTTTTTACGTTTTATCAGGAACCAGACGAGAGCGCCTATGCCGCCCGCCCCAGCTACAGAAACTGTCGCTATGCCTGCGATCGCTCCGCCCGAAAGGGCGTCTTCGGAAACCACCTTAACAGTGATCTGCATTTCTATCACTTCGTAATTTTCTGTATCTGACGGCGTGTAGACGATGGTGTAAGTGACTTCGCCTGAGCTTCCCACGACCACTCCGTCCTCCTTCCAGGTCCACCCTTCGGGCAATGTTATATCAGACAAGTTTTGTCCTTTTTCTATCGTAATTTCAGAAGGCGCTTCATACTGAGGCGTCGCCTTTTCAACCGTTACCGTCAAAGACTTTGTCACCGTGGCGTAGTTTACCGTATCTTCGGGAGTAAACGCAGCTTCAAAAGCTTTCTGTCCTGCGTTGCCGACGGACTGAGAGCCGTCCTGCCAGCTCCAGCCTGAAGAAAGTTCAATGTCCGTAAGCGTATCGCCGTAAACAGCCTTCCGTTATGTTTTGCCGTACTCTTTTTGAAATCGGGGACAAACCTTTTACTCTGTTCATCCGTCTGCCCGTTTTCAAAGCCGCGAAAAATGATTTTCTTTTCGCTCTTATCGTCGAGAATGGTTACGCTTGCGCCCGCTCTTATGTAGATATTACCGTTATCGTTGAAAACCTGAACGGTATCTTTTTCCGTAGGCTTTTCGCCGTAAAATTGGATTCCGAGAGCACCTTCTTTTAATTCTTCCCTCGGCGTTTTATCGACATAGATATTGTTCCGTTCGGTGTCGTA
>CASFWW010000037.1:0-2925 GCA_949298505.1 uncultured Christensenella sp. | reverse complement strand
GTTGTGTGCGCTGGTAAGCAGTGTGATCTTCATGCTGATACCGCTTTTGTTCGATACTTTTGACTGGAGATACTTTGCGTTGCTCGCCGCGCTCGCGTTCGCAGGCACGCTTATAGATTCTGTTCTGGGCTCTCTCGTGCAGGCGCTGTACCGTTGCCCGGTCTGCGGGAAATACACTGAGGAGTCATCGCATTGCAACGGCAAGGTTCAACTGGTAAAGGGCATTTCCTGGATCAAAAACAGTGAAGTGAACTTTCTCAGCAGCGTAATCCTGTGCCTTATAAGCGCAGGCATACTATTACTGTTGTAAACTGCCTGCAGTCGCAGATAAAATGAGAGCAGTGGCGTAATCGTAAAATCTTATACGGAGAAATATCATGAGCAATAACAACGGCATACCCGCAACTGTGGGGCTGATCATGGACGGAAACGGACGTTGGGCAAAAAACAACGGGCTTAAACGTGGCGAAGGTCACACAAAGGGCATTGAAAACATGATAAAGATCACCGCTCACGCTTTTGAAGTGGGCGTAAAAAATATGGTTTGCTACGGCCTATCCACAGAAAATCTGTCAAGACCGGAAGAGGAGATAAACCATATATACGACCTTGTCATCAAAGTGTTTGACATTTTCGTAACAGTGTTCTCACGGTTGAAGGCATGCGTTAAATATATCGGAGATCTGGACCGTCTGCCCGAAGCCGTGAGAGAATCCATGAAGAGATCCGAAAATGCTCTGAACAAATTCGAAGGGAGAGGCAGAACGATTTATGTGGCAATTGCATACGGCAGCCGCAAGGAAATCGTTTCAGCAGTGAACAGAGCGATCGCGCTGGGAAAGCCGGTGGACGAGGATAGCTTTTTAAATATGCTGGAAATGCCGGAAGAGCCCGAACTCATAATACGCACGGGCGGAGAGAGCAGACTCTCCAATTTTTTGCTTTATCAGTCGTCGTATTCCGAATTATACTTCAGCGACAAATATTTCCCTGATTTCGACAATTCCGATTTTGACGAGGCGCTTGCCTGGTACGCAAAACGCAGCCGCAGGCACGGACAGATATAACCGTGCACGACGAGATATTTCTCCGACATTACCGTTACGGGAAGGAGCGCCTATGAACTTTGAAAGAAAATTCAACGCAGGGATCACTTTGCAGACAAATCTGCGTGAGTTCAAAACTTTTTTAGACGATTTCGGGCGGTATATCCATTCTTTTTACTTTTCACCTCCTTGCGGCGTAAAATTTCACACGAGGTCAAAAGTGGCGGCTCAGCTACTTCTGCCGCAAAAGAGGGCGTTGCTTTGGGATATGCTTGAACTGATCAAAGAGCGCGGCATATACACAGAGTTGCTTCTGAATACGCTTTGTCTTGACGACGATATGGTTAAAAAGGCTGCTGATACGCTTGGAAAACACGGCGTGACCCCGGACCGCATATGCATAATGGAAAAATATTACGACGCCGCAAAGACTTGCTATCCGACCGGGGAATATATCTGGAGTTTTAACAACGGAATACGCTCGGAGGCGGAATTTCAGAAAGTCCGCGAAAATTACGGAGCGGACGCATTTGTGCTCGGGTCCAATTTCATCAGACGTAACGATCTGTTTGCCCGCCTCAAGGCAGCGGGGGCAGACGTTTACCTGTTGCTCAACAACGGCTGTTCCTTTAACTGCGGAACGTGCAATAACACATCGTCGACTTGCAACGAGACCTTTTGCCGCAATATGAAAGAGTACAGCGTGGAATATCTTTATGCGCTACAGAGCATATTCCCGCAGGAGTTAAAATACGGCGTCATAGACGTCGACAGCGTCATGTGCTTTAAAATTTCAAACAGAGGAAGCAGTCTTGACTTTCTGCGCCGCGCGATAGACAGCTACGTAAACTGCCGCGTGAGGGATTTTGTGAAAGTCGACAAAAACAATTTCGCGCTTTGGGGACGTGCCGGTTACTTCTGGAAATATTTCAGAAACATGGACCTGGACAGGATAATAGATTATAAGCAGAAAATACTCGGTGTCGATCTGCATATGGACTGAAAAGCATTCTGTGTGCCCGGCACGCAACGAAGGCGACCGGTCCGGGATCGGGTTGAAAGCAGTAAATTTGTGGGGAAATTCGTAGAAGATGCAAAATACGGAAATCACATTGGAAAAATATTTGTCCGCTCCTGCCGAAGGACTTGAAACACCCGATTTTACAAAGGGGAAAGCCGCGGACATTTTCCGCAAACTTGCCGGAACGCTTTGCAGAATACCCTTCGTCAAAAAGGCGTATATAAAAAAGTTGCTCTCAGAACTTGAAAAATGCGGAATAATTAATCACTTCGGATTTAAAGTGCCTTTCAGATTCAAGGTGCGGGCATTCATGCACGACGAGGGATATATAAGCATATCTTACGGCACGTTCATAAGAATGTCGCCTGCGTCTTTTATGCAGATTCTTTGCCACGAACTTGCGCATGCCTGGCTGAGCGGAACGCCGTTTTACTGTGATCTCAAGCAGACGGACTGGCAGTTCAGAAAGACTTTTTGCGGAATTTCGGACGTCACTCTTGTCGATCGCGGAGCGCCGGTAGAAATGTATGCCGCTGCAGCCGAGATCAGGTTGCTTGACTCGGTTGCTTCGTTGACGGAAGGAAAAACGTCAAAGAAAATATTTTTTAGAGCTCGCGACGCAGAAAAAAAATTTAATGTTATTAAAAAAGCCTTAAACGGTTTACAAAGACCTTGATTTGCGATACAATAAAAGCGACGATTTTTATCAGAGGAGAAGGAGAGAGAGTACAATGGATAACAAAATCGACGAAAAACTCACCGAGAAAGAGGATATCCTTCAGGAATACAGCCAGCAGACGGAGAGCGACGACATCCACTTTGAACACGTTGACTGGGTTTACAGCGACGGTAGCGGCT
>CASFWW010000036.1:0-10398 GCA_949298505.1 uncultured Christensenella sp. | reverse complement strand
GTACTGTTTCGTCAGTCTTTCGACGTTGACGAAATGCTCACCGATGACGCCGCTCATGCGCTTGCCGTCCTCAATGGTCTGCTTGTAAAGCTTCATGTACTTGTTGTACTGTCTGGTCGCCTCGCTCGTCCTGAACTGCTCGTTGAGCTGGTTGATCTCTCTGTCCATACTCTGGTATCTGAGCATGCCTTCTATATTCATGATTTCTCCTTCAAGCCCTGCGGTAGGGGTTGCCTTCCGTCTCGCTCTTATGATAATTGATCTTGTATTTGTCGAGCACGCCGCCGATGATATCGACAATACAGCGCTCGCTGGAATAATGCGTGGCTTCGACGATCGCCACGCCTGCGTAGTGCGCTTCAAGCGCCACGTTGTGTTTGACCTCTGCGGTGACGAGAACGTCAATGCCCTCGTCCTGAAGACGATATATCAACTCGCTCTCTCTGCCGCCAGCACCGGTGCTTACCGCAACGGTCCGGATCTCTTTTCCCGGTTCTCCCACGTACCTTACCGTGTCGTCTCCGAGAATATCCGCAACTTTTGCCGCGAACTTTTCAAGCGTTGACGGCTTGTCCAGCGCGCCGATCCTCAAAGCCTCGCCCTCTCCGGAAAAAACTTTCACGCCCAGCATACGGGCAACCGTATCGTTGGTGCCTCCTTCGCAAATGTCGACATTGGTATGCATTGCGATCTGAGCAATGCCGAGCTTTATCATCTTTGAAACGACGGCATATCTCATGCGGTCTTTCGCGCTGCAAAGGGTTTTTATTCCGAAGAATATCACCGGATGATGGCTGACGATCAGATTGCATCCTTTTGCGGCGGCTTCGTCCACAACAGAGGGAGTGACGTCCTCGCACAGCATTATCCCGGTGACTGAGGCGTTCTCGTCGCCGATGCAGAATCCGCTGTTGTCAAAGCTCATCTGTTTGTCGAGCGGAGCAAACTCAACGAGTATTTTTTCTATGTCTTTTACCGTTATCATTTTTGGTACCCGTGTAGGTTAAACGCTGTTTTACTTTACTTGCCGATATAATCTTTCAGCTTCTTTGTACGGTTGGGATGACGCAGTTTTCTGAGCGCCTTCGCCTCGATCTGTCTTATTCTTTCACGGGTGACGTTGAACTCTTTACCCACCTCTTCGAGAGTCTTGGGTCTGCCGTCTCTGAGACCGTATCTCATAAGAAGAACTTCGTTTTCTCTCGGGGTCAGAGTGTCAAGCACCTGAAGAAGCTGTTCTCTCAGCATCTTGGCTTCTGCTTTTTCCGCAGGGGATGCCGCGGTGTTGTCCTCAATGAAATCGCCGAGGTGGCTGTCCTCTTCTTCACCGATAGGAGTTTCGAGTGAAACGGGGTCCTGCGCGATCTTCTGGATCTCGATGACCTTCTCTTCGGGGATGTTCATCTCTTTGGCTATCTCTGCCGGCGTAGGTTCTCTGCCGAGAGTCTGCATCAGCTGACGCGTGACCCTGCCCGTCTTGTTGATCGTTTCAACCATGTGAACGGGGATCCTTATCGTTCTCGCCTGGTCTGCGATCGCGCGGGTAATGGACTGTCTGATCCACCAGGTCGCGTACGTGGAGAACTTGAAGCCCTTTTTGTAATCGAACTTTTCTACAGCCTTCATAAGTCCCAGGTTGCCTTCCTGGATCAGATCGAGAAACTGCATACCCCTGCCGACGTATCTCTTTGCGATAGAAACGACAAGTCTCAGATTGGCTTCGCTCAGTCTGTCTTTTGCCGCCTGATCTCCCTTTGCCATTCTCTCAGCAAGGACGATCTCCTCTTCTGAAGTAAGAAGCGGGACCTGACCGATGTCCTTCAGGTACATCTTGACAGAATCGTCAGTGGTGCCCTCGAGCGAATCGAGAGACATCTTTTCTTCGAGAGTGGTTTCAACGATCGTAATGCCATTTGACTCGATTTCGGTAAAGACGTTTTCCATTTCCTGCACGTCGAGGTCAAAACGCGCGAGTTTTTCGTTGATCTCGTCCTCGTTGAGTTTGCCGTCTTTAGCGGAAGCGATCAGTTTTGCGACTTCCTGAGCGATCTTCTCTTCTCTCGCGGTTTTCTTGTCGTTTTCTTTCTTATCGTTATCCATGTTTCCTCCGACTTTATTTTTTCTTTTGGTTATTGCTCATCTGAGCGAGTATTTGCAATTTTTCCTCTTCCGAATCGCTTTCGGAATAAGCTTTCAGAAGTAGTTTGCGCTGCTTTTTCACGAACTCGTTTTCGAGCGCCGTAACACAGCCTTCGAAATAGCCTTCCGCCGCCGCCTGGTTGACCTTTCTGCCTTCGGCGAGTATCTCAGAGACCTCGGGTATTTCCTTCTCCAGCGCAATGAGATCGTCCAGCGTCATTTCGTGATCTCCGCGCCTGTATATGTCGTACAGCTTTTTGTGATCTTCGTCTTCGCAGTACAGAGACAGATCTTTGTCGAAAGAAAGATCTTCAATGCCGCCGAACAGCGCGAACAGAACGTAACGTATTGCCTTGTAGTACTTGCCGTCCTTGCGTTTCTGAGGCTGCGAAAGCAGTTTGGGCGCGCCGTCCTCGCTGAACTCCGACTCCTGCATCAGCTGGCGTCTGACGGTGTCCGTACCCAGCCCGCTCAACCTGGAGACCAGGGGTATATATGCGTCCGTCTGCGCCGGGGTGGGCAGAGTCTTGAGTATCTTCACCGCCTCGACGACGAATTTCCCCTGCTCTTCCGCAACGTTCATATCGTAATTTTTCGCGAGCACGCGCAGTTTGTATTCAAAAAGCGGCAAAGCCTTGCCAAGCTGAGCGGAAAAACTCTCCACTCCGTGCTCTCTTATATATTCGTCCGGGTCTAGATTGTCCGGAAGCGAGACGACTTTCACGTTCAGCCCTGCGCCGTAAAAGATGTCAAGGCTCCTCAGAGTGGCGGCTTGTCCGGCGGTGTCGCCGTCGTAACAGACGTAAACGGTGTCGCTGTAGCGTTTTACGATCTCAGCCTGCTTCACGTTGAGCGCCGTGCCCATCGAAGCGACAACGTTTTTCACTCCCGCCTGATAAAGCGAGATCACGTCCATATATCCCTCGACCATGATCACGCTGGTGACTGTGTTCTTCAAACGGTAGTTCTTCAGCGTGTACTGCCCGAAAACCTCGCACTTCTTGTTGAAAATGACAGTGTCGTTGGTATTGCGGTACTTCATCTGTTTTTCGCCCGTCAACACTCTGCCGCCGAACGCTATGACGCGTTTCATGCCGTCGATTATCGGCACGATGAGTCTGCCCGCCATCACATCGTACACTCTGCCGTCCTTCTGCGCGCAGGCGCCCGCTTCAATCATTTCAAGCTCGTTGAAGCCGAGCTCCTTGAGATGCGCGGGCAATTTGTTGTAATCGGGAGAATATCCCAGCCCGAATACCGTGGCGGTCTTCCCGGATATGCCCCTCTTTGCAAGATATTCTCTCGCTACTTCTCCGACGGGAGAAGTCAGGCATTTGTTGTAAAAAATCGCGGCTTCGCGCATCAGAGAATACAGCCTTTCTTTTTTCTTGGCGACGCTTTCGCCCTGTTTTTTGGATTTGAATTCGGGCACGGTCATCCCGACTTTCTGCGCGAGGAGTCTGACCGCGCTCATAAAATCAACGTTTTCTATGTCCATGACGAACTTGATCACGTCGCCGCCCACATGACAGCCGAAGCAATAATACGACCCTCTCTGTTCGTCAACGGTGAAAGAAGGCGTTTTTTCGTGATGAAAAGGACAGCAAGCCCAATACCTGCCGCCTTTGCTCGAAAGCGTGACGTAACCGCTAACGACGTCGACTATATTCACTTTTGATTTGAGGGTCTCAAGCCACTCGTTAAACGACTGTTCTTTCATGCTTCTATAAGTTAAATACGAACAAATTTTGCTTTTTCCTTAAAATAAATAATAATTTTTCCCGTTTTTTTTAATAATATACGTTTTCGGCGCGGATTTTATCCGCGCCGCATCGAAATGCTCCCGTCTTACAGCTTTAATGCAAAAAAACGTCCTGCGTCCGCTCCGTTCAGGAGACAAAACCGACCAGTCTTTCCACGTCCCAGGGTCTTATTGCCGTCTGACCTTCTTTTGCTTCGTATTCAGCATCGAAAACAATGTCGGCTTTTTCGGGATCGTTCACTAGTTCGCCGCGCATAGACAGCAGATCGTACATGTTCAACGTCTCAAGATAACCGGGATCGAGATAGGCTGAAGCGACGTTTGCGTCCGAACTGCTTGCGACATCGTTGTAACGTCCGCCGAGCAGATTGAGCACGACAATTTCTCTCCTCTCCAGGTCGACCGCAAATGCGGTAAACTGGTTGCTGTCGCCTTTTATATGCATCTGCATTGTGATGTTCTCAGGCATCCATACCTGCGTATTCAGATCTTTTTTGTCCTGATAACCGCAATATATCCTTCCTCTGTCCAGCTTCTCGCCGTAACCGTTGACCAGAACCACCGCGTACTTCCACCCGAGTTCCTTCAATTTTTCCACGTCGATATCCGCAAATTCAGCGCCGTCGGAGCTTCTGTCGTCTCCCGACAAAAGTACGCTGTCTCCGAAAGGTTTTATCGCGTAGTTCTCCCAGTTGAGTTTTTCGCGCGTTCCGTAACCGTCGCCAAAGACTATGGCGAGATCGAGGTCAAACACGCCGTGCCAATAACAGAAAACCCTTATAAAATCGCCTTTCATAGGTATGCGGCTGCCTGTTGGCAACACGTCGATACCTTTCCCTGAAGCCGAAGTGTTCAGCGGTATCGCTACCTTTTTAAAAGCTTCCGAAACGTATATCTTCCCGTACGACGTTGCCGACGCGTAGTACTTGTGCAGTTTGTCCAGAACGATTTTTTTTATTTTTTCTCTGACTTCTTCACTTATTCTCGAGCGACGTAAGGAAATTTCTTTATCGGTCTCGCAGTGAGTTCTGATCTTTCCGTTACTGAAAAATTTAAACACTCTGCCCCCGCTTTCGTTTGAAGACAGCTTGAACAGAAGCTGAAGACTTGCGACCGGACTGCCTCCATCCGAGATTGCAAGTATTTCGTCCACATCCCCCTCTTTCGCGCGGGAGATCAGCCATACAATATTTCTCAGAAGCAGAGATCCGTTTTCGTTCAGATACCTTGCGGCTCCCACCACGTCTCCTTTTGCGACCATTTTTTTCGCGATAGCGTAAGGACTTCGCGAATTGTCGGCTTTCTGCACATCAGCGCCGCTGAACCTGACGATCTTGTTGAAATATTTAGCCTGTTTTTTTGTCATCGGGCACGGTTTCGCCACGGTTGCGGCAAGCTTGAGCAACGCAACGCTCTCTGAATCCGGCACAAGCGGATCGTTGTCTCCGAGAAGCGATATGCTGAGTTTTACGACGTCTTTTCTGTCAAGTTGCGAAGCGAAACTGCCGTCTCCGCTCATGACATACATTGCAGCAATATTGTCTCTGCATTTCACCTGCTCGTCGTGATAATAATCCCCTCTAAGCAGAATCTTCACTTCTTCTTTTTCGTCTGAAGACCACGGTCTGGTGTACCCGCAATAGTTTTTCATTGCTTCAGTCAGTATGACGTCCGCTTCTTCTTTGCTGACAACGTGATATTTGCGCTCGTTGAACTCGTTGCCGTCGGCATAATCCGGCAACACTTTTTCGACTATTTCGGGATTTTTGAACAATTCCGGATATTCCGACCTTTCGTTCCCTTCGATCATGAAATACGAGACAAGTTGCTCGACAAGCAACTCTTCGCAGGTATAATATTTGGTGTCCTGGGGATTTTTGTAGAACGAAGCCGGGATACTTAAACCGAAGTAAGTTTCCATATCCTTGACATTCTCTTTGCACAGCTTTGCCGGATTGTCGACGATCACCGCAAAGTGGTTGGCAAGATAAGCGGCATAATAATATGCATTTTCGTCAGTCTTTTTACCTTCAAGCAAGTATCTGCGAGGAGACAGAAGGCGGACATAATCGTTTCTGAGCATGTAATCATCCCCCGTAACGTATTTTTGCGCACTCATGCACAAAACAAAAAAGTAAGTACACCGGCCAATCTGAATATCATCGTTTATTCAAGAAATAAGAGTTGGCTCACGTACTTACCTTTCATATTCTATAACCATTCAGAAAAATTGTCAAGTATTTATATCTGATAATTATAATTTTCTTTTTTATAAACGGCGGGCGCACATTCGCACGCCCGATTCTGAATACCGTTTTGTCTACGCCGGAACGTCAACCCTGAGTTTCGCTTCCCTGAACGGGATCGCTACTTTCCGGGGCATTGTCCACGCTAACGAAATAGAACGTGTCGTCTACCGAGAGCACCAGATACAATTCTTCGTACATTGTGGGAATCTTATTGAAATACATATAACCGCCCAACTGAAGGTCAGTCGATCTGGTTACTTCTTTAGACTTCTCCACAAACCCGTTTTCATAGATTAACGTCACGTTTTACATCTTGATTTCCGAGTCTTCGTCGAATTGCACCCCGACGGCGGTGAGTATGTCGTTAAAGTAATATTTCTTTGAAGCAACAAAGTCTTCACCGAGCTTGTACGTAACGAACTCCTTCACGATTGCAGGCGCAGTAAATACGTCATACTGTTCGTAATCAACGGTGATCTCAATATTTGCCGACATTTCGAGTTTCGCATCCTGCATCTCCTCATCGACAACCATAGAAATCACAATATCCATATCCCCGTCAAACGACGTAAGCCTGTTGTCTCCGTCAAAGCCGAACGTCAGATTCGCTTGCATCTGATCTGCGGAATATACCAGCATTAAATTCAACGCACTTAAAAATTTGGTTTCCGTCAGGTCGGCAACAGTCAGCACTGTTTCCTTGTCAAACGCATACGCATTGATCATCTCGTTGAGAGCAGCGCTTGCCAGGACCGTCTCTCCGCCGCTTTCATCCTCTACCGGGATAAACGACAGTATTGTGTCAACTCATATGATGTCGAAAACCGATCTTTCTAGAGTATCGTAAAGAGTTTCTCCTTCCTTGGGATTTATGGACACCGAAATACTCTCCGGCATTATGTCGTCGAGAAGCGGATTCACTATGTCAGCGATCTGCTTTGTGCTGAGACCCGTGATGTTCTGGATCTCGTCGATGATCTCTTTGAAAGTGGCGTCAACTTCGTTTTCGCCGAGCACGTTTTCAAGCTCTGCGAAGAACTGATTGATCGTAAGACACTTCCCTTCCGCAGGGAAAAGCGTGTTCACAACGTTCTCGGCATAACCGTCCCCTTTTGCGAAAGCCGCGTCAAGTAAAGCGCCGAGATTGTTTTCAAGATTGTCGCTGAGCAATTTTGCGATCTGATCGTACAGATTTTTCAGATTTATGTTTACCTCAAGGCTTCTGCCTCCGTTCTCGTCCGCCTCGGTTTCTCCTTCTGTAAGGCTTGAAAGACTGTTTACCAAATTTGAAACAACATTGAAATACGCGTCGGCATTGTCAAAGCCGATGTCTTCCAGGAAAGGCGCATTATCGACCAGATAAGCGACAAGACTATCAAGGGAGTTTGCCATTGCAACAGACTTGCTTTCTCTTACTCTGTTCTTTTTGCCGGTATTTCCGAGCACCTCGTCCACTTTGTCCCAATCCTCGATGAAAGTTCCCGGAACAACGGCGTCGCATGTGTCGGGATCCAACGTGTAATCGGAGAAATACTCATAACCTTTGCCGTCCACGATGTCCTGACTAACTTTATAGGAAATGTCGTAGATATAGCCTCCGACGTAGTAAAGCTCGGATTTGATGTATCTGTTCGAAGTGTAGACTTCTTTGGTGCTGAAGTCCTCACTTTCTCCCGAAGTCCTTGATTCAGCTTTCATTATCATCTCGTATCCGTCGGCACATTTGCGCAGATACATGTCAAGCTTTGCTGAACACACCATCGTTTCCATATCCATCGCTTCGTCGGCGTCCATGCTAAACGTGAGATCCTTCAGAGAGACGTGAATGTAATCCGATTCAAGCATACCGGCAAACGCGTCGGTAATTATCGTCGAATTAGCAACTGCGGTAGAAACCGGGGGTTTCTCCTCTGTCTCGTCGCCTCCGGGGTTCTCGTCGTCAACTATTCCGGTATTGTCGTTTTTGTCTTCGTCTGTCTTCTTGTCGCATCCGATAAACGTAAACAACATGATGAAAACCGTGATAAGAGCGAAGACCACCATTCATTTCTTTTTCATATAACACCTCCGTGACAAGTCAATTATGAGCTTGCCGATTTATTGCCGTAAGCAAGTAATAAATATCGTCGTCCCTAAGTCTCACATCGTAATTCAGAATCGTCAGGGATAAAATAGTTAATCGCTTACTTAATTATATGTTACGATAACTCAGCCTGTTTGTCATCACTCATTTTTTACAAAGTTTTAAAATTTTAGGTGTAACATTCAAAAAGCGCTGCTTTCAGACAGAAAATCACTTTTTAAATTTTATGAAAATTTTCTGCAAACGGCATTGACTGACAGCGTGCGCCGCAAAAAAAATGCCCTTCGCAGGATCGTTCCGCGAAGGGATAAAACAACTCAGACGTATGTGTCGGAAACGTCGTTGGACGTCGGACCGCTCATGCGCGTAAGACTTTTTGCAAGTACCGTTCGTATAGCCGGGTTCAGAGTGTCCAGCGGCACGTTTTTCTCAAACAATCCGCGCACAGTTTGAGAAATGTGGCTATATACCGTTTTGAAAAACAAACAATAATTTTCCGGCATAGCCGAAAGATCCCCCTCTCCTATTGCGATATCAGCGCAACCGCCGCCGCAAAGATCGAAATATTCGCAACTCTTCTTGCATTTGTTTCTGCGTTCTATCGAACCTTTGATCAGCGCGATCGCTCCGTCGGACGTGTATATCTGCCTTGCAGTTTCAAAATCGTCTATGTTGCCGAACGGATATGCCTCCACGCCCGCTCTGCCGCAATTGTAAAGCGTACCGTCCGGCGTAACGCCGAGATATTTCATATGACAGGAACTGCACGTGCATATCCTGAATCTTCCTCCCACGGCAAGTCCCACGTAAAAGCTGAACGACCTGACGTTCACTCCGTCCGTATCGTAAAGCCACTCGTCGAAAAGCTGATTGTACGCTTTTGCAAACTCGCTCGTTTTAAGCGCTGCCATATCCTTTGCCGCGCCTTCTCCGAACACCTGATTGAAGTCAAAGTTTATGCCCTGCCCGGCAAAATAGCGATAATTCGCCTTGAGATCGTAATCGTCATCGGCAACCACGGCAATGCAACTGAAATCAAGCCCGGCGGCTCTCAGCTTTTTCATTGCTTCAAGCACTTTTTGCGTCTGACTGCGGTATTTGTCGTTTTCTATTCCGTCAAAAGAAATCCCTATGCGGAATTTATTCTGTTTGAAAAACCTGATCCATTCGCCGTCTATAAGCGTACCGTTTGTCTGAATGCTGTTTTCTATAATAACGCTGCTCTGCACACGTATCCGGTTTTCCGCGTCCATGGCTTTGCGGAAAAACTCCTTGCCGGCCATGAGCGGTTCTCCTCCGTGCCAGATAATGTGTATGAGATTGTACTCGGTCAGAAGTACGCTGAGCAGTTTTTCGAACTTTTCAATGCTGAGCGTCTGAGCGGCATAGCCGGTGCCGCTGTTATAACAATAAGCGCAACGGAGATTGCAGTTCTGCGTGACTTTGAGAATTACTTCGATCTTTTTCATTTTTTGCTGAGACCAAGCCTTTTTGTCATGGCTTTGTGTTTTTTTATTTCAAAGTAGCGCTGCCACACCTCTTTGAAGTAGTTGTATCTGATGTCGTTTCCTTCGATTGCAGAAGGGATGATCGTATTTACTGAATTGAGTATTATTTTGAACAAAGTGTTCCAAAGCATACTGTCGTCGCGGACTGACATCACTGCGTCCACGAGTCTGCCGGTAATTCTTTTTTCGATCTGCATAAAAGATGAATATTCGGCGTCGAAATACTGCTTGAAAGTGGCAAGTCCGGGGGTCTTCAGCGCGTTGTAGGCGTCACTTTTGTAATCGTCAGCGTAATCGCATATCATATCCACGAAAAATATCCATTCGGAGATCGCCCTGAGAAGTTCCGCGGTTTTTTCACCGAACCTGAATGAGGATGAAAACGATTTTATTGCCATATCGCTGTATGCGGCAAGCACGCTGTAAATATCTTCGCCTTCGTTCTGGCGCCTGTTTACCTCGTTCGTCCCCTCAATGCCTATCTCGGTAAGGAGCGGCTCGTCGCTTTCCGCCTTTCTGATCGCTTTGCCGAACAATGCAAGGCATGCTTTTGCCCTTGCCCTGTTGCCGTCGAGAAGATCGTCCCGCACCTTCGCTCCGAAACTAATAAGCGAAATACGAGCAAATTTTAAGCCCGTATTATCGTGTTCAAACAGT
>CASFWW010000035.1:0-51255 GCA_949298505.1 uncultured Christensenella sp. | reverse complement strand
TGAACGACTTTTTGCTACCGTTGTTTGTCGGCTGTTTCTCGCTCATAATTATCTCCCCGTAATTTTGTCACGAAAATATTATAACAAAATAATAAAGAGCCGTCAATTTTTTTAACCTTTTTTAACATTAATCGCGAAATAACCGATTTTTATCAAAACGTCTCGTTTTCCGCAAACGTTTTTGCAAAATATGTGCAAATTTTTTGCAAAAAACGGATAAGCCTCGCGATTTTTATCTGAAATTCCGCTTATCTAAGACAAATTTTACCCGCTCGGGATTGCGTCAGCCGCTTACGGAATGTTACACTCATAACAGAAAACGGAGGAAGGTGCTTATGAACGAACTGACCATCGGACAATTTTTATCATCGCTCAGGAAAAGCAAAGGATACGCGCAGCAGAACGTCGCGGACACGCTCAACGTATCCAACAAAACGGTAAGCGTGACCTGCGCCGCCGGAGCCGTCTCACTTCTTGTATATCTGCCGGTGGCGGCAACGTCAACAAAAAAAGCTAAGCGAGCTGAAACGGCATGATCTCCGGCAATATGTTCTACAATGAAAATACCGCGCTAACCTACACGGGTACGGTATTTTTTATAATTTTTGTTTTACCTTTGACAACAGGTGCGTTTACTGTGCTTTGCGATACACCCTGACGTAATCTATCACGAAATCGTAGTGTTTATCCTTGTCGTTTTTCATCGGGTCGCCGCACCAGAACGGAGTGCCGTCCGCATTGATTCCCGGTACGGGCGTACCGTCCTCAGCCGTATAGCCCGCGACCTCGACGGTCAGAAGCATATACTCGTTGACCTTCGAAACGCCGAGGGTCTCTCCGTTCACCGTATGCTTAGTGCGCCAGGTCTCCGCGCCGTCGATATAGAACACGTACTCCTCTTCAGTCCACAGCACGCCGTAAGTGTGGAACTCTTCATACATATCCGGCACGAGATAAAGGGGCGATTTGTCGCTTTTTGTCTCGGCGGCGTACCCGTCGCCGTGCAGAACGTGCATGTTGGATTCCTTGTCTTTGTCGAAAGATTTCCACGGCGATTCCATGACGTCAATCTCCACGCCGTCGGCGCCTGTCCCGATGACGTCCTCCTCGCTCATCCCGGTGCCGGCGTCGGGCATCAGCCAGAACGCGGACCAGATCCCTTCGCACGGCGGCGCGATGCAACGCGCTTCAAAATAGCCGTACGTGGCGGAAAAGCCTTCATAGTCATCGCTTCTTACGATCCCGGCGGAGTCTTCTTTCGTTGCCGTCTCCACCCAGGACGTGTACCAACCCTCTCCGAACTGCCCGTCCTTATACAGCGTGCGTATCGTAAGACAGCCGTCCGAAACGAAAAGCGTATCTGCGCTGTCCTCATAATATCCGGCGCGCCTTACCGGGGTAGAATAGCCTGTCTTCCACTTTGTGTAGTCGATCGAGTCGCCGTCGAAATCGTCCTCGAACACCAGTTCGTAACCGCCTTCGGCAAGCACCTTGTCGAGAGTTTTTTTCTTGGGGATTTTCAATGCGCCCGAACACGAGCACAGCGAAGCCGCTATACAGACGCAGATAAACGCGGCACAGACCGCCGCCGTGATTTTCTTTTTCATAACTTTCCTCCTATTCCGATTATATCATACTCCGGCTTCAAAAGGAATACCGCATAAGCCCTGCGGGGTGAGTAAAAACACACAAACCGCGTCTTTGCGCCATACCCGGTCTTTACGCTCCGATCACGTGCGGTTTCATTCCTGCCGCTCATCACAAGGCAAGGAGCCGTCTGAGACGGATCGTCTGCCGTCCGCGCCGACAGTAACGTCCCTCTGCCATTTGCCGCGGAATACGCGGATCAGCCCCAGCACCGTCTTTACGAACGTGTCGCATCTGAGCAGAAGGTAGACTGCCCACGGCGGAAAGTGCAGTACGAATCCGGCTATCGCCCCAAGCGGAAGCGCGATCATATAGACCGTGCCCACGTCGATCAGGAACGCAAACTTCGTATCCCCGCCTCCTCTGAGAACTCCGACAATGACGGTGATGTCGATCGCAAGCACGAGCTGAAGCGCGGCAAGGATCATGATCAGCTGCGAAGCAATCTCCTTTGCGCCCGCCGAAATGTCGTATATCGAAAGTATCGGAACGCGCAAGGCAAACAGCAGCGCGCAACCGAACGCGCCCACTATTATCGCAAACAAAAGCATCGTGTTGGCGACTTTCGACACCTTTTCCCCGTCTCCTTCCCCGACCGTCTTGCCCGTCAGTACGGCGGCGGCGTTGGAAACGCCCATGATGCCGACGAGGGAGATCTGATTGACGACTGTCGCAATGCTTCCCGCCGCAATGAAGTCGTCGCTGAGATTGCTGATGATCAGCGTGATCAGTACGGTACCGAAGCCCCACAGCAGTTCGTTGCCGACAACGGGCAGACAGTTTTTCATGAACGGCTTTACTATGTCTCCGCCTTTCGAGAACACGTGCTTTATCCTGAAACCCGTTCTCTTGTCAATGAAATACATATAGATGAGGGCCATGAAAAATTCGCTTACTCTCGCAGTCACTGTGCCGATCGCCGCGCCCTTGACCCCGAGCGCAGGCGCGCCCAGCTTGCCGAAGATGAAGACGTAGTTCACCGCGACGTTCACGAAAAAGGAGATCGCGTATATCGCCATAGACACGTTGACTTTTTCGACCGCGCGGAGCGAAGTCATATAGCAATTGGAGAGGCTGTAAAACAGATAGCCTATGGATATTATCCTGAGATAATCCGCGCCGCTTTGCCTGATCTCCGAGTTGGACGTAAAAAGCGACATGATCTGCACCGGAAACGCCACGCAGACCACCGTGAAAAGAAGGGAGACAACAAAGGTCAGTCTTACGGCGAAGCCCATTATCCTTCTGATGTGCTCCATGTCGCCCTTGCCCCAGTACTGGGCGATCAGCACTCCCGCGCCGCTTCCTATGCCGAAGCCGAACATCGTAAGCAAAAAGAACGGTTGTCCGCCGAGATTTGCGGCAGATATCGCGACGTCTCCCAGCTGACCCAGCATCACAGAGTCCATCAGGTTAACGCCGTAGTTTATTATGTTCTGCAGAGCGATCGGCAATATAATCGCCACGGCGCCCAGCAAGAACCCCTTGTTCAATAAAAATCTGTCCTTGAATTTCATGGCGAATTCATTATAACAATGCGCCCGCTTTTAAGCAAGCATAATAACAAAGCTCTCGTTTTTAAATTGAGCGCTTACGAAAAACTTACGTTATCCGTACAAAAGCACGATAGCGCCGACGCTGAAAACCGTTTAAAATTTATTAACGTAAAACGAAAGAAAGGTGTAATATGAAATACGTAAAAGGCAAAGAGAAATTTTCATACGGCTTCGCTGCCGTCGGCAGCTTCATGATCGCCAACGTGATAGCGAGTTATCTGTCCTATTTCCTTACCGACATATTGCTGGTCTCTACCGCGTTCGTATCCGTTCTGATGACGACGGCAAGGATATGGGATATGTTGAACGACCCTCTGATGGGCGTTCTTATCGACAGGACAAAGAGCAAAAACGGCAAAATGAGACCGTACATAAAGGTAGGAGCATTTTTGATTTTCTTCGTATCCGTGTTTATGTTCCTGCCTTTATCCGGTTTAAATCCCGTTTTGAAGATGATTTTTGCAACCGTGATGTACCTCGCGTTCGATACGGCATATACCGTCGTCGACGTTCCCTTTATGGGACTTATGAGCGTAGCTACTCCCGACGATAAAGAGAGATCTTCTCTTCTTACGTTTTACGTTACTTTAGGTTCTTTCGGAACGGTCGCGACAATTCTCCTGCTTCCCGTTTTCCAATCTTTTCTCCCCGAAAAATGGGTGTATTTCGCGCTTGCCGCGACAGTCGGAGTTTTCGCCTTCGTCGGATATTTCATGCTGTACAGAAATTCGAAAGAAAGGTTTTCCTCTCCTACCGAAAAGATATCTGTCAAAGATATGTTCAAAACCGCGGCGCACAATAAGCCGATGGTTCTTACTCTCCTCACCTCTATGCTGGCTTCTCCGCGTTACCTTCTCATGCTGTCCGCGGCTTATATCTCTACCTACGTGATAAAGATACCGGGGCTGAGCTCAGGTACGGTTCTCGTGCTTCTCTATCTCGTCGTAGGCGCGGGAATGTTCGCGGGAATACTTCTTACCCCTGTGGTTTACAAACGCATAGGATTCAGGAATACGACTCTCCTGTTCGGCGCGATCGGCGGCGTATGCCTTACTGCGGCGTTTTTCATCGGGCGTATAAACTACTACGCGGCGCTTCCCTTCATGACGCTGGGCGGTCTGGGACTGGGAGCGTACAACACTCTCCCCTATCCGATGGTCGGAGACAGCCTGGACTATCTGGAATGGAAAACGGGCAAGCGCATGGAAGGCGTCTGCTTCAGCTGGAATTCCTTCGTAACTAAATTCAACAACGCCGCGGGAGCGATATTGCTTTCTCTCGGACTTGTCGTTTTCAAATTCGTGCAACCGGTAGTTCCTGGTCAGCCTCTCGAACAATCGGAGTTCACGATCACGGGACTTTACGCCCTCGTAACGATAATTCCCGCAATTTCTTTCTTCATATCTCTTGTCCCCGCCGCGTTTAACGGTTATACTGGAAAGAGAAGAGAATTTATCTTAAACGAGCTTTCTTTAAGAAAAGCCGGAAAAACGAGCGCTGCCTCCGCAATATATGCGACAGACGGCGACAAGGCTTTCAAAGAAATCTCTGACAGTTACGCGGTCGCGGAAACCTGCGCGGGCGCGGGCGAAAAGGCAAACGCTGCCGCTTTACGTGAGGTGACGAGATGAAAATACGTTGCGACTACAAAACCCTTACGATGATAAAATCCCCCGTCGTCGGAGTGCTGTCCGACAGTCAGCTCTCCCCTTTTTCGTGGAAAAACAACCGCACGTTCGAGCGCAATCTGGTAAGGTCTTTGCAGACCCTCAGAAACTACGGTTGCAATATGGTGATATTTGCGGGCGACATATGCAACATCGCCAACTTTTACGCGTATTACAGATTTAAAAACGCGTTCAAACTCGTCTTCGGCGCGAAACCGCCCCTTCTTCAGATCATCATGGGCAATCACGACTATTTTCCCGCATTCACGTCCCGCTGGAAAAAAAGATTTATGTTCGAGACTTACCTCGGACAAAAACCCTATTCTCATTACGTCGTGAACGGCTATCATTTTATCGGCGTTTCTCCGGATTGCCGCAAACAGCGCAACGGCTACTCCGGCGTGCTGGACTGGCTGGATAACGAACTTCAGGAAGCCGTTGCGGATTCAGGCAAAAAACCCGTGTTCGTCACCACTCACAACAACGCGGAAAATACCGTCTACGGATCTCACGTTTACGGCGATACCCAGCTGTACTCAGTGCTTTCAAAATACGAAAACGTAGTCAATTTCGGCGGACATACCCATTTCCCGATGCTGGACGAACGCTCTATCCACCAGCGCGACTACACCTCTTTAAACACTCAGTCCACCTCTTACGTCGAACTAGAAAAGGGCAAGGTCAACGGTCCCGTGCCGCCCAATCCGCATATCTCCCCTATGTGTTACGTGCTCAGATTCGGCGACGACAAAATAGATATCATGCGCGTGAACGCGGGTACGGGCGCAGAGGAAAAAGTCAACATGCGCTGGTCTCTGCCGACCACGCTCACTAAGGACGCTTTCGTTTATACCGACGACCGTTTCGACGTCTCCGACGCTAAAGAAGAGGACTACCCCGTAATGCCGGCGATATACGGCAGAAGCGAAAAGATAGGCATGCGCGCATACCTCGTATTCGAAAAAGGCGAGGACAAGGACTTCGTACACAATTACCGCGTTGAATTCAGCGACGGCAAGGTGCAGTATTATTTCAGCGACTTTTACAAGGGTCTCGACAACCCCAACAAAGAGGTTGTCCTGCCGATATACGAAAAAGCCGCGGGCGTTTACGACGTGGAGATACGCGCCGTCAACTCAAAAGGCCTCGAGAGCAGGACGGCGACCAGGATATGCGACGTGCGCGTGCCGAGCTACCGCAGATATCCCCTGGTATTCGCGCCGGACGCAAAATACTTTTAATAAAGGAGACAAATGAAAAAAACGTTACTGAGCGGGCTGAACGCCTTTATATTCGATCTGGACGGAACGCTTATAGATTCCATGCCCGTATGGGATAAGATCTACGCCGCGCCTTTTATAAAATACGATATAGATATGCCGCGCAACTACATCCTCACGGTCAATCACATGGGACTGGACGAGTGCGTGCGTTATACGCTGTCCAACACTCCTCTTCCGTGCGGAGCCGACGAGCTCAAAGGCATCTGGGCAGCCGCTTCTTTCGACGAATACGCCTTAAACATTCCGCTTAAAGAGGGCGCAGAAGAACTGCTTACCTCTCTTAAAGAAAGAGGGATAAAGATAGCTCTGGCGACTGCTTCCCCGTATGAACTTTTCGTGCCCTGTCTCAAAAGACTCAACGTATACTCTCTGTTCGATCTTTTTGTGTCTACCGACGACGTCTCTCACGGAAAAGACGATCCCGAAATATATCTGGAAGCCGCAAAAAAGCTGGGCTTTCCTCCCGAAAACTGCGCTGTCGCAGAGGACAGCCATATCGGAATAGTCAGCGCGAAAACCGCAGGATTCTTCACGATAGGTGTTTTCGACAGCGCGTCCGAAAAATACGCGGGGTTCGTAAAGGAAAACTCAGACCTTTTCGTACAGTCTTTGAAAGAAGTTACCGCGCTTTTATAAAATACCATCTTAAAAATACTCTCGTATACCGTTCCGCGTATCATGAGAAAACTTAACGCGACGACGTTAAATCGTATTACTACGACGCCCCCGCCCTTTTACCGTAAAAGGCGGGCTTTTTTATATCTTTCTTGCGATATTCCACGTAATTCGCGACATATTTACCGTATCCGCTGTTGAAAAAAGTGTCACTATATTGTAGACTTGAATTGTAAAAGGAGGCGTTTTTATGGAAAAACAGACGATAGGACAATTCCTCTCAGCACTCAGAAGAACAACGGTTACACCCAGCAGGACGTAGCCGAAAAACTGGGCGTATCCAACAAGACGGTAAGCTGTTGGGAACGCGACGCTTACTCTCCCGATATCGCGACAATCCCCGCCCTGGCAGAACTCTACGGCGTGACCTGCGACGAGATATTAAGAGCTAAGCGCGCACCTGCAACAGACGCGGCTGAAGGATATGAAGACGAAAAAGCGAGATCATTCGCTTTCAAAGCTGAAAAAGAAGCTTCTGCCATATTCGAAAACAGGCTTGCGCGATATGATAACACGCACAAAACGGCGATAGCGTGCATTATTTTCGCGGCAGTCGCCGCCGTGATACTCGCCATAGTCGTAGAGCAAGCCACTCAGGTCAGATTGTGGGCGTTTGCCGTCGCAGCTCCGTTGCTTTGCGTCTGTATTTTCTTGTTGCTTATAATAAATTACAGACTCAACTTCGCGGTATCTGACGACGAGCGCGCTTTCGAAACAAGAAAACGCATGTACAGACGCAAGAATACAGCGCTCAACTTCCTGACGATAACGCTGTGTTCATTCCTTCCCTGCGCGATGTACCTTGTATATAATTTCAAATATTACCTTTACGGGGTCGCGTTCGCCGTCATTTCAGCCATGTTCGTAATCATTGCCGAACTCGTGCGCCGTATCAGAAAGCCGCAGTACTACAAGCCTTTCCCGTTAAAAGCTAAAATATTTCTGCTGACGGTATACGTTGTTTTGTTCATCTCCGCTCTCGTAAGTACATATTGTTACGGACTGCACCTCATACGGACAAAACAGCTTTACGACGAATTCGACGAAAAGGTGGTCGTATTCAAAGATATCGACGAACTCGCCGAATATATGGAAATAAGAACTCTCCCCGACTGCTATAAAGAGTTGTCTTCCAAAGAAACCGACTACCGACAGCTCGTTACGTACGAAGTATCCGCGTCTGACTTTAACGAAGCCGACCTCGAGCCTTTCGCTTCGTATTCCGTGATATCAAAAGACGGAGGTCAGACCTACTTAATATATATGTTATACGACACTCTCAACCTGGATTACACTTATACCGACGAGGAAAGCGGAGAAAAAATGACGGGTACGAGAAGGATAGTAATATACAACGAAAATTACACGGCGTCATACCTTAAGCCGTTAAGCGACGGAACGTATGAAATGCGAACGGTTCTGCATATGTACTACGAACAGAAGTATTCCAGGGCAAACGACAAGAATGATTACGATAATCTGTTATTCGGCGCGATAGCCGCCGCATCCGCTCTTACGTTGTTCGGCGCGATATGTCTGTGCTCTTACCTTGTCGTAAAAAAACGCAATAAACCGGATGACGGCAAGCCTCAAAAAACCGATAACCTCGAAGGCTGACCGTCTGAAACACAACTTTAAGAAAGCGCGAAAATATACGCGCTTTCTTTTTGTATTACGCACATACCGTCTATGCTTTGTTTTTACGATTTCCATTCTTCCTCAAGATTATCACATACGTAATTCTCAGATTCTGAGACATATTCACAGGCTCGGTTATTGCAAAACGTCTCTTATACTGTTAGACTTAAATCGTAAAAGGAGACGTTTATATGGAAAAACAGACGATAGGACAATTTCTCTCTGCCCTCAGAAGAAGTAACGGTTACACTCAGCAGGACGTAGCCGAAAAACTGGGCGTATCAAATAAAACCATAAGCTCATGGGAACGCGACGCTTCCGCTCCCGACATATCCGTTATCCCTGCGATAGCGGAACTTTACGGCGTGACCTGCGACGAGATATTAAGGGCTAAGCGCGCGCCCGCAAAGTCCGACGCGCCCGAAGGCGAAGAAGACGCTGAGAAAGCGCGGATAAATGCGATAAGATCAGAAAAAGAAGCCTCTGCCATATTCGACAATATGCTGGCAAGGTACGAAAATTCTCAGAAGATAGCTGTCGCGGCAACGGTATTTGCAACGATCGCCGCCATATGCGCGGCTGTGCTGACCTGCGCGCTTACCAATTATACGATAGCCGCATTCGGGATCGCTGTACCTGTAGCCGTCGTATCTTTCTTTATATTGTTTATAATTCAATACAGAATAGATTTCGCGATACCCGACGGAGAAAAAACTCTGGCGGTAAGAAAACGCATGTATTTCAGAAAGATAAAGGCTTTCGCGTTCTTCATAGCTATGGCGACTTTCTTCGCGCCGTTCTGCATTGATTTCGACTACTCTTCGCGCTGCGTCATCGCAGGTATCGCATTGGCGATATGCTCTCTTATGATATTTTACGCGGTCTGTCTGTCGCGCAAACGCATTCACGTCGATTTTTACCCGAACGGCGACCCGTCCTTTATGAATAAGGACTATAAAGCCTACACCGTAACGCTTACGATCGCCCTTGTCGTCGTATTGGCATTCGGCATCTTTATAAAGATAATACCGTACGGAAGTTTTAACGATTATATCGTTACGTACAACGAAACGCACGAATTCGACGCGGGATCGCTGGCGGATACTCTTTCTATCTGTACACTTCCCGCCGAATACGAAGAGGTCTCGAGCCGCGTAAGCCACAATTATGCCGAATACGACTACACCGTAAGCAAAAAGGATTTCGACAAGAGAGACCTGGAAGGATATTATTTCTATACGGTAAACACCGATCTTCTCAAAGACACCTGCTCCGTAAAGATATTTTATCCGATATGGCAAATACCCCGCACGGAGGAAAACGGCAACGGAGAACGAACGACCTCTTACGAAGCCGTGACGGTATTCAACAGAGATTACGCTCTGTCGCATTTAACTGTTGACGGCGATAAGTATTATGTGACAGTCCTGCGTTATTACGACTACGAAGCAAACAAGAGAAGCAGGGATTTTGAATATATAATCGTTTGCGCGGCGGCGGCTGCGGTATTCGTATTCATCGTATACGGCACATGGAAAGAGATTTGCCGCCCCAAACGAAGCAAAGGCGGCAACGACTCGCCTGCCGAAAGCGAATAAAGTTGCTCTATTTTCTTCTCCGTAAATTTCATTAGTATTATCCGTATTTCATCTCATACAACTTTAAACGCGGCGCAAAAGCCGCGTTTTGTCTTAGGGTTTATATTTTGCGGATTTTAAAGCATTTTGTTTAGAAAACCTTTTCCGAAAACTCGGTTTTTTGTCTGAAAAAACGCAAATTCTAACGTTGTCAGATATTTTTACCGATCGAGTTATTGAAAAAAGTGTCTTTCGCTGTTAGACTTTAATCGTAAAAGGAGGCGTTTATATGGAAAAACAAACGATAGGACAATTCCTATCCGCACTCAGAAGAAGTAACGGCTACACGCAGCAGGAAGTCGCAGAAAAGCTGGGCGTATCCAATAAGACGGTCAGCTGTTGGGAAAGAGACTCTTCTTATCCCGATATATCTATGATACCTGCGATAGCCGAACTTTACGGCGTGACCTGCGACGAGATATTAAGAGCTAAGCGCGCGCCCGCAAAGCAAGACGCATCGGACGACGACGAAGCGGCAAAGATCACGGCAAGCGCGGAAAAAGCCGAAAAAGAAGCTTCCGCGATATTCGACAATATGCTGGCAAGGTATGACAATACCCACAAGATAGCGACCGCGGCGGCGCTGTTCGCCGTTCTGTTCTCGGTTTTTGCGGCGGCGGTCACGATAACCCTCGCGGATTATGTTGCAGCGGGATTTTTCATCGTCGTGCCAATAAGCGGTATATCTCTGTTTATTTACGCATTGATAAGTTACCGCGTGAATTTCGCCGTGCCCGACGAACCTCGCACCCTTAAAGTCAGACGCGGGATATATATCAGAAGAAAATGCGCGGTAAACGTCATCGTCTCAGTACTGCTATTCTTTATCCCCTATTGCTTCAACTTCAAGCAATATGTCAATTATATCGTCTGGGGACTTTTCCTCGCCGTTCTCTACGTTCTCGCGGCATTAGCATTCAATCCCGTATCCAAGCTTATGCGCCCCGCCTTTTATCCTTCGGCAAACCGCACGGTCGTCAGGAATAAGGCTAAGGCAAGGATAACAATATTCGCCGTCGCGGTCATCGCCGTGGCAATATTTGCTTTTACCATGCAGCAAATCCCGCTTTCAGACGTTGCTTTCGCGGGCAACGGTCTGAATTCCGCCGACAGTATAGACGGCTTAGAAGCCATGCTGTCCGAAAGCTATCTTCCCGACGACTACGAACCCGCCAACGTAATGCCGACGGTATCAGATCAATACGCCGAATATTCTTACCGTATAAACAGAAAAGATTTCGACGAGGACGACCTGAAAGGTTATCTCGCTTACAGCATTGAAGGAAATATGCTCGACGACGCATACAGCGTAAAAATACTCTATCCCGTATGGCACGTGACTTACGACGAATACGATCCTCTGACGGACAAAGTAGTGACAAAGACTAAAAAAATAACCGTATTCAACATAAGATACCAGACGGCTTTTCTCCAATACCAGACCAGAATAATACGAACAAGGTTTAAAGCGGCAAATTTACGTAGCTACTGCGTTAAATGCCTTGATAATATGTTTAAATATTACCTGCGGCATTTGCCTTGTATCAACAAAAATTTGCCGGCTTGAAACTGCGGGCACCCTCAGGCGATGATTTTTAGTGAGTGTTTTAGCGAGGCGAGCGCAGATAATATTATAATATTTTCAAGGGAGAATCGTTAAAAAACACACAAAAGGCGCGCCTTAGGGCTGGTTTGTATTATTCTGGTCTGGTATACGACGGGACAGGCAAATCCCACCTCTACTATTTCGACTATAACTCGCTGACGGAACGCAGGAAAGACCGCAACTTCGAATATACGATGAAATTCGCAGCGGCGACTGCCGCAGTCTCTCTCTTCCTGTACGCGCTTTCGGGCGCCGCGATAAATGAGGTCGAGGAACGAAAAGCAAAGAAAAACAGCAAAGATCCTAACAATGAGAATAATACTGCCGCGTAAGTAAAATCTCGATACGTATCGGGTTTTCAGGGTATAAAATCAAATTTTCGGTAACCTCTCAAAGTTATTTCACCTCGCGCAAAAAAAGGTCGCAAAAAAAGTACGGAACCGTAAGGCTCCGTACTTTTGTATTGCTTTTTAATTCTCTATTCGAGACCTGCGGGAACGATGAGTTCCATATCTGAATCGGGATAGGAACAGCACGGGTGGATATAGCCGAACTTGAGGTCCGCAAGACGTCTCTTGTCCGCGCCAGCTATGCTGAATTTACCCGAAACCAGCTTGCTGTGGCAGAATCCGCAACCGCCCGCGCGGCATTTTGCGGGGACTTTGAGACCCGCCCTTTCCATAGCGACGAGAACGGTCTCTCTGCTGTCGGCTTTGACCTTATACACGTTGTCTCTTATATGCACGGTAAGAGTGTATTCCGCTTTCTTGACGTCGCGTACGCCAACGCAGTTTGCCTCTTTCTTTACGCGCTTTCCGCCTATGCCCATAGCCGCAAGCTCCTTGTCGAGGAACGCATACATTGCCTGCGGTCCGCACGCCATCACGGTATACTTTTCAGGCGCGTATTTCGCGATGAGCTCTTTGGTGACGAAGCCGTTTTCGTACTTATCGCTCTTTTCGTCGCTGAGCACGTATACTACTTTGAATTTATCGGATACCAGCGCGTCGAGTTCTTTTTTGAACGCGATGTCCTTTTCTGTACGCGCGCCGTAAAGAAGTATGAGTCTGAATTCCTCGCTCCCCTCTTTGAGCGCCTGAGCCATGGAGTAGAACGGGGTTATGCCGCTGCCGCCCGCAACGCCTATGACGACCTCTTCGTCTTTTACGCCCTCGTAATGGAATTGTCCGGAAGGATCGCCGATGATCATTTCGTCGCCTACCTTTGCGTTGTCGAAAAGCCAGTTGCTGAAAAATCCCGCTTTCTTTACCGTGACCGAGAGTTTTCCCTCTCTCAGCGCGGTGTAAGGCGATGACGAGATCGCATACGGTCTGCTTACGACAGAACCGTCCACGTTCGCTGTGAGTTCAACGTACTGACCCGCGCGGAAGAACGCCTTTTTCGAAAGTTCGAAGGTATAGGTCTTCATATCCGCGGTTTCTTTCTTTATGTCTACAAGTTTTGCCTTCTGGTTGCCGGGGTGAATGATCTTCGCCGTTTCGTTTACCTTATAGGTCTTGGGAAGCGGAGTCGCCGGAGCCGCGTCGAAAGCCGCGCGGCGGTTGGGTACGAGCTTTTTGAAACGGAGCAGATCCATAAATCCGAATATCTGTTTTTTAAATTTGAACGCCATAGTTTCAGCCCTCCCTCTTTATGTCGCCCACGGTCTGTCTGCCCGTGATATCGCCTGAGAAATACGCGCTGGAATAGCCCGAAAGTCTCATCGAGAAGCCGCCCGCAAAGCGCAGCCCTCTGGTCTTGTGATCCTCTGCCATCATCAGAAGTCTGGGCATGAGTCCGTCCCAGTACTGAGATTCGTAACCGTATATGCCTCCCTCGGGATGACCGCAGTAACGCGCGTAAGTCATCGGGGTCGCAACGGATATCTCCTCTATGCTGTCTCTTATCTTGCAGCCCGTATCCTGTTCGAACCTCGCGATCATCTTATTGGCAACGTAATCTTTAACCTTAAAGTAATCTTCGGGTTTTACGTTAGCCCAGTCGTCGCTCATATAGAGGGTCGTGAAATACATCATGCAAGTGCCCTCGGGCGAACAGTCGGGGTACGCCCTGTTAAGACATACCGTTGCCTGCACCTCGTTGGTCTCGATCTTCTTCATGATGTCGTACTGCTTCGCGGTGTCCATCGTGTCGTACAGGAAGTAGTTGTGATTGGTTATTCCCAGTTCGTCTGCCGATTTGTTGAGACCGAGGAACATCGTGAAACCTCTGCCCGCGAATTTGCGCGCGTTGGTCTCCTTGATTATCCTTTCGTCCACCTTGTCCATCATCTTGCCGTAGACGATATGCGGCGAACAGTTGGCGATAACGTGACGGGTCTCTATCTCGTCGCCGTTGCTGAGGACAACTCCTTCTACTCCGCCGTCTGCGCCCGTCTTTATTTTCACCGCTTCGGTATTGAACCAGACGTCGCCGCCCAGCTCTCTTATTCTCTCGACCATAGCGAGAGAAATTTCGTGAGAACGCGATTTGGGCATCGCCGCGCCGCGCGTGATATACCTTATCACCATCGAAGAATAATGCAGGAAGCTGAGATCGTCGCAATGCGCGCCGAGATAGCACCAGTAAGCGTTCAATATATCCTTCGCTCTCTTGGGCATCTTTATCGCGTCGAGAACTTCGTTGACCGAATAAGATCCGCATTTTACGAAATTTGCGTACTGAGAAAGCATCACCTTCTGATCTGTCTGTCCGTTCACCGAGTTGCTGTAAGCCTGCGCCGCTCTTACCTCCTCTGCCAGGTCGAAGAACTTCTCCATCGACTTTCTGCTGCCGGGAACGTAATACTCCATTTTGTCGATAAACGCCTTTATGCCGAAAGGCATGGTCGCGTCTATCTTCTCCTCACGGGATATCACCCTGTAAGCTTCAGGGATCTGCAACCATTCGATCTTATCGGTCACTCCCAGCTGATCGAACAACACTCTTACGTCGCCCGCATTGTCGGGGGTACCGAAGTCGTTGAGCTCGTGAAGCGACGCTTCGAACTCAAACCTGCCGCGCCTGAAACTGGTCGCGAAGCCGCCGGGGATATTGTGCTTTTCCACAAGAAGGGTCTTTGCCCCGCCCTGCAAAAGCCTTATCGCCGCCACCAGTCCGCCGTTTCCTGCGCCGATAACCACCGCGTCGTACTTTTTCATGTCTGCCTCCTTTTATATTGAATTTGTTTTTTTACTGCTTTACGGTTGCGCGCCTCCCGACGCGTCTTTCTCCTGCCCTATCTTCAACAGAACGCCGACGTATACGTCCGACAACATCGCGCTTATCTCGTCTTCTGAAAATTTTGCCGTTCCCGTCGCGATCATAGTGGCTATACCGTGAGAGAAAAGCCAGAGCTCTCTGAACACCCGCCTCGCGTCATCATCGGAAACGCCTTTTTCCTTTACGATCACGTCCACGGCGAACGGAGTGTTTTCATCGTCGAGAAGATCTGAAGGATCAGTCTTTCCGCTCATATAAAGCAATCTGAAAAGCGGAGTCTCGTCTCTCGCAAACGCGATATAATTCAGTCCTACCGTCTTGAAGGGATTCACGCCCTGCCTCTCATCCCTGAGTTTTTCCGCAAAAAATGCCTTCGCGCGCTCGAGCACCTTTTCAGAAACTTCTGCCATACCTGAAAAATACCAGAAGACAGGCTGGGTCGAACAGCCGGCTTCAGCCGCCAGACTTTTAGCGGTAAGCGCGCCGTATCCCCTCGTTCTGACAAGTCTGAACGCCGCGTCTTCTATATTTTTTGCTGTCACTTTAGGCCTTGGAGGCATTGTCTTTCTCCCTTGTTTCCTGATTATATATTAACCGTTATGTATCGCTTTGTCAATATACGGTTAAATTTTTAACAAATTTGTTTGATTTAATTTTTGTTTAACGAAAATTATGTTATACTTGAAATACTGATCAATATTGGTTTTCGTAGTCGTTCTAAAGGAAATCTTCTCAGCGCTTCTTCAAAGCTTTCCGTTTGTCGGGACAAAACGCAATCCATAAAGTGATGACGGTGTATCTATGAGTCTTTTAAACGAAAAAATCGTAAACAACTCCGCGAAAGCGGTCAATAACATCTGCTTCGTAAAATCGGCAGGCATTGTCAGCCCCGATCCTTCCTGGATGGCAATCAGAGAGGATTCTCATGACGTTCTCGCTTTCTACATCTCGGACGGAAAAGCAAAACTGACCGCCGCCGGAGGAGAATACCCTCTTTACAGGGGGGATTGCGTTATCTTCCCTTCCAGAAAGTACAGCAAGATCCAGAGTGACGCAAAAAATCCGCCGTCGGTACACTGGCTCCGCTTCGGAGGAGAACTGGCTGAAGCGATGATCAGATGTTACTTTCCCAATATGCGCGCGATAATCTCGACGTGCGACGTAAGAGACTGTTTTTCAAGAGCTTTCGAACTCCTCTCTCAGAATTCCGACGCGGACGACGAGCTGACGCTCCTCATCCTGAAACTTGTGATCTCCGTCAAAAACTCGCTCAGCACGACTCAGACGGGCAGAATAAAGCCGGGCGCGTCATCCAACAAATTCGAAGAATATATAGTCTCTCACATGTATGACAAGCTCGACGTACACGATTTTGCGGAACATTTCGGCATGTCTGTTCCGGCATTGACAGGCGTTCTCAAGCGCAAATTCGGCAAGACTCCGTACCAGTATTACCTTTCCGTAAAGATCGAAATGGCAAAAAATATGCTTTCCTCCTCGGATTCTTCGGCAGACGACATCGCAGAGAGGCTGTGTTTCACTGACCGCACTCATTTTTCCAAACTTTTCAAACGCGAAACGGGCATGACTCCTGCCGAATACAGAAACGCCGGAGCGGGAAAACGTCGCTCAAAAGCAGAAAAACCGCAGGAGGTCTGAAAGGTCTGAGCCGTGAGAACCCGGCAAAAAAAGCGGAGAAAACTCTCCGCTTATATTTTTGAAATCTGCAGATCCGCTTGTCATTCTTCCGGCACGATCTGCAAGCCCGTCCGTCACAATGCCGGCTTCATCGGCACAGCCCCGTGACCGGTCGGGATAAGAAATTCAGGCAAGCTCAATTCAAATCATTGCCGTTTATCTTCATTTTGTACCCGCAGAAATCACCGCCTGACACAGCTTGGCGATCAGCGTGTTGTCCGTTATCTCAGACAGATCGAAGTCTATATCCCCGAACACGTAGAACGGCACGTCGGCTTTTGAATGGCTTCCTTTAGTATACATATCGTCTGAAAGCCGATCCGCAGTTTCTCCGTTGTACTGCAGACCTCCCGTCTCGTGGTCAGCTGTCACGATGACTATCGTATTGCCTATCCTTTCGGCGTACTCAACCACGGCTTTTATCGCGTTGTCGTAAGCTTTGACGTGTTCTATCGCTCCGAAAAGATCGTTATTATGGCTGCATTTGTCGATATGGCTTTCCTCTATCATAAGGAAGAAACCGTCCTCGTCAACGCTGAGTATATCGAGAGCCGCTACCGCGAGAGAAGCGAGAGTGGGTTTTGCTTCACCGCCGCCCTCAAGGGGTATTTCCTCGAAAGATGCGAAGATCTTGCCGTCAGCCGACGCTATATCGGAAAACGCGTCAACGTATGTATAGCTTTTTTCTATCTGCGCTTTCAGCGGCGCGTATCTTTCGACGTTACTGCCGAAAAACAGGTCTATGCCGCTTTTAAGCTGGTCTGCAAGTATTTCGTCAAGGTCGTTTCTGGACGGAGCATGAGCGGAAAATCCCGCAGGAGTGGCGCCGTCTACGCCTTCAGTCGCTATCACGCCCGTAGCCATACCCAGCGAAATTGCAAGCTCAGTCGTCGAAGCCAGATCTTTACCTCCGTACATTGCGACTATGCCGTTATCCGTCTTATGTCCCGTCGCGAGAGCTGTCGCAGCAGCCGCGCTGTCCGTCGGGTCGAAAACGTCGCGGGAGAAAGTGGTCACGGAGCTTTTGTAATCTGCCTTAGTATCGAAAAACAGATCTCCGTATTTTGCGGTCGCCGCGCTGACATGGCTGAATCCCATGCCGTCTCCTATCATAAGGATAACGTTGAGCTTTTCGCCGTTGTATTCTACCGCCAGACTTTCCACATCGGAGACTTTCGCGTAATGTACCGCCGCCATTCCTCCGAGAGTCGCCGCCATCGCTACGATAAGCACGGCAAGGATTATCGCGGTTATCTTCAACCATTTCTTTGTCGTATTTTCCATAAGTTCACCTCACGCGGTAATTATACCACTTTGCGCCCTCTCTTTTCAATACCGACAGAAAAAAATTAAAGAAATCACACTCAGTTTTGATTCGTCGAGCTTTTAAAGCTGTCGTCACATCAATTTTTATAATGCCGTTTATCAACACGGGCACGAAAAAAGCCGCGCATTTTGCGCGGCTGTTCGTTTTTAAGATTTTTATCGGGTTCACGCCTTATTCAGAACGTAGCCGTCTTTCGTATCCGTAACGGTATAACCCGCCGCAGTTATCTTCGCGCGCAATTCGTCAGCCAGAGCGTAATTCTTTTCCTTCTTTGCGGCTATTCTCTGCTCCGCCATTTCGACTACCTCTGCGGGAGCGTCGACCTTGGGTTGTTCTTCGGGCTTAGCCTGATCGAGAGAAAGTCCGAGCACCTTGTCGAAATCGAGAGCTAAGTCATAGATATCGCGGCTCTTGGACTCCTTGACCGCTTTCCACAGTATACCCAGCGCACGCGGTACGTTCAGGTCGTCGTTTATCGCCTCGACGAATTCGTCCTTATACGCCTTGATAACGCTTTCGTCCGTTTTCGCGTCGCTCGTCTTGTGCTGATACAGCGCGCCGAGAAGTCTCGCGTAAGAGACTTTTGCGCCGTCCATGCCGTCGAACGTGAAATTCAGCTTTTTGCGGTAATGCGCGTTCAGGCAGAAATATCTGAAATCCATCGCGCTGTAACCGCGTTTTTCAAGGTCGCTTATCGTATAGGTATTGCCAAGGCTCTTGCTCATCTTGCCGTTGTCTACCAGCATGAAGTCGCCGTGGACCCAGTAGTTTACGGTCTTGCAACCGGTGATCGCCTCGTTCTGCGCGATCTCGTTCTCGTGATGCACCGGGATGTGGTCCACTCCGCCGGTATGGATATCGAACGGGAAACCGAGGTACTTGCGGCTGAGCGCGGAACACTCAATGTGCCAGCCGGGATAGCCCATGCCCCACGGGCTTTCCCACTGCATTATATGGTTGGGCTCAGCCTTTTTCCATACCGCAAAGTCCGCCGGATGGCGTTTCTGGCTGTTGACCTCCACTCTCGCGCCCGCCTGCTGTTCGTCGAGATTAAGGCGCGACAGCTTGCCATAGCCGGGGAACTTGCTGATGTCGTAATAAATTCCGTCGTCTATCTCGTAAGCGTAGCCTTTGTCGAGAAGCTCCTGAACGTAAGCGATCGTTTCGGGGATATGATCGGTTATCTTTTCGACTATCTCGGGTCTTCCGATATTCAGCTTTTTGAGATCTTCGAAGAATACGCCCGCGTAAAACTCCGCTATCTCGTAAGGCGATTTTTTCTGTTCGCGCGAAGCCTTCTCCATCTTGTCTTCGCCCTCGTCCTCATCGCTGGTAAGGTGACCGACGTCTGTAATGTTCATAACGCCTTTGAGCTTATAGCCGTCGTATTTCAGCACGCGGCGGAACAGATCCATGAAAACGTATGTCCTCAGGTTGCCGATATGCGCGAAGCTGTAAACGGTGGGTCCGCAGCTGTACATGCAGACCTTGCCCTCTTTTATCGGTACGAAATCCTCTTTTTTTCTCGTCAGAGTATTGTATATTTTCAGCATAATATCTCCTCTCCGCAAAGCGGAAAATTATTCTTCTATATCGTCGTTGTCGTTGCTTATCGAATAGCGGCAGCCCTTGACTTCAAGCGCGTCCTCGAGCGCGGCAATACGCTTGTTGAGCCTTCTGATCTCTTCGAGTATCGGGTCAGGCAGTTTCTGCTGATCGAGATCCTCGACCCTTTCGTTATACTGTTTGACCACTCTGCCCGGCACGCCGACAACGGTGCAGTGAGGCGGTACGTCTTTCAGAACGACGCTCCCCGCGCCTATCTTGCTGTCGTGCCCGATCGTGATCGCGCCCAGCACTTTCGCGCCGCTGCTTATCATCACGTTGTCCTCGATCGTCGGGTGGCGCTTGCCTGTCTGCTTGCCCGTTCCGCCCAGCGTAACGCCCTGATATATCACGACGTGAGTGCCGACCTTCGCGGTCTCTCCTATGACGACGCCGACGCCGTGGTCGATGAACACGCCACCCGCGATATCAGCCGCAGGGTGTATGTCCACGCCCGTCTTTTTGCGCGTGCCCTTTGCTATCAGGAATGCAAAAAACTTGCACCCGTGTTTGTAAAACCAATGTGCGAACCTGTGTCTGAGCAACGCGTTGAAGCCGCCGTACGTCCAGAAAACCGTCCATTTGCTGGTCGCCGCCGGATCGTTTTCCATCGCAAACTCAAGGTCCATTTTAATCTTTCCCATTTATCTCTCCTTTTCACGCGACTTAGCGTAAAGGTAAAAACAAGACGTCTTTGCTTTTCAAAGACGCCTTTGCGCGGTTCCACTCTGATTGCAGAAAAATCTGCCTCTTTTGCGTCTTTAACGGGACTCACCGTCGCGGCATTTCCTCCGCGAAGCTACCGCCTGCACTTCACGCGCTCTGTTTGTAAAGGGCTCTCAGCCGCCGACCCTTCTCTCTGTCACATACGCGGCGCGTTACTCTTGACGGAATAACGCCTGTATTTATATATGCAGTATAAATTAAATCCGTGATTATGTCAAGCGTTCTCGCGGTTTTGCGCCTCAGCGCGTATTTCCGTAGTTTCCCCTCTACGTTATTGATTTTTATCCCGTCCGCGTGATATAATTCAATAAACCCGACCCGGAAAGCGGTCTTTATCTCGGAAACGGCAATGAAAAAAGGACTTATACTGATAAACGCATATTACGACATACCCTCTTATCTGAATCAGGCGGTCAGGCTGAGCGGAGAACTCTCCGCCGCCGGGATAAGTTGCGACACGGTGAAAAGCGACAGCCTTTTTCTGTCTCTTAAAGACAGGTCCGTTTCCTCTCTCGCCGAACGCTACGATTTCTGCATTTACCTCGACAAAGACAAATATCTTTCTCAGATGCTCGAAAAGACGGGGCTGAAACTTTTCAATCCTCACGCCGCGATATGCGCCTGCGACGACAAGATGACCACTCAGATACTGCTTGCCGGAAACGGTATCCCGATGCCCGAAACGATCAGCGGTCCGCTCTGCTTCGTCCGCGACAAGAAGATCAGCGAAGCTTTCCTTGACCGCGTTGAAAAAAGCCTTGGCTACCCGCTGATCGCGAAAGAAAGCTACGGGTCTCTCGGCAAAGGCGTCTACAAGATCGATGACAGAGAAAAACTTGCGCGTATTTCGGAAAAACTGAGAATGACCCCTCATCTGTTCCAGAAATATATCGCTTCCAGCTACGGCAGAGACGTGCGCGTGACCGTGGTCGGCGGCAAAGTTACCGCCGCCATGCTGAGACAGTCCGACAAGGATTTCCGCTCCAACCTGGAGCTTGGCGGCAAAGGCACGCCTTTTGAACCTGACGCAGATCTTCGCGCTCTCTCGGAAAAAACCGCCTCGCTTCTCGGTCTGGATTACTGCGGGATCGACTGGCTTTTCGACGGGAAAGGCGGCTTCGTACTCTGCGAAGTCAACTCCAACGCATTTTTCGGAGGCACAGAACGGGTGACCGGCGTAAACGTCGCAAAAGCTTACGCCGGACATATCGCGCGTACCGTTTACGGCAAATAAGACCGATCAAAGACATCCTTTTTATTTTTCGGATCAGATTGTCAACATGTATTTCATAATTTGAATATTTTTAGATTTTTTGTCTATTGAACGCGACCGATTCATATGGTATACTTTATATAAGCGTGCACGCGTCTATTCTCTGCGTGTACGAGCGGAGGTAGGATTATGGGTATGGATAAACCCTTTTTGAAGAGAGCTTTTGCTACGCCCGGACACGTGGTAAACATTCTTAACATCAAGAGCCGTTGTTACACTAAAATTGCGGATCTGAAAGCCGAAGTCATAAAAAGCGACGAGCCGATCCGCTTCGAAGACCTCGATAAAAGCGCGTTCAAGCCTGCGCACAAAATGGAAAAGTGGGCGAACAAGTTCGGTTGCGCCTGGTTCCGTTTCACCGGAAAAGTGCCCGAGACCGCGAAAGGATCGCACGTTGTACTGAGAATAAAACTGCAGGGCGAAGGTATCGTATTCAACGAGGACGGCATAGTTCTGCAAGGCATCACGCAGATAGTTAGCAAGGGCGATATATTCCACTCCCTCGTCGGAAAACAGGTGGTAGACGTCGCGGACTGCTCTACCGGAAAAGAGGAGATAAAGCTGTATATCGACGCGGGTTTCAACGGAAAACTGCGTTTCGAAAAACTGGTCGCGAGACTGCGCCGCTGCGACATAAGCATTTTGAACGAAGCGGTAAACCAGTATTATTACGACTATATCGACCTGTATTTCACGATGCTCAAACTGGACAAATCCAACCCGCGCGTAGCAGAGATAGACAAGGCGCTCAAAGACTCTTACAAGACCTTTAAAAAGAACGGCGCTACCGCGGCGAGAGAGGTACTGAGACCTCAGTTCGACAAGCCCGTATTCGATAAGCAGACCGAATATTACTGCATCGGACACGCTCATATCGACCTCGCGTGGCTGTGGCCTCTCAGAGAGACCAAGCGCAAGGTCGCGAGAACGTTCGCAAATCAGCTCAGGAACATCAAAAAGTACGACGACTTCATCTTTGCCGAATCCCAGCCGCAGATGTGGGTGTGGCTGAAAGAAGGCTACCCCGACCTTTACGAAAAGGCAAAACAGGCTGTCAAAAACGGAAGGATAGAGCTTCAGGGCAAAATGTGGGTAGAAAGCGATACCAACCTTACGGGCGGCGAAAGCTGGATCAGACAGTCCCTTTACGGCGACAGGTTCTGGAAACAGGAGTTCGGCAAGGATATCAATCTGTGCTGGCTGCCCGACGTTTTCGGCTTCCCCGCTTCTCTGCCTCAGGTCATCAAAGGCTGCGGCATGGATTACTTCATGACGATAAAGATCATCAGCAACACCGTCAACCAGTTCCCGTACAAGACTTTCAACTGGGTGGGCATAGACGGCACGACCCTTCTTGCTCACATGGAGCCGCTCGGCGACTACAACGCAGGAGCTTCTCCTCTCTCCATTTTCAAAGGTAACGCGCGCAATACTGAAATTGACACGATCCCCAAAGCGCTGCTCATCTACGGCGACGGCGACGGCGGCGGCGGACCCGGCGAAGGTCATATAGAATATATCAAGAGGCACAAAAAACTGTTCAACTGCAAAGTCAGCAAGTCGATAAACCTTTTTGAAGATCTGGAGCCTTACCGTCAGATAATGCCGACGCACAAGGGAGAACTCTATTACGAACGCCATCAGGGAAGCTACACTTCTCAGGCGCGCTCCAAAAAGTTCAACCGCAAGATAGAATATCTGCTTCACAAAGTGGAGTGGCTGGGCGCCGTGGCAAAACTCAATGGCAGAAAATACGATTTCGATGAAATGGAAAAGATATGGAAGGAGATCCTTCTCTACCAGTTCCACGACATCCTGCCCGGCACCTCGATAAAGAGAGTTTACGACGAAAGCCTTGAAAGATATCAGATCATCTACGACCGCCTCGAAGCGCTCTCAAAAGACATCCTGCAAAGCGGCAAGAATACGGGCAAGCCGTGCGCGGTCAATCCGACCGACTTTGCAAGAACGGAATGGATCAATCACGAAGGCGAATGGTACAACCTGACCCTCGCGCCGTACAGCGTAACGCTTCTTCCCGAACCCGCCAGACCGGACGCGTCCTCTCTCTCCTTCGACGATTACACCATTCAGAACTCGCGCGTCCGCGTAGTCTTCGGCACAAACGGCGAGATCACTTCTCTTTACGACAAAGAAGGCAGCAAGGAGATCGTAGGCAAATATTTCAACAAGTTCACGATATACAGCGACCCGTTCATGTACTACAACGCGTGGGATATAAATATCAACTATCCCAACATGAAGAAATGGGACATGAAACTCGTCGGCGTGCGCTCTTATATCGACGGCGCGAAAGTCGTAAGAGAACAGACTTTCAAATACGACAAATCCACGCTCGTACAGAAAATTTCTCTTACCGTCGACGATAATATGGTAAGATTCGACACGACAGTAGACTGGGACGAACGCTTCAAGATGCTCAGAGCCGACTTCATCCCCGCTTTCTTCGCGGACGAGGTGAACTGCGATATCCAGTTCGGCACCTTCAACCGCACGACAAAACAGGAAAACAGCGTCGACTGGGCGCAGTTTGAGATCTGCGCGCACAAGTACGTCAACATCGACGGCGCGGACTACGGCTTCGCGCTGATAAACGACTGCAAGTACGGTCACCGCGCGAAAGACGGCTTCCTCAGCCTCTGCCTGCTCCGTTCGCCCGAGTTCCCCGACCCGACCTGCGACATCTGCACTCATACGTTCAGCTACGCGATCCTGCCGCACAAGGCGCCGCTTGCCGAAAGCGACGTTCAGGCGCGCGCATACTGCTTCAATCAGCCGATAGAAATAGTCGAAGCGGCTGCACCCGTGGAAACCTTCGCGACTGCGGACGGCGACGGCGTTATCATCGAAACGGTCAAGCCTGCAGAAAACGGCGAAGGCACCCTGCTCAGAATTTACGAATGCAAGGGAAAGGGCTGCACGGTGAAGCTGACCCCGAACGTGAAATTCGAGAAAGCGTACGATTGCGATATGCTTGAAAACGTCAAGGGCGAAGCTGATCTGAACGCGCTCGCGTTCCGTCCGTGGGAGATAAAGACGATAATAATAAAATAACTTATCGACCGGTTAAAACACGACCGCCGCGATCTTACGCGGCGGTCTTTTTGTTGCTTTCAATGCAATAAATTTCCGTGCCCGTGTTTGTTAAAAGCGGTATTATCACGCAGAAGTCATTCGATCATTCCGTCTGAAATCTTCAATGTTCTGTCAAACTCCGAAGCCAGAGCGCCGTCGTGCGTGACCATGACAACGGTCTTTCCTTCTTTCTGCAATCTGAGCAATACGCCGACGATCTCCTCCGCAGTCGTCCTGTCGAGCGCGCTGGTCGGCTCGTCAGCGAGTATCAGTTCCGGATCGCATATCAGGGCGCGTACGATAGCCACTCTCTGTTTCTGCCCTCCGGAGAGTTGCGTCATTTTGCGTTTGAGCAGATCTCCGATCCCCAGCCTTTCCGCGATCGCCGCGACTCTGTTTTTCACGTCTTTTATCTTCCCTTCGGCAAAATAAAGAGGCAAACGGATATTGTATTCCGCCGTTTCGGTTTCAAGCAGACCGAAGTCCTGCAAAGCGAAACCTATTTTCTCATTTCTGAATTTCGCCTTTTCGGCGGACGACATCGCAAATACGTCAACGCCGTCCATTAAATAACTGCCGCTCGTTGGAGCGTCCAGCGTACCCATGATATGCAGAAGGGTGGATTTGCCGCTGCCCGACACCCCCATCACGGCAACGGACTCACCTTTTCCGATGTCGAGGTTTACGCCTCTCAGCGCCTTTACCTCATTGGGTCTGCCTCCGTTATATATCTTTGTCACGTCTCTCATCTGAATATAACTCATATCGTCTTCTCCTTGATCCCTTCGATAGGCTCCGTCTTTCCCAATGCCGAAAGAAAAGGTATTTTTATCACGGCATACAATGCCGAAACGATCGCCGCGGCGACCGCAAAACCGCTCATTCCGTTCACTCCCGGCATCATGCCGGTATACGCTATCAGCGCGGAAACCGCTCCTCCGGCAAGAAGCGCAAAAACCAGCACCGATCCGTCTTTGACCGCCTCGCAGACGATCGCGTTTTTCCTTGAAAGTCCGCATGCGAACGCTATCGCGTTTTCCCTTTTTTGTCTGCCGAACGTTATCGCGGAAGTTGTCAGCGAAGTCGACGCCGCGAGAAGCATGACAGATACGCACAGCATGAGCATGATATTGCGCGTGTTTGTCTGATCGGCATAATACTCGTCATAATTTTCCGCCACGCTCCCGGTAATGCGTATGCCGGCTTTCATGAAAGCCTGCTTCTCGCTGCCGGACATATCGAGTCTGAACGCGGTGAAGGAGCCTCCGTCGTAAAAACTCATATCGCCGTCGTCCGCAAGCACTGTTATCATTCCGTCATCTGCGCTGACGTTGCTTCTGAACAGAGTGCCGTCATATCCTATGCCTATGCCTGTTGAAGAATAATCGTTGATTCCCACTATCTTCACTTCGAGAGGAAAATACTTCCCTTCTATGCCGTATTCGACCGTTATCACGTCTCCGAGCAAACAGCCGAACGCCTTGCAGAACACGTCGTCCGCCACCGCCTGTCTTACGCCGTCCGTAAAGGTTTCCGACGTATCGAACCACTCTCCTTCTCTGAGCTTGTACGACATCAGTTCCGCAACCGAAGCCTGCACCACCTGTCCTTCCCAGGCGGTTTCGAAAAGCACGTTCTTTATCGTAAAGGGGTATATGAAAGAATAGCCTTTACCTTCGCATATTCCGAGTATCTCTGCGTTCTTTTCCTTTTCTCCGTACATTCCGGATACGGCGGACAGTCTTTCGTATTCGGGCGGATATTGTTCTATCCCGCTCTGAGCACTTGCCAACGATTCAAAACCGATCGCGCCGAAAACAAGCGCGAGCGCGATTTCAAGAAACAACAGAAAGTTGATAAGCGCATGTCTTTTGAGCTTGCTGCAAAGATAGGCGACCATACCGCGTTTCATTCCCTCACCTCCTGTCGCAAGGCTGGGAAACAGCCCTTTTTATAACCGAATATAACCCGAACAAAAGCACCACGACAAGGTTTGTAACGGTGATCAGCAATACGTCGGGCGCGCCGAGCATAAAAACCTGTTTGCCGAAAAATCCCATTGCGGAACAGATTCCCGTACACAACAGACAACCCGCCAGGATCCCGGGAACGGAAAACAACAGTTGCTCCGCAAACACCGCCGCGGCGATATCTCCGTTTTTTGCGCCGACCATCTTTGCCACTGAATATTTATAAGCCGAACGGCGCGCTATATATTCGCAGTTTATCAGAGTAATGAGCGCTCCGAGCGCTATCGACAGCAAAAAGAATATGAACATGAAATATTCGCCTTTACTCTCTGTCAGTCTCGCTGAACCGAACACCTCTTTTTCCTCTTGCGTCAGAACTCTGTCCGGTATAAAAGTAAGCAACGTTATATTGTCGGTTTCGACAAGTACTGCGTCGTTGAGTCGAGCCGTGAGCGGCAAAGTCACTTCCTTTGAGTTTGTTCCGGCTATGGTAAGACGCGTACCGTATGCGGTTATTTCGTCGCCGATCTCAAGCCCGTATTCTTCCGCGATATAAGACGTAAGTAAAACGCAGTCGGGCGTATTTTTCAAAAGTTCGTCGTCAAACAAGCCCTCTTTCCAACTCACCGTTACAAGCGGTCCCAGCACTCCGTCCGATTCTCCGTTTCCGTCGCAGATAAAAAACGTCCTTCCGTTCAAAACGACGGAATCTTCCCTAGAAGAATACGGATCGCGGGCGGCTACGACGTTAAGCATCCCGGCAAACCGGTTATACGTCGGCCATTCCCCCTCTTTTGCCCATACGGTATACGAAGGCACGTTCATGCGCAGGACGTCCCCGACCTCAACGCGCATTATCCCGTAAGTCAACGTGGAAACGAAACTGCCCACGATCGTAGACAGCACGATAAGAATTACCGTAAGCGGATGTCTTTTTACCGTTTCGGCAAGATATGAAAAGACGAAACCGAGTTTTTTCACCGCGTTTCTCCTTCACCGAATTGATACCAAATGCATTCGGCGCTCGTCGGTCACGGTTTAATTATAAAGCACAAAAGGAAATGAGAAGTGTAAAAAGCATTTTACACCGCGGTATATTCTGCTTTACACCGCAGGGAAAGACTGTCGACCGCAATAAAAAATGCCCACGAAAACGGGCTTTTTTCAAATACGTATCAACATTTTGAATCTAAGAACCGAATTTTACACCGCGGGGAAACCGGCTCTCAGGAATTATCCTTATTTTCGCCGTCCGATACTTTCGGGTGCTTTTTAGCGTATATCAGCCCTGCGATCATGCCGCTCGCTACGATGACGGCAATTATGCCGAGAAGCAAAAGTATGTCTGTCGAAGAAGATAAACTGAATGACACCAAAGACACAAAACCTTTACCGAATTTCGCCACGTTGACAAGATAAGGGATAAGCACCGCAAGCGCATAAGCCGCGCATATGACGATCGCCGCACAAATCATTGTCAAGATCGAGGCTACGATAATGTTTCTGATCCTCGCCTGTTGCGCCGCACGCAGGTTTATCTGTTCGATCTGCACTTTGAGTTCGTCCAATCCGTTCGCGTTTCTTCCGACACCTCTGTCGTAAGATACGCTCGCGTCCGTATCGTCTACGGTCGGCAATTCCGCGACGGGAGCCGACGCTCCGATCAGTTGTTCGATCCCGATATTGAAAAAATTACAAAGCGAATATAAAAGTTCGGGAGACGGAACGCATTTTCCTTTTTCCCAGTTGATAACCGACTGGCGCGACACGTCGAGTTCCCTGGCAAGTCCGGAAACGCTCAGCCCCTTGCTTGTCCTCAGTTCTCTTATCTTTTCTCCTATGCTGTCCATATTTATATTATATTATGGCAGTACATAGTCGTCAAGAATAAATATTGCCGGCACGGGAGCCGCGTTCCCGATTCCACTCCCGTCCGTACTCTCATTTTAAACAAAAAAAAGGAGACTTCCGTCTCCTCGGATCTGCGTTTTAACGTCTTACTTCTTATACGCCGGATCGTTGATCACTTCTCCTAAGATTATTGCTTTTCTTACGTCGTCCGGATCTATCGCGATCTTTCCTCCGCCGGTCTCCGGTTCGTCTATCTTGACGAAGCGCAGGTTGTAATGCTCGGCGCAGCCTTCGTCGCTCGCGCCGCCTATGCTGCCCGAAACGGGCACCTTTTCGACAATGTACAAGTCCTCGTCCTCGTGAGAGTCCACGTCGCAATGCTCGTCGTGGTGAGAGCGCGTTACGCCGACGACCTCGGCGGACGTGCGCACTCCGGGACGGTTTTCTACAAGGTCGGTACCGGCGACGGTACGGGCAGGCTGAACGTACTTCCTGACCTGATTTTTCTTCTCGGGCGCGACGCTCTCAACGAAAGGGTCTCCCGCGTCGTCGTCAAGCCGCGGGCGCGCCTTCTGCGCGCTCGCGGTCGGATTGTTTCTCTTCTTTTTTTCCGACTTTATCGTAGCGCTTATCATGACCGAGAAAAAGATCACGATAAAAGCGACGAATATCGGGATGAAAGTGCTCAGCGTCATTTCTTCTTCTTTCCGCCGTCAGAGGGAGCCTCTGTCCCCGCAACGAGAGAGTTCCTCATCGCGGTGTCTGCCTGGATGTTCTGCATCTTATAATAGTCGAGCACGCCTATCTTGCCTTCTCTCAGAGCCGCTGCCATCGCCTTGGGCACTTCTGCTTCCGCAGCGATAACGTTTGCTCTCATCTCCTGCGATTTCGCCTTCATTTCCTGTTCCAGCGCGACCGCCATTGCGCGGCGCTCTTCCGCCTTTGCTTCAGCTATTCTCTTGTCTGCCTCAGCCTGATCCATCTGAAGCTGAGCGCCTATGTTCCTGCCGACGTCGATATCCGCGATATCTATCGAAAGTATTTCGAACGCGGTGCCGTTGTCGAGACCTTTATTAAGGACGGTCTTGGATATCTGATCGGGATTTTCGAGGACGTCCTTATGGCTGTCCGCAGAACCGACCGTAGTGACGATGCCTTCGCCTATTCTCGCGATGATCGTATCTTCGCCCGCGCCGCCGATAAGACGAGTGATATTCGCACGGACGGTGACTCTCGCTTTGACTCTGAGCTCAATGCCGTCCTTGGCTATCGCTGAAATGCCCGGGGTCTCGATGACCTTGGGATTGACCGAAACTTTGACCGCGTTCAGCACGTCTCTGCCGGCGAGGTCGATAGCTCTCGCCGTTTCGGGAGCGAGCTGGATATTCGCGCTGTGCGCGCTTATAAGAGCGTTTACGACCTTTATTGCGTCTCCTTTTGCGAGGACGTGCGTTTCGAGTTCGTCTATGGTGACGTCAAGCCCAGCTTTCATCGCGCTGATATACGCGTCGACGATCGTCGCGACCTTGACTCCTCTCCACTTCATACCGATAAGTCTTGCCATAGAGACTTTGACGCCCGAAACGAGCGCCCTGAACCATATCCTGATCGGCAGTACTCCGAGTATTACTGCGAGCAGTACCAGAACGACGACGACAGCTATAATGATCGCCGTGATAGAGCCCGCGCTCATTGCCAGAAGTGTTAACATTTTATTGTTTCCTCCAAACCTATTCTTTTATTTTAACCACAATTTTGCCGCCTTCGACGTAATCGACGACGACCTTGCAGTCTTTAGCTATAAACATCGCGTTGGATACGACATCGTAAATCTTGTCGTCTATCTTAACGCTTCCCGCCGGGCGCAGAGCGCACAGCGTCACTCCCTCTTTCCCTACGAGACCGTCGTAATCCGCCGTGCCTGCCGTATGACCGACCGACACCGCCGTATCCTTATTGACGAAACCCGTGCGCGAAAGATATCCGCGCTTCATTGAGAACACCATACACGTGAACGCCGCCACGAGCACCAGCATCACCACCGCCAGTAATATGAACAGCTGAATGATGGGATTGCCGCCGCCGTGATTGTAGACGCGGATAACTATGCCGACTATCACCAGCACCGAGCCGGTAATGCCGAAGAACCCGAATCCCGGCTGAAAAATTTCCACGACGATAAAGATAAGTCCCACGATGAGACATATCGCCGCCGCCCAGCCTATCTCTGAAAATACCAAGGCGAATTCTTGCCAGAAAGTCATTTTTTATTACCTCCGTACCGCGCGCCCTCGCGCGATATCATAATATTATAATACATTAAGGCGATTACCTTGTCAATAGCCGCCGTTTTTCTGTATGCGCGCGTTGACGCGCGCATACGAGGAAGAGTTTCCTGCGTGCGTACGATGCAGAATATCCGCCTCTTTTATCACATGATATCACATCTGGGAATAAAAATCAATAAAAATAACTTAAATTTATCAAACAGTATAAAAGGCTTTGATATAGTCTTATCCGTAAATGTCGCGTTTACGCGTCCGATATATAATACAAAGCGGTGCGGCTTAAAAGTTTTTACGGATATAAGCTTGCAAAAAGGCGTTTTGCCGTCGGAATACGTGTTTTGTCTGTCTTACGGCAAAAAGACGCGTTCAGACTGAGCGGCAAACAATAATAAACGACGCGGCAATGAAACGACTTCTCTTTTTATAAACGATTTCTCTTTTTGCATCGATAAACGTTTCTCGATCCGCTTGACGATAATTCCTTCGGTATTGCTTTTAACTTTACGTCGGGCATAAAAAAACCGACCCCTTTCGGGATCGGCGTTATGTACTAACCAAGGAATACTCTGTATGCCCAGTCAAGCAACTGATGCGGGAATATTTCCAGCATTCTCAGCATACCGCTGTTCTTTACCCTGTAACGCGCTTTGGGGTGCTTCTTGTTGAGCGCCTTCATCGTCGCTTTGATCAGATGCTTGGGGTCGTGAGCGTTTTTAAGCTCGTGCTCCATTATCGGCTTCATCTTTCCCAATATGTCTTTATACAGTTCAGTGCCGTCATAAAGCGCCTGGAAAGAGGCGGAAGCGCTGTCGTGCATTCGCGTTTTGAAAGAACCGGGAACTATCTGGATAACGGGGACGCCTACGAACATCAGCTCTCTTCTGAGGCTGTCGCAATATGCGTCTACCGCGTATTTAGACATCGTGTAAGGACCGTTGAACGGCTGCGGAGTGAGATATCCGCATTCCGAACCGCAGTTGACTATCCTGCCTTTGCCCTTCATTATCATATCAATAAACGTACGGTTTACCCTGACCATGCCCATTACGTTGATCTTCAGGCTCTTTTCGATAAGATCCACGCAATCGCCCTCGATCATCGAACACATCTTCTGATATCCGGCAAAGTTGATCACCGCGTCGAGTTTATCGGTAACTTTGAGGATCTCCTCTTTCGCCCTGTCAAGATCTTCCTGGATCACGACGTCGCAGGACATCGGGATCATGTTCTCGATCTTTGAAAGTTCTTCAAGTTCCTTCTTGTTTCTTCCGAGCGCGAACACCGTCCATCCGGTTTTCGTCATCTCTCTCGCGACGGCGCCGCCGAGACCGCCGGTAACGCCTGTAAACACTGCATATTTCATAACAAAACCTCCGTCCACACATACCGACTTTCGTCGGACAATATATTAATTATAAGTATAGAGCAAAATTTTGTCAAACTTTTAACAACGAATTGTGACATAATCTGCCTCATTTGTATAATTTTTTACATTTATCATACTTTTGCAACAGATTATTCATGCATATTTGCATAAAGATGACTAATTGTTATCAAAATCAGCTGACTTATGTAAAATTACTATTTTTTTCAACCTATTTGTTGCATAAATATGCGAAGCGGTCTGTAATGTATTCACGCGTTAAAGATATTTCTGCGCGCAAGAAGTATTTTTTATGAAAAAGAAAGCGTCAAAGCCGAGATAAAGAGCGTCAAAGACGGGATAAAACAGCGCAAAACGGTCGTGAAAAGTTCTCTCGACGACTCTAAGATCGCCGAGATGAAAGCGGATATCGCCGCTCAACGCGAAGTGACCGCGGCTGCACTTTCCCGTCATAAAAAGTTCATAAAAAAGATGGATAAGACCGTCGACGCTCACCGCCGCATGACAGGCATGGTGTTTCAGCATTTCAACCTGTTCAACAACCTCAGCGTCATCGACAACATAACCTTAGCGCCGTAAAGACGGGTATCATGGAAGCAAAGGCTCAAAAAAAGCTCTTAAAGCCGCGGCGAAAAAGGGAGACAAAGATGCCGAAGCACGATTGCTCACCCTTCCCCATAAGCTGGAGACAATAGAGAACGCTCGCAAGCAGGCTTTCGAACTGCTCGAACGCGTAGGACTTAAAGACAAAGCTTACGTCTACCCCGCGACTCTTTCGGGCGGTCAGAAACAGCGTATTGCGATTGTCCGCGCGCCGGCGATGAATCCGCATATCATGCTTTTCGACGAGCCGACCTCCGCGCTTGATCCCGAAATGGTCGGCGAAGTGCTGCAGGTAATAAAGCAGCTTGCCGACGAAGGCATGACCATGGTCATCGTAACTCACGAAATGGGCTTCGCGAGAGAGGTCGCGACCCGCGTTCTTTTCATAGACGAAGGTCAAATAAAAGAGGACGCGCCGCCCAAGGAGCTTTTCTCGAACCCGAAAAACGACAGACTAAAAGAATTTTTGTTAAAAGTGCTTTAAATACCCGGATATTCAACCTGATATGACGAATAAAAAAACGGCTTCGCAAAACCCGGAGCCGTTTTTGTATTCCCTTTTTAATGCCTTATATCGCCTCGGTTTCCCGGATTGAAATCACGGCAGACGGTCAGTCTCTTCCCTTCTTTTTCTGCAAAAACAGCCATTCCTGCCACTTTTCTTCTCTATAAAACTTTTTCATCATCTTATGTCCGCCGTCAGGATACAGGCTGAACTTTATATCGCATACGTCCTTCAACTTTTTGTATGCGGTCGCGTCGCTGTCTGCCGGCACTATGCTGTCGTCGGCGGCGTGCCCGATCCATATCTTTGCGCCGCTGAACGCCGACGGGTCGAACGTCTCTGAATCCGCGTCCGGAAAATACCCCATCAGAGGTATCGCCGCCGCGTAAAAGCCGGGATTGTTGTAAACCGAATACCATGCGCACGCGCCGCCGTACGATATGCCTGTGACGTATATCCTGTCGGTATCTATCGGGTAGGTCTGCGCCAGCTTTTCGACGAGACGTACGACCGCCGCTGAAAAAACGTTTATCGTGCCAAGATTGTCGAATTTTAAATTGCCGCATTGAGGGATAAGAACAAAACAATCTTCTTTAAGATTTATTCCGACGCTCACGAATTCAAGAAGCGGCTTTACGTTGTCGCCCCCGATACAACCTGCACCGTGAAGATACACGAGCAAAGGTCTTTTCCCTTTTCCTTTGCATTCCTTTATTCTGAAAGGGATCTCCGCTCCGCTTTCCGCGTCGATAAACAAACTCTTTTTATACCCCGGGATAAACGTCCTTTTGCGGACTATCGCGCTTTTGTCGTAAGCGCTTTTTATGTAACGCGCTTTGTCGGCAAACTTTTTGATTTCGCGTTCCTGCATAGATACGGCTTTTCTGAATTTTGACTCAGACATTGTTCCGTATTCAGAAAATCTTCTTTTCCCGAAATCGACGATATATATAATTCCGTCATCGCCCAGCGCGCCGGTGTAAAACCACTTCAGCACGCCGTCGTTTTCAGAGTATTTCGGGTTTTCGGTCAGAAACTGCCTTAGCAGAAGATCGTATATCCTATCCTTGTCCTTGTCCGAGAAAGACGCCAGCGACAAGAACTCGGATTCTTCGCACAGATAATCCCGAAACAGTTCTTTTTCCCTTACCGCAATCAGATATTTCATCTGCACCTCAGCCAAATAAATGCGTTTTACCTACACGGGTACGAAAATTTATACTCTTTTCTTTATATCTTCGAGTATCGTGATCATAGAGAGCGTGTCAAGTTTGCAGTACTCCCACAGCGCCTTTCTTCTCTCCTCTCTCTCCTGCTCGGACATATACGGGAACATCAGGTAGGTCGCCATCGCGTCCGCGCCGTTGTGCACTGCGCCGACCTCGTAGCCGTGAGCGCCGTCCGGATCCACGCATCTGTATATCGTCTTGAGCGAACGCGAACCGAGAGACTCGCCGTAATACACGGCGTCGTTTGCGAAAATCGCGCCTATATCGCGCACGTTATTCCTCGCTGTCGAAAGCTTCGTGCGCGCTTCGGGGAACATCTGCGCAAGCTGACCCAGCACCTTACACTCCAGGAATTTGCCGAAAGCGAGTATGCAGGCGTTCTGCGGGATCTCGTCGGCAAGCCTTTTCGCGATCTTTTCGCGCGCGTCCTCTCCGTCTTTAGCAATATACCCGTAATGAACGGGAGCGTCTCCCTCTTTTTCTATCACGTGCAGAGAATACTGGAAAGCAACCGTTTCCAGAGGTCTTACGCCGCGGTAACGGGGTATGCACGACTGAAGCGACTCGAAGTCAAGGAAACAAAGCGGATACCACAGCCCGGAAAGGAATTTCTGAAGTTCCTTCTTGTTCACGATGACCGCTTTTTCGTCATACGCCTTTATCAGATTGACGACCTTGGGTTTCAGAAGCCCGGTGTTTTTCCTGAGATCATCCATAGAGATTATCCCGTCGGCGTAAAGCTTGTAACGCGTCGCGGAATCCACGCCGTGTATCGTAAAAAGCGACGGCTTGTCCAGCCATTTGCCGAAACACGCGGTGAAGTACTCGCACCCGAACTGCCTCTCGCAGTTGTTGCAGAGTCCGGCTTCGGGCATATCGCTTTTCTGAACGAAAAGCGCGAGTTCGTCGCAGTTGCGCGCGACTTTTTCAGCGTAACGCGACACCCTTTTTGTCAGATCTATCTTTCTCAGCAACGCAGATTCCTTGATCTGCTTGCCTCGCGTATAGTTCTGGTCGGTCACGATCAGAGAGATCTTCCCCGTTTTCAGTCCTTTGAGCTTTGCGACGTGAGCGAGATAGGCAAGTTCCCTGATATAATTTTCCGAAGGCGCAGTGGCGCATTTTACGACATAAAAATTCACGCCCTCTTCCTGAGGAACGGCAATGTCGAAATCACAGCTGAAATTCTTTGCAAGGATCACGCCGTCGTAAACCGTTTTACCCTGCGCGAGCAGATTGCACGTCTTCTGAGACAGCGCGGTCAGAGTCTGGTAATCTTCCGCCTTGCTTCCGACTTCTTCACCGCCCGGGAAAAGCGCGCGCGAAAGGCGCGAAAGTTCTGCCGATTCGGCTATCCTCTGCCTGACCGTCAGGCTGAGTTCCGCTTCTCCGGGAAAATTCGCTTCGTATCTTGCCGACCTGAGGCACCTTGTGAATTTTACGTATAGTCTTTTTGTAACAATGCCCTTTATTGCCATATAAATTGATTATAGCATACAAACGGTGTTTTTACAACTTCAGATCGCGTACAGACAGACAAACTGCCCTATTTTGCGATCACGGAACGTAATAATTCTATACTTTCAGTTGAAAACGGCATATTATAACACAAAATCAAAAATTTGCTATTGACACAATAAAAAACCTCATGTTATCATAACAGTATAAAAGATAAGGAGGAATTCTTTTATGGCAGACGTAGACAAAAGCAGATCTAAATTTGACGGAGGAGTGCTGGGCTATATCGGCATCATTATTCTTTCGTCAATCATTACGATATGCACGCTTTTCATCGGATATCCGTGGGCGGCATGCATGGCGTACAGATGGGAAATCAAACACACCACGATAGATGACAGAAGGCTTACGTTCGACGGCACGGGCGCGCAGCTTTTCGGCTCGTATATCAAATGGTTCCTTCTGTGCATTATCACGATCGGCATCTATACTCTGTGGCTCCCGATCAAGATGACTGCATGGAAAGTGAAACACACGCACTTTGAATAAGTCTTATTGCGGTTTATCAACACGGGCACGCGAAACGCGTGCCCTTTTTAATTTGAATGGTTCCCAATTATAGCTTTTACCCTCGTGCCGGAAACGATCTTTAAACCTGCCGGTCAAAAAAAAACGGACGCATTTCTGCGCCCGCATTTTTTACCTCAAAAGGTCTTATCTTCAAGAGGCTGTGAACCTCGGCATTACCCTGAAGCTCTCCTTTCTTATTTCCGAGGCTGTGAACCTCGGAGCAGACCTGTCACCTCCGCGTTTTATTTCCGAGGCTGCGAACCTCGGAGCAGACTTTTCACCTCCGTAAGTTTTTCCGAGGCCGTTGACCTCCGCCTTACCTTACGTTACCTCCAAATTTATTTTTGTACAAAGATTATAACCTGCCGGAAATATATTGTCAATTAAAATAACTCAAATTTATCAATTATTTTTCAGACTGACCTCGTTCCACTCAATAATGACCGGCCTTTCGTACTTCTTTGTGAACGCAGTGCGCGCGTCGGGGCTGTGCAGAACAAGAAATGCGCGCCCTACGTAATCCTCGAATATCATTCCGTGTCCGCCGTCAGCGGTATAGACCGCGCCTTCCTGGATCCACTTTCCCGTCACCGAGCCGTCCTCCGATCTTGCGACAAGCTGCACGTATTTTCTGTCCGCAGTTCTCGTAGACCAAAGGAGTTTTCTCTGTCCGTTTTCGTAAAAACAGAAAGGACCGTCCGTGATCTTCTGTCTTGAGCGGGTCTGCTTGAATACGTTGTCCGACGCGCGGAACAACAGCGTATCAGTTTGTTCTTCGGTCCCCGAAAGATCGGGGGTGAGCCTTACAGCGCGTATCTCCCCGTCGCTGCATTCGATATACTCTTTGCAATAAATGCACCAGTATCTGCCGTCTTCTTCCGCAAGCGTACCGTCAAGGCAGGAAAAGCCGACCGGCGTGAGCCTTACGCCACCGGTATAGTTGCCGTCGGGCGCGTCGCATGAAAACATATAAGTGCCCCTCTTTCCGCCTTTCGGAGAAAGGGTGACGAGAAGCCTGTACTTCCCTTCAGCATAATGTATTTCGGGCGCCCAGAAATCAGCGTATTCGGTTTCAAGGTCGCTTTTTTTAAGTATCGTGAACGGACCTTTCCATACTTTGAGATCATCCGACTTGTATATCACGGTGCCGTAACTGTCGTTGAAATTGTAATGATATATAGTGCCTGCCATTATATAACCGCCCTTACCGTCTTTGACGATAAAAGGGTCTCTTACCGTGATATCAGAAAAAGTCAGACCCTCGCGGTAAGGCAAAGGCCACTCAAGTCTCGTTCCGCCGACGAATTTCCTGAATTTTTTCAAAAGTCCCATAAAATTCTCCATAAATTACGGACAGCGCGCCGCCCGAAGCGATAAGAAATTCTACTCATATATTGTCTCATATCTTGACCTTTTTTGCAATCCCCGCGCGATCTTTCGCCTTCCCGACCGCGAATATTTGCGCACGTATTTGCCAATATTTTAAACTGCGGTCAAAATACGATATTGACCCGCGCACGCAGAATATTTATAATTAAATCAGCGGGACGACGCATACGGAGGTAAACGTTTTGAAAAAAGTCAACATAAACAAAGACTGGGAATTTGAAAAAGAGGGCGTAAAAACCACCGTCTCTCTGCCGCATACCTGGAACGGCAAAGACGGTCAGAACGGCGAAAACGGCTATTATCAGGGCAAGTGCGTTTACCGCAAAAACCTGGACAAGGCAAACGGTGTATGTTATATAGAATTCAACGGCGCCAACAGCGTGACCGAAGTGTTTATAAACAATAACAAGGTCGGCACGCATAAAGGCGGATATTCTATGTTCCGTTTCAGGATAGACGGATATCTTACTCAGGATAAAAATCTTCTCGAAGTATTCGTCGACAATACGATCGTGCCCGAAGTCTTCCCGACTTCCGCTGACTTCACTTTTTACGGCGGCATTTACCGCGACGTAAACCTGATATATGCCGAAAACGTGAGATTTTCCCTCGACGACGGCAGCCGCGACGGAATATCCGCGGTGCCCAAGCGTACCGGCGACGTCTGGGAGCTTGAAATAAAGGCAAGCGTTACGGGCGCGGACAAAGATGTCGCGTGCGTATACGAACTCAAAGACGACGCGGGAAAGACCGTAGCGCGCGATACCCGTCCGTCCGACTCGCCCGCAAGCGTACTCAAAATCGAATCGCCGCGGCTCTGGGACGGCGTGAAAGATCCTTACCTTTACACGTTGAACTGCACGCTCGTCAGAAACGCAAAGACTGTGGACGAAAGAAATATCCCCGTCGGCTTCCGCGAAATTGAATTTTCAAGCGAAAAAGGCTGTTTCCTGAACGGCAGGCACATAAAACTCAAGGGCGTTTCCCGCCATCAGGACAGAGAGGACATCGGCAACGCGCTGACCTTGAAGGAACACGAAGAAGACGTCGCGCTGATACTCGAAGTGGGCGCAAACTCAGTGCGCCTTGCGCATTATCAGCAAGCCGAGGAGTTCTATTCCCTCTGCGACAGAAAGGGTCTGCTCGTCTGGGCGGAAGTCCCCGTCATCTCGATATACTCAAAAGCGCGTCAGCAGAACGCGGAAGAACAGCTGACCTCGCTGATAAAACAGAATATCAACCACCCGAGCATCTTCTGCTGGGGCATAGAGAACGAAATAACCATGGCAGGCGACCGCAACAAAAAGCTTATCGCCGGCATAGGACGCCTGAACGCTCTCGCCCACTCCCTCGACCCGTCGCGCCCGACCACCTGCGCGCAGGTGGCGATGGCAAAACCCGACTCTCCGCTAAACAAAGTGACCGACCTTCTAGGGTACAACCACTACTTCGGCTGGTATATGCAGACGGTGGACGCGCTGGACAAGTGGCTGGACGAGTTCCACAAAATCAACCCGGGCGTAAAACTCTGCCTTTCCGAATACGGCGCGGAAGCGGTCCTCGGCTATTACAGCGAAAACCCGGTGCAGGGCGACTACTCCGAAGGCTATCAGGCGATATACCACGAACACTATATCGACGCAGTCAACGCGCGCGACTGGATGTGGGGCTCCTACGTCTGGAATATGTTCGATTTCGGCTCCGCGGCGAGAAACGAAGGCGGCGTGCGCGGCAGAAACAATAAAGGACTCGTCACGATAGACAGAAAGATAAAAAAAGACGCTTTCTATATGTACAAGGCGACCTGGAGCGACGAAAAGTTCGTCCATATAACCGCTAAACGCTACCCCTGCCGCGTTATCGGCACTACCAAAATAAAAGTGTATTCCAATCTTCCCGAAGTCACCCTTACCGCTGACGGTTACGAAAAGACTTTAAAAGCGGACAGGATATTCGTTTTCGACGACGTACCCGTAAAGGCAGGCGACAACATTGTTAAAGTCACCGCGGGGAAATATACAGACGAAATGACCTTAGAAGGCGTCGAAAAACTCCCCGAAAGCTACGCTATCGGAGACGGCACCCCCACCCTCGTCCGCAACTGGTTCGGCACCGACGGAACGATAAAAGACGACCGTCTTTCCGTAAACGACAGGGTAAGAGACCTTCTCGACAACAAAGAAGCGCAAGGAATGCTTAAGCTCGCCGCAGGCAATACGGTAAACAAATGGTACGTCAAGCTTCTGAGACCTTTCAGGGTAAAAACCTTGCTTAAGATAGCGGGAATAGATCCGCAGATGACGGATATAATAAACGGATTTTTGCAGACGATAAAAAAACGATAAACAACTATAAGGGAGAATGATTATGACGGATACGGCTGTAAGCGCGCGCCCCTTCGGGATACGCGATAAGATAGGCTACGCGCTGGGCGACTTCGCGTGCAATCTGAGTTTCACCCTGCTTTCCACATATATGATGCTATACTATATGCAGTACATGCTGATAAAGGAAAGCGACTGGGCGTGGATCATCATCGTCGGCAAACTGTGGGACGCGATAAACGACCCGATAATCGGTGGCATGACAGACCGCGTAAGGATAGGAAAAAGCAAATACAAGTCGTGGATATCGATAGGTTCGATAGGTCTCGTCGTTACGACCACGCTCGTATTCCTGCCGATACCGACCGCAAGCTATACGGTAAAGATACTGCTGTGTCTGCTCTCTTATATGGTATGGTCAGTTTTCTATACGATGGTAAACGTACCGTACGGCTCCCTGCATTCCGCGATAACCGACGACCCCGTACAACGTTCAAGCCTTTCCACATTCAGAAGCGTAGGTGCAGGCGTTTCTATGCTGATAATAATGCTTCTGCCTGCGGTCGTATACGACAGCAACGAAAACCTTAAAGGCGGAATGTTCATATGGCTGGCGCTCGGTTTTTCAGTGGTCGCTTTCTTCGCGCTTATAGGCGTAAACAAACTTACGACGGAGCGCGTCAACATTAACCAGCCGATAGAAAAGAAAAAACAGAACTACTTCCAGGTGCTGCTCGCTTTCGCCAAAAACAGACCCATATGGGCTTTGACGATAGCTTCGATGGCGCAGGCGATATGTTTCGTAGGCGCGAACAGCATGAACCAGATAGTATTCCAGTCCTTCTTCAGGAATACCGACATACTGACCGTCGTAACGATAGCTTCCTATGTGCCGATGGTAGTCGTAATGTTTATGTTGAGCAAACTTGTCGCGCGCTTCGGCAAACGCAACTGCGTCATCGTATCTTGCGCGATAAGCCTTGTAGGCGCTCTGGGCATGCTCGTGTTCCCGTTCAAGTACACAGAGGTCGGCGCAAGCGTGGACGTACTATCTATCGTCATATGGACGGTACTTCTCATGATAGCGAACGTCGGCAACGGGTTGTTCGGCGTAATCGTATGGGCAATGGTCGTCGACTGCATAGACTATCAGAACGTAAAAACCGGTCAGCGCGACGAAGGCTCCATCTACTCGCTTTACTCCTTCTTCCGCAAACTCGCGCAGGGCATCGGTTCTTCACTCGTCGCTCTCGTACTCGGCTGGCTGGGGTATCAGAAAGAACTCGGCTCAGAACAGCCGCAACAGGTTGCGACCGATATCAAGACGGGCTACGTACTGTTCCTTCTGATAGGTCTTGCGGTAATGCTCCTGTCGATACTCGTAGTATACAACATCAATAAGCGCGACGAAGCGCGCATACACGACGCTCTTTACAAGAAAGAAGAAACCGTGCCCGCTCTCGAAGGAGACGGCTCGGTTATGACTCCGCAAGCAGAAGAAAACTCAGCGGACGACATCTTCGAAACAACGGAAAACAACAACGAGAAAACGGATATAACAAACACGGGTGCGAAAAATTCTGAAGATGACGAAAACTCTTGAAACACTTGACGACAACGGCGCGAAAGGCTACAAAACAGGGATATTCCTCGCGATACTCGCAGCCGCGCTATACCAGATCAGAATAATACGAATAAGGTTTAAAGCGGCAAATTTTCGTAGCTGCTGCGTTAAATTCCTTGATAATATGTCTAATATTACCTGCGGCATTTGCCTTGTATCAACAAAAATTTGACTGCTTGAAACTGCATGGCACCCTCAGGCGATGAATTTTAGTGAGTGTTTTAGCGAGGCGAACGCAGATAATATTATGATATTTTCAAGTGAGAATCGTTAAAAAACACACAAAAGGCGCGCCTCAGGGCTGGTTCGTATTATTCTGGTCTGGTATACGCTCTGAACGCGCCTCTTTCAAAGCTTTTGCTTGAATACCTGCCGCCCACGCTGACGGCGGGCTTCCTTTACATAGGCGCAGGCGCAGGCATGGGCGCCGTCGCGCTGATACGCAAGGCGCGAGGAACGGTAAACACCGAAAGCAAGCTGACAAAAGCCGAGCTTCCGTATACCAGACCAGAATAATACGAACAAGGTTTAAAGCGGCAAATTTACGTAGCTACTGTGTTAAATGCCTTGTCCCCGTGTGACGGGGGGCATTAGTCGGCTGTCGCGGGTTGTAGATTATTACATTATCGCATTAAGCTAAGCTTATACTGCTGCCGTGGAGCATTAACAGGCTCAGCTTTATACAATTAAGTACTAGTAAATACAGCTTAAAACTGCACGCACCCTCAGGCGATGATTTCAGTATGTGTTCAAAGCCTATGGTGTAAACAAAAAGCTTAGCTCGTTGACATTTTCCGCGTTTTGCGATATACTATTAGTAGTAGCTGATACACCACTCCTACGGTCTTGTACCGTATCGGTTGTATCGGCTACTATTTCTTTGCGCTGAATATTTACAACATCGTAAAGCAGAGCTGCGTTTGATTTTGATACAGACAACTGTACGCGACAGCGACTACTGTTCCCGCCACGCGGGCGCCTCAGGGCTGGTTTGTATTATTCTGGTCTGGTATACCATCGCGATGGTAGTCCTGGATATCGCGGCGCCGATACTTCTTATGTTCGGACTTAAATCCACGTTGGCTGCAAGCGCCTCCCTTCTCAATAATTTCGAGATAGTTGCGACCGCTCTCGTCGCCCTTGTCATATTCAAAGAAAGGATAAGCGGCAGACTTTGGCTGGGTATACTCTCAGTCACCGCTGCGTGTCTTCTGTTATCATTCGAAGACTTCGCGGGCGGCGTCAGATTTTCTTACGGCGCGCTCTTCGTGATACTCGCGTGCGTATGCTGGGGCTTTGAAAACAACTGCACGCGCAAAATATCTTCTAAAGACCCGATGCAGATAGTGCTGATAAAAGGCGTTTTTTCAGGCGGAGCTTCGATAATCATCGGATTTTGCATAGGGGAAAGGATAACCGTTGCGTGGAGCGTTTTCGCGGTGCTTGCCGTCGGCTTCGTCGCTTACGGTCTCAGCATCTTCTTCTACGTGCACGCGCAGAGAAAGCTGGGCGCGGCAAGGACGGGCGCATATTACGCGATCGCCCCTTTCATAGGCACGGCGCTTTCTTTCGCGATATTCCCCGCTCTTCCGCACTACACGTTCTTCATCTCTCTGGCGGTGATGCTCGTCGGCGCATGGCTTAGTTCTTCCGACGCGCCGTTATCTTCCGTTTTCGGAAAATTCAGACGCAAACCAAACGCAAAAACCGGCGCAGTCCCGTCTGACGGAGAAGAAGACGAAAAAGAAAACCCGGACGACGGAGATCAAAAACCGCGAACGGACTGATCCCCTGCGCTGTAAAATCAAACTGCGAACTGTTTGAACGCACAGCCGCGCCGTCCGACATCATGATACCGCCAAAGCGCAGCGCAGATTCCGCGCATAAAAAGACGGCGCAAAACAATGCGCCGTCTTTTCTCGCCTCTCGGAAATCCATATCGCTTTTCCACCGCGCGTTTACACCGTTTTCCTGATACATGTCCCGGATTCCGCATATCTGAAATATTTCCCGACGAACAGGCGAGTTGTTAAATCCCGGGTATTCACGTTCCGTTTACGTAATAATCGATTCCCGCTTTTTTTGCCTGAACGTGCTGCAATTTTCTGGGCACATTATAATATCTGCCGTCCTTTTTGAATATCGCTCCGGTCTGCTTGAAGCGGAAAGAAACGCCGGCTTCGACGCATTGTCTCCTGAGATCGAGCACCCAGTCGTAATCGCACTCTCTCGCGTTGTCTCCGGACTCCCCTCCCGCAATGACCAGTTCAATGCCCTTGTCCAGCCACGGAGACAGATCTGTTTTTCCTAGAAGCGGCTCGCAACAGACGAACCTGTGTTTTATCGGCGCGGTCACGAACAGCGGCATACGCCTTTTCGCCTCCTCGTCGTTTTCCACCGTACAGCCTACGCTGACGTTATCCCAGCCGTCTCCCCAGTCGGGAGGCAGACACTCGTTGAATCTTACTATCCGCTTGGTTATGAACATGAATCCGCAGTCAGATCTTTCGCGCATGATATCCCATGCGTCCTGTCTCCAACCGTCCGCGTCCTCAATAAGAAAATCAGAAGTGAAGCACGTGGGGAACTGCGTTCCCGCGGGGTATTTGTACTTCCCGTCCCTGCCGCGCGCGACCGGCAGAGAAAAATTGCCCGTCTTTCTAACTTTCGAGCTGTCGATATCGTATTTTCCGTCACGCCGGTAAACGTAGCAGTTCGCGCATCCCGCGCTGTATTTCCGGCATCCGTGCCATAAATTCCAGAACTCTTCCATGCCTTTATTATATCAGATCAAAACAAGAAAAACCAGTCCCGTCCGACAAGGTGACAATTGTTTTCCGGTATAGCGCTTATCCCCTCGGCACGCCCGACCTTCAGCCTTTCTTTCACAGGACAAGAACGCCGGCGCAACGGTGAAGGCAAAGAAAAACCTCCGGCGAGCCCGCTTGGGTCAAGTTGCCGGAGGTCGTGGTTCTTTCTGATCAGACCTTTATTCTTCCTCTTTGGGATTGTTGGTGATATAGGTCTCTTTGTCGGTATCCGTCATGAATTTGGGGATTGTGCCGTCCTCGGTCTTGTCTGAATCCTCATAACCCGCCGCAAACTTGCCCTCAAGCAGTTTTACGTCGTTGTTTTCAAAAACGAAATCTCCGAGATCCATCACCTTGGTGTAATTGTAGGTGTTGTCGATGTAGAAAAGCAGATCTCCCACAAACGTCGGAGCCAGCCACGTGGTGTAAATGTCAGCCGCGCTCATGTTGATCTCGATCTTGTTCTCGCCGACGATCTCTCTCTTCATCAGCTTGTTGGAAATGACGTAGTAGAGGGTCACGCTGTTTTCGGTGACGTCCGCTTTGAGTACGGTCGGAGTGGCGCTGAACGTAACGGTCTCCTTCTTCTGGATACCCTCGCTGTCAAGCGTGTAGATATACGAAGTTGCCGAAGACGCGACGAGCACGCCGTTGGAGAGACCGATATGCGTGATCGAACTCAGCGCGTCGTTTGCAACCTTGACTTCTTCGGAAGTTTTGAACGCGGGTTTTTCGCCCGTGAACCTGATCGCAAACGTTCCTTCAGAAGTGGAGGGATTGGTGCTGACTGAAGTGGACTTCGTGTAGTAGACCACTACGCCGTCGCTTTCGTTTGCCGCCTTGATGAGCGAGTACGTGTACTGCTTATCCTTGCTTGCGTCGTTGCCGTCCGTTCCGTAAGTCTTGCTGTCCGCAAGGAGCACCGGCTCGCCGCCGTCTGTCGCGTAAACCTTGTTGCCGCTGAGCAAAGTGTCGCTGTCATAGCTCTGAGTGTAATACACGTAATCCGCAATGCTTGACTGACCTTTCTTGTAAGTGGAAGCGTGGTTGAAAAGCACGTCGGTGACGTTTTCGGCGATCACGGTCGCGTCCTTGTCAACCTTGTCTGCGGTGTAACCCACCTTGTAGAGAGTGGAAGACGTGTAATAGAGAAGCGCGTCGTCGGTGAAAACGTACTCAACGCTCGAACCTTCGACCATCGTGATCTGCTGAGTCTCGGTGCCGTCCGTCTTTGTGCGGTAATACTCGAGGTAATCGACCTGGACCACGCCGCTGTTGTCCGTCTTGGTCGTCGGGGTCACGTAATATATCCAGTCGCCGAAGATATAGATGCCGCCGCCGGTGTATCCGGTGTAGAACATCTTGGGTACGACGACCGCAGTGTTTTTGAGCGTGCCGTCTTCAGCGATCTCGCTCTTCATAACGCTTCCTTTGACGGAAGCCTCTCCGAAATAGTTGTCCTTGGGTTCGGTGATATTGGAAGTGCTGTCCATACCGTTGATATAGTACAGATACTTGCCCTGCTGCACGGCGAGCGAACCGTTGTTCACGACGTCAGCGTTTCCGTCGGTAGTGCCGACGGGTCCCCATTTATAGCTCTGGCAACCTGCGAATACCGCGCCGACTACGAGAACGACCGCAAGGATCAAAGCTATCTTTTTCGTCTTTGTCATATCTAACTCCTGTTTTGATTATTGACTGTCTGTGGCTCAGGTTAAACGTCTTTTTCAACAGAAAAGGACCTATATAAAACCGTACGCGCATAATTTATTATAGTATATAAAAAAACAATATGCAATTATTTTGCCGACAATTTTGTCAAGGAGGAAAACTATATTGAAAAAATTCGCGTTCCGCAACGGGTTCCTTGAACAGGAAAAAGCGCCCGACGCGCAGGAAGAACTGATAAGATCGCTCGTGCTTGCGGCGACAAGCCGCCCTTCCGGAAACCCGGAAAAACGTGCTGAGCACGCAAAACCGGACAGACAACAAATCCTTGCCGCCCTCCGCGCGGACACAGACGCAGATCCGACCTCGAACGAAACCGCCGCAAAGCCCGCCTCCTGCCCAGAGCAGACAACCGGAAACGGCGGAAGCGATTATTTGGCTCCGCCGCCGTGTTACTCTTTGCCTTTGTAAGCCGCCCCGTACGCCAGAAAGCTGCGGAAAATTTCCGTTTTCCGGTCAGTCTTCCCTTCCTTCGTACTCCGCGAGCGAACGTTTGCTCCAGTCTATCGGCTCCACGCCTTTGGATATGAGGAAATCGTTGGCTTTTGAAAAATGCCTGCATTGCAGGAAACCCTGGTAGAAAGAAAGCGGACTGGGATGCACGCTGGTCAGCACCAGATGCTGAGGATTTTTAACCAGCTTCCCTTTCGCCTTCGCGTAACCGCCCCACAGCATGAACACCATTGGAGACGGAGACGCGTCCAGAAGTTCTATCACCTCGTCCGTAAAGCGTTCCCACCCCTTTCCGGCGTGGCTCTGCGCTTCCCCGGCACGCACGGTAAGCACGCTGTTGAGCAAAAGTACGCCCTGCTTCGCCCAGCCGCGGAGATCGCCGTTTTCAGTGGGCTTTATCCCCAGATCGTATTCAAGCGCCTTGTAGATGTTGACCAGCGACGGCGGACATTTTACCCCTTCGCCGACAGAAAAACACAAGCCGTTCGCCTGACCGGCGCCGTGATAGGGATCCTGCCCGAGAATGACCACCTTGACGTCCTCGTACGCCGTGTTCTCAAACGCCGCAAGCATCTTGCTCTTGGGCGGATACACGGTATAACTTCTGTACTGAGCGCGCAGAAAATCGCGAAGCTGACCCATATAATCGCTTTGCCACTGCGGCTCAAGTAATTTATCCCAGCTGTTTTTCAGATCGGACATACTCGCCTCCCGTTTTCAAAATGATAACACCTCTTGAAGCATACTGTCAAGCGCGCGTATTTGCGCGGTGTAATTGACTTTTTTTCGCGTTGGCTTTATACTTTGACTTATGGAATATTTATTTGACACTCACACACATTCGGATTACTCGCACGATGGGATACCCGCACTCGAAGAACTGGTAAAAGCCGCTATTTCAAAAGGACTGAAATACCTCGCGATCACAGACCACTGCGACAAGGATTGCGTTGCCCTGCCCGGATTCGAGTGGGTAAGACAGATAGATCTCGTCTCCCGTAAGGCGGAAATGACCGCGCTCAAGCAAAAATATGCGGGTGAAATTTACATCGCGGATTCTCTCGAATACGGTTATGCGCCCGAAGCGGACGCATTGTATCTGGACGTGCAGAACTCGTATCCGACGGACTATGTGATAAACTCCGTGCACATCGTCGAAGGGATCGACGTCTATTTCAGAGAGTATTTCGACTCCCGCACAAAAGCAGAGGCGTACGGCGCCTATCTTGAAGCCGTGCTCGCAAGCGTTGACGCGCCCTACGCATACGACGCGATCGGACACCTCGGATATATTGCGCGCTGCTCTACCTATCCTGAAAAAAAGCTGTATTACAGCGATTTCCCCGATCTTATCGACGCGATACTCAAAGCGGTGATAAACAAGGGAAAATCTCTTGAGATAAACACAGCTTCAAAAGGCACTAAATGCGACCTCTTTCACGATACGACGATACTCAAAAGGTATAAACAACTCGGCGGAGAACTGATCACTTTCGGCTCCGACGCTCACGAACCGTCAAGGCTTTGCGCAGACTTCGAAGAAGCTGAAGCGGCGGCGCTTTCATGCGGTTTCAGGTATGCGTTCGTATACTCCGGCCACAAGCCGAGCGCGGTGAAACTCGGCAGCTAAAAAAGCATTTAATCTACACGGGCAGGAAAATTTTGTCGATCATGACTCAGTATTGTAAAGAAGAATTCAAGAATCAGATGCGTGCGCTCCTCGGCGATGATGCCGAAGAGTTTTTTACTTCTTATGCAGAAGCTCCCGTATGTTCCCTGAGAGTCAACACTCTGAAGACAAGCGACGTAAAAGCGCTGTTTCCGGACGTTGATTTCACTCCGGTGAAATGGTGCAAAGACGCATATTATTACCCTTCTTCTTTTGCCGCCGGGAAGACCGCGGCGCACCTTGCCGGAGCATATTACATCCAGGAAGCCAGCGCGACTTTTCCCGTGACGGCGCTAGGGATAGGACGGGGCGACAAAGTGCTCGATCTGTGCGCCGCGCCGGGCGGAAAATCAACTCATATCGCCGCCCTTCTAGACGGAACCGGGCTTCTCGTCTCCAACGAAATCGTACCTTCACGCGCAAGCGTACTTTCACAGAACATCGAGAGATGCGGCGTAAAAACCGCCGTCGTGCTATGCGAAGATCCCCGCAACCTGGCGAAACGTTTCCCGGGATATTTCGACAAGATCCTGGTCGACGCGCCCTGCTCAGGCGAAGGCATGTTCAGGAAGCATCCGGAAGCCGCCTCGGAGTGGACGGACTCCTCTCCTTCGTCATGCGCGGCAAGGCAGGCGGAGATTCTGTCGTGTGCGTTCGGAATGTTGAAAAACGGCGGCGTCCTGGTCTACAGCACCTGCACTTTCAACGCCGCGGAAAACGAAGAGACTGTCGCGCGCGTGCTCGGCGCGCACGACAATATTAAACTGTCTCCTATAAAAACAAACGTGATCAGACCTGTTCTGCACGGCGTACAAGCCGGCAAGGAGATTTTGGACGGCACTGTGAGAATCATGCCTCATCTTGAAAGAGGCGAAGGCCATTTCTGCGCGCGTTTTGTAAAGACGGACGGCGAAGACGGCTTCGTAAAGCAACTGAAACGCACGAAAAATCAGGCTTTCGAAAGGGCTTTCGGCAAATTCCGCGACAAATATCTGAAAGCGGATTTCAAAGCCGATCTGTTCTTCGGGAACTACGGTTACTGCGCGCCAGAAACGTGTCCCGATCTTTCCGGGCTTAAGGTGCTCCGCGCCGGAATACAGCTGGGGCAACTGATAAAAGACCGTTTTGAACCTTCTCACTCGCTCGCGCTCGCGCTCAGACCGGAAACGGCGGTGAACGTGCTTGCGCTCAGCGAAGGGAGCCGCGAAGTCACCGCATACCTCATGGGCGAGACCCTGCCCTGCGACCTCGAAGGCTGGACGCTGGTCACGGTCGGGTCTCTGCCTCTCGGCTGGGGAAAGGCAAGCAGCGGCGTGCTCAAGAACCATCTCCCGAAAGGACTCAGGATAAACCGTTGAATCCCGCTCAATTTTTTTTGTTAAATTTCCTCAAATTCCGACAAATACATTGACTTAGTTTATGCGCGTGCTTTAAAATAGTAATATATTCTTTTGAGGACGTGTTTATGCAATTACTTGAAGAAGCGATCAGAACCCGCGGCACCGTTTACCCCGGCAACATTCTCAAAGTCGACGGTTTTCTCAACCATCAGATCGACCCCGTCATTCTGCGCGCCATCGGCGAAGAAGTTTTCCGTCTCTATAAGGACGCAGGCGTTACCAAGATCCTGACGATCGAAGCGTCCGGCATAGCCATCGCCGCGATCTGCGCGCAATTTTTCAACGTGCCCATGGTGTTCGCGAAAAAAAGCGCGACTTCCAACATTTCCAAGACGGTTTACAAGACCACGGTCCACTCCTACACTCACAACAGAGACTACGAAGTGCTCGTCAGCAAGGATTACCTGAAATCCGGCGACGTGGTGCTGATCATTGACGATTTTCTTTCCAACGGCGCGGCTCTGACCGGCCTGATAGACCTGGTGAAGCAAGCGGGCGCGACCCTCGCGGGCGCCGCTATCGCGATCGAAAAACGCTTCCAGCCGGGCGGCAACACGCTGCGCGCCCAGGGAGTGCGCATAGAGAGTCTCGCAGTCGTCGAGAGTATGGACGACGGCAAGATCGTGTTCGCGCGCGACTGAGTTTCCGCGCGCTTTTTTATTTCGGAATCCGTTATCTCAAGATAACAAAAATATGGAGGTTTAAACAATGAAGAAAAAAATCACCGTTCTTCTGCTCGTCTTCGTAATGATCGTAGCGAGCCTCGGAACTCTCGCCGCTTTCACCGGTTGTACCGACACCGAAAGCGAGTTCAAAGTGGGCGTTCTGCACATCAATCCCGTTTCGTCCACCTCAGGCTATACCTACGCTCATCAGCAGGGTATCATTGCGGCTCAGGAGGAGCTCGGACTCAAGGATTCTCAGATCGTCATCAAAGACTCTCTGCCCGACGACCAGACCGACCAGATCAATGCGGCTATCGAAGAACTCATCGCTGAAGGCTGCAACATGATCATCGGCACTTCCTTCGGCTATATGGAAGAGATGCAGGCTTACGCTAAGCTGTACCCCGAGATCATCTTCTCTCACGGCACAGGCTACCTCGACACCTACGGCGAAGGTCAGAACAACAACATGAACAACTACTTCGGCAGAATTTATCAGGTCAGATATCTCGCAGGTCTCGTTGCGGGTCTCACCACAAAGACCAACAACATCGGTTACGTTTCCGCAAGAGGTACAGACACCGCAGAGTGCACCAGCGGCGTCAATGCGTTCGCCCTCGGCGTACAGGCTGTCAATCCCGAAGCAAAAGTTCACGTAATGATCCTGAACAGCTGGTAC
>CASFWW010000034.1:0-15624 GCA_949298505.1 uncultured Christensenella sp. | reverse complement strand
TTCGGCGACAAAGACGTTGTGGATATACATGTTGACAATGCTGACGCTCAGATATCTGGGAGCATTCATTTTTCAGACCTTGCGTACGCCGCCTGCAATGTGTTGGCAAGAAGCATACTGATCGTCATCGGACCTACGCCGCCCGGTACCGGCGTGATATACGATGCTTTCTTTTCTACGTTTTCGAAATCAACGTCTCCGACGAGTTTGCCGTCCACGCGGTTGATGCCGACGTCGATGACTATCGCGCCGTCCTTCACCATGTCAGCCGTCACGAACCTTGGTCTGCCGATTGCCGCAATGAGGATATCCGCGTTTCTTGTTATCCCGGCAAGATCGCGCGTCTTGCTGTGGCATACGGTAACTGTGCAGTCCGCATTGAGAAGAAGCATAGCCATCGGCTTCCCCACCGTATTGCTTCTGCCGATCACGACGGCGTTTTTGCCTGCGAGTTCAACACCGGTGGTCTTCAGCATTCTCATGACGCCGAAGGGTGTGCAGGATATCGTTCTCGGTCTGTTCATCGCGAGAAGTCCGAGGTTCGTGGGTGAGAAACCGTCCACGTCCTTTTCGTCGGGAATAAGCGAAAGTATGCTCTTTTCGTCATATCCGGCAGGGAGAGGAAGCTGAACGAGTATTCCGTCCACCGTCGGGTCGTCCGAAAGTTGCCTGACTGTCGCTTCGATTTCGATTTGCGGCGTGCCGTCGGCATATTCGAAATGCAGAGATTTCATCCCCACCTCTTCACAGCCTCTGATCTTGTTTCTGACATAAGTCTGCGACGCGGGGTCTTCACCGACGATTATCACAGCAAGACATGGTTTTCTTGCGAATTTCTTTTCAAATTCTTCAGTCTGAGCTTTTATTTCTGCGCGGGTGTCGGCAGAAACGGCTTTTCCGAATATAAGCATATCAGTTGTTTCCTCCGATCTGTCTGTAGACCCCTGCAAGCACGCCGTTGACGAAGACGTAGCTGTCGGGAGTGGAATACTTTTTAACTATTTCCAGAACTTCGCTGATCGAAACGGCATGCGGAATATCCGGCATGAACTTCATCTCGTAAGTCGCCAGAAGCAATGCCGCAAGTTCGGGCTTGAAAATTCTTTCTATCTTGAAATTTTTTGAGTTGGATTCTATAACGGCGCAGAGTTCCTGGTAATTCTCCGCAACGCCGGTGACGACCGTCTTTATGTAATCCTTGTCCGAAACCGTAATTTCGCTGTCTTCGAAAATGGAATTCATCGTGGGAGAAGTCTCTCCGTTATTCTTGTTGAAAAGCCATTCGAAAACGAGTTTGTACGCATAATCGCGCGCCTTTTTTCTGCTCATATATTAAACTCCGTGCAAGACCCTCCGGCAGTAAATACCGCCGAAGGGTCCGCATAAATTTTCTTCAGTTGGAATAAACCACGCCTGCAACCGTGACGTTGATCGCTTTGACCTTGTAGGAAGTCGCCTTCTCTACTTCTGTCTTTATCTTCTCCTGCAATCCGGCGATCACTCTCGGAATGACGTGGCCGTAATAAACGTTTACAGAAACGTCTATGATCGCCGTCATGTCGTCGTAAAGCTCAACGGTAATGGCGTTGTTCCTGTTTTTGCCAAGTTTTTTATTCTTGGCAAGACCCGCTTCGTAAGATACGGACGCTATGCCTTCGACCTGAGAAGCCGCACTGCCGGCAACAGAAGTGATTATGCTGACGTAGGTCTCTCTTGCCTGATAGTTGTCCTGAGACATATCACACCTCCGAAATATGCCTTTATTGTATCATATCGCAGGGAGTTTGACAAGCGTTAAGCGGTATATGGAACCACAACAACTTCGCTTGCGGTATAATCCGTTTCCTTGAGAATTACGTTGAGTATCTGCGCCACTTCCTGAGACTCAAGTTCGCTCTTGTTGACGATAACGTTCACGTTGTTAGTGCTCATGGTCACCACAGCGTCGTCAAAACCTTTTGCCTTGATAAGGCTTTCGATCACGAGTTCGGCTTCGATGTTGTTCAGAAGATCCTGTCTCATGGTCTCAGCGGTCGCTTTTGCTTCTTCGCTCGAAGTTTCGGATGCGATTATCGCGTCGTAATAGCTCATTTCTTCCGCTCTTGCAGTCTCGCGGCTGGTGCGGTAGGTGCTGAAGAAGGTCTCCACGACGTCTCCGCCAGTCAGCTGATCGCCTCCGTCTCCCGTCTTGGAGAACCAGTCGCTGTTCAGCGCGAAGTTGAGAACGCCGGTGAGCACGAGCAACGCTACCATGCTGCAAAGGATGATCACCTTTTTTGCGTTAGACGAAAGTTGTTTTTTAACTTTCACTGTCTGAGTCTGTTCTGCCATAAAATACCTCCATGGATGTAAATATATATATTTTTTTACTGCCTTTCGGCTTTTGTTGCCTTTCTGTTCCCATTATATTAACGGTCACTTCATTTTATACACTTTAATTTTGTTTCCGTCCACTCTGAGCAAAGCGCATACGGCGTCTATGATCTTCATTTTCACGTTTATGTCGTCTCCGCCTTCCGCGACGACGACAATGCCCTGTATCTTTGCGGGAACCGTAGAGACGATAAGAGGTTGCTGTTCTCCGTCCACCGTGATTATCACCGGAGTCGACGTTGTAGTCGAGTTTTCGACAACGCGTTCGCTGTTTGAGTCGCTGTCTGTCGTGACGGTCGTCACCGTTTCTTCGTCATAAGCTATTTCGTAACTCTCCGAGCCGTCGTACGTTATGAGAATTTCACATTTCCCCACCCCTTCGATCTCGGAAACTATCTCCTCGACGAGCTTGCATACGTCTCCGTCTTCAGACGTAGTGACTTCTGTTTTACCGTCTGACGCGAAAAAGACGAAATACGCGATCGCCACGACCGCGCACAACGCTACGGCTGCAATGATCTCGATATGCTTAACGCTCCTGAGCCTTGAAATTATGCCTACTTTTCCGCTTGCATCGTTATTTGTTGTCATACACCCTCACGTCGTCGCAGTTCACTGCGCTTTTTACTATTGAAATTATTTCTTCTTTACATTCTTTTGCGGTCTTGTCGGTCAGCGTAATGTCTACGTTTACCCTGTCAATTTCATATATATCGGAAACTGCCGTGAAAATTACAACATATGCCCCTTCGTAACCGCGAAGTTTGAGAGAATTTGCGATTTTTTTTTCGTCGCTTTCCTTTCTGTCCTCTCTTACGCTTTCGACGAATGAACTATCAACGCTGAAAGTTTTGTCGAAATAGCGTGAAAAGTCAACGTCCGATTTCAACGCTTTAGCGATCGGAGACGCGATCACGAGCACCACTATCAGCGCATATACGCCTTTTACGTATTTATTGCTTTCTCCTTCCGGCATAAGTACGTCGATCAGCACGCCGATCACGACTACGCCTACGATGCTCAGTATCCAACCCGTCATATAACCCCCACGTTGCACGTTGCGACGATAAGCATTACTGTAATAACGAACATGAACCCCACGCCGAGCACGATGGCGATCAGCACACCGAGATTCTTTGAAACGTCTGAAAGCATTGACGAAAATCTTTCGTCTGAAAATGGTTCAATCAGACCTCCGACCAGTTTGAGCCCGAGTGAAAAGATTGCTATTTCCAGGACAGGCGCAGCGATCGCGGCTACTACAAGGAGAGTTGTCACAAGTCCGGCAGAGTTTTTTATCAGAACTACTCCTGCGAGAACAAGATCGAAACCGTCGGACAGATAACCGCCGAGAAGCGGTACGTAACTCTGAAGCGCGAATTTTGCCGTCTTGATCGAGACTGTATCGGCAATCGCGCCCGTAAGTCCCTGTACAGACAAAAATGTTGCGAAAATCCCGAATACGCCGCCGAGAACGAAATTGGCGCAACTTTTGAAAAAAGCCGTCAGTTTTGTAAGTTTTACGTTTTTGCTCAGGTTTCCTATTATTCCGACCGCAGTCGCGGCGATGAACAGCGGCAGAACGACAGAGGTCACGATCGTTGTGATCCCGGTTGTCAGTATCGCCGTCATAGGCTGATATACAGAGGCTGTCGTTACCGCTCCGAGCGAAGTCAGAAGCGTCAGAAGCAGCGGAAACGCCGCGTTCATCAACGACTTCATTGAATTGACCGTCGACGTTGCAGACAATAAAAGAGAGACGACTTTTGCTGTCACCACCGATATCATTGCGGCATAACATGCGAAATAAATAAGCTCCGCAGTGCTTTTCTTCAGAAAACCGCTTGAAAATCCTCCGACAATCGAATACAAAAGCGCGATCGCGAAAACGGCTATAAGCGGCGGAAGCGCGCTTTTCACGCTTTCGGTAATAAGAGAAAATAACGCGTTTGTCAACGCTTCCGGGTTTTCGTCGTATTTTCCCGCGATTATGTCCTGAACCGCCTGTAAAAATCCGTCGGACGCTACGCCGGCTCCGTTGTCTCCGTGCTCGTCAAGCCAGCCTTCAAGCCCGCTGAAGTCGAGTTCCTCCAGCTTGTCCCCGATCCCGTCCATAAGTTCGTCTTCGGTTTCGTCGGCAAATACCGTAACGCCTGTCAGCAAAACAATTATCAGTACAAGAAAAATAATTGTGATCAGTTTTCTTTTCAGTTTGTTCATATCAGCTCCGTCACAGTGTCTATCAGTGCGTTTACAATCGGAAGCGCCATCAGAAAGATAGCGATCTTGCCGCCGAGAGCTATTTTCTTGGAGATTCCCTTGCAATCCAGATCGTCGCAGAGGTCGCATGCGTATTCTGTCAGATAGCCTACTCCGACTATTTTCAGCAATGCGGAAAACACGGTGCCGTCTATGCCCGTCTTGTCTACGATCTCCTGGACAGAAACTATCACCGATGCCAGTGATTTTACGCATATTATCGTTATGATCACACCTGTTGCGACAGCGACGACTGCCGCGAACTGCCCTTCGTTCCTTTTAAGCAAAAGACATGCGATCGCCCCGGTGATTCCAATTGCAACGAGCCTGAAAACGTCCATCAGTATATGCCCAGGACTGATCTGAGGCTGTCAAACAGACCTCCGACCATATCGAGAACGATAAGAAGCACGATGACTAGTCCTGTCAGGGTCACGAGCGTTGCGATCTCGTCCTTGTCGCTTTTTTTCAGCACCATGTTGACAAGCGCAGTAAGAATGCCAACTCCTGCGATTTTGAATATTATGCTTACGTCCATCCTTCCTCCGTTTACGCCATGATCAACAGCGCCGCAAGTCCCGCGAGAATCCCGAGCTTGAAAGCCAGAGTTCCGTATTTTTTCTGATTCTGACACGCGGCATCCGTTATCGGTGCGAAAACCGCCTTGTATTTCGCAAGTCCGGCAAGCTGAGTGTCGACGTCTGATTTGCCGAGAGAATAAAGCATTTCCGCCAGAATACCCTGTTCGTATCCGGTCAGAAGCCTTGTTTTTACCGCCTCCCGGCAGTCTTCTTTTTTCACCGCGCCTTTGACGAGCGCCTCTGAATATTTCCCGAGAACGTCCGCGAACGCGCCTTTTTTGCCCTCAAGAAATGACGACGTCAACTCGCCGAGAGTCGTCTGAAGATATGATATTCCGTTCTCAAGCGCGGAGACGTACTCGTTGAGCGCCACAAAAAAGCAATATCTTTTTTTGTAATGCGCGCCTATCGCGTAGCCGGCATATCCGAAACAGACGAAAAGCGCAGCGCCGATCAAGAGTTTCAGCAACGTTTCACTTTCTCCTTGTCGATCACGGCGGTAACTTTGCCGACGTCTCCCAGTTCGACGAAATAGCGCATGATCCCGCCGAGCACCGAGTAATTTTTGTCTTTCAACAATGAAACAGCGTCTTTTGCGTGTACTGTCGCCACTATGCCAACGCCCGATCTGTAAATATCGGCAAGACAGTCAGTCTCCGCCTTTCCGAAAACTTCGTCGGTTGCGAGAACGTCGGGTCTCAGCGCCCTGACCGCGCCTTCGTATCCTGCGCTTTTGGACGAAAACAACAGCACGTCCGTATTTGGTCCGAGATCGAACAAGGGGATCCCGTTCACGCTTGCCGAAAGTTCGTTTCTCTCGTCAACGACAATAACGTTCTTTCCGCTTTCCGAAAGCAGACGCACAAGCTCTCTGAGTATCGTGGTTTTTCCCATGCCCGGAGGCGAAATAATCAGCGTATTTCCGAAGTCGGACACAATGCCGCCGAGCGCGCTTGCGCAACCGAATATCTGCCTGGGGATCCTGATGCAGAGAGAATTTATGTTTTTCAGAGTAAAGAGTCTGCCGTTTTTATAGACAGCCTCGCCAGAAACTCCAATTCTGATGCCGTCGTCGCAAGCGAGAAAGCCTGAAGCAAGCATATTGTTTACGGCATATACGGAGTTTTTTGTTGCAATTGCGAGAACGTAGTCAATATCTTCTTTTGTGACTGTATAACTTTTCCCGTCCGCATCTGTTGGAAAACGGTAATCTCCGAGTTCAGCCGCAGAAAGCGGCTTTCCTATTCTCATTCTCAATTCCGTAAGCTTTTCAACGTCGGCAGCACAGCTGATAAGAGAAAAAATTTTCTCGGGCAAAAGGTCTTTCAGCATGACATTTCCTCCTTGGATACAATAATCTATGCGGACAAGTTGCCTGTCTTTCTTACGAAGCAAAATTTTACAAAATTCTCGCTTATCGCCGATTGACGACAGGATAGCTAATAATCAACAGAATAAAATTTCTTTGACAGTAAATTAATTTAAGTTATAAATTTAAATCTGTTAACAATAAATTTTGCTGAAATTGTTATGAATTAGGTTGATTTTTATAATAATATTCACAATCAATGCCCTTTACCGCAGACATCAGCGTGTTGACCGCATTTCAGCGGTGTCAAAACTGTATCTTATTTAAAAAGTTTAAAACGACTTGCCTTAACCTGAAAATTGCAGCACTAATTTCACAAATACAGTTTGTATTCAATACTATCGTCTGAAAGTTTGACTAAGTTTCTGAGGCGCATAAAAAAACGCGACCTTTTTCAAGGCCGCGTTGACTAACTGTCGTTTATCACACTCTGGACATATAAGATCCGGTGCGGGTATCTACTCTGATCGTGTCTCCTTCGTTTACGAAAAGCGGAACGTTGAGCGTATATCCTGTTTCAAGCGTTGCAGGCTTGGTCGCGTTGGTCGTCGTATTACCCTTTACGCCCGGTTCACTGTGAACGATCTTGAGTTCGACAAAATTGGGAGGCTCGACAGAGAACGGGCTGCCGTTGTAGAAAGACACGGTGACTTCTCCGTTTTCAGGCACGAATTGCAGAGCTTCTTCGCAAGCTTCCTTATTCAGGGGGATCATGTCGAAGGTCTCGTTGTCCATAAAATAATACAGATCGCCGTCATTGTAAGAATAGCTCATCGTCTTGCGCTCGATATGCGCGGTCGGGAACTTGTCCGTCGGGTTGAACGTCATTTCAATGACGCCGCCGGAAATGACGTTGCGGAGCTTGGTTCTTACGAACGCAGCGCCTTTGCCCGGTTTGACGTGCAGAAAGTCTACGATAGTCATGACTTTGCCGTCCATTTCAAAGGTGATACCCTTTCTGAAATCGCCTGCCAATATAAAATCAGCCATAAAAAACCTCCATTTTGCTTATGCTTCTAATTATTTTTTATCACAAGACGGACGCATCCGTCAATTCTCTTATAAAAGTACGATCAGATTTTTGTCTGCGTGAGTGAGTATCTCCGCTCCGCTTTCGGTTACGAGCGCCATATCCTCGATCCTCAGACCGAAATCTCCTTCAAGGTAAACGCCCGGCTCAACCGTGATGATCATTCCTTTTTTCAGTATCGCGTCGCATCTGGGCGAAAAAGCCGGCATTTCGTGGATATCCACTCCGACGCTATGTCCGAGCGAGTGAGTGAAGTACTTGTCAAGACCTGATTTTGACAGATAGTTCCTTGCCACGGCGTCTATATCGCAACATCTCTCTCCCGGTTTTATCGCTTTTTCTGCGAGTTTATTCGCTTCAAGCACCGCGTTGTACGCACGCGCTTTTCTTTCGTCCACCTCACCCAGCGCGACCGTTCTGGTCATATCCGAACAATACCCTTTGTATTTTGCGCCGAAGTCCATGGTCACGAATTCGCCTCTGCTTAATTTCCTTTCGCTCCTGTGGGCGTGAGGTTTGCTGCCGTTTTCCCCGAAAGCCACGATGCTGTCGAACGCGAGTTCGCAACCGTTTTTCAGCATTATATATTCAAGGCGCGCCGCAATTTCAATTTCTGAGACACCTTCTTTTATATATGGCAATATCTCTCTGAAAGCTGTCTCCGTCACTCCCTGAGCGGTCTTTATCAGGCTGACCTCTCTATCGCTCTTTGTTGCGCGGAGAGTTTCGAAAGCCTTGTCGACCGCAACCAATTCTACGCCGCTAAAAAGCGCTTCAATCGACTTGTATTCACCGTAAGAAACGTTTTCTTCAACGCCAATACGCTTGTATCCCGCTTCGTCGACGATATTTTTTATTTCATCAATCCCTCCGAGAAGCACTTCAAAATTGTCTTTCAAAGCGTTTTTCGCCTCTTCGAGATAGCGCATATCCGTAAAGAAATAGCTTTTGTCGCAGGTAAGGAGTATGCGGCAGTTGGTGCTTTCGTATCCTGAAAAGTAGAAAGTATTGGATGCCGTGATCACTATGGCGGCGTCAACGCCGTATTCTTTAAAAATGTCTTTTATATCGTTCATACTCTGATATTTTATCATAACATGACGTCTTTTGTAAAGAATTATAAGGATTTATAGTAGTTTTTCATAGCAAGAGCGTCCATCGTTTGTGTTCCGGCGGATTCGCAGGCAATATAAGGCTCAAGCCTGTAATCGGAAATAACGCGGAGCAACGGTTCGAAATCCGGCCCGTATTTTTCATCGCAGAAAGTCAGATGTCTCAGCTCGCCTTTGTCGGTGTACTGTATCTTGCTGAAATGCACGTGCATGTTTCTGGTCTTGAAATCGCCCAGACCGTCGGCAAGCGCGTCAATTATCCTCTTGTAATCGTCGTAGCCCTTGATCACTCCGCAGTCTCTTGCATTCAGATGTCCGAAGTCTATGCAGGGCAACAGCGTGTCGTAACCTTTGCACATACGGATGACTTCGTTCAGATCTCCAAGCTGCGACTTTTTGCCCATTGTTTCCGCGCAAAGCCACAGATCGTCATAGCCGTATTCGTGCTTTAATTCCATCACCAGATCCAGGCGTTTCATCAGCACGTTCATGGCGTCTTCACGCGCGGCTTTGAGAGGCGAACCCGGATGGAACACGCACCTTTTTCCTCCGAAATCCCTGAGCGCCTTCAGAGATGAAAATATGTAACCGTGATTATTCTCCGCCTTATCTTCTTCAAGCGTAGCAAGGTTTATGAAGTAAGGCGCGTGGACAGAAAACTCGATCGAGTATTTTTCGAACTCCGCGCCTATCGTTCGCGCGGTTTTTTCTGTTATCCTGACGCCCCTGCCGAAAGAATATTCAAAGCAGTCCAATCCAATGTCGTGAAGCCACTTTGCTTCTTCAATGGTATGAGAATATCCCTGCTGAGCGAACAGTTCGCAGCTTCCGCTCGGACCGAATTTTATCATCATTTCCTCCCGAGAACCTTTTCGGCGTCCTTTGCTATCTGAGCCGAAAGATCCTCTTTAGTATCGAATTTTTTAACGTCTCTTATCCTTGAAACGAACTCGACGACGATATATTTGCCGTAAATATTGCCGTTCCAGTGCAGAATATAACTTTCCACGTTGTAATGACTGTCTCCGAATGTGGGATGATCGCCTACGTTGGTCACCGCCCTTAGTCTCACTCCGTCTATCAGCACGTTTGTGTCGTAAACGCCGCTGGCGATCGGAAGTTTTTCTTCAGGGATATCCACGTTTGCCGTAGGAGTGCCGAGTGTTGCGCCGTCGTGTCTTCCCTTTACGACTCTGCCTGCTACGATATACGGCAACGGCAGCAACGCGTTGATCTTTTCGACCTCTCCTTTTGAGACCATACCCCTGATCTCACGGCTTGCGATCTTTCTGCCTTCAGAATATTCGACCATATCGACGATATAGCAGTCTGCGTCGTGCTTTTTGCAGTATTCCTTGAGCGTCTGCGCATTGCCGGCGGCTCCAGCGCCGTAGGTATAATCACTGCCCGCAATGATTGCCGAAATATTGAACCTCTTAAACAGCCCGTCAAGAAATTCTTCTGAAGGCATGGAAAAAAACTTTTTATCCGGTTCTGCTCTGACAACAACGTCGACGCCGAGTTGCCACAATCTGAAGACCCTTTCGCTATATGTGAAAATCTCTTTACCGCTCCCGCTGAGCGCGTTGAACGGATTGCCGCAGAAGGTAAAAACGGCGCACTTTGCCGCGTCGATTTTAGAAAAAAGCCTCGCGCGCTGTATCAACGCATTATGACCTCTGTGAACGCAATCGAAAAATCCGAGGCAAAGCACGATCCTTTCGTCCGATCCGTTTTTGTAATCAATTTCTTTTATATCGTATTCCATAAGTGAGTTTCCAGTTTTACGTATCCGTCTTTAACAAGCGCAACTCCGAGAGTTTCGTCGCCGGAAAACGCGCCGTATCTGCCGTCTGAAAGTTGAGTCGGGACGGTCTGACCGAATTTTAACCTTTTTGCCGTATCCGGACTGAAAACAGCGGTCGGAAAAAGCTTTTCAAGGATCTCAGAGTCTTTTCTGACGTGAGACAGAGGATCTGAAAGAAAATCCTGCAAAGGCACAGCTTCGGTTATCGTATAGCCTGCGCACTCCGTGCGAACGAGCGATGACATATACGCTAGCACGCCTGCCTTTTCGGCAACGTCTCTGCAAAGGCTTCTGATGTAAGTGCCTGAACCACAGACTATCTCTACATCCGCGCTCGCGATCTTTCCGTCTCCGAGTTTTTCTGTCCCGACTGTTTCAAGCGAATAAATTTTTACTTTCCTGGGAGCAAGATCCACGTTTTCACCCTTTCTGGCAAGTTTATACGCTCTGACTCCGTTGACGTTCAACGCGCTGTACGCGGGCGGGACCTGGTTTATTTCACCGACAAACAACGGCAATACGTCATTCAGCGCTTTGTCGTCAGGCAGTCTGCCGTCGCTTTCGGTAATTTCGCCCTCTCTGTCAAGCGTATCCGTTGTCGAACCGAAAGTGAAAGTCGCGCGGTAAGTTTTCTTGCAATTCTGCATATGATCGAAGAGTTTCGCCGCCTTTCCGAACCCGAGGACCAGCACTCCTTCAGCCGCAGGGTCGAGCGTGCCCATATGCCCGCATCTGATCTTACCCCCCGCCGCCGCGGAAAGCGCATTTCTGCACCTGATCACGACGTCGCTTGAAGAAAGCCCTGTCGGTTTGTAAACAGCAAGCGCGAAATTCATAGACAGAGAGCGTTTCTGCACGCATTCAGGATCTTGTCTTTGACGTCCTCGAAAAATCCGCTTGCCCTGCAACCTGCCGCGTTTTTATGCCCGCCGCCGCCGAAGACCGCCGCTATTTCGTCCGCGCTCACGCCGTCTACCGTGCGGAAGCTGACTTTATATTGCATCTCGCCCTTGGTTTCGGTAACGGAAAAAGCAATCTTTACGCCGTTGATGTTGATAACGTTGTTGATTATACCGTCTGTATCTGTCTCAGAGGTGCCTGTGGCTTCGAAGTCCTGTTTTCTGAAAAATATTCCGGCGATCGCGCCGTTTTCGTAAAGCCTGGTGCCGGAAAGCACTCTGTTTTTCAGACTGAAAACGTTGAAATCAGTTTTCTTGATAAAATTGTCAAAGATCTCATTCGCTTTGAAATCGTAACCGATCAGTTCTGCCGCGGTCTGCATAGTTTTCTTTGTCACGGATGAAAATGAAAAACCGCCGCTGTCTGTCACGAGAGCACAATAAAGCAGTTTCGCCACCGTATCGTCAAGGCAAGGCGTCTTTTTGTCCATTGCCCTGATCAGGTCGAAAACAACTTCAGCAGTTGCCGCCGCGTCTGTTTCAACGATATTCAGATCTCCGCGTCTTCCGCGCGTAATATGATGATCGACGAAAATGCGGTATCTGCATGAATAATATTCCTTGTCATAAGCGCCCAGTCTGCCGTCGTCAGAACAGTCCACGGCGATGGCGAGGTCGAAAGGTCTGAAAGCATGCTTGTTGTATTCTTCTATTCCGTCCAGATACTTGAGTTTCTCGTTGAAAACTCCGTCGCAAAAAACGTATGGCTGTTTACCATACGTTTTCAAAGCGCGGTAAAGCGCAAGCGCGCTGCCGCAAGTGTCTCCGTCGGGGTTGATGTGGCTGAAAAGCGCGATGGTCTGCGCTTTGTCGACCGCATTCAGGAATTTTTCAATCTGACAATCCTTTACCGTCATTTTTATTTAGCTCCGTAAGTCGTTTGTCCATACTCATACCGTAACTGATAGAAGTATCGAGGATGAATCTGAGCGCGGGTATAGCGCGCAGGATCATCATGTTTTTCAGTCTTGATTTGATATACCCCTGAGCGCTGTTCAGTCCTGCGAGAACCTCGTCTTCCTGCCCGTCCGCGCCGAAAATACTGACGTAGACTTTGGCTAATGTCAGATCTTTGTCCACGCTGACTTCCATGACGCTTATCATGCCCTTGACGCGGGGATCGCGCACGCCGTCGCGCAGGATTTCCGCAAGCTGTCTTTTTAGTTCGGAATTTATCCTGTCAAGTCTATTCATTCTTCACCTGTATCATTTCGTAAGCTTCGATGACGTCGCCTTCTTTTATGTCGCCGAATTTTTCAAGACCGATACCGCATTCATAACCGCTGGCAACTTCTTTGGCGTCGCTCTTTTCTCTCTTCAGAGAAGCGATATTGCCGTCAAACACGACAATATTGTCGCGGATAAGTCTTGCCTTGTTGGTTCTTGCGACCTTGCCGTCGGTAACGTAGCAACCTGCGATCGTACCTACGCCGCTGATCCTGAACGTCGCTCTGACTTCGGCATGACCGACGATCTCCTCTTTGAATACGGGCGCGAGCATACCTTTGAGCGCGCTCTGGATATCCTCTATCGCTTCGTAAATTACGCGGTAATATCTGATCTCGATTGAATTCCTTTCAGCAAGCTGTCGCGCCTTGGGTTCAGCCTTTACGTTGAATGCGAGAATGATTGCGTTGGAAGTGTAAGCGAGGTTTACGTCGCCTTCGCTGATCGCGCCCACTCCGGAGTGTATTATCGAAATCTTTACGTTGTCCTCTTTCATCTTGTCGGATATCTCAAGCAGAGACTGCTTCATGGCTTCGGCAGAACCCTGAACATCCGCCTTTATAATGACGGCGAGAGACTTGACTTCTTCGTCTGAGACGTTCTTGAACATATCTTCAAGCGTCTTGGCTCCCGCGGTACGGTTCTGCATCTCGATCCTTTCTTTAGCCGCTCTTTCTGCCGCGACCTCTTTTGCGAGTTTTTCGTCGCCGACTACGACGAGTTTGTCACCTGCGTTCGGTACTTCGGTAAAGCCTTGTACCTGAGCGGCAAAGGAAGGTTTCGCTTCCTTAACGCGTTTGCCGGTGAAGTCCGTCATCGAGCGGATCTTGCCGATGCATGTGCCCGCGACAACATAGTCGGAAACGTGCAGCGTACCGTTCTGAACGAGGACGGTTGCAACTGGTCCGAGACCTTTATCGAGTCTGGCTTCAATGATAGAACCCTGCGCCGGGCAATCCTCGACAGCCTTGAGGTCGAGAACTTCTGCAACGAGAAGGATGCCTTCGAGAAGTTCGGGAACGCCCTGACCGGTCTTTGCGCTTACCGGGCAAAGCATGACGTCTCCGCCCCATTCCTCAACGAGAACGTCGTGCGCCGCAAGCTGCTGCTTGAGGTTTTCGATGTCGGCGGTCGGTTTGTCTATCTTGTTCGCCGCAATGATTATCGAAACGCCGGCATTCTTTGCGTGGTTGATCGCTTCAACCGTCTGCGGCATGATTCCGTCGTCTGCGGCAACTACTATCACGGCGATATCTGTGACGTTTGCGCCGCGCATTCTCATCGCTGTAAAAGCCTGGTGTCCGGGGGTGTCGAGGAAGGTTATCTTCTCGCCGTTCACTTCGATCGAATAAGCGCCGATATGCTGAGTTATGCCGCCCGCTTCGCCGCGCGCTACGTTACTCTTTCTGATGTAGTCGAGGAGCGACGTCTTGCCGTGGTCGACGTGACCCATGATCGTGACTATGGGAGGACGTCTCTTCATTTTTTCTTCGCCGTACTCAACCTGAGTAAGTTCGTTGAGTTTGTCCTCTGCGGTGGTATCCTGTTTGAGCTCGAGCGTGATCCCGTATTCGAGCGCGACGAACTCAGCGGTTTCAAAGTCGATGCTGTCGTTGATCGTAGCGAATTTTCCCATATCAAAAAGTTTCTTGACGATCTCGGTGGACGTTTTTCCGATCTTTTCGCTGAGAACTTTTATCGCGACCGGGTCGGTATTGATAACGGCATGTTCGATGACTATAGCCTGCGGAGTGAAGCTTTCTTTTTTGTTCGCTCTGCGGACCTTTACGTGCCTGACCTGTCCGTCATCTTCGTCTCCACCTTCGTAAACGTAACCTTTTTTCAGCAGATCGCGCTTGCTGAGCCCCTTCTTGTTGTCGTCCTTTGCACCGGACTGCTTTTTCTTGTTGTCCTTTTTATACTGGCTGTTGGCTGTCTGAGCGGGAACTTCAAAAACGCGGGTCTGGGAACCGCCCTGCGGTTTCTGGTATCCGCCCTGAGTGCCGGGCATACCGGGACGACGCGGGGGTCTGTTGTCTCCCTGCGGTTTCTGATATCCGCCCTGCGGTCTCTGTCCGTCTCTCCTTCCTCCGAGCTGTGCGTCTGGATTAATGTAAGTTCTGGGCTGAGAGGGTTTCGCCTGAGGTCTGACGACTTCAGCCGGCTTTTCGGAACGCTCCGGCGTGGGTTCTTCCTTCGCAGTTTCTTCAACGGCAACGGTTTCAGGCACAGTTTCCTGAATTTCTTCCGCTTTCGCAACCTCTTCAGCCTTATTTTCGTCTACGGAAGGCTGTGCGTCGTCCTGAGCAGTCTCGGCCTGAAGAGCTTTTTCTTCTTCTTCAAGACGTTCCAACTCCTCCTGAGCCTGTCTGGTGAGTTCCGCTTTGATCCGGGCGACCTTGTCCAATGCTTCTCTGATGCTGGACTTGGAAGAAATCACCTGTGAGATCAACGGTTTGACTTTTGCGTTTACAAAGTCTCCCACCTCTTTCAGGTTCTTGGTGTAATCCACTTTTTCAGTCGTGTTGTTTTCGCTTCCCACAAACTACCTCCGTAATGCGTCAGGCTGTTCCGACGCAAGTATTCTGATTATCTGACCGCCAAGCGATTGGTCCGAAACCGCAACTATCTTGACATTGTTTCTCTTCAGCGTTGAGCTGAGATACCCTTCTGCGACCGGCAAAAACGCCGAGCCGCGTTTTTCGCAATAATATTCCGCCTTTCTCTTTGCGCTCGATCCGAGCGAACTGTCGTATAGCACTACGACCGGCGCTTTTTTCAGTCTGAGCAGACATTCGAGCCCGAAAGTCACCTTGTCCGCTCTGACGGCAAACCCGAGATATGCGTCAATTCCCATGTTCGTCAAACTCTTCGAGAAGTCTCTGATAAACCGATTCGTCGACTTTG
>CASFWW010000033.1:0-33024 GCA_949298505.1 uncultured Christensenella sp. | reverse complement strand
GGAATAAAAAAAGGCGACAGCGTTTTTTCTATTGACGAAAGCGCGTCCGTTTCTGCGATCGAGAAAGCGAATCCCATGCTCAAGGTCGTTGACATAGAGAGAAAGTTTCCCAACAAAGTAGTGATATACGTTGCCGAGCGCACTCCGCTGATGGCGATCGCGCTTGAAGACAACGAAGACGGGCTTTTCGCCGTCGTTGACAACGAGCTGAAGATCCTCGACGTTGTGGCAAGTGACGCAGTGGCGGGACTTACCGCAGTAAACAATTTTACCGTTTCGGGCGGTGAAGAGATCGTCGGCAGTTTTATCGACGACAGGTCTGACTGGCTCAAAGGCATCGTCAAAGGAGCTGAGAAGGTCAGCTTCGTTTCTACGAGGTTTACGTCTTTCGTAAAAAGCGTGACTTTCGGGCAGATAAACGTGAGCGTTCTGACAAACACGGGCGTTACGTTCCAGCTCAAGAACGTCGCTTCGATCGACGAGATGTTCGTCAACGCATACACCTATTATTCCACGCTTGCCGACGAGACGCAGAGAAGGAGCGGATACATTTCTCTGACAGACAACGGCTGGATGTGGTCGGAGACAGCCCTGAACTGAAGAAAGCGTATGAGCGCCCTCGGGGGCGTTTCTTTTTTTGCGTAAATTTCCGTATTTTTTATTACTAATTCTTGACATTAAATATTATATTAATTATAATAATTATATGAACGAAGTGTTTTTGCTGGACGTAGGTTCGGGCAAGCTGGTTTTTTTGGTTGGAAGCAAGTCCGATTCGGGCGTCTACAACGTCAAAAATATTGCCTCTTGCGAGTACGACGGGTACTATAAAGGCGAATTCCTCAATCCGGACGCCCTCGAGGAGAGCGTCAGACAGACGATCGCAGAAAGCGGCTACCGCGGCAGGATAGGCAAGCTGTACGTCGGCGTTCCGACGGATTTTGTGAAAGTCAGGAACAATCAGGTCAAAAACGCTTACCGTTCATCGCGCACGGTCACGGACGACACTCTGGACGAGCTTTATGCAAGAGGGAACATCTTTGACGGAGATCCCGATTACGTGGCGATCAACTGCAGCGCGCGCGGCTTCACTCTGGACAACAAGTTCAGGTGCGTGAATCCGATTTACGAGCAGGCGACGTATATTGATGCTGATCTGACCTACATAATGTGCGGCAGGAGGTTCTGCGAGACGATAGAGAAGGTGGCTTTTGCGATAGGCGCAAAGAGGGTCAGCTACATTTCTTCGTTCTGGGCGACGTGCGTTCAGCTTCTGTCTTCAGACGTAAGAGAGACGGGAGCGGCAGTCTGCGACATCGGTTTTTCCAACACTTCTTTCGGCATCGTCGTGGGCGACGGGCTGGAATGTGCGGCAAGCAGATCGATAGGCGGCGCAAACGTTGCGGGAGATCTGTATCAGGTGCTGGATATTCCTTATGCGAGCGCGTGTACGCTTGTTTCCAAAGCCAACCTGTATCAGGAAACGGACAACGGAAGCTGTTACAACGTCATTGTCGACGGCAAACCGCAGCAGTTCAACAGCTTCGGCGTAAACAAGATAATTCAGGCAAGACTGGACGATTTCGTAGATTTCATAGAACGCAATCTTGCCGAAAACCCCAATTTTTCTTCCGACGTTGTATATCTGACGGGAGGAGGAATTGCGGAAATAAAAGGCGCGTCGGCATACGTTTCGCGCCAACTGGGCAAAAGACTTGAAACGATCGTCCCCGACGTTCCCACCTACGGAAAGAGTTATTATTCTTCCGTGTTCGGAACGTTCGACGTGGCGGACAAACTTGAAAAAAGCAAAAACGTACTGAAAAGATTTTTCGACAGATTTCGGAGGTAACAGACATGGCAGACGGAAGCGGAAGAGCCAAAATTAAAGTTATAGGCGTAGGCGGAGGCGGCAACAACGCCGTCAACCGTATGATAGCGGCAGGCATCAAGAGTGCGGAATTTGTCGCAGTAAACACTGATTTTCAGGCATTGACCCTGTCCAACGCGCCCACAAAAGTGCAGATAGGTGCGAAGTTGACCGGAGGTCTCGGCGCGGGAGCCGATCCCAACGTGGGTGAAAAGGCGGCGGAGGAGTCGAGAGAAGAACTCCGCGCTCTGCTCAAGGACGTTGACCTTCTTTTCATCACTGCCGGTATGGGCGGCGGTACGGGAACCGGCGCGGCGCCCGTCATTGCGGCGCTTTCAAAAGAACTTGGCATACTGACAGTCGCCGTTGTGACCAAGCCTTTCGCTTTTGAAGGAAAGAGGCGTATGCACAACGCTGTTCAGGGCATCGAGAATCTGCGCGGCAACGTCGACACTTTGCTTGTGATCCCCAATGAGAAACTTCTCGAAGTTCTCCCCAAGGGTACCGCGATGCTCGAGTCCTTTATCAAGGCGGACGAAGTGCTCAAGCAGGCGATCCAAAGCATAAGCGAGCTCATCGTCACTCCGACGGTCATCAACCTTGACTTTGCGGATATCAGCGCGATCATGAGAAAGAAAGGCCTCGCTCATATGGGCATCGGCGTGGGCGAAGGTCCGGACAAGGCGATCGAGGCGGTCAGAAACGCCGTCGAAAGCCCGCTTCTCGAAACGAATATCGAAGGCGCGAGCGGCGTCATTCTTCACGTTATGGGCGGCAAGGATATGGCGCTCGACGAAGTTGCAGACGCAAGCAGACTCGTAGAAGACATCGTGGATCCGGCGGCGAACATCATCTTCGGTACAGGTTTTGACGAAAATCTTGAAAACAAGGTGCAGGTCACACTCATCGCAACAGGCTTCAGCGCTCCGACTGAAGACGTCAACGCCACATACGCCCAGAGAAGAAACACAGGCGCGCAGACGCGCACTTCGGCGGCTATGGACAACGCGATCAGACGTCTCAACGACAGCCGCAGACGTGAGAGCGCATATGACGATATGGCTGACAACCGTTCAGGCTACACTCAGTATCCCGAAAGCGGCAGATCGCAGGGCGCGCGCCGTACAGACTCTTACGAGGGCGGAAGAAACGATCAGCAGTACCCGCGCAACGACCAGCAATATTCACGCAACGATCAACAGTACGGAAGAACCGATCAGCAGTACACGGACAGAAACGACCGTTCTTACGGCGGAAACGGCGGTTACGGCTATCAGGACGGGCGCGGTCAGACTTCGGGCACAGGCTACGACGGTCACACTTCCTCACATGGCGCCGGCTATGCGCAGAACGGATACGACGACGGACGTCAGTCTCAGACACCCGCAGGCGGTTACGGCAACGGTTTTGACGCACGCAACGCTTCCCAGCAGCAGGGCGGCACATACGGCGGTTACGGCAGCAACGCCGGTCAGCAGCGCGACAACGCGAACTACGGTCAGCGCGGCAATCAGGGTTCGTACAACCAGTCGCAGCAGGATGATCAGGAAGAAGACAAGCTTCCCGCATTCCTCAGGGTATTCCGCAGAAAGAGATAACTGCTTGCGTTTTGCGGCAGGAGACGTCGGCCAAGACACGACCAACGCATTTAAATCTGGTGAGTTCCGGAAACGGAGCTCACTTTTTTATCTCACTCACTCATTTGTCTGAGCTCACTTTTGATTTTTCGACACGGACGGAAATTGTTTGCGCCTAAATGGATATATTATTCTGGTATGCAAATATACATAGAGTATGTGATTGCTGACAACATGGCGGTAAACCTGCTTCTTATATACGTTTCTATGCTGACTCTAAGGCGTAAAATGCACAAGCTGAGGGCATTGCTGTCTGCATCGGTCGGCACTGCGTTTGCCGTCGTCATGCCTCTTGTGGAGATCAAAGCGATTTTTATCGCTAAGATCGCATTGGCTCTAGTAATGGCGCTTATAATGGCAAAGCATAAAGACGCAAAAAGCTATCTGAAGACGCTGTCCGTCTTTTTGCTTTACACCTTTCTTGCGGGCGGAGTATGCGTCGCGCTCCTCGGAGCAAACGACGGTTTCGTAGCGATCGGCGATCCGGGAGGATACGTTCCGGCTGTCGTCGCCGCGGCATGTCTTGTGTGCCTTGTCGTGGCAAAAAAGACTGTGGGATATATCACTAAGGCGCGGCGCGAGAAGAAGTATTCTGCCGACGTAAAGCTTGTAGTCAAAGGTGAAAGCGTGAGTTGCAAAGGCTACTGGGACAGCGGAAACAGGCTGTTCTACAAAGGGATCATGCCGGTTGTCATATCCGGAGCAGAGTTTGCAAAATCCATTCCCAACCTGGACAAGGCAGAAAAGGTTGAGGGAATAAAACTCAGCACCGTCACCGGAAGCAAAACTATCAGCGGTTTTGTCGCGGATAAACTTCTTGTCAGCGGAGACGGCGAAGAAAAAGAATTCGACAACGTGATAATAGGACTAGGCGAGAGGGATTTCATCGGATTTTCCCTTCTCCTTAACTGCGATCTTTAGGAGGAATTATGATAAAAAAACTTATAAATTTTATAAAAAAGTTTTTTTCTTCGCCGCTTGAAGAGGATGACGGCGTAGATTATCTCAACGGAGGGGAAACTTTGCCGCCTCCGCTATCGGCAGAGGAAGAAAAGCAGGCGGTGGAACGTCTGGCTCAGGGCGATAAAGCGGCGCGTGAAAAACTCATCGAGCACAATCTGAGGCTCGTGGTTTACATAGCTAAAAAATTCGAAAGCTCCAACGTGGATATAGACGATCTGATAAGCGTAGGGACGATAGGACTGATAAAAGCCGTCAATTCGTTCGACGGAAGTAAACAGATAAAGCTTGCTACATATGCGAGCAGATGTATTGAAAACGAAATACTCATGCATCTCAGGAAAGTGGTCAGGACAAAGGGCGAAATGTCGCTTGACGAACCGCTTAACGTGGACTGGGAAGGGAACGTACTTCTGTTGTCAGACGTTCTCGGAACAGACAGCGACGTCACTTGCAAGGACGTTGAAACAGACGAAGAAAAAGAGATCCTGATCAGAACCTTTAAGCGTCTTCCGCCCAGAGAAAGACAGATCGTAAGGTTGCGTTTCGGGCTTCTCGGCGCACAGCAGAAAACCCAGAAAGAGATCGCAGATCTTATGGGTATTTCTCAGTCGTACATTTCAAGACTTGAGAAAAAAGTGATGAAAAAACTCAAAAAAGAACTGACAAAAAGCGTATAATTGCTTGCTACAAGTGAAAACTAACCGTAAGACCTCCCGCCGTGGTCAACGCGACGGCATACATACGGAGGTGATACGGTGCATAAAGTTGTTATATGCGGCGTGGATACTAACACGTTGCCAAAACTGAGCAAAGAGCAATCCGAAGAACTGATGAAAAGAGCGAAAGCGGGAGACATGACGGCGCGTGAAGATCTGGCAAAAGCCAACATAAGACTCGTGCTTTCCGTCGTGCAACGCTTCGGAAACAAAGGTAACAGCGACGATCTGTTTCAGGTCGGGATGGTCGGACTCATGAAGGCGATCGACAATTTCGAGTGCAGGTTCAACGTCAGATTCTCAACGTATGCGGTTCCCATGATAATCGGCGAGATCAGACGTTATCTGAAAGATTCGACCGGCATCAAGGTGAGCAGGAGTATGAGAGACACGGCATATAAGGTGCTCAAGGCAAAAGAGGAGATCGAAAGGAACAGACAGGTCACGCCCACTGCGGTGGAGATCGCAGAAGAAATAGATCTGCCCATCAAAGAAGTCGTCTGTGCGCTTGACGCCGTAAGCGAGCCCGTTTATCTTCAGGATCCGGTATACAACGACGGTGAGGAGGGAATGGTGCTTGAAGAGCAGATAGGCGACGGCAAAAATACCGAAGAACGGTGGACGGACAAGATCTGCATATCCGACGCGATCAGAGATCTGCCCGAAAAAGAGAGAAAGGTGCTTGTGCTCAGGTATTACTTCGGCAAGACGCAGACGGAGATATCTGAGCAGGTCAAGATCTCTCAGGCTCAGGTAAGCAGGCTTGAAAAGAACGCGCTTTCCAGAATGAAAGCATATTTTTAACAAAACTTTTCGCATTTGTGCGGAATTTGTCATAATTTGACGACGCCTCCCGTAGACTATCGGGAGGTGTTGTTATGTTAAACGATCTTACTTTTTGCGAACTCAAAGAGAAGGAAGTGGTCAACGTGATCGACGGCAGAAGACTTGGGCGTCTTCTTGACATTGCTTTCACTCCGGGTGGCAAGATTACGGGACTTATCGTGCCGGGTGAAAAGAAATTTCTTAAAAATATAACGTGCTCTGACAGCATATTCGTGCCGTGGCGTTGCATCGTCAGGATAGGCGAAGACGCGATTCTGGTCGAATTGTCGCAGGACAATCCGCCGCCGCCGTCAAGATGCGACTGCTGACATACTATGCCGCGTATTCTTTTTGCAGATATTGCTGAAAGCGGTTTTACTTCTGAAATTGTGAAGTAAAAGTGCTGGATCCGCAATATTTTGTGCACTTACTGGACAAATTCCACAATATGGCGTATAATATAGTCAATGACAGACAAGGATCGGGAATACCGTTTCAGCAAATCAATGCGCAGTCTGATGACGGCATGCGTTTGTCTTAGAACGTCTTACTTTCGCTTAGGTTTCAGGTAACGGGAGCAGATCGTTGTGTTACGTCATACCGGAGGTTTAATAGATGAAATGCGTTTATTGCGGCTGTATGGACAGCAGGGTTATCGACAGCAGGATCAACGAGGACGGCACTTCTATCAGGCGCAGAAGGGAATGTGTTGCCTGCGGCAAGCGTTTCACAACATATGAAACGATTGAGACCACTCCGATCATGGTGATCAAAAAGTCGGGTTGCAGGCAGGTTTTTTCGCCGGCTAAACTCAAGAACGGAATACTCAAGGCGTGCGACAAACGTCCCGTCAGCATGCAACAGATCGACAAGCTGGTTTCAGACATTGAAAAGAAACTTGCCAACGGGCTTGAACAGGAAGTCACCTCTGATTACATAGGCGATCTTGTCATGGACGGGCTGAAGGAGATCGACGACGTGGCGTACGTCAGATTCGCGGCTGTGCACAGACAGTTCAAGGACATAAACTCATGGCTCGGCGAGATAAACGAGATCTTGAAAAACAAAAACAGCCGCAAAGACGACAACGGCGGCAATCAGCAATAACAGACAAAAGCTCCGCTTGCTCAGGCAGGCGGATTTTTTTCGCGGCGCAAAATCCGCTTCAAACGCATAATGGCGTCAAAGATTTTTATGCGTCAGCCGCATAAATCCACAGTTTTACACCTGTCCTTATCATTATTCACCGTCATAATTACAGGCGCAGACTCATAGATTTTACGGTGAGGTGGATATATGATACTCGGCGGGATTCTGGCGCTTCTTTCAAATCTTCTGTTTTTCAGCGGATACATAAAAAACAAAAATTGCTTTCCCAAACCTCTGTCTCCGGAAAAAGAAAAGGAACTTCTTGACAGGATAGCTCAAGGCGACAGAGAGGCAAGAGACGAACTGATAAGGCACAATATGCGCCTTGTCGTGCATATAGTCAAAAAGTACAACAACTACGGCGACAACGACGAACTGATCAGCGTCGGTTCGATCGGACTCATAAAGGCGGTAAATTCTTTTCACGAAGGAAAAGGAACGCAATTTGCGACATATGCCAGCAAATGCATCGAGAACGAGATACTGATGGTCATCCGCGCGGGCAAGAAATACAGGAACACAAAGTCGCTGTACGAGCCGGTAAGCTTCGACAAAGACGGCAACGAAGTCACGCTGATAGACCTGATCGGGCAGGACGAAGAAAGCGTGATAAGCAAGGTGGAAAGCCGTATCGTTCAGGAAAAACTGCTGGGTCTGGCGAAAAAAGCGCTCACGGACAGAGAATACGAGATAATAATGCTCAGATACGGCGTAAATTCCGACAAGTCTTACACTCAGAACGAGGTTGCGGAAAAATACAACATTTCGAGATCATACGTTTCAAGAATAGAAAAAAAGGCATTGTTCAAACTGCGGAGATACATAGAAGATCACGGCATGCAGTTCTGAACGCTTGCTTTTCTTTGAGATCGGTGCTATTATATCACGGAGACGATCGGATAAACGCAGCCCGAAAGGGGTGAGGAAAGTCCGGGCATCGCAAGGCAGGGTGCCGGCCAGTTACCGGTGAAGGCGACTTCAAGGAAAGTGCAACAGAAATAAACCGCCCGCAAGGGTAAGGATGGAAAGGCGAGGTAAGAGCTCACCGCTCCCGCGGCGACGTGGGAGGCTCTGTAAACCCCACCCGATGCAAGAGAAAACGACATATGCGGTTGCCTGCCGCGTCGGAAAATCGCTTGAGGCGTGTGGCAACATACGTCCTAGACAGATGTTTATCCAAGACAGAACCCGGCTTACAGACCGTCTCGCCCCGCAGGGGGTCTTTTTTTTATTTCCTTTCAACTTTCATCAAAATATTTTAAAATGCCGTCATGATGTGAATAATTGCGTCCGGAGGTGCAAAATGTTTATTTACATCATCACTGCGCTTTCAGTGCTCGCGGCGGTCAGCCTCGCCGCAGTAGTGGCTCAGAAATCGCGGGAATTCGATTACGGGGAATACCTGATAGGCGGCGACAGGATCGCCAACATAAAACAGCTTGCGCTTGCGCTCAAGGACGTTGAAAAAGTCGGGGCGGCGCCCGACGTGGGGTCGTCTCTCCGCAAGATAAGGCGAGCGTACAAAATCGTCTGCGCCAAAGCTAAGCGAGGAGAAAGTCTTTTTGAATGTGAAAAATGGCTATATGAAAATTACAGGACTTTTACCGCAGGAATAAAAGCAAACGTATACAGAAGTTTTGCGGCGCTTCCGCATAAAGGAGAAGCCAGGGTACTTCACCTTGCAGGCACGCTGGTTTCTCAGAATTATTGCAGGATAGACGCCGCGAGCATATCCGGGGCGGTAAAGGAATTCAACAGATACGCGCCTCTGACTTACGAGGAGATATTTTCGCTGAAAGGAGCGTTCGAAGTCGCGCTGATCAGAAAGATCGCATACGTCTGCGACAGGATCAGAACGATCGAAAAGGCAAGATTGAGAGCGGAAGAAGACAGAGAACCGGACCCGAGATATTCTAAGAAGGAAGGGTATCTGTATTTTTACAAGCAGAGCGGCAAAAAGATCCCGGCTGTGTTTTACAGCAGGAATACCGCTGTAAACGAAGAAAACGTAGACTTCGCTTTTGCCGGCGCGCTTAACGATTACTCGGCGGCGATCGGCAATGCGGTCACCTCTCTGAAGGAACTTCCGACTGTTTTCGACACCGCGTTCATCATATCGCTTTCGCCCGTAAACGCTTATTTTGAAAGAGACGCGGGTTACAGAGAAAGCGACGCGGAGTCAAAGCGGCAATATCTTGCGGCGGTATACAGGCTTTCGGTATATTTCGGCGCCGGAGAATATTCGGTTGCGAAGGGAGCGTTCGATCTTGCCGCCGCTTTTGACAAGCATTTCGGGGAAATAATTTTCGATTACCGCTACAATCTCAGGGCGCATCTCAAGGGAAAGACGACTGCGAAACTGAAAAAGAATTCCTATGCGGCGGATAAATGGATATATTATTGCTCGGTTTTCATACTTCAGGCGGCGTTCTCCGTCGTCTCTGCGATTTTTCTGCCTGAGACCGCGCTTGCCGTCGCTGTGGGAGTGCTGACGTTTGCCGCAAGTTTTCCAGCGTGCGCATACATCGTTGAAAGGGCGCTTTCTTTTCTGCTTCCCAAAAGACCCGTTCCGAGGCTTAACTACGCGAAAGTTCCTGAGGAAGGAGCGACGGCGGTCGTGGTTTCGCATTATATCACATGCGCCGAGGAAGCTGAGGAAGCAGTAAAAAATCTGCTTGCGCTCCAGGCGGTGAACGACGAGGAAAACGTCAGGTATTTTCTTCTCTGCGACCTCAAAGAAAGCGACAAAGAGAGCGACGACGAGGATTTCAACGTGATCTGCGCGTTTGAAAAATATTCTGACAGAAAGAATTTCACTGCGCTGGTAAGGCGTAGAGTAAGGAAGGGCAAAATGTTCGGCGCGTACGAAAGAAAGCGCGGAGCGATCAGAGATTTTAACGAATTGTTACTGACGGGCGACAGGAGCAAATTCAGCTTTGTTTCAACTGATTTCACGTTCTGTCCGCGCTTTGTGATCACTCTGGACGCAGACAGCAAGCTGGGAGCCGGGGAGGTGAGGACTGCGATCAACACCGCGCTTCACCCTCTCAATGCAAAATACGATATGCTCGCGTTTTCGTCGGTATATTCGCTCAGTTCGCTGAAAACTCCTTATTCGCGCAATTTTTCACAGAGTTCGGGTTTTCAGACATACTGCTCATACGACGATTTTTATTACGATCTTTGCGGCAGGTCGGTTTTCTGCGGCAAGGGGATATATTCGCTCAGGGCTTTTCACGAAAAAACTTCGGCGGCGGTACCGGACGGGAAGATCCTCAGCCACGATATACTCGAGGGCGCGCTGACCGTGACAGGGTCGCTCAATCTCGCTACGTCAGAGGACGCCCCGGACAATTTTGTCAGCGACGTCGCCAGACAGAAGAGATGGAAAAGAGGGGATCTGCTGCTTTTGCCGTACGCAGGAAAAAAGTATTGTTCTGACGGCATATACGGCTATATCATTCTAAAAAACGCTTTCTCATGCCTCGCGCCTGTTGCGGCTTTCGTTTTATGGATATTTGCGTTATATTATTTGAGTCCGCTTTTGCTGATCGGTCTTTTTTTTGCCAGTTTCGCGGCTCCGGCGGCTTCGCTCGCCGTGGCTGTATATACCAGCCCCGGCACCAGACCCAAGGCTGTTTTCGGAAGGATCGCGTTCACTGTAAAGCAGGCTGTTCGCGACGTGGTCGAACTTCCTTTTCATGCCGTGACGAGTATTGCCGTTATAGCGGGGACATTCTTCGATTACGTTTTCAATTCTCAGTCGCTTCTGAAGTGGAAACCGTTCGCGCAGTTGCAAGGGAAAAAGGGTTACGCTTCTCATGCGGCGGCAGTCTGGTTTCCGTGCGCGGCGGTAGCAACGGCGGCGCTTGCGTTCGGATTTTCATTTCCCGCGCTCGTTTACGTTGCCGTATTTCTGGCGTATACGACATTGATATATTTTGCAGGAAAACAGCCTCAAAAGCGCACGATCACTGCGGAAACCGCTGAAACTCTCAGGCGGTATGCGGAAAGCACCTGTGCGTATTTCAATGAGGTCGGAGAGGGACTTCCTTGCGACAATATCCAGTTCTATCCACCCAACGGGAAAAGCGCGACGACCTCTCCGACGAACATCGGTTACGCGTTGCTTTCGGCGGTATGCGCGGCAGAACTAGGAATAGAATCCGGTTGCCGCGCAAATGCGACGATAAGCGCGCTCGTATCTGAGTGCGAAAAGCTGGAGAAATGGAAAGGTCATCTTTACAACTGGTACGACGTCGCGACGGCAAAGCCGGTCAATCCGTTTTTCGTATCTTCGGCTGACAGCGGAAATTTCGTGGCGGCTCTGACCGTCTGCAAAGGTTTCTGCGAAAAAAACGGATACAGTGAAACGGCGGAAAGATGTAAAAAACTTATAGACGAAACGGATTTTTCCGCGCTCACCGACAAAAGCAGAAATCTGTTGTATATCGGCTACAACGCGGGCTCGAAAAGATACGAAGGGCATTACGACATGCTGGCAAGCGAAGCGAGGCTAGCGGCGTATATCGCAAGTTGCAATTCCTGCGACGACGCTGTCTGGAGAACGATGTCGCGCCTTTGCGTGCGTTCTCACGGCAGCGTGCTGGCTTCGTGGTCGGGCACCGCGTTCGAATATCTTATGCCGCAGATATTTTTGCCGGACGTCAGAGGTTCGCTGATAACTGAGAGCGCAAAAAGAGCGGTCATGACGATGAGCCTGGCAAAATGCTGCGGATTGTGGGGGATAAGCGAAAGCGGTTATTACGCGTTCGACGACAATGCGAATTATCAGTACAAGGCTCACGGTCTGTCATCGCTCGCTTTGAGAAACGCAGACGACAAATGTGTCGTAACGCCTTACGCAAGCGCGCTGTCTCTGCCGTACGCGCCAGAAAAGGCAACTGACAATCTGAAGAAATTCGAGGCGTGCGGCTGCTTCGGAGACCTTGGTTTTTACGAAGCGATGGATTATACTTCGGGTAAAAACACGGTCTGTTCTTCGATGACGCACCATCAGGGAATGATACTGTGCGCTATCACCAACGCGCTTACCGGCGGCGCGTTGACAAAATATTTTATTGCCGACGACAGAATGCGCGGCGGTCTGCTGATGCTCGAAGAAAAAGAGAGCGGGGAGCGCGCGGCGAAAAGAAGAAGACACGATTTCGTGTACGGGAAAACTAAGCCGCGCTATTCGAGAGAGATCGCGCTTTCGGAATTTCCTCAGACATGTCTGCTGTACGGAAAGGAATACGGCGTGGTGATAGACGATTACGGTTGCGGTTATTCAGAATGGAGAGACAAGGATATTAACGTGTTTTCTCCCGATTTCTGCAAGAATTCAGGCGCGTTCGGATATTTCATCTGCGACGGAGAAGTCTTTTCTCCGACGTTCGCGCCGCTCAAGAAGGACGGCGGATCTTTCAGAGCGCGTTTTTCGTCTGACTGCGCGGAGTTTGAAAACGTCAGGCACGATTGCCGGATGAAGGTGTATACTCCGACCGTGATAAGCGGAGAAGTCAGGGAATTTACGGTAAAGAACAGCTCGGACAGACAGAAGAATTACGAGTTTGTCTTTGCCTGCCGTACCGCGCTTGCCGGACGGAGCGAATACGCGGCGCATCCGGCGTTTTCAGATCTGTTCGTCAGCACGGTTTTCGACCGTGAGACAGGTACGCTGTATATGAAAAGGAAACCGAGAGAAAGCACGGGAGGCTTCAGCTTCTCGGCAACGATGCTTGCGGAGGGTGAAATTCTCGCAGAGAGCAACAGGGCAAATCTCTACGGCAGGAACAGGGACGAAAGCAATCCGGAGTTTGCGTTCGGAAAGTGCGGGGCGTCTTTCGGAGACGTGATATCTCCGTGCCTCGGGCTTAAATGCGCGTTTTCGCTCCTTCCCGGACAGAGCAGAACGGTCACCGTCGTGATGCAGTGCGCAGAAGAGGAAAGCTCGCTCAGAAGTTCGGTTGGAAGAGTCGTTTCGACCGACTTCAGCGGGTACGCTTCGTTCAGACCGGACGGAGAGACCGGAGTCCTGGAAAAGTATCTGTCCGACGAAGAGACCGCGGTTTACGCGCAGAAGCTCGCCGCAAAACTTCTGTACGAGCCTTTTCCGAAAAGCGCGCTTCTCGCCAAGGCGCAACAGCGCATGACGAACGACCCGGTAAAGACGCTTGTGTTAAGATACGACGGCAACGCCGCGTTTACGAAAAAGGCGGTGAAAAGCGCGATCGCGTGCCGGCTTCTCGGGATAGGTCTCAGACTGGTCGTGCTTTACGACGAAAGCGACGGCTACAACCGTGAAACGCAGAAGGAGATATGCGAAAGATCGACCGTTTCAGATCTCGCGTCGCTGCCGTTCGTCTCTTTCACGAACATAAGTTCAGTCAGGTCGGCAGACGTGAAAAATCTGTTGTCGCAAGCGTTCCGGGTAATGAAAAACGAGATAAAGGAAAACGTGTTCAACACGGCGATAGCGGTGAGAAGGAGAAGCGGCGACGTCGCGTTTTCGCAGTGCCTTCCGCCCGTTGTTTTTCCTACAGGAAACGGCGGATTCGCGGAAAACGGAGATTACGTCGTCACGTCTGTTCCCGGCGCGCCGTATTCCGGCGTGACCTGCGCGGAAAACGGCGGATTCGTAGCGACTGAAAACGGCGGAGGCTTTTGTTACTTTCTGAACAGCCAGTCAAACAAGCTGACCGGCTGGAGCAACGATCCGGTGAGCGACCCGCCGTGCGAAAGGATCCTCGTTTCGGACGGTGTTTCCGTTATCAGGGTAAACAAGCTGAATCCGGGCGGCTACGTCAGGCACGCCAAAGGTTACACGCTGTACGTCGGAAGGACAGGAAAAGCGGAATATTCTCTTAAAAAAACTCTGGGAAAAGACGGCAGGATAATTGCGGATATACTCAGCATCCGCAATCTGACAGACAAGAAACTTGACCTTGAGATAAGCTATATCGCGGAGCCTTACGCCGACGGTACGGGAAATTGTTCCTTCGTTTTCTGCGAGCAGACGGGAAAAGACGCCGTGAGAGTCGTAAACGCGGCGAACGACAGGGAATACTTTCTTTACGCGAAAAACGCCTGCGAGCTTATCACCGACCGCGTTCAGGCAATCTCGCGCGGGATCAACGGTTTCAATCCCAAGAGAAGCTCAAGTCCTTTCAATAATCCGCTTTGCGGAGCGACGGTCAGAGCGGAAGTGCCGAAACACGGAGTATCGGAGGTGACGTTCGCGCTTTGCGACGGCGAAGAGACTCTGAAAGAAGCAAGGGAGAGCGATATCCGGGCAATATGCGAAATCACGGAGAAAAAACTGTCTCAGACGTCTGCACCGATATTAAAAGAAGGAGACGAATCTCTGCGTTTTCTTTTCAACAATCTGCCTTATCAGGTGTTATCGTCAAGGATAAACGGAAAATGCGGTTTTTACCAGGCGGGCGGCGCGGTCGGCTTCAGAGATCAGCTTCAGGACTGTCTCGCGCTTATCTGGAGCGACCCTTTGAGGGTGCGAGAACACATTCTTCTTTGCGCAGAAAGGCAGTATATCGAAGGCGACGTGATGCACTGGTGGCATTCTCCCGCTTTCGGAGTCAGGACCAGGATAAGCGACGACAGACTTTTTCTGCCTTACGTTACCTGCGAATATATCTCTCATACCGGAGACGAAAGCATACTGGACGAGACGTGCGGCTATCTGACCGGACAGCCGCTGGACGATCTTCAGGAAGCTCGGCTTGAGCACGGCAGATACGCCGGGGTAAGAGAAAAACTTCTTCTTCATCTTCAGAGGGCGATAGACAGCGCGATTGTAACCGGCGAGCACGGATTACTGCTTATCGGCGGCGGAGACTGGAACGACGCGCTCAACGGAATAGGTATACGCGGCAGAGGAGAAAGCGTTTGGCTGACTGAGTTCGCCGTCGAAGTGATAGAAAAATTCTGCGGATATATCGACGTTGAAAGCGCGGGAAGATACAGACGCGTTGCGACGAAGCTGAGAGAAGCGTTGAAAAACGCATATTTCGACGGCAGATGGGCGAGGGCGTTCACCGACGACGGCGAGTGGCTCGGAGTGAAAAGATCGAAAGCGTGCAGGACCGATCTTCTTTGTCAATGCTGGGCGGAGATAGCAAAGATCGGAACGGACGGAGAGAGAAAAATCGCTATGGACGCGGCGCGTACTCTGGTTGACGAAGACTGCGGCGCGGTCAGACTGTTCGATCCGCCTTTCGACGGAAAAAAGCGGTACGGCTACATCTCGTCGTATCCGCAGGGAGTAAGAGAAAACGGAGGGCAGTATACGCATGCCGCCGTATGGTATCTGCTCGCATGCTGCAAGGCGGGAGACAAGGAAGAAGCGAACAGGATCCTCAGGCTTCTGAACCCGGTTGAAAGATGCAGAGATCAGGGGAAAAACGCGGCTTACAAAGGCGAGCCGTACGTTCTCGCCGGCGACGTATACACCAATACCGACAACCCGGGGCGCGCCGGATGGACGTGGTATACCGGTTCGGCGGCGTGGCTTTACAAAGTCGTAATCGAAGAAATGCTCGGAGTCAGAAAAAGGGGAGACTCTCTCGAGTTTTCAAAACCTCTGCTCGATTGCGCCGACGTGAGCGTGCTTGAATACGGGTACAAAGGCACTGTTTACGAGGTATCTTTTGAAAACGCCGGATTTACCGGGATCAGGATCAACGGAGTGAATTATACCAACTGCCGCACGGTCGCGCTGAAAGAAAACGCGGGAAAGATCTCTCTGACGGTATTGTACTGACCACAGCGTAACTCCCTTGACTTTTTATCGCGTTAAAATTATAATGGACTCGTATGGACAGTTTATTCGATTTCAACGTGAACGCTTCAAAGCCTCTGGCGGAGAAAATGCGCCCTACGAGTCTTGACGATTTCGTGGGGCAGCAGCATATCGTCGGCAAAGGCAGTCTGCTCCGCAGGGCTATCCTTGCGGATAAACTAGGCAGTTGCATTTTTTACGGACCTCCGGGATGCGGCAAGACGACGCTTGCTCATATAATCGCTTCTACCACGCACAGCGATTTCGTGCAGATGAACGCGGTGTCGAGCGGAGTTGCCGACGCGAAGAAAGTCATCGAGGACGCAAAGAACAGGCTTGAACTCTACGGCACGCGCACTTATCTTATGCTGGACGAATGTCACAGATGGAATAAGGCGCAGTCAGACTGCATGCTTGCGGCAATAGAGCAGGGATACATCGTGTTTATCGGTTCTACGACTGAAAATCCCTACGTCAATATGACCCGCGCGATCGTTTCGCGTTGCAGAGTATTCGAATTCAAAAGACTGAGTGAAGAAGACGTGAAAAGCGCGCTGAAAAGAGCGATCTCAGACAAGACGAACGGGCTGGGAAATTACGATATGACAGTTGACGAAAAGGCGCTCGATCACCTGGTCTGGGCATCCGACGGAGATCTCAGAACGGCGCTCAATGCGCTCGAACTCGCCGTCATGACCACAGATCCGGACAAGGACGGCAAAATCACCGTCGATCTCGAAACCGCGCAGCAGTCCATTCAGAAGAAAGCGATGAGCATTGACGAAAGCACTTATTACGACATGCTTTCCGCTTTCTGTAAATCTCTGAGAGGAAGCGACAGCGACGCGGCGTTGTACTGGGCTGAAAGGCTGATACAAGCGGGGTGCGATCCGTTGCTGATAGCGCGCCGCACTCTCGTACACAGCTGCGAAGACGTCGGCATGGCTGATCCGATGGCTCTCGTCGTCGCCAACTCGGCTGTCGAGGCGTACAAGAATCTCGGTATGCCTGAAGGAAAGATCCCGCTTTACAGCGCAATCATTTATGTCTGCGAAGCGAGCAAGTCAAACAGCGTCGTTCAGGCTATGTACGGCGCGGAAAGCCTGGTTCAGCAGTATAAGGACGACAACGTGCCGCCATATCTGAGAGATACGCATTATCACACGGATAAGGTGACCGGCTACAAATACGTGCACGATTACGGCGGCTGGGTGGAGCAGACTTATCTGCCCGAATCGATAAAGGACGTTCAGCTGTACAAACCCTCAAAAAACGGAAAAGAAAAAGATCTCGTTCGCGCGAAAGTAATAAAAGCGAACAAAGGATAAATCATGCTTGAGATAACCAACCTTGTAAAAAAGTATAAAAACAGCGATAAACTTGCGGTGAACGACGTCTCATTGACGGTTGGAGAAGGCGAGGTTTTCGGCTTTCTCGGACCTAACGGCGCAGGCAAGTCGACGACGATAAAGTGCGCTTGCGGCATACTGCCTTTCGATTCCGGAAGCATAAGGGTATGCGGAAAGAGCATAAAAGACGAAGCCATCGCCGCGAAGAAGAATATCGGCTACGTATCGGACAACCACGCGCTTTACGACAGGCTGACCGCAAGGGAATACCTGAATTTTATATGCGACATATACGGCGTGGGACTCAACGACAGAAAGACGCGAGCGGACAAATATCTGTCCGTTTTCGGTCTGACAGACGCATACGACACGCCAATCAGATCGTATTCTCACGGTATGAAACAGAAGATATGCGTTATAGGGGCGCTCATCCACAACCCGAGGCTGTGGATACTCGACGAGCCGATGACCGGTCTTGATCCTAAATCCGCGTACGAACTCAAAGAGCTTATGAAGGAACACTGCAAAGAAGGAAACAGCGTGTTTTTCAGTTCGCACGTGCTTGAAGTCGTAGAAAAAGTATGCGACAAAGTGGCGATAATCGACGACGGAAAACTCGTCACTTCTTTCGATATCGCTGATCTGAAAGCAATGAAGGACAACAAGTCTCTTGAAGACGTATTCCTCTCTCTGACTGAGGACAAGCCTGCCGTCGGAGTGAATTTCGATTGATATGAAACAGTTCGTCGCGCTTTTCAAGCTTAACTTCAGATACTATACGTTGCCTGATTTTTCAGACAAAAAATCCCGCAGGAAGTACGTTGCGCTGATCGCTGTGATGGCGCTATGCTTCCTGTTTCCGATTGTGGGACTTTTTATGACCCTCTACGCAACGGCGACTCTCGCTTTTCAGCAGGGCGGAACGGTGGAAATGCTTTCAGGCGTTTTCTCGATCTCGCAGCTGTCGGTCCTGTTTCTGAGCGCGTTTTCGTACATTTCGTCTATGTTTTTCGCTAAAGACAACGAAATCACGCTGAATTTTCCCGTGCCTCAGATAACGGTTTTTTCTGCAAAATTGCTGGTCACTTACGTCAACGAACTGCTCATATCGACGATAGTAATTCTGCCGGCGTCCGTGATCACGGCGGTCGCGGCTTCGCAGGCGGGAGTCTCTCTCGGCGCACAGTTCTACCTGCTGATACCCGTCGCGGTGCTTTTGCTTCCGCTCCTGCCCATGTTGCTTCTTTCGATAGTTTCTTTCCCGATAGCGCTTGTGATCAGGAAACTTTCCAAAAGACCGGTACTGGGCGCGATAGTTCAGGCGGTTTTCCTGATCGCTTTCGTCGCGGGAATATATTATCTTTCGTATTCCACTTCATATTCTGTCGGCAACGGGGAAGATCAGGCGCTCAACATAGCGCAGATCTTTGCGCCGATGGCAAAAGTAAACGTGTTCACGACAATGCTGTCAAAGGCAATGTTCGGAGTGAACGCCGCGGGTAATTTTTTTGCGTTCTTGGGCTCCACGCTCGGTTTCGTACTTGTTTCCGGCGCGCTTTCCGTTCTTTTCTATAAGAAGGCGCTTCAAAGTTCGGCAGAAGGCGAAGGCGGTAAACGCCGCGCTCCCAGAGAAGTGAAGGAGCAGGGGGTCAGGTCTCCCGAAAAGGCGTTTATGCTTTCAGACGTGAAATATCTGCTGAGAGAGAGTTCTGTGACAGTAAATACGATTCTCTCTCTCGTCATGCCCGCGCTTCTCGTATTCCTTTGCACTTTCATGACCAAGCAGTCCATGGAAGCGTCCTTGCAGGCTGCAGCCGAAGCGGGCGAAGACGCTGGGACGTCTTTCATGTCCGCTCCGTATCTTTCGCTTGCGCTTTCTGTGATGATGGCGGGCTGGTTCTGTTCGGGGACCAATCTTTTCTCGACGGTCGGATTCAGCCTGGAACGTGAGAATTTCGCCGTGATCAAGACGTTGCCCGTAGCCTTTGAAAAGATTTATTACGCAAAGCTGATATCCGCGACGGTTGTCACGGTGATTTCTTCGCTTCTGGCATCTGTTGTGACCGTCGTGATCTCGGGTCTGACAGTCTGGGATTTTATACTGATGACATTGCTTCTTTCCGTATACGGCGCCTGCGTGAACGCTTTCGCGCTGCTGAGAGACCTCAAGGCTCCGCGGTTCAACTGGGTCACGGTCAAGGAACTGACCAAAAACAACTTCCACACGCTTATACCGATGCTGATCTCCATTGCCGGGATCCTTCCGGTGATCGTCGTCGCATTTGTCTGCGCGTTCATGGAAAACTTTTCCGATCTCGCGCGCTCGGCATTGATATGGGGAGTTTTCGCGGCAGTGGACGTCGTGTTCGTATTGCTTTTCCTGTTCAGAGCGGGAGACAAAGCTCAGAAATATTTTGAGGAGTGTGATTGCTGATGAGACATCTTTGCATAGATCTCGGGGACGTAAGGATAGGGCTTGCCACAAGCGACAGTATGGGCATATGCGCCACCGGGCTCGAGACGTACAGGCGCGTGGAGCCCGAAAAGGATCTTGAATATATCGCGGCGATCGTGAAACGTGAAAATATAGGCAGAGTGGTGATAGGTCTGCCCGTAAATATGGACGGTACAAGCGGAGAAAGGGTGGAAAAAGCCCACGCTTTCGGTCAGGCGCTTGCGCCGCTTGTTGACGCAGAAATAGACTATCAGGACGAAAGACTTTCAACGGTCGCCGGAGAGAGAATGTTGATAGAAGCGGGCATGAGGCGCGATAAACGTAAGAAAGTCATTGACAAGATCGCCGCGACGATAATCCTTCAGACCTATCTGGATTGTCACTGAAATATGTCAAACGCTTGAAACGGCGCAAAAAATAAGTTATAATACCACTGAAAAAAGAAAAGGAGACAAGACTATGTCCAAAAAAGACGAAGAAAAGCTTACAGACGAGATCGAGTTCATCGACGACGACGAAACCGTTATCCTCAAGGGCGAGGACGGAAAAGAAACTGAGTTTGTCATCATAGCGGAGATAGATTACGGCGAGGCTGTTTACGCGATCCTTCAGCCCAGCGAACTGGGAGATATGAGCGAGGACGAAGTTTTCGTTTTCGAGATCGAGGAAAACGAGGACGGAGAGCGCAATAATCTGCCGGTAGAAGACAAGGAGTTCGCGCAGACCGTGATTGACGATTACATTGAACTCAGAGACGGTTGCGGTTGCGATTGCGACGAATGTGACGGCGACTGCGAAGAATGTGAAGGCTGCGACGACGAGTGCGAAGAAGCCGACGTCTGCGACAAGGATTGCAAAAAGAAATAATAAGGCTTATCGGACGCGATATACGGCTGAGTGAAAATTTTTCAAAACAGCTGTATTTTCGTTTGCTTTATATTTTTTAATATGCTACAATTCTAAATGCTAAAAAATCACCCTCGGTCAGCAAGGGGCATCCTGCTTTGCAAAAAGTAGTTCCCGAGCGAAAGCCGTGGGGAAGAAAAAAGGAGAATAAAAATGGCAGTAGTAACAATGAAAGGCCTGCTCGAAGCAGGCGTGCACTTCGGTCACCAGACCAAGAAATGGAATCCCAAGATGGCTAAGTACATCTACTCGGCGCGCAACGACATTTATATAATCGACTTGCAGATCTCCGTCGAGCATGTTGAAAAGGCTTACGCTTTTGTCCGCGACATCGCAAAGCAGGGCAAATCCATCCTGTTCGTCGGCACCAAGAAACAGGCTCAGGACGCTATCAAAGACGAAGCGGTCCGTTGCGGCATGTATTACATGAACAAAAGATGGCCGGGCGGCACGCTGACCAACTTCAAGACGATGAGAAGCAGAATCGACCGCCTCAACAAGATCAACCAGATGGAGATCATGGGCGAGTTCGAACTTCTCCCCAAGAAAGAAGTCGCAGGTCTCAGAAAAGAGAAAGAAAAGCTGGAAGAAGTTTTCGGCGGCATCAAGAATATGAGCAACCTTCCGGGCGCGATGTTCGTTGTCGACATCAACAACGAAGAGATCGCAGTTAAGGAAGCGAGAAAGCTGGGCATCCCCGTCGTCGGTCTTGTAGATACCAACTGCGATCCCGACATGGTCGATTACGTTATCCCCGGCAACGACGACGCGATCCGCGCAATCAAACTCATCGCAAGCATCATGGCAAACGCGGTCATCGAAGCGAACGAAGGCATCGCATACAGCGTTGAGGAAGAAGAGGACGCTAAAGCTGTCGCAGAAGAAGCCGTTGAGAGCGAAAACGTCGGCGAAGAAGCGGTTGCTCCCGCTACCCAAGAGTAATCAAAGGAGAGAAGGATATGAATTTCACCAGTAAAGACGTTATGGACCTGCGCGCAAGAACGGGCGTGGGTATGATGGATTGCAAAAAGGCGCTCGTCGAATCTGACGGCGATATGGAAAAGGCTATTGAGATACTCCGTGAAAAAGGTATGGCTACCGGCGCTAAGCGCGCGGGCAAGATCGCTTCTCAGGGTATCGTCGACGCGTACAGCGAAGGCAACGTCAGCGTTCTCGTTGAAGTAAACTGTGAATCCGACTTTGTCGCAAGAGGCGAACAGTTCAAGGAATTCGTTCAGAAGATAGCAAAATACATCGCTTCCGCAAATCCCGCGGACGTTCAGGCGATCAACGACGCAAACGCTGACCTGATCAACGAGACCGTCGCAAAGATCGGCGAAAAGATCGTTGTCAGACGTTTTGAAAGATATGTTACCGACGGCGGAAAGATCAGCACCTACATTCACATGGGCGGCAAGATCGGCGTTATGGTTGAGACAGACGCAAGCGCAAGCGACGAAGTGGCTCACGACGTTGCTCTGCACATTGCGGCAGTCAATCCGTCTTATATCACTTCTGCAGAGATCCCCGCTGAGGTCGTCGAGAAGGAAAGAGAGATCAGCAAGGCTCAGCTTCTCAACGAAGGCAAGAAGCCCGAGATCATAGACAAGATCGTCGGCGGCAAGATCTCCAAGTTCTACAAGGAAGTCTGTCTGCTTGAACAGCCTTTCGTAAAAGACGGCGAGAAATCCGTTGCGGATTATCTCAAAGCCAACGGCGGCGTTAAAGTTCTCAGATTTACCCGTTACACGATGGGCGAAGGTCTTGAGAAGAAAGAAGAAAATCTCGCGAACGAGGTTGAGGAGCAGATCGCAAAAGCTAAAGCGAACAAGTAATTTTCAAGGGAACGCTTCGTCGTTCCCTTTTTTTACAAAAAACTACGGAGGTATATATGTCACAGGCAGTCTACAAGAGAGTTATAATCAAATTGAGCGGTGAAGCGCTTGCGGGAGAAAAGGGCTTCGGCATCGACGCGTCCATGGTCGATTACGTCGTCGACCAGATCAAGAGAGTCACCGAGTCCGGCGTCGAAGTCGGCATAATAGTCGGCGGTGGCAACTTCTGGCGCGGCAGACAGGCTCAGTCGATGGACCGCAGTGCGGCAGACCATATCGGTATGCTTGCTACGGCAATGAACGCTCTTGCGCTTCAGGATGCTCTTGAAGCGGCAGGAGTCCCCACCAGAGTTCAGACTGCGCTTACGATAACAAGAGTCGCAGAGCCTTATATTCTCCGCAAAGCGCTCCGTCATTTTGAAAAAGGCAGAGTGGTGATCTTCGCCTGCGGCACAGGCAATCCGTATTTCAGCACGGATACCGGCGCGGCTCTCAGGGCGGCTGAGATACATGCGGAAGTGTTGCTTCTCGCAAAAAACGTCGACGGCGTTTACGACAGCGATCCCCGCAAGAATCCCGACGCAAAAAAGCTCGACGACATCACCTATATCGACGTGATCAAGAAAGGACTTCAGGCTATGGACACCACGGCGATATCCCTTTGCATGGAAAACAATATCCCGATCATCGCGTTTGCGTTGCACGAAAAAGACAGCATAGTCAAAGCTGTGAACGGAGAAAAAATCGGAACGATAATTCATTGACGCAAGAAAGCCCGCTGAAAAGCGGGTTTTTTAATGCATTTTTCACATCTACGCATTAATATGTATAAGAATGGCGGATATCTTGTCCATGTACGGTGAAAAATTGCAGATAAACCGTCTATAATTATAATATTTATAAAAAAACATTGAACTTGCCGCCAAAATTTGTTATAATTCAATTAGCAATTACAAGAGGAGCATAATTTATGATAAATACTGAAAAGATCGAAATTCTCGAGATATTCGACAAATACGAGGAAAGGCTTGATAAGGGCGTTTCCAATCTCAAGAGCGAATATGCCAAACTCAAGGCAGGCAGAGCTAACGCACACGTGCTCGACAGGATCACGGTCGATTATTACGGCACTCCTACGCCCATCAAACAGCTGGGCAACATTTCGATACCCGAAGCTAGGATACTTATGATCTCTGTATGGGACGTTTCTGCGCTCAAAGCCGTTGAGAAAGCTATAAACGAAGCAAACATCGGCATCAATCCTCAGAACGACGGCAAGGTCATCCGCCTTATTTTCCCCGAGCTCACGGAGGCGAGAAGAAAGGATCTGTGCAAAGAGATCAGAAGCATGAGCGAGAACACCAAGATCGCGCTCAGAAACGCCCGCCGCGACGCAAACGACGCTGTCAAGAAGCTCAAGAAAGACAACGTTGTGACAGAAGACGAAGTGTCCGTCTGTGAAAAGGAGATCGACAAGCTTCTCGCTGAAGCGGTTGCCGAAGTGGACAAGAGCACCAAGGAAAAAGAGCAGGAAGTCATGACCGTCTGATGTCGGTCTGAGCTTGCGATACGCTGGACTTTGCAAGCCGACTTGTTTAAGTCGGCTTGTATGCAATTTTAACGGTTACGGAGAAACTTCATGCAACAAGAACTCAAAATCCCGCGGCACATTGCGTTTATAATGGACGGCAACGGCAGATGGGCAAAAAAAAGACTGATGCCGAGAAAAGCCGGTCACAGAGAGGGTGTGAAAGCGCTTCAACGTATGGTCGACGAATGTGACAAAGCCGGCGTGGAAATGGTTTCTTTTTACGCTTTTTCTACTGAAAACTGGACAAGACCCCAGGAAGAAATAGACGCGCTTTTCAAAATGGTCAAGGAATTCGCGGATAACCATCTGGGCAAATACTTGAAACGCGGTTTCAGGATCATGTTCATGGGCGATCTGACAAAGTTGCCTTCGGAAACCGTCGAATCATTGAAAAAAATTCTCGCTTCCGCAAAAGACAACAAGGGTATGATCGTCAACATCGCGCTGAATTACGGCGGCAGAGACGAGATACTTCACGCCGTCAACAAGATACTTGCTTCGGGCGTGCGCGAAGTCGATCTTCAGACGCTTTCAGACTGTATGTATACAGGCGGTTTGCCTGATCCCGACGTCATTGTGAGAAGCAGCGGAGAAAAGCGCCTCAGCAATTTTATGCTATGGCAGGCGGCTTATACCGAACTTGTTTTCGTTGACGATCTGTGGCCGGATTTCGACGCCGCGGTCTTCAACAAAATACTGACAGAATATTCACAGCGGGACAGGAGATACGGCAACGTGCGCCGCATTGACTGACCGCAAAGGAAGACAATATGCTGAAAAGAATAATAACCGCGATAGTTTTGCTCGCCGTCGTACTCGGCACGCTTTTCGGGCTCAGACAGTTCAGCCTGTTTTACGTCGACGCGCTCATACTGATCTGCATGGCGATCGGAGTGTACGAAATGTTCACCGCCTTCAGATCTGCAAAATACAGACCGATGGCGATCCCTCTGATCATTGCCGTAGTCGCGATCTATCCCGCGCTCTGGTTTTTGCGCGAAACGGGAATCGTTGCTGTGATCGCACTCAGCGTTATGGTCGCGCTGACGATATTCACTTTCGTTCACAAATACGAACTCAAGGATTTTCTTGCGACGTCGTTCATCTTGTTTTATCCGATAGTTCTTTTGTCGATATTCTTCCTGATTAACGGCAAGACTACTCTCGGTGACAATCCCGTAAACGAAAACTACGGCGATATGATAGGTATAATGCTGGCTCTGTTTATCCCCGTATTTACGGACACTTTCGCATATTTCACGGGTATGGCGATAGGCGGAAAGAAGCTTTGCCCCGAGATCAGCCCCAAAAAGACGATCGCAGGTGCAGTCGGAGGTCTGGTCGGAGGCGTCGCGGCGAGCGCGATGGTGTTCCTTCTTTTCGACTATTACGGCGTTTTCGACAATATGAGCAACGTGCATACGCTCGCGCTTACGACAAACCTCTACGCGTCGCTTGCAGTCTATCTCGTGATAGGCTTTGTCGGAGCTGTCGTCAGCGAGGTGGGCGATCTGGCGGCAAGCTGGATAAAAAGGAAAGCGGGCATCAAGGATTTCGGTAAGATTTTCCCCGGTCACGGCGGGATAATGGACAGACTGGACAGCATACTTTTCGTGCTTCCCGTGATATATCTTACGTTTGCGATAATCAACGCCGTAGAATGAAAAACGCGCTTGTTGCGCTGACGTCTGACGCAAAATAAAATCAGTTAGGGAGAAGGTTATGAAAGATCTGATAATACTCGGCAGTACCGGATCAATAGGAACGCAGGCTCTCGATACTGTGAGACAGTATCCTGGAAAGCTAAACGTTATTGGTCTTTGTTGCGACAAAAACGTAGATCTTCTTCAGAAACAGATCAACGAATTTTCTCCGAAATACGTTGCGGTTAAAGACGAAAACGCGGCAAAGAAGCTCGATTTGCCCAAAGATACCGTGCTTTTCACCGGCGAGAACGCTCCGCTTGAGATCGCAGGAGTACAGCGCGCGTGCGTGCTGAATTCTCTCGTTGGGATAAGCGGTCTTGCGCCGACTCTGCGCGCGATAGAAAACGGCAGTGAAATTGCGCTTGCAAACAAGGAGACTCTCGTTGCCGGCGGTGATCTCGTTATGAATGCCGCGATGAACAAAGGCGTGAACGTCTTGCCCGTTGACAGCGAGCACAGCGCGATATGGCAGTGCCTGAGCCGTAACGCAGATGCGGCAAAAGAAGTGAAAAAGCTGATACTGACAGCTTCGGGCGGCGCGTTCAGAGGCAAAACGAGAGAAGAACTGCAAGACGTTACGATAGACGACGCGCTCAGGCACCCGACGTGGAATATGGGAGTAAAAGTCACCGTTGACAGCGCGACGATGATGAACAAGGGATTTGAAGTGATAGAAGCTTCACATCTGTTCGGAGTGGACACAGACAGGATCGGGATCGTCGTCCACAGGCAGAGCGTGGTCCATTCCATGATCGAATACGACGACGGAAGTATTATTGCTCAGCTCAGTTATCCTGACATGAGGCTCCCCATACAGCTTGCGTTGCTTTATCCGGAAAGAGGCGGGCATTGTTTCACTCCGCTGTCTTTCGACAGTCTCAGGCTGGATTTCGAAAGACCTGACACGGAAGTGTTCGAATGTCTCAAAATCGCGCTGGAGTGCGTGAATGAGGGCGGAAATGCCACCGCAGTACTCAACGCCGCCAACGAAATCGCTGTGGACAGGTTTGCAAAAAGGCAAATAAAATTTTACGATATACCATACTATATAAAAAGGGCGCTTGACAGGTTTGCGGACAAAAAGACGTTCGACTGCCTGGATGAGGTGCTCCTTGTCGACGAAAAAGTCAAAACTTACGTTTCAGACGTTATCGGGAGAGAAAGGGTATGACGGCAATTCTGCTTTGCGTATCGGCAGGCGAAGTCTTCAAATGGATCGGGTATATCGTTATCGCAATGGTCTGCTTCATGTTCATGATCGTAGTCCACGAACTGGGGCACTATACCGCAGGAAAGATACTCGGTTTTAAAATCAACGAATTTGCGATCGGTTTCGGTCCGGCAATATTCAAGAAAACGACAAATAAACAGACGGGCGAGGTATTTTCCGTCAGGTGTATTCCCGCCGGAGGATTCTGCGCGTTCGAAGGAGAGGACGAAGAGGCGTCTTCGCCCGACAGCTTTAATTCTCATCCCGTATGGAAACGCATAATCGTGCTTGCTTCGGGAGTGTTTTTCAACTTCGTCAGCGCGTTGATAATCCTCAACGTTTTCTTTATGGCTTACGGCGAGGCTGCGCCGGTAATTGTCGACACCTACGAACTCGTAGACGCAGGTCACGTTCAGCCTTTTGAAGAAGGCGACATGATCGTTGAAGTCAACGGGAAACCGGTTTACAGCCTGCTAGAGTCGGGAAAACTCGGCGAGCTGATCTCGGGCAGCGACGTGAACGAATTCACCGTGATAAGAGACGGAGAGGAGATCACTTTCACGGCGGATAAGACCGATTATATCTATTCTTACGAAGACGAAAACGGTGAGACTGTCACTGAGGTCAAAAAGGGACTGGGCATTACGTACGGCTTCGGACAGAATAAGCTTGGGTATTTCGAAGCAGTTGCCAGATCCTTTAATTTCTGCGGCGACGTGGTCGAACTGATCTTCAAGTCGATAGGTCAGCTTTTCACCGGAGCGGCAAAGGTAAAAGATACGATGGGCGGAACGATTACGGCGGTTTCCGCGCTCGTTCAACTGGGACAGTCCGGGTTCGCCGCGGTTGCTTACGGCGTAGCCGTGCTTTCAATATCGATAGCGTTCATGAATATTTTACCGCTTCCGGCGCTTGACGGATCGCGCATTGTGTTTGCTATAATAGAAGCCATAAGAAGAAAACCTCTCAACCGCAAGGTAGAGGGAATGATACATGCGGTGGGTCTGGTCCTGCTTATCGGAATGGCGATAACGTTCGATCTGCTGCACTTTTTCGGGTGAAAAGATGACAAGAAAGGTGAAAATAGGCAATATTGTCATTGGCGGAGGCGAAAAAATCGCCGTCCAGTCCATGACGAATACCAAAACAAGCGACGTCGACGGCACCGTCAGGCAACTGAAGGAACTTGAAATCGCCGGATGCGACATCGCACGCTGTTCCGTTCCGGACGAGAAGAGCGCAGACGCGTTGAAAGAGATCGTCGCTTCAACGTCGATGCCGATTGTCGCGGATATACATTTCGATTACCGCCTCGCAGTAAAAGCGGCTGACGCGGGCGCGGCGAAAATTAGGATAAACCCCGGCAATATAGGCGACGAAAGCAAGGTGGAATATCTTGCAAAATATCTGAAAGAAAGAGGGATACCGATCAGAATAGGAGTCAACGGCGGTTCTCTCGATAAAAAATACGAGGGTATGCCGCTTGCTCAGGCAATGTGCGAAAGCGCGCTCGAACACGTGAGGCTTCTTGAAAAACACGGCTTTTACGATATTGTCATATCCGTCAAATCGTCAGACGTGGCAAATACTATTAAAGCGTACAGACTGCTTTCGGCAGAATGCGATTATCCGCTTCACGTCGGAGTCACCGAAGCCGGCATCTACGAAAAAGGGCTGATAAAATCCGCGATCGGCATCGGCTCGCTTTTATGCGACGGGATAGGCGATACCGTGCGAGTGTCTCTGACGGACGACCCGATAAAAGAGGTCTATGCCGCGAAAGAGATATTGAAAGCGGTGGGGAAGTACAGCGGCGCGTACGCGGAAGTCGTTTCTTGCCCCACCTGCGCAAGAACTTGCATCGACGTCAAGGGGATCGCGACGGCAGTCGAAGAATATGCTAGAACGCTTGACAAGAGCATAAGGATAGCCGTCATGGGCTGCGTCGTCAACGGGATAGGAGAATCCAAAGGTTGCGACGTCGGCGTTGCCGGAGGTAAAGACAAATCCGTTATCTTCAGAGAGGGCAGGATAATTGCCACGGTTCCCAATGGAACGATACTTGAAGCATTGAAAGAGGAAATCAAAAAAATATAATAAATAAAAGTGATATTGTCGACAGATTATTATAAAAATCGCGTTAATTTAGAACTTAATCTGTGATTTTTAGCCGAAATATCGCTATAAATAACAAGCTCAGCTATCCGCCTTATGCGGAAAAACAGACAAAGATCATGATCGGAACGCAGAATACCAAGGACAAAAACGAAAAAATCGATTTTATAAAACTTCTCAATATACGCTATGACAACGCGTACGATTTTCTGCGCGTCCGCTCGGTCGATCTGGACGCGGAGGCAAAGACCGTTTCAGTTCAGATAGGCGTTCCTTATTCCGGAGACAAGGAACTGAATGAAGAGGACAAGAAGAAGATTCTGTCCTTTGCGGTCGAGATTCTGCCTGACGAGTACACCGTGTCGGTTTCTTTCAGAAAATTCGGAGTGGACAACGATATCGTTTTCAAACTGGTCAAGGAGTACGTGAACAAATTTCACAGAGCATATTCCGTTCTACTTTCAAGCGACAACACAGAGATAGTCTGCGGAGACAAGACGGTCACCGTTACGTTTACCGTTGTGAAATCAGTGGGAGATCTTTTTGAAAAATGCGGTCTGCTGAGAGGTCTGAAAGATTACCTCGATTCTTCATATGACCGGGTAAACATGATAAAAATCAGATATACCGAAGAATTTATCATTTCCGAAACGGCAAAAGAAGAGGTGCCCGTCGTGATCGACGACTGCTACATAGAGATAAGCGCAGTTCACAAACTTTGCGGCAGCGAGATCACGTCCAAAGCGAGATACATAAGGGCATGTACTTCGCCTCAGAGCGCAGTCTGCGTCACCGGGAAAGTGGAAAGCATCGTTGCCAGAAATTCTAAATCGTCGGGAAACCTTTATTACAATTTTACGATAAACGATACGACAGGCGCAATGCGTTGCTGTTATTTTACCAGAAAAGCGGCAAAAGGTCCTCTCGATATTCTTGAAGAAGGGAACGAGATCGTAGTCGTCGGAGACCTTCAGAATGACAGTTTCCGCGGAGGACTTTCGCTTATTGCAAAGAGCGTAAGTCTCTGCCGTATAAACTATTCTTCCATCCTTTCAGAAGAGGATCTGAAGAGAAAAAAGACTTATGTGCCTGTCAAGGCAAAACCGCTTGAGATAACTACTCAGCAGAACATTTTCGATCTTGCAATAGAGAAACCTCCTTATCTGACCGAAAATACCTTCGTCGTGTTCGACCTGGAGACTACAGGGCTGATAGACAACGGCAATCCGTGCAAGATCATTGAGATCGGCGCGGTCAAGATAGTCAACGGAGTGTGCACCGAGTATTTCTCAACGCTCGTAGACCCCGAAATACACATACCGGAAAGCGCTTCCGCGACCAATCACATATACGACGATATGGTCGAGGACGCGCCGCGCATAGAGGACGTTCTCCCCGATTTCCTCGCGTGGGTAGGCTCGTCCGTGCTGGTTGCGCACAACGGCGACAAGTTTGACTTCATCGTGCTGAAGAACGAAGCGGCGAATCAGGGAATGTACGTCCCAAACAGGACAAAGGATACCATTGTGCTTGCTCAGGCATACCGCAACAAGACGGGGAGAAGAGGGCAACTCAATCTGCGCGTGCTATGCAAGGAATTCGGCATCGAACTCGTCGAAGCGCACCGCGCGTATTTCGACGCATACGCCACGGCTCAGCTTTTTATAAAGCTTTTCGATTACGTCGACGTTGCCTCGATCGGCTGATCCGGAGGTTTTCAGAGGGCAAAAGTACCGGAAACGGCGGAAAATTCTCATTTGCGTATAATTTTACAAACAAATGCTCAAAAAATTGTTGATTTTATTATTATTGTGTGATAATATATACACAAGATAGTATTGACTTACTAAGCGGCTGAAATCAGTCGCTTTAATTATGTTAGGAGAAACCATGTCAAAAATCTGCGACAGCGTTCAGGCGCTGATACAGCCTATAGTTGAATCCATGAATGTGGAACTTGTCGAAATCGAATTCAAAAAACACGGAGATGAAGACACGCTCACCGTCTATATCGACAAACCGGGCGGCGTATCTCTCGACGATTGCGAAGCAGTGCATAATGCAATCGACGCTCCGCTTGACGAACTCGACCCGACAAACGGCAAGCCGTATACGCTAAACGTTTCTTCGCCCGGACTTGACAGACCGTACAAGACATTGCGCGATTTCAGGAGACATCTCGGAGAAGAGACAGAGTTTTCTTTGTACAGACCCGTCGAAGGTCTGAAGAAGTTCGAAGCGGTGCTTGAAGACGTGGACGACGATTTCACCGTTGTGACGGTGACAAGAGAAGGAAAAACCATACAACTAAATATAAAGGATATAGCCCTCGCGAGAGCGGTTATAAAATTCTAGGAGGACAAAATGATTAACAAGGATTTTTTTCTTGCGCTCGATTTGCTTGAAAAAGAAGGAAAGATCGACAAAGAACTGACGATTAAGTCTCTCGAAGCCGCAATTGCCGCGGCATATAAGAGAGAATCCGGCGAAGCGCGCCCCGTAAGCGTTCAGATTGACGAACAGCGCAACCGCATCAGGATCGTTGCATACCAGGAAGTCGTCGAAACCGTCGAAGATCCCGATAAAGAAATTTCTCTCGAAGACGCGAAGAAGATCAAATCTTCTTACAAGGTCGGAGACCGCGTGATAGAAGAGATTTCGCCCAAAGATTTCAGCCGTATAGACGCGCAGACCGCAAAGCAGGTCTTTATGCAGAGACTTATGGACGAGCATAAGAAGATCACCTTGGAAGACATGACCCAGAAAGAAGGCGAGATCGTCACCGCTCAGATCAGAAGGATAGACGGCGACAGGATATACCTCGATATTTCCGGTTCTCAGATGGAAGGCGTGATGATGCCCCAGGATCAGATCAAAGGGGAGATCTACAAGCAGGGCGACGTGCTCAAGGTATACGTCAAGAACATCCGCACAGACTTCAAGGGCGGTTCTCAGGTCATGGTGTCCAGATCTCACCGCGATTTCGTCAAGAGACTGTTTGAAATGGAAGTTCCCGAGATAAAGTCAGGTCTCGTAAAGATCAGAAAGATCGTCAGAGAGGCAGGGTACAGGACCAAGATGGCGGTATATTCGGACGATCCCAGCGTTGACGCAGTGGGCAGCTGCATAGGTCAGAGAGGCATGAGGATCAACGGCATCGTAGGCGAACTCAACGGCGAAAAGATAGACGTGATCGGCTGGTGCGCAGATCCGCTCGAGTACATCGCAAGAGCGCTCAGCCCCGCTAAAGTGATCATGGTCCAGGTCAACGACGAAGAGAAGAGCGCAAAAGCGATAGTCGCAGACGATAAACTCTCTCTCGCGATCGGCAAACAGGGTCAGAACGTGCGCCTTGCTGCGAAGCTGACGGAGTGGAAGATAGACGTGAAGCCGTATTCTTCTATCGAAAACATCGTTCCCGAAAATACGGACGAGGAGTAACAAGTGAAAAAAATCCCCGAAAGGACATGCATAGCGTGCCGCACTTCAAAGCCCAAAACCGAGCTGATCAGAGTCGTCCGCGATCCGGAAGGCGCGATCTCGCTTGATTTTACAGGCAAGAAAAACGGCAGAGGCGCTTATCTGTGCCGTTCGCTCAGCTGCTTTCAGAACGCGGTGAAGTCGAGGGGGCTGGAGCGGTCTTTCAAACAGGAGATCCCGCAGGAAGTATACGACAGGCTGGAAAAGGAGATGGGCGAGATTGAGAAAGAAGGATAAAGTCCTGTCCCTGATCGGACTCGCAATGAAAGCAGGAAGATGCGCGAGCGGCGAGATGATGACAGAGAGCGAGACAAAGTCAGGACGCGCACATCTTGTGATCATCGCATCAGATGCATCAGAGAACACGAAGAAGAAATTTCGGGATATGTGTAAATTTTACAGAGTTCCAATTTGTTT
>CASFWW010000032.1:0-51114 GCA_949298505.1 uncultured Christensenella sp. | reverse complement strand
GGAAAACTCAGTGTATCCGTTGATACTGACGGAGCGACTCTTTCTTCTCTGAAAAGACTCAGAGACGGCAGAGAATTTTTGTGGCAGGGCAGCGAGGATTCATGGAAAGAACAGGACGTGGTGATATTTCCGTTCGTTGCCAGACAGAAAGACGGCTGGTATACCGTGGACGGCAAACGTTACGACGTGCCTCTGCACGGCGTTTGCAGGCACGCGCCTTTTACGGAGAAGAAGATCTCTGAAAAAGAAACGGTGCTGACCAACGCCTGGAGTGAGGATTCTCTTGCGAAATATCCTTACAAGTACGAATATTCCGTGCGCTTCAGCATATGCGACGGCGCGCTCGAAGTTACCCACACAGCAAAGAACGTCGACGACAAACGGATGTATTTCATGATGGGCGCGCATCCCGCGTTCAACGTATGCGCCACTTATAATGACGGAAAGATCGACACGGGCGCCAATTATATCGATTTTCTGAAACCGATCTCGCCCGACTATCTGACGCTTGAAGAAAAGGGACACTTCATCACAGGCAAGGCGCCTTTCGGCACGATCGACAGACTGAGCGTGGGAAAGGACGTGATGATAAAATACAAGACGGTGATGCTGACCGACGTCGGAACGGATAAGCTTGCGCTCAGGCTTGCGGACGGAGAAAGCGTTTATTTTGATTTCGGAGAAGTGGACGTGCTTGCGTTCTGGAGCATGGAAGAGAGCGGCGCGTATGTCTGTATCGAGCCGTGGCACGGCGCTCCGGACAAACTGGAGCCGGACAGAGAACTCAGGGATAAGGCGTTCGTACACGTCCTCGATCCGGGGCAGACTTTCAACTACGTATACAAAGTGTCTTTTGACAAATAAACCGACACGAAGTCCGCTTGCGCGCCGCATACTTCAGGCTGACGCGCAGGGGCTAAAAACCTCTGAGTACAAGCCGGGAGCGCAGCAAAAAGAGCGTCACCGGCTTTCAGTTGCGGCTTTGACGCAAGCAGTAAAACGCTTTAACGAACACGGGCGGAAAAAATTGTGAAATACAGACTCATCCGGATTATGCCTGGGCACGTGCGCTCGAGGCGATAGCCGACGGATGAAGGGGAAATGACGGAATATGTATAAACTCGAAATGCATCTCCATACCATACACAACAGTCACTGCGGTCAGATGGAACCCGCAGACATTGCCGTGGAGTACGCGAAGGCAGGGTACAACGGCATTGTGGTGACAAACCATTTCAACAGGACGGATCTGTTCGGTTATGTCGCACAGCAGTTCGGAAGCAGGCTGAACGTAATGAGCGACTATATGCGCGACTATTACGAACTCAAGGACGAGTGCGCGAAGTACGGCATAGACGTGTTTTTCGGCTTGGAGGCGGCGCCGGATTTCTGCACTTATTACAAACATTCCGGTCCTTACGGTGAGATCCTGGTATACGGGATCACTCCCGAAGAACTTCTGAGAGACGGCTACGACATCCTCAATTTCAACAAGACAGAGTTTTACGAATGGGCGGAAAAGAACGGCAACCTTCTTGTCGTTGCGCATCCTTACAGGTCGATCTGCACAGAACTCGATTACAGATACGTGCACGGGATAGAGATCGCCAATCTGCATCCTTATCAGGACTCCGGAAACCGGAAAGCCGAAGAAGTCTGCGAAAGGCTCGGACTCATACCCACGGGCGGAAGCGATTTCCACCACGAAGGGGGAGAGGGCGGAGGCGTACTCTTGAAGCGCGCTCCCGAAAACGAAAAAGATCTGGTCGCGATACTCAGAAGCCGCGATTACGAGGTGATAAAAAGCAGATGAAAAAAGTTGAAAAAACCAACGTGATGAGGGTTTTGGACACTCTCGGGATAAGCTACGAGGCGTATGAGTACGACAATACGACGACTGACGGAGCGACGGTCGCGCGCATGCTCGGCAAAGATCCGGCATGCGTTTTCAAGACGCTTGTTACCGTCGGGCACGACCGCAGGAATTACGTTTTCGTGGTACCTGTGACCGGGGCTCTCGATCTGAAAGCGGCGGCGGCAAGCGTCGGGGTCAAGAACGTAGAGATGATCCCGCAGAAGCAGCTGTTGCCTCTTACCGGATATATCCACGGAGGGTGCAGTCCGATCGGCATGAAGAAAAAGTTCGTCACCGTGATAGACGAAAGCGCGAAGGACAAGGAGAAGATAGTTTTCAGCGCAGGCAAGGTGGGCAGGCAGGTGGAGACCACGCCGTCCGACCTCGCAAGGGCGACTCAGGCGACTTTTGCCGCAATAGCGACAGAACGGTAGCCGTTCGGGGTGCGTGCGGTGTAAATTATGGATAATCCGGCTCGAAAACGGCATAAAACGATCAAATTTGCCGCTTGGGCCGCTTTTTTTATATATTTGTTGCGGTCGCGGCGCGCGTTTGTTATAATAAAGAAAATAAGGGAAAGAGGGAAAAATTTTGAAAAAGATCAATATCTCCAAAGAAGACGTAAAGACTTTTTTTAAAAACAACGGCATGACGATCGCGAAAAAGACAGGGCTTACGCTGCTGGTACTCGTTATGATCACCGCCATCTGTCTGAGCATTTACAGCATTGCGGCATATGCGAATCTGCGCATAAGCGTAAATCTCAACGACGAACAGCAGACCGTTCAGGGCTTCGGCGCTTCCATGGCGTGGACCTTCCAGAGAATGGGTGAAGAGGGGACGGACGAGGTCAAGGAGCAGGCGATAGAAATGCTTTACGGAGATAGCGGTCTCAGACTGAATATCGCAAGATTCAACATCGGCGGCGGTTCTGCGGATTCCAATCTGGACGACGTGGTGCCGTATTGCTATGACTGGTTCGATCCCGACAGACGCGCAGAAAGCTTCTTTATGGCAGAAGATTATCTGAACGCTTCGGACGAAGAACTGTTCGCTGCGTTTGCGGACGAAAGCAACTACGATTTTACCCGCGACGCCGGCGCGCTTCAGATGCTGGATATGGCGCTTGCGACGGGCAGCATAGACAAGATCGTGTTTTTTGCCAATTCCCCGCATTACCTGATGACGCTTTCGGGCACCTGTACGGGCGCAGAGGTACAACAGAACAACCTCAAGGAAGAGTTTTACGAAGCGTACTGCGATTATATACTGATAATTGTCGACAATCTGGTTGAAAAGCATCTTGCAGGTCTTGAAAACGTGCCCGAGGTCGTGATCAGTCCTGTCAACGAGCCGCAGTGGGACTGGGGCGGAGAAGGTTCTTCGCAGGAAGGCTGTCATTTCGATCCCGAACCGCTCGCCGCGTTCTACGACGTTTTCCTTGACAAGCTGGACGAGTTCAACACCGCGAACGGCACGTCCTACGAGTGCGACGTGCTGGAAAGCGGCAACTATAAATTCTACTTGGATCGCAAGGATATAAAGGAATATCTGGAGGCGATGAGCAAGTACGATTATTTTGAGGATCTCGAATATATCGCGTCGCACTCATACGGCGCCGACGACAGCAAGAAACACAGAGAAAAGTATCAGAATTATATAGATAAGAACTATCCCGGTCTCGGCATTTCGATCACCGAATATTGCGAGATGGAAAGCGGCAGGTCGGATACGATCGAAAGCGGACTCCTTCTCGGCAACGTGATCAGCCGCGATCTGACGATGCTCAACGCCGTCGACTGGAACTGGTGGCTGGGCGTTTCTCCGTGCGATTACAACGACGGGCTGGTGTACTGGGACGTCTTCGACGACGGCACTCAGCAGCTTTCCGTGCTGAAGAGGTATTACGTTATGGGGCAGTTCTCGCGCTATATAGACAAGGGCGACGTACGCGTCGGCGCGACGAGCTCCGATCTTACCGGCTGGGCGAACCTCGATTACAGCGCGTACAAGAAAGCTGACGGCAGCGTGGTCGTCGTGATAATAAACAATTCCAAAAGCGTTAAGGACGTGACGGTCGGCGGACTTTCCGACTATACGAAAGCGGTTGAAGTACGTACGACCTCTGAAGCTCAGACGGGCTGGAACGAGAACGAAACTGCGTGGACGGGAAAGGTGACTTTGCCCGGTCAGAGCATTACCACTTACGTGCTTACGAAATGAGTTATGACCGGTTTTGACGAGAGATTGAAAAAACTTGCCGGGGCGCTTGAGGAAGGCGGCGCTGTGTTTTTCGGCGGAGCGGGCGTGTCGACGGAAAGCGGCGTGCCTGACTTCCGTTCTTCGGGCGGCATTTTCGCAAAAAAATATGCTTATCCGCCCGAGGAGATACTGTCTCACGCCTTTTTCTGCCGCCACACAGACGTGTTTTACGACTTTTACAAAAAGTATATGATGCCGCTTTCGGCAAAGCCGAACGCAGCGCATATCGCGCTGGCGAGACTTGAAGAAATAGGGCTTCTCAACGCGGTGATAACGCAGAACATTGACGGTCTGCATCAGGCGGCGGGCAGCAAAAACGTGCTTGAACTGCACGGGAGCATACACCGCAACGCATGCACGGTATGCGGCAGAAAATACGACGCGCGCTACGTCGCGGAAGCAGAGGGAACGCCCCGCTGCGTTTGCGGCGGACTGATAAAGCCCGACGTCGTGCTTTACGGAGAGGCGCTCCCGGAAGGCGTGTTCGAAAGGGCGGCAAAGTACGTTGCCGGCGCGAAGACTCTGATCGTCGGAGGAACTTCGCTCAACGTCTATCCGGCGGCAGGGCTTGTGAATTTCTTTTCGGGCAAGAACCTGATACTCATCAACAAAACAAGGCTGAACGCCGGGAGAGCCACTCTCGAATTCGGTGAACCGATAGGCGAGGTGTTTGCCTCGCTCGGGCTGTGAGCGTTTCAGAGGCGTCCGACCTCTGACGAAAATTGTTGAAAATTCACTCTGTTTTTTACTTGAAATAAAAACTTATAAATGGTAATATAGTTATGTAACCGCGGCAATGCGCCGCGACCGGTTTATTCTGAGAGGAGATATGGATCACTTACCCGAAGACCGATTTCAAATTATTTTTTCATTGCCGCAGCGTCCCCGAGTGGTTGACGCCGGCTATCATACCGTGAAATCCAAAGATAATTTTATATACGGAGGCAAGAATGAGACCGTTTTTTGAGTCTATATTCAATTTTGACAAAGACACTTCCAACATGGCTCTGATCGCGCTTGCGGGCGCAAAGGAGCTTGGCGACAAGGTGGATTATTACCTCGTCAACTGGTACAACCAGGAGGCTAAGGCGCAGGGCAAGAAGTTCCACCGCGACACCTTCCTTATAAAGAACGTCTGCCCCAGGTTCACGACGGGCGACGGTAAAGGTCTGGTCATGGAGACGATCAGAGGAAAGGACCTTTACATTCTCTGCGACGTCGGCAACTATTCCATCACGTACAATATGTTCGGTTTTGAGAACAATATGTCGCCTGACGATCATTACTGCGACCTCAAGAGAGTCATCGCGGCATGCGGAGGAAAGGCAAAATCCATCACGGTGGTCATGCCCAGTCTTTACGGCGGCAGACAGCACCGCCGCAACGCGAGAGAGTCTCTCGACTGCGCGCAGATGTTGCAGGAACTCAGAGATATGGGCGTGAGCGAGATCATCACTTTCGACGCGCACGATCCCCGCGTTCAGAACGCGGTCCCGCTGATGGGTTTCGACAACTTCCTGCCCACGTATCAGATACTCAAGGCAATGCTGCGTTCGTATACCGACCTCGACATGACGAGAGAAAGATTCATGATCGTCAGCCCGGACGAAGGCGCAATGAGCCGCAACATTTATTACGCTTCCGTTCTCGGCACCGACCTCGGTATGTTCTACAAGAGAAGGGACTATGCGAACGTTGTCAACGGCAGGAATCCGATCGTTGCGCACGAGTATATCGGCAACGATGTCCGCAACAAGGATATCTTCGTCGCGGACGATATCATCGCGACCGGCGATTCCATGCTCAAGCTGTGCAACGAGCTCAAGGAGAGAGGTTGCGGCAAGATATTCCTTTCCGCGACTTACGCGCTGTTCACAGAGGGTCTCAAGAAGTTCGACGACGCTTACGACCAGGGGTTGTTTACCGCTGTCATCAGTACGAATCTGACATACGCGCCCAAGGAACTGCTTGAAAGAAAGTGGTTCATTCAGGCGGATATGTCCAAGTTCCTTGCATACATCATCTCGGCTTGCGATCAGAACAAATCGCTCAGCGAACTTCTCGATCCGCACGACAAGATACATGAACTTATCGCAAAATTCAACGCTAACAAACCGGAGCAGATCGCTTTGGATATAGAGGAATAAATTATGAAAATTACTTGGCTGGGTCATTCGGCATTCAGGCTGGAAGAATCCACCGGCACAGTTGTGGTGACGGATCCTTACAGTAAGAATCTGGTCGGTTACGAGATGCAGGACGTCAACGCCGACGCAGTGACGATAAGCCACCATCACAAAGATCACGACGACCTGAAAAAACTCAACGCCGACGTGCAGGTGATCGACTCTCTCGGGTTCTGGGAAGTAAAAGGCATTGACGTATCTTCGCTTCTCAGCTATCATGACGCCGACGAAGGCAGAAAGAGAGGAGAAAACCTGATCTTCAAATTCAGAATAGACGGCGTAGACCTCTGTCACCTCGGAGACGTGGGAGAAGAATGCACAGTGAAACTGGGCGATTCGATCGGCACGGTGAACGTGCTCATGATCCCGGTCGGAGGCAATTACACGATAGATGCGGAGCAGGCAAAGGAGTATGTCGATTTCCTGATGCCGGACATCGTGATCCCGATGCATTACGAGACTCCTTCATGCAATATCGATATAGACAAGGTGGACAAATTCCTTGAATTGTTCGACGAGGAGCAGATTGTCCGCATTGACGGCGACACTGTTGAGATCCACCGCGACTTTTTCGACGGCGATTGCACGAAAGTTTTCGTATTCTCTGACAAAAAGTTCTGATTTTATTTTCCGATGCGTGCATATCGGGCACGCATCGGGTAAAAATAACAGAGATTATTTTTTTGATTTTCAATTTCAGTTGAATTTTTTACAAACGATTAATAAGTGCGTTTTTTGACTGTTTTTATCAAATTGAAATAAATGCGCGCTTAGCAGAGTACATATAATCCAGGAGAAAAAAATGAGCGATAAAAAATTTTACACCGAGGACGAGTTGAATAAAATGACAGTGTTTCAGCTCAGAGAAGTGGCGCGTGAGATAGGCGTCAGTTCTCCGACTTCAAAAAAGAAAGAAGAAATAATTGCGCAGTACCGCGGAATTGCCGAGGGCGAGATCCAGCCCACAAGAAGCACCCGCGGCCGTCGCCCCGTCAACAAACCCAGGGAACTTGAAAACAGCGCGGCAAAGACTGAAACAGGCAAGGCTTCCTCAGAGGAAAGCCCGAAAACCGCCGCAAAGGAGCATGAGAACGCTCAGGTTCAGCAACAGAGCGATGAGACGCACGGCGAACTTGAAGAAAAACACGGCGTTCTTGACATCCATCCCGACGGATACGGTTTCCTGAGAGCGGAAAACTGCGAATACGGCAACAAAGACACCTATGTCTCGGCAAAACTCATCAAGACGATCGGGCTGAGAGCGGGAGACAAGGTGGTCGGAAGAGCGCGTCGTAACGCGGAAAACAAGCCGCCCGCGCTGGTCGCCGTGGACGAAGTGAACGGCAACGCTCCCGACAATCTGCGCAGCCGTCCCAACTTCGACAATCTTGTGCCGATATACCCTGACGAAAGACTGAGACTGGAACTCAGAACGGGCAAGAGCGATTTCGCGATAAGATGCATCGACCTCATCGCTCCGATAGGAAAGGGACAGAGAGCAATGATCGTGTCTCCTCCCAAAGCGGGAAAGACGACCCTTCTCAAAAAGATAGCCAACAGCATTTCCATCAATTACCCCGACGTGCTTCTTTTCGTGCTTCTCGTCGACGAAAGACCTGAAGAAGTGACGGATATGCAGAGAAGTATAAACGGAGAAGTGATCTATTCCACTTTCGACGAAACTCCCGAGCATCACTGCAAATCTGCGGAACTTCTGATCGAAAGGGCAAAGCGCAACGTTGAGCTGGGCAAGGACGTCGTGATAATCATGGATTCGCTGACAAGACTTGCAAGAGCTTACAACCTGACCATTCCTCCGACGGGCAGAACGCTTTCAGGCGGTATCGATCCGGGCGCGCTGCACAGTCCTAAGAGGTTCTTCGGAAGCGCCAGAAACATAGAGAACGGCGGATCTTTGACGATAATTGCGACTGCGCTCGTTGACACCGGAAGCCGCATGGACGACGTAATTTACGAAGAATTCAAAGGCACCGGCAATATGGAGATACACCTCGACCGCAAGATGAGCGAAAGGAGAATATTCCCTGCGATAGACATCAACAGATCGAGTACGAGAAGAGAAGACATGCTTCTCACTCAGAAAGAATTGGAGGGAGTGTATTCTATAAGAAAGATGATCAGCGCAATGGACAGTCAGGAAGCGACCGAAAAGCTTATAGATTATATCGTCAAGACGAAGAACAACGACGAATTCATAGGCATCATCTGTTCTCAGGTCAGCAGATGGGAAAAAGAAGGGTTCAGTTTCAGAAAGCCCTGACAAATACCGCAGAAAAACGGACGGGATTTCCGTCCGTTTTTTTGAATAAAAAAGCGAAACAGTACGTATAAATATTCATCGCGTAACGTGAAATGAATTAAATCCTTCAAAACGCATATTTTCACGTTGCAAGCATAACAAATAATACGAAAATAGTGAATTTTAACAAAAAAATACGACTTCGCAAGGGCAAATTCCGCAAAAACCGATAAATTGGGAGAGCGGAAAAATTTTTGTCTCAAACCTACCGCATTGAGTCGAACCTGGCGGGAAAATCCGGCTTCGCTTTTTGTCAATATCCCAAAGTTTTACAAATAAAAAATATCCGATATGGGGAAAATTTTTTAAGAAGACGATTTCAAATTGCATACAAAACAAGGATTTTTAAGATATTTTTCAATATAGACGTTGTCGTATTGCACACGATTTTGTGAGATAATATGCACGATCCGGGTCTGAATTTTACTGAAAATTGAATTTTTGATTTGAATTTCGGCTAAATTTCGTAAAAATTTTAACAAATACCATTGATATAGTCAAATCACCTGTGCTATAATGAAAATGGTACGAATTTTATGTATAAAATACGTATTACATTTAGGAAGGGAGCACGTAGGTGCAGAGTAAAAGAACTATGGAATTCGGTAAAAATCTGAAAAGGTTGCGCAAGGTAAAGAACATTTCGCAACAGAGGATCGCAAAGGAGATAGGAGTGTCTCAGCGCACCATATCTCACTACGAGAAAGGAGAGAGTGAACCCTCCCTTCTCTGTCTGTGCAAAATCGCAGCTTTTCTCGGGGTATCTACGGACGAGCTTCTCGGTCACGTCTTAGCGTGACACGACAGATTCCACGTTGTCTTCCAGCAGCGTGCATAATGCGTAAAGTCCGCCGATCACGTCTTTGTCGATGGCTCCGGGGTAGGATTTGTCAAAAGCCATGAGGTCTTTTACAATCAGGAGCTGACGCTTTGCAAGAGAGCGTGCAAAAAGTTTGTCGGCGTTGCTGATTTTGAGTCCGTCTGTACGGACGCCCGTGTTTTCTCTGATAAGATCGTAAGTCTTGAATGACATATAGATGGTCCTCCTTGGGGACTTTTTGTCCGTTTGTATCTTAATTATGACGGGTATAATATGACAATATATGTCATTTGAGATCACAATACTTAAGAAATTTAAAGTGTGGAAGGCCTTAATTATAAGGCACAGCGGTGAAAACCCGGAGGGAGAGAGAATGAAATACGGTGATCTGATCGCGCAAATGACGCTTGAGGAAAAAGCGTCGCTTTGCTCCGGCAAAGACATGTGGCATTTTAAAGGCATTGAAAGGCTGGGGATACCTGAAATCATGGTATCTGACGGTCCTCACGGTCTCAGGACTCAGAAGAATTCCGGCGTGAGCACTCAGATGAACGTTTCCGTGGATTCCACGTGTTTCCCGCTTGCATGCGCGAGCGCGTGCTCGTGGGACAGAAACATCCTCAGAGAAATAGGCAAGCGCATCGGAGAAGAAGCGCAGAAAGAGGACGTTCAGGTGGTGCTCGGCCCCGGCGTGAATATAAAGAGATCTCCGCTCTGCGGCAGAAATTTCGAATATTTTTCAGAAGACCCGTACCTCAGCGGTGAACTCGGCGCGGCTTTTGTGGACGGCGTTCAGTCCCAAGGAGTGGGCACTTCGGTCAAACATTTTGCGGTAAACAATCAGGAAACTTACAGGATGTCGGTCAACGCCGTCGTTGACGAGCGCACAATGAGGGAGCTTTATCTTCCGGCTTTCGAAACCGTGATCAAAAAGAGCTCTCCCGCCACGGTCATGGCGTCTTACAACCTCATCAACGGACAATCGGCAAGCGAAAACGTGCATGCGCTTGACGAGATCCTTGACAAAGAGTGGAAGTACGAAGGCATTGTGATAAGCGACTGGGGTGCGGTCAACCACAGGGTGGAAGGCGTGAAGGCTGGTATGCACGTGGAAATGCCGTCGAGCGGCGGCATGAACGACGAGCTGATCGCAGAAGCGGTCAAAAACGGCTCTCTGGACGAAAAGATACTTGACGAGAGGGTGGACCGTATACTGACCGTAGTGTTCGATCTTTACGGCAAGCGCAAACAGGGCGCAACATACGACATCGCCGAGCACGACGCATTCGCGCGTAAGGCGGCTTCAGAATGTATGGTCCTGCTCAAAAACAAGAACAAAATCCTGCCGCTTTCAAAAAAAGACAAGGTCCTGGTCGTCGGCGACATGGCGCGCAATCCCAGGTTCCAGGGGGCGGGAAGTTCTTTCATCAACTGTCACAAGATCACTTCCGCGCTGGACGCATTTGCTGAAGAAGGCATTACCTTCGAGTACGAGGAAGGCTACTACAAAAAGACGCGCAAGGATTGTTCTTCTCTGATAGAGAAAGCGGTCGCGCGCGCTAAAGACTTTGACAAAGTTATAATTTTCGCGGGACTTCCCGGCGAGTACGAGGCAGAAGGTTTCGACCGCAAGGATATGGATATGCCCGCATCGCACAATACGCTCATTTCCGAGATAGCGAAGGTGAACAAAAACGTCATCGTCGTGCTTTCGACCGGCGCGGTGGTCACGATGCCGTGGATCAACGATGTCAAGGCGGTACTGCTTGCGGGGCTTGCAGGTCAGAACAGCGGCGGTGCAGTGACAGACATTTTATACGGCAAGGTCAACCCCAGCGGAAAGCTTGCGGAAACTTATCCGATCAAACTTTCTCACGTCCCGTCAAGCGCGTATTTTCCGGGCGAGAGATACAACGTGGAGTACAGAGAAGGGCTTTACGTGGGTTACAGATATTTTGAGAGCGTAGACGCTCCCGTGCTTTTCCCGTTCGGTTTCGGTTTGTCGTACACCACATACGCATACCGCGATCTGAAGATTGACAAGACCTCTATGAAAGCGGACGAAACTCTGAAAGTCACCGTCACTGTTGACAATACCGGCGACAGAGACGGCAGAGAGGCGGTCCAGCTTTACGTGATCCACGAAGGTAAAAAAGTTTATATGCCCAAGGTGCAGTTGCGCGCGTTTGAAAAGGTGGACGTGGCGGCGAAAAGTTCAGCAACGGTCACGTTTATGCTTGACAAAAGAGCGTTTGCGTTTTATGATGTTAATAAAAAGGACTGGGTCGTGGAAAGCGGCGAATACGAGATCGCGGTGGGCGGCAACGTCAGAGAACTGAAGTGCAGAACCACTGTGACGATCGAAGGGTCGCAGGTGTCTGAACAGCCTTCGGGAAAGAATTGGTATTTCTGCCCCGATGTGAAAAAACCGGTGCCCGACGAAGATTTTGCCTCACTTTTCAAAGACGGAGACATCAGCTGCGTAAAGCACGAATGTGTGAAAGGTTCGTTTACGTCTGACGACAGTTTTGAAGATATGGCTCATACGAGCGGACTTGCGAGATTTCTGATCAAAGCGGCTAAACCTGCGATCAGAATGTCGATGAACGTTGACAAGTACGATCCCAACTTTCTGATGATATACGAGGTCATGAAGACTTCTCCTCTCAGGTCGCTGGCGTTCAGTTCGCAGGGTATGTTCAACATGAAGATGGTGGACGGCATCGTCGTTATGATGAACGGTCATTTCTTCAAAGGTTTATTTGCTTTACTCAAGGCTATTAAAAAATAATAGCCTACCCCCTTCTAAAAGGCAGGTCGGGTAACCCCCGACCTGTTTTTTTATTTTTTCTGCAAAAGGGAATGAGACTCTCGGGCTGTGGGCGGTCGCTTTCGCCGCATGCTGTGTTAAACGCCTTGACAATACGGCAAGTATTGCCTGCGGCGTTTGCCTTGCCTGCGGTAAAAGCGACCGCCCACAGCCGCGTTTGTCTCAGTTCCCTTTTGCAAATATTTTTTAACGAGTGAGTTGAGGTGTTGTTTGCCGAAGGCGAAAAATAAAAAACACGTATGTTTGCGTTTTTTATTCCAACCCCCTTCGGCAGTTTTGTGTGAATAGAGTGGAAGACAGTTTTAGTTTGTATGACGGGGAAGACGGCGTTTGCCTTGCCTGCGGTAAAATCGCCTCGCCCACAGCCGCGTTTGTCTCAGTTCCCTTTTGCAAATATCCTTTAAAGGGAGAGAGTGGCAGCTTTTTGCGGTGGAATAAAAGAAACCGCCGCGGTATGCGGCGGTGTGACGGTATTATTTGTTTTCAGAGATTTCTTCTTTTGCCGAGCGTTGCCAGAAGCGCTTTTTCCTGACCTTGGGAGCAAAGTATTTTTCGTTGTTGTATTCCACGCACTGCGCGATCGCGTCGTGAGCGCGCTGGGTCAGGTCGTATACGCACATTTTGGTGGGCAATTCCTGGTTGGGATATATGGGAGGGAGCACCTCAATGCTCACCAGAGGTCTCTTGCTGAATATCTTTGTCAGCTTGCGAGGGCGGTATTTGATCGCAAGCGGTATAACAGGCACGTTGTTTTTCACCGCGAAGTGGAACGCGCCAGGCTTGAATGTCCTGATCTTGTCGTACCAAGGCCACAGAGCGCCTTCAGGGAAGAAATGCACGAATTTTCCGCGTTTGAGAAGCCCGTTCATTTCTTCGATGAATTTTTTCGTGCCTGACGTTGTGTTCGGGATGGGGAACGCGTTGAGGAGATGAACGATATGTCTGACGTACGGCAACTGGAAAGTTGTGTGCAACGTGGGCAGATAGCTCATCTTCGGCCAGTTTGTCTGGCACGCCATAACGCAGTCCATCATATGAACGTGATTGCTGACCGTAATTGCTCCGGAGCCTGATTTTATTACTTTTCTGATGTATTTTTTGTTTTTGACCTTGAAACCGTACATAAAGAACGTGACGATCGGGAGCAGGGTCATGCCGAACATCCACAGAAGACATCCGAAGAACTTCTTGATCGGATTTCTGATGATGTATTCAAAATTTTCATCGAACACAACGTCAAGGAAAGTGTTGCTTTCCATCATGTGTTCGTCCTCGTTTTCGGGATACTCCATGGTATCTCCAACGGGGAGTATATGCGTTTTTTCCTTCTTCTTCTTCTTTTCGTTCTCGCCGTTTTCAGCCGCATCCTGAGCTCTTTCTTTCTCTTCCTGAGCTTTTTCAGCAGGGCTTTTCTTGTCTTCCGCGAGCAGATCCTTCTGGGAAATATTTCTTCTCACTGCCATAAAACCAATATACCACACCGTAAATAATAAGTCAACGCAAATTGTTTCGTGCGTACATATTATCAATATTAATACGTATTTTGTGCATATATCGCAAAAGAAAACCCAGCTATAAGGGCGAAATACTCTGATTTTAAAGCGCGATTCTGCCTCCCGGATAAATTAAGCAGGATTCAAATGCGTTGCGCAGGCATTTTTACATCCCTGGAGTCATGAGTCTTGACTGAAAATCAGCCTGAGTTTTGCGGATAATAACGTTTCATATTAAAATAATAATATTATAATACTTGTAATTTAAATCAAATTTTGATATTATAGAAATACATAGTTTGACAAAATTGCAGACTAAAGGTAAGGATCTATGAAAAACAAAATTGCGATCACAACTGTTATACTGCTTGTCATCTGTCTTGTGCTTGCTTTCGTGGCGTGCAACGGCTCTTTCCCTGCGCCGACGAATCTTGCCATGAGCGGAAGCGTTCTGAGCTGGCAGGCGGTAGACGGAGCCGAGAGTTACGAGATTGAAGTCAAAAACATCGGCACGTTTGAGACTAAAAACACCATTTACGATATTGAAGTGGAAACCACCGGCACTTACGAAATACGCGTGAGGGCAAAGAAAGGTGACGTTTACAGCGAATACAGCAGCGTTTATTATTATATTGTTGAAAAAATGCTTGAAAAGCCGGTCGCTACGCTCGACCTGGCAACGAAAACACTGAGCTGGAACGCAGTCGAAGGTTGTGCGGGTTATCTTGTCAGGGCGCGTTATGCGGACGATTCAAAGAGTTCTGACGACGCTCTGATCGAGATGTCAGAAGTCAACGCAACTTCATACGTTCTCGAAAAAGAAGAATATACTATGCCCGGCAAATTCGTCATCGAAGTGAAGGCTCTCGCTCCCGAAAATTCCGAATACAGCGACAGCGCATACAGCGATCCCTGCACTTTCGTCAACGACGCGCAGCTTTCTTCTCCCGTGCTCAGCGGTATCACCAGCACCAGAGTTTACTGGAACTCGGTCTCCAACGCTTCGTCCTATTATCTTGAAGTGAGAAACACCGCTGATCCGGACGAAGTTTACAGCACGACCGTGACGTCCACCAGCAGCACCAGCGTAAGCGTGCTTCTGACCAATTTCAATATCCAGACCCCCGGCACGTACACCGTCCATATCAAGGCTGTCGGAGACGGGGAGGTCTACAAGGACAGCGCCATTACGGACGCTAACGAAGATTTTGTGATCTACAAACTTCCTCAGCTTGAAGAAGGCTGTCTGACATTGAAAGAAAACGACGACGGCACGGTGAGCGCGGTCTGGAGAATCGAACAGGGCGAACTCAGCGACGAACAGATTTCTCTGACCACATCGTTTACACTCGTGCTCACTCCGTACGATTCGGACGGGAACGCAGTGCTTTCCGCTCAGAGAGTGTCTTTCAATCTCGAAAGCGAAAGCGATCTTGAAAAACTCACCGTGACCGAAGGCGACGGCTACAAGGAGTACGCGTACGTCATCGACACTCTGTTCACCAAAACTAACGACAGCGGAAAAGCAGAACCTTTGCTCAACCTTGCATATTACGGCAAACGTTTTACCGCGGAACTTTCCGCTTCGCGTAGCGGCAACGGGGTTATCGCGGGCACTTCGGTAAAAGCGGAGGACAGGTATCTCAGCTATCTCAAGCCGGACGTCGAGGAATCCAGCGGAAAATATCTCATCACTTCTGCGGCGGAACTTGCGTATATCGTAAAAGAACCGGACGCGGATTACAAGCAGGGTGCGAACATTGATTTTGGAGGATACGAATGGCTTTGTCCGAACGCTTTCGGCGGAACGTACGACGGCGCTGAATTTATCATATCCGACATCACTGTGCTCGGAGACGGCGAGAACGTCGGCTTCTTCGGAGAGATCAGGACGGGCGCAAGCGTTACGGGGCTCAAATTCGTCAACGTGACAATTGAAAACGAAAACGCAAAATACTGCGGTATCGTTGCGGGAATAAACAACGGTTCGATGTCCGATTGCGTTGCAACCGGCACCGTCAACGCGAAGTATGCCACGGCAGGCGGACTCGTCGGGCAGAATAACGGCACGATCTCCGCTTCTCAGGCGGTAGCCGACGTGACGGCGGCAATCGCAGGCGGCGCGGCAGGCGTCAACAATACCGGCGCAACAATGACCTACTGCGTTGCAAAAGGCAATGTAAACGCGATTGCGGAACAGGCTGAAGAAGGAGAAACGGCGGTGACGTTGTCTTACGCGGGCGGCTTTGTGGCAGTCAACAAAGGCTCGGTGATTTACGGCAGTTTCGTGGGCAACGTGGCAAGCGAAAGCACTGTAAGGCTCGACGCTCCCAACTATGCCGGCGGTTTTGTTGCGCTCAACGAAGGAAGTGTGGTCGGCAGCTATGCTGGCGCGAATTACAGCGACGATTATTCTAAGCGCAATCACGTCAGCTCTACCGGAAGGAATGAGAATATCGCCGTGGGCGGCTTCGTCGGATATAATGCGGGAACGATCAGCGAAAGCTATTCCAACGTCAATGCGACTTCGCCCAAATACGTGGGCGGCTTCGTCGGCTTCAATGCGGACGGCGCGTCTGTCAGCAATGCGTACAGCATAGGCGGCGTCTCCGTGACGACCAACAATGTGGGCGGCTTCTCAGGCAATGTCGCCGGCACGCTCAGCAACGTCTATTATTACGACGAAAACCTCGACGGCAACGCGAACAGAGTTGACAAAGAAGTCTCTGAATACGTTACTGATTTCGGTCAGGCTCTGGCAGACAAGCTCGGCAGTCAGTTCGCAGTGATCGGCGGTGAGCATTCAGTTGCAAACGCAGTTCTTAAAGGTCATATCTACAACGTGACGACTGATCTTACGATCGGCCCCGGCGCAAAGATAACCGCGACCGTTCAGTATGTCGACAACGGCGGTGAACTCAAGACGATCACCGCAGGCAACGAAAGTGCGACCGGCAGCCTCGTGTGCGGCAATCAGACGAGCGAAGGCACCGTGATCATCGTGTTCAGCAGCGGTTCTTCAAGAGGAATCGTAATTGTAACGATAGACTGACGACGATTTGGAAACAAGTGCGACCGCGCGGTAAGCGCGGTCGTTTTTTATACAAGTTTTCCATTTTTATGTTGCACCTTAATTTTACACCTTTATTTTATATCTTCAGTCGTCAGGCTTTTGCGACATTATCGTCATGCCCGCAGGGGAGAGGGAGATGTATTTGTCTTGCATGAAAAGCGAGAGCCGTGACGTCGGGACAACGGCGTCCTGCTCAGTCGCCGTGGCAAACGGAATAACGCGCTAAACGACGATGGTGAGCGTGTTCAGAAGCCTGATTGATTCGTCGTGTCGAGCGGAACGACACGTGAGACGATGCGGGAGCAAAGGTGAGACGTGCGGTATGTACAGTGACATGCAAAAGAGCGGTCGGATGAACTCTGAACGCAAACGTTAATATGTTTTTGAGCGCGCGAAAGCTGTCTGACAAAAACCGCATCAGGTTGCCGGTCAGCCGTTCAGACAGTGGCATTAAATATAATTTTGCGAGATTGAGCGGTCTCAAGGCGCGAAAACGTGACTCAGGCGCGGTCTGAAGAGGAAGAGTCGGTGTGTAATGAGCGAGTGCAAATGAAGAAATGATCCCGTAAACCGCGACGTAGAACGTGAAGAGAAGAGCAGAGACAAACGTATGCCGTCGTGTATTTACAAAGGGCACTCAAAGCGTTGCGGAAGGATATTAAACAGTATTTCGCTGAGCTTTCTCAGCGATTTGGCGCTGAGCAGAAACGTTTAAGCGTGCTTATGGTGACGACGTTGAATAAAAAGACCTGCCGGGACGGCAGGCCTTTTTAAGAGTTCGGTGAATCATACTTTCAAGTACAACACCGGGAACGTCAATTTATATTCAACTGTCCCGTAACGTCTCTCCACAGTCTGTTCATGTCAGCGGTCGCGCTGCCGAAGTCAAGCATTACGGCGCATCTGTCAATGACGTCCTGAGTGGGGAAGAGCGCGGTGAAAGCGTCATAATCTGCGGGATCGATCATGATCGTCGTATCAAAGCCGCAGTCGGCGCCGAAGAAATAGCTGAGGTCAACTGCGATCGCGTCGTCGCCTTCGCTTGCCCAGTTATCTACCAGGTAGTCGAACGCTTCCTGAGATGCAACGCCGGACGTGTAGCAGATGTAATCCATGTTTCTGACCGCGATGTCGGGACGGCACATGAAGTTGATCCAAAGATTAGCCGCTTCTGTGTTTTTAGCGTACTTGGGGATACACCAGCCGTCGCAGAAGATGTTGGAACCTTCTTCGGGGACAAAGTAATTGAGTTCTCTCGAAATGCCGAGTTCTTCCTGCAGGCTCGTCATTGCGTAGAGCGCGTCGCCTGCCCACTGGAGCACCATGTCGATATCTTTGTTTAAAATTTCTTCTTTGGCTTCGTCATTTTCAAGGCCGAGGGAAAGCTTGCACTGCTGGAGCATCATTTCTTCGATTTTTGCAACGGTAGCGCTGTCGGTTGCGTTCACAGCACCTGAAACGGTTGCGTTCGCATCGTAGTATTTGGACTTTTCGTTGAGAAGCGTATAGATAGAGGACGCGACGTAAGTGTCTCTCATCGAGTTCTTGAGCTTGAACACGTTCTTCATAGCGGGATCTGAGAATACCGCCCAGCCGTTTGCTTCGACATACTCCTGCATTGAGGAGTAGGTACCGTAATTACTGCTCTCGTAAGCGGTGGAATCCTTTGCGTAAAGGATGCCCATCGTGCCCCACATATAGGTGCGGCTGTAAACGTTGTATTCGCCGGTCTCCTTGTCGTAATCGTATTTGAACAGGCTGTCTTCGCCGCTCATAACGAGATCGGACATTCCGTCTCTGTAATCTTCGAGTCCTTCGTAACCGTACTCGGAAATATCCTCGAGTTTGAGAAGCAGACCTTCGTTTATCATCTTTTCGATCATATAATCCGACGGACAGATGACGTCGTAATCGGCTCTCGACGTGTTTATCTGAGTGTACATCATTTCGTTTTCGTCAAACAGGTCGATTTTGACGGTAACTTTTTTGCCTGTTACCGAGGTGTAGTATTCCTCAAATTCTTCCGCGATACCGTCGCCGAGATATTCGGACCAGGTATACACTTTGAGGATCTCGATTCTGTCCTGGCAGCCGGTCAGAACGACAGGCAGTACGAGCGCCATGGCGAGGACCAGAACCATTGCTACGATTGTGATTCTCTTTTTCATAAAAGTACTCCTTGGGTGTTTTTATTGTTGCCGCATATTGCGGGTCATTTCTTGCTTTTTGCCTGATTTTTGGGGCTGTACATTATCATAACTCCCGCGAACACGATGAAGAATATGATGGAGAACAGCGATTTTATATCCGCAGGCAACGGATGTTTGCCGCTCTTCAAGCCGTACAGCATCGTGGACAGAGTCTCGAAGCTTGTCACATTGACCTTGGTTATCACGAAATCGTCGATGGACAGCGTGAACGCGAGGATCGCGCCGACGACAATTCCGGGCAATATGTCCGGAATGACCACCTTGAACATAGCCTTCGCGGGCGTGCAGCCCAGGTCGAGCGCCGCTTCGTATATTTTGTTGTCAGACTTTTGCAGGCGGGGCAGAACGTTGAGCAGAACGTAAGGCGTGCAGAACGTCGTGTGCGCCAGTATGAGTTTTATCGCCGTTTCCAGCCAGGTGCCCTCAGATATGCTTATCGTCGAAGCGACCAGATTGAAGAGTAGGGCGAGGGATATCGCGGTGACTATTTCACTGTTGATCATCGGGATCTGATTGGAGACCGTATAAGCGGTTTTTATGCGCTTGCTGTGTATCGCGTGCAGACCGATCGCGCCCAGAGTGCCCAGTATCGTTGACAAAAGGCTGGTGAAAACGCCGACGAACAGAGTGTTTATCACCGCTTCGCTTATACGACTTGCGTTTGCGCTCTGTCCGGTGAACAGGTCGATGTAGTTCTGGAACGTGAAGCCGTTCCAGTTGCTGAACGACGGAGTATCCGTGAACGAGAACACGATCATCCACACTATCGGAAGATAGAGGAGGATGAGGATGATGCCGATGAAACATCTGACCAGGACCTTTCTTACCATATTCCGCCTCCTTCCTCGTCGTTGAACTTGTTGGTTATGATCATGGATATAGCCAGCAGGACCATAAGGACGAGAGATATCGCGCTTGCCATATTCAGGTTGTAAGCTTTAAGGTTGTAGATGAAATCGCCGAGCAGCTTTATCTTGTTGTCTGAGAGTATTTCAGAGACGGCAAACGTCGTGACCGACGGGATTATCACCATCGTAAGTCCGCTTATTACACCGGGTATGGAGAGTGGCACAGTGACTTTCCAGAAAGCTTTTATCGGCGTTGCCCCCAGGTCTTCCGCTCCTTCAAGATACATTTTGTCGATCTTGAGCAAGGTGGTGTATATCGGCATTATCATGAACGGCAGGAACTCGTAGCACAGACCGTATATGACCGTGCCCATTCCGAGAGGTATGCCGAGAACGCCGAAAACCGCCTTGGTCGACATCATTCTGAGCAGGAAGTTGACCCACATCGGCACGAGGAAAAGCCCTATCATTACTCCGGTGCGGTTGAACTCCTTTTTGGTCAGATAATACGCAATCGGATATCCGATCAGAAGACAGATCAAACTGGTTGAAAGACCTGCGATGAGAGAGTTTTTTATGACGTTCGTCAGCGATTTCTCTTTTGCAAGCTCCTTGAAATTCCCCAGGAGAGTAAATGCCCCTTCGCTGTCTACAAACGCATATACGGCGATCAGGATTATCGGCAGTATCACGAACAACGCCATGAACAAAGCGTACGGCGTCGCCAGCATTTTTCTGAACGCGTTACGCATTTTTTTGCACTCCCGTGTAGGTTAAAGGCGCATTTTTAAGAAAATCGCACTCTGAGAAAGAGAACTTGTCAGCGTCTACTTTTATACCGACTCTGTCGTACTTGTCCCACAGATATTCGGTGTCCGCATAGATATGCGAGTTGTCGTCCGTCTTTATGTCGACAAGATAGTTTTTGCCTTTGTATATCATGCTTTCGACGTTGCCTGCAAGGGGTGCCGCGTATTCGTCGTCAGTCATGTCGATGCTGTCGAATTCGAAGCTGACCTTGGCTTCTTTGCCTTTCAGGGTCACTTCTTCGCCGTTTATTTTCAGCACGTCGTTCTCCTCGTCGTACTCGCAGTTTTCAAAGCAAGCCGAGGGTGAGAAGGTGTAAATTCCGCCGCACATATCGAAAGTCGTATTTGACGTAAACCTGACGGGCAGAGTGTTGTCGACGTGTTGTTTGTGCATGATCTGTATGTTTTCGGGGTCTACGTAAAGCCCGATCTTTCTGCCCGGCTTGTACTCTACGGTGTTGTGAAGTATGAGTTCATAACCGCCTGCCATACAGGTCATTTCGTAATGCACGCCGCGGAACATACAGCCCGTTATTTCGCCGCTGAGGATGCCGTTGCCTTCGCGCTTTATCACCCAGTCTTCGGGGCGGATAACGACGTCGACTTCTTCGTTCGGCTTGAAGCCGGTGTCCACACATTCGAATTCCGCGCCTGCGAACACGACCTTCTTGTCCTCGGGCATAACACCGTCGAGGATGTTTGATTCGCCGATAAAGTCGGCGACGTACGCGCTCTGCGGCTCGTTGTATATCTCGATCGGGGTGCCTTCCTGCATGATCACGCCGTCTTTCATTACGATGACGGTGTCGCTCATGGTCAGAGCTTCTTCCTGATCGTGCGTGACGTAGATGAATGTGATGCCCAGTTTTTTGTGCATATCCTTGAGTTCGAGTTGCATCTCCTGCCTCATCTTGAGGTCGAGAGCGCCGAGCGGCTCGTCGAGAAGGAGAATCTGCGGTTCGTTGACGATAGCGCGCGCGATAGCGACTCTCTGCTGCTGACCGCCTGAGAGGCTGTTGACGTCTCTGTCCTCGTAGCCCGAAAGACCGACTATCCTGAGCGCGTGTTTGACCTTGTCGTCAATGAACTTTTTGTACATGTTGACTTTTTTGATTTTCTTCACGCCCTTTTTCGTCGTCACGGTCATCATCTGATATGAGCGGCAGAAAGGCACCGTCTTGACGACCTCTGTGCCGTCCTTTTTGACGACTTTCTGTTCGACGGGCATATACTTCATGTTGACGAGTTTGGTGACCGTCTTGCCGAATATGTTCTTTTTGGTGACTTCGACTTTCTTCAGCTTGAGACCGAACGCGATGTTCTTGTACACGTTCAGGTGAGGAAAGAGAGCGTATTTCTGGAAAACGGTGTTGACGGGGCGCTTGTAAGGGGGAAGGTCCGCGATGTCCTTGCCTTCGAGCGTGATAGTGCCTTCTTCGGGTTTTTCAAAACCCGCGATCATTCTGAGCGTGGTCGTCTTGCCGCAACCGCTGGGTCCGAGCAGAGTGACGAATTCTCCGCGCTTGATCCTGAGGTCGATATGGTCGACTACGGTCTTACCATCGTAGATCTTGGTAAGTCCGTTAAGCTCGATGATATATTCGGCTTGAGTTTTGTTCTTATTATCTTCCATTGTCTTATCTCCCGTATATCAGAACGTCGGAGGGCTGCTGACCCAGAGAAGTTCGACTGTTTCGTCTGAAACGTTTTCTACGTAATGTCTTTTGTGCGCCGTGAAGTAAAAGGAATCGCCCTGTTTGAGCTTGTGCGTATGCTTGCCGATGTGAAGAAGGGCGCTGCCTTTCAGAAGATAACCGAATTCTTCTCCTTCGTGAGGCATATCTTCGTCAGAAGCGGTGTGAGGGGCAAGTTTCACGAGGATAGGCTCCATTTCGTTTTTCTGACTGTTGGGCACGAGCCAGGTGATTGATTGACCTTCGGTTTCCTTCACGAAGAAATCTCCTTCGCAGAACACGATCTGTTCTTCGGTGTCCTCGCTGAAAAAGCTTTTCAGGTTGCTTCCCAGGGCTGTCAGTATGTCTATCAGCGTCGCAATTGACGGGCTGGTAAGGTTGTTCTCAAGCTGAGAAATGTAACCTTTGGTAAGCTCGCAACGGTCGGCGAGTTCTTCCTGAGTCAGACCGCATTGCAGGCGCATCGCTTTGAGTTTGCCGCCGATATCCACTCCCTTTTACCTCCTCTTTCGTGTTTAGTATTTTTAAACCCGACGTAATTTATAATTTGACATAATAAACTTCGAGTTTATTTTTATTAAACAAGTTGATTATAGAAATATTGCAAGGTTATGTCAAGCGTTTAGAGGTTGAATTTTAATGTTTTTTCAATATATTTTCAGGGAGGGAAAAAGAGCTTTCTGCGCTGAGACGCCGGCTTGTTGAAAGGGCGTGTTTGCCGCCGTTTGCCGAGGTGCTGAAAAGAGGCAAACAACTTTCTTCAGCCTGAAAATCGTCTTTTGCGGCATGGCGACAAAATCCGACCTTATACAGTGTAGTTTTCTGACTGCGTGGAAACGAAGTTTGTAAATATTATTGAAAAATAAGCCGCGTACTGGTATACTGAAGAATAGGATATTATTATAGAGCGCGCATGCGCGCAGTTATATCAATATCAACAGAAGGAAAACTTATGAGACAAAAAGGAGATTCTTCAATGGCTAACGACGATTCCGGAATGAAGCTCAACGTCAAACGCACCCTTGTAGTCGGTTTCGCGTTTATGGGCATAATGTGTTTCTGGGAAGTGTACGACTACATCATGCCGCTCATCCTCAACCGTATGTTCGGTCTCAATGCGACCCAGTACGGTCTGGTCATGGGTCTTGACAATCTGCTCGCTATATTCCTGCTGCCTTTCTTCGGACATTTATCCGATAAATACACGAAGGCGAAATACGGCAGGCGTACGACGTTCATAGTGATAGGCACGCTTCTCGCCGTGGTGTTCATGGTCGTCATGATAATCATAGAAAACGTACAGTTTGAAAATGTCATGGCTGCCAGCATAACGGATCCGCAGGTTCTCGTTGACAAGGGCTTCCTGAACGCTGACGCATGGACGGGAGAGATCCAGCAGCTGTGGCAACAGGTCAGCGCGGCGGGCGGCATAGACAAGGCAAGCGACGTGCTCAGTGGCGACAGCCTTGTTTCGTTCAACAAATTCCTCACGACATTTTATTCCGCTCAGGAGTCAATGGCGGCAAGCGTGACCAAGACTCAGCCGGCGATATTCATCTGCTTTATCATTGCGCTTCTCGGTCTGCTGGTTTCAATGTCTTCATTCAGATCTCCCGCGATAGCGCTTATGCCGGACGTAACGCCCAAGCCGCTCAGATCCCAGGCAAACGCGATAATAACGTTTATGGGCGGCGCCGGAGGTCTTGCTTCGATAATCCTCTATACACTTCTCGCAAAGCAGAGATACCAGTCGCACCTCGCGCTGTTCTTTACCTTGGCGGGCGTGATGATAGTCATGCTGATAGCTTTCCTCTGTACGGTCAGAGAAAACAAATTCGTCGCCGAAAGACTTGAAGAGGAAAAGAAATGGAACGTCGTCGACGAAGAAGAGGTCGCGACGTATACGAGACTTCCCAAAGACAAGATCATTTCTTTCGTGCTCATTCTCGGCACGGTGTTCATGTGGTTCATGGGCTGGAACGCAATAAAAACCCACCTTTCGACCTATGCGACCAACGTGCTGAAAATGGAAGACAGCTTTGTCGGCATAATCAACATTCTCAACGGCGCGGGCGGCGCGATCGCGCTGCTTCCCGTTGCGCTTATGGCAGGCAAGCTGGGCAGAAAAAAGACGATACTCATCGGCGTGGTCATTGCTGTCGCCGCATTTATTCCGTGCATATTCCTGAACGACGGCAGTTTCAACAGCAACGCGGTGCTTCTCAAAGTTGCGTTTACCGCGTGCTTCCTGATCGCCGGCTTCGGACTGGTCATAATCAACGTCAACACTCTGCCGATGGTGGTTGAACTTGCCAAGGGCAGCAACGTCGGTCAGTATACGGGCTATTATTACGTCGCTTCTATGACCGCACAGGCGATCACGCCGTTCTTTGCCGGTCTTATCCTGGACGCAGTTCCGGAAGGCGGAGAGAGCATGATCTTCGTGTACGGCGTTTGCTGTATAGCGGTTGCGTTCTTCACTATGTTCTTCACCAGACACGGCGATAACAAGCCTGAAAAGAAGAAGAAAGTCATAGAATATTTTGCCGAGGAGGACTGACATGGCAAGAGAAAAAACGGCAAAACGCAAGAAAAAACTCAGCAAAGGTAATATCATATTTCTTGTCGTAGTCGTGTTGATAATAGTTGCGGCGCTCGTCGCGCTGTGGTATTTCAAACCCGACGTCCTCAACGGTATAATCGCTTCTTTGATGCAAAAAGACGATCCTTCCGAACAGACGGGCGGTATAGGCACGGGTACGGGGCAGGAAGACAATCCTTACGTTACGGGCGACACTTTGCAGATGACAGTTCTCGATATAGGACAGGGCGACTGCATATATATTGCTTTCCCCGACGGCAAAAATATGGTCATGGATATAGGTAGCGAAAAAGTTTCCACATCTCCGTGGGAACACGCCAACGAGTTCTTGCAGCAAAGGAATGTGACTCAGATAGATTATCTGTTTATCACACACGGCGATTACGACCATGTCCGAGAGGCAAAAAAGCTTATCGATAATTATGAGATAAAGTCTTTTTATATGCCTATTGACAGAGCTCACGACAGCGATGCTTGGGAAAAGGTTTTACAAGCTGCAAAAAATGAAACATATACAGACGAAAGCGGTAAGACGGTCGACTCCACATACAACAACAATATAGGTGCATATACCATAAGCGGCGAAAACTGGGAGATGAAATGTTATTCATTCGACGAAAATGATTTTCCTGAAAAATTCAATAATGCGGAAAAGAAGAACGCCGTTTCTCCGATATGCCTTCTCGAATATGCGGAAAGGACTATTGTGCTGACAGGCGACGCCAACGAGATGACAGAAGAATACGTGCTCTCGAAAGGCTATCTCGACAATATAGATACCGATATCCTTAAGGTAGGGCATCACGGTTCGAAAAGCTCAACCACGCAGGCTTTTCTCGACAAGATAGACGCTGAATTCGCGATAATCTCGACCAGCGGTACGAGAGAGAAACCACAAGAGAAGCATACTCATCCCCACCCCGACCTACTCGCACGGCTTGACAGTTACGTCGACGCGGTACCCGACGCGGACTACAACGGCTTCAGGCAGGTATACATAACGGGAAGCGACGGAGATATCACCGTCACTATAGGCGAGAACGGCGGTATCAACATAACCGCTTCCGAAGCCGCTGACAAGAATTACGGCGAAGTGCAGGCGGTGGCGGTCATCACGGACGGGGAGACGCTTTACGCGATCTGCATAAAGCGCGGCGTGTATGTCGTACAAGAATAACATAACGCTGGTTGCAGCGGATTATAAACTTTGTCGCAGGGCGGCGGAAAGGCTTGCGAAAGAGCTTGAAATGACCTTCGCGGATTCTGTCGGGATATTCGACTATTTCTGCGCGGGGAGAAAACCCGATACGCTTGTAAAGCTTACCAGCAAGCAGTTCGCGAAATCCAAAGCCGACGATACCGTGAATTCGCTTGCCGATTGCGAAAATTCCGTGATAGCTTTAAGCGCGAATCTCGTCACGGACGCTACGCTGTGCGCGCTCGCGACCGACAGTTATATCGTCCTGATAGATTGCGCGCTGACCCGCGCCGCGGACAGGCTGCATGAGGACAGTTACGCTAAGGCTCTCGGACAGACGAAAAAACAACTCACCGAAACGTGGAAGCTGATAAGAAACAGCGCTGACCTCGTTCTCGAAAAAGTGAACAGATACGACCTGGTATGCAACCGTACCAAACAATGGCTAAAGGAGATAGTAAAATGACTTTCGATATAGAACTTGTCGGAAAAGTCGGCTCGATGGCTCTCGTCAACAAAAAGTGGGGAGACATCGATTACAACGTTATCGCTAAGATAAGCCGCCAGCTTCGCCCGGGCTATATATGGGTGACCAGCGGCGCGACGGAAATAGGAAGACTGGATTATATAAGGCGCACGGGAAGAGAACTCATCGGCGCGTATGAGGACGTAAAGACGGACTATGCGGCGCAGGGACAGGCGATACTTATGTCCAATTACCGCCAGTTCACGGATCCCAAATACGGGCTCAGACAGATCCTCGTAGAGCACCAGCATTTCAACGACGACGCTAAGCGCGAGTATCTGAAGAACCTTTTGCTGCGTTGCCCCGCGCAGGGAGTCATCCCGATAATCAACTACAACGACCCCCTTTCGAGCGAGGAAATAGTAAAGACCGAACTTCAGAACCTGATGAAGAGCAAAAAGCACGTCGTGCATTGCGCGGATAACGATGAGACCGCGTCGCAGATAGCGTGCCTCGTCAAGTGCAAGACTCTGCTCATCTTCACGTCGACTGACGGCATTTACAGCGTGCCGGGCGACCCGTCCACGCTTATACCCGAGATATGCGGCAAGGACAGCTACGAGGCGATAGACGCGGTATGCGAGTATCAGAAAGTGTGCGTCGGCAGCAGTAGAGAGGGCGCAAACGGCGCGTATGCTAAGCTCGAATATATCAAAGCGCCGCTCGAGAACGGCACCGAGATCTATATCGCCAGCCCGAAATACGCGATAAACGACATTTTGTCGGGCGCCGCTCCCAGCACGCATATTTTCATAAAATGATATACAGCTTCAAGCCGATATACGATAAAAACAGCAAGATCCTTATTTTGGGGAGCATGGCTTCGGTCGAATCCCTGAAACAAGGATTTTACTATATGCATCCCAGGAACCGCTTCTGGTCTACAATGGCAAAGATAACGGGAAAGCCGGTGCCCGAGAGTATAGACGGCAAGCGCGCTTTTCTTCTCGAAAACGGCATCGCGCTTATGGACAGCATATATTCCTGCGACAGAGAAGGCTCGCTTGACAGCGACATTAAAAACGCCGTGCCGAGCGACATTCTCGCAGTCCTCGCGGCAACGCATATCAAAGCGGTGTTCTGCAACGGCAAAAAGTCGTACGCGGTCGCAAAAAAAGCCTATCCCGGGATAGACTTCAAATGCCTTCCGTCCACATCTCCCGCCAACGCAGGGAATTGGAAAGAAGAGGAGTGGCTCAGACTCAGAGAATATCTCATCTGACTTTGAGCGCGTTGATTATAAAATCGCAGATACTGCAAAGAGAGTTTTCGTTTTTAACGAAAACCTGTTGCTGTCTCAGAGTGCGGGGTAGATCGTGAGCGCTTACGCCGTCAACATAAGTGAAGATTTTACCGTTTGGTTTGATGTCGCTCAGGATATCGTTGGAAAAACTGTCCCATTCGTAATTTACCCAGCCCTTTTCGACGTATTCTATCTTCGTGCAAACGACGACAAGAATTTTTGCCTTGTCGAGAGCGGAGTCAATCATCTGCTTGTAGCGCGCGGTTCCAAGTTCCTTTAAAGTCAGTTCGCTGAAAAACACAGGTACGTTTCTTGCTCTCAGCGCATTGTAAAGACCTTTTGCCATCGCAAGATCGGGAGTGTTTTCGTTGTTGTCGTCTTTATGCTTATATGATATAAAGACGTCAAATCCGGCGTCTTTTTCCGGCTGATCTTCTTGCGATTCGTCAACCGTTTCGGGCATAAAGTCCTTGTTTTCATTGTAAACTTCGTTGTAAAAATCGTAAAGTTCTTTCGTCGGGCGGGACGAAACTTTAAACCTCGGCGGAAGAAGTGAAACTTCGTATATCGTCGAATTGTGTTCCGAATTTTTCACGTTATGCATACCGAAAAGACGGCAGAACTGCCTGCCGCGTTCGCTCACCGCGTCGGCGATCATACGGTGGATAAAAACTCCCGATTTTCCAAGTGAGATAAACTTGTTGACTATCGCGTTGTACAGCGGCAGGAAAATTCCGGTGTTCTGATAATCCGGGTGGATCACGATGGAAGAAAAGTACAGATTATACATACAACTGGGCATGTCGTACGAAACAATGGCTTCGGCAGGCAGATATACGTCCAGAAAAGTTCCGCTTTTGATCTGTTCGTAATAGTAATCGGTGACAGGCGACAAATTGACGTAAGCGACAATCTTTCCCGTTTCTTCGTCTTTCGCCATAGTGTATATGCGATTGTTTACGCTGTTCCATTTCAGGCATATGTCCACCGGCGCACAGAAAAGTTTGTCGTAAACGAGAGTGTCCAGATACGCCGCCTGAGCGATATCTTCCGCTGTGACGTCTTTGCCTTCTATTATCAAAATTTTCATAAGATCGCCTCGCCTTAAGTGCTTAATATAATTATAGAAAATAAACGGAAATCAGTCAACAATAAAAATAAAACAGTCAGGACATCTGATCGTGACGTTTACCGTTCACGGCTGACATAATACAGCTTTTTTGATAACGAAATAAAAAATTCTAAGAAAAGAAAAGCCTGTAATGTGTAATTAACATCAGGAGTAATTTTTACCAAAAATATTGGTAATTTTATTTTCCCAATAAACTGGGAGAAACTGAAATAAACTAATTGATTTTCCCAATAAACTGGGAGAAACAGAAACAACTTAAAACAGTAGAATCAGCATTTCCCAATAAACTGGGAAAACGTGAAAGATTCAAATCAGTAAACCTGATTTTCCCATTATACTGGGAGAAACGTAAATAATTCAAATCAACAAAACTAGCTTTCCCAATATACTGGGAAAAAATGAATTATTTAAATCAATAAACTTGTCTTTCCCAATAAACTGGGAGAAATGCCCTCAATTCTCAATGATAACATTATTAATCCCTTTCGGCAAAAACCACGCTTTTTGCCGAAAGTCCCTTGCAAAAAGTTGAGTCAAAGCGAGACTTTTTTGTCTGAGGTGGTATAGTAGGGGGAACCTAAAATTCTGCGTATATGAAAAGGACCGCCTTGCGGCAGTCCTTTGATTTAGCAGATAAATTTTTGGTGCCCCATGCTAAGCGAAGCGGCATTACGCTTTTTGCCGAAAGTACGCTGCAAAAAGTTGAGTCGGGGCGTGACTTTTTGTGCGGAAGGGTAACGTAAGGAAAAACAAAATTCAAGGGTATATGAAAAGCAATTTATTACTTTGATTTAAAGTCAGAATTTTGGTGTCCCTTGCGAAAAGGCAGTGGGGATGAGGAGTATTAAAAAAAATAAGCATCACAGCTTTGTTTCCTGTTCTTTATAATAATTTTACCAAAAATATTGGTAAAACCTGTTTTTTCCAATATACTGGGAGAAAAGGAAATAGGTTGAGCGCTTTTCCCAATAAACTGGGAAAAAGAAAAAACAACGCAAAACAGTAATATAATTTTCCCAATAAACTGGGAGAAGCAAAAATATTTCAGATCAGTAGAAATCAATTTTCCCAATAAACTGGGAGAAATGCCCTCAATTCTCAATGATAACATTATTAATTCCCTTTCGGGAAAAACCACGCTTTTGCCGAAAGTGCGCTGCAAAAAGTTGAGTCAGGGCGAGACTTTTTGTCGGAGGGGATAGCATAAGGGGAAACTATTTTTTCTTTTCACAAAAACCACGCTTTTTGTGAAAAGTACTTTATTAGACCTAAAGCCGCAGGGTGAGGTCGAAGCAAGGAGGGGATAAAGCAAGGGGAAACACAAATCCTAGCGTATATGAAAAGGGCTGTCCTTGCGAACAGCCCTTTGATTAAGCGTTGGGATTTTGGTGCCCCTTGCTGAGCGAAGCGGTCACTCCGACAGCTTCTTATACCCTTCGTATCTCTCTTTCGCCTGTTTCTCGTTGAGTTCGAACAGCTTCTTAGCGACTTCGGGTTTGGACTTGGAGAGCTGAGCGTATCTGTTCTCGCCGAGCAGGAACGCCTGGTAATCGCCGGTGGGTTCTTTGCTGTCGAGAGTGAACGGATTCTTGCCTTCCTCTGCGAGCGCCGGGTTGTAACGGTACAGCTGCCAATAGCCTGCGTCGACCGCTTTCTTCATTTCGATCTGGCTGTTGGACATATTGATACCGTGGTTGATGCACGGAGCGTACGCGATGATGAGGGACGGACCCGGATAAGCTTCCGCTTCCTTGATAGCCTTGAGGCACTGGTTCATGTTTGCGCCCATCGAGATCTGAGCGACGTAGACGTAACCGTAGTTCATAGCCATCTTGCCGAGGTCCTTCTTCTTGGTGATCTTGCCGCCTGCCGCGAACTTAGCGACCGCGCCTGTCGGGGAGGACTTGGAAGCCTGACCGCCGGTGTTGGAGTAAACTTCGGTGTCGAGGACGATGACGTTGACGTCCTGACCCATAGCGAGCACGTGGTCGAGACCGCCGTAGCCGATATCGTAAGCCCAGCCGTCGCCGCCGAACATCCAGACGGACTTCTTGACGAGGCAGTCTTTTTCGTCGTAGATCTCTTTGCAGAGCTTGTCGCATTCGCAGCCGCAATCCTTGCAGGACTCGATAGCAGCGAGCAGTTTTTCGCTTGCCGCCTTGCTCGCGTCGGCGTCGTTCATGCCGGCAAGCCATGCTTCGCAAGCCGCTTTGCCGTCAGCGTAATCTTTCCAAGCCTCTGCGAGAGCTTCGACCTTGGTCTTGAGCGCTTCGCGACGAGCGGTGTAAGCGAGGTTGATGCCGTAACCGAATTCCGCGTTGTCCTCGAACAGGCTGTTTGCCCACGCAGGACCGTGACCCTTGCTGTTCTTAGCGTACGGGCAGGTCGGAGCGGAGCCGCCGTAAATTGACGAGCAACCGGTAGCGTTGGCGATGATCATTCTGTCGCCGAACATCTGGGTGATGACCTTGAGGTACGGGGTCTCGCCGCAGCCTGCGCATGCGCCGGAGAACTCGAACAGAGGTCTGTTGAGCTGGCTGCCGAGCACGGTGTCTCTCTTGACGGGAGCGTCGGTCTCGGGCAGTTTGTCCGCATATTCCCAGTTCTCGGCTTCGCCGTTTTCGAGCGCTTTGTCAAGCGGGATCATGGTCAGAGCCTTTTCCTTTGCGGGGCAGATGTTGGCGCAGCTTCCGCAACCGGTACAGTCGAGCGCGCTGACCTGCATGCGGTACTTGTAGCCCTTTGCCGCCTTGCTGTCGACTACGCCGAAAGTAGCGGGAGCGTCAGCGAGGACTTCGGGTTTCTGAACGGTGGGTCTGATAGCCGCATGGGGGCAGACGAACGCGCACTGGTTACACTGGATGCACTTGCTGCTGTCCCAGGACGGAACGGTGACCGCGATGCCGCGTTTCTCGTACTTGGTGGTGGCGGTGGGAACGGTGCCGTCCGCTTCGATCGCAGAGACGGGGAGTTTGTCGCCTTCCTGTGCGAGGATCGGGTTGATGAATTCAAGGAAGTATTTGTCGTCCGTGGTAGCTTTTGCGACAGCGCCGGTGGTTGCGTTAGCCCAAGCGTTTTCGTCGTACTTGATCTCGACGATGTTGCTGACCGCGTTGTCGATCGCCGCAAAGTTCTGATCGACGACAGCCTGTCCCTTTCTGGAGAAGGACTTGACGACGAACTGCTTCATATAGCCGACCGCTTCGTCGTAAGGAATGACGCCTGCCAGCTTGAAGAAGCAGGACTGCATAGCGGTGGAGATACGGTTGCCGAGGCCTATCGCCTTGACGACCTTGATCGCGTCCACGTTGTAGAATCTGATATGCTTCTTTGCGATAGCGCGCTTCATGGAAGCGGGCAGTTTTTCGTCCATTTCTTCAGCGGTCCACGGGCTGTTGAGCAGGAAGGTGCCGCCGTCCTTGAGGTCTGATACCATGTCGTACTTGACGACGTAAGCGGGGTTGTGGCACGCTACGAAGTCAGCCTGGTCGATCAGGTATGCGCTCTTGATCGGTTTGTCGCCGAAGCGCAGGTGAGAAACGGTGATACCGCCGGACTTCTTGGAGTCGTAAGCGAAGTATGCCTGAGCGTACTTTTCGGTGTGGTCGCCGATGATCTTGATCGAGTTCTTGTTGCTGCCCACGGTACCGTCGGAGCCGAGACCGTAGAACTTGCAGCTGATCGCGCCGGCGGGAGCCGCGTCGATCTTTTCCTTGACTTCGAGAGAAGTGCCGGTCACGTCGTCGACGATACCGACGGTGAAGTGAGTCTTGGGAGACTCGGACTTCATATTCTCGAAGATTGCGTTGACCATCGAGGGGTTGAATTCTTTGGAGCCGAGGCCGTATCTGCCGCAGACGACGTTAGCCTTGCGGTTCTTTTCCGCAAGCGCCGCAACGACGTCGAGGTAGAGAGGTTCGCCCGCGCTGCCGCTTTCCTTGACTCTGTCGAGAACGGTGATGTTCTTGACCGAAGCGGGGATTGCGTCGACGAACTTGTCGATGGCGAACGGACGGTAAAGTCTGACTTTGAGAAGACCGGTCTTTGCGCCCTTTGCGTTGAGGTAATCCACGGTTTCTTCAACGGTTTCTGCGCCGCTGCCCATCAGCACGATGATGTCGGTAGCGTCCTCAGCGCCGTAGTAGTCGTAGAGGTGATACTCTCTGCCGGTGATCTTCTTGACTTCTTCCATTGCTTCTTCGACGATGCCGGGCACTGCGTTGTAGTACTTGTTGGAAGCTTCTCTTCCCTGGAAGTATATGTCGGGGTTCTGAGCCGTGCCCTTCTGAGTCGGATGCTCGGGGTTGAGGGCGCGCGCCTTGAAATCTTTGATATAGGGCATATATTTGTCGAATACGAGCGGCTTGAATTCGTCGTAATCGATCATCTCGATTTTGGAGACCTCGTGAGAAGTTCTGAAACCGTCGAAGAAGTGCAGGAACGGCACTCTGGATTTCAGCGTTGCGAGGTGAGCGACGAGAGCGAGGTCCATAACTTCCTGAACGGAGTTGGAGCAGAGCATCGCGAATCCGGTCTGACGGCAAGCCATAACGTCGCTGTGGTCGCCGAAGATGTTCAGAGCGTGATAAGCGAGCGCACGAGCGCTGACGTGGAACACGCAGGGAGTAAGTTCGCCGGCAATTTTGTACATGTTGGGGATCATCAGAAGAAGACCCTGGCTTGCGGTGAAGGTGGTGGTCAGAGCGCCTGCGCTCAGAGAACCGTGAACCGCGCCCGCTGCGCCTGCTTCAGATTCCATCTCAGCCAGTCTAAGAGTCTGACCGAACAGATTTTTGCGGTCGGCATTCGCCCACTCGTCGGCGTTTTCCGCCATAGGCGAGGACGGCGTGATAGGATAGATTGCCGCAACTTCGCTGAACGCATAGGCGATATGCGCTGCCGCGGTGTTGCCGTCAATAGTCATTTTTTTGCCCATTGTAAACCTCCGATTAACAAAATATAGTTTTTGATTAAGTTTGTGTATATAATATTTATTTAATTTTCACACACATCTGTAATTATAAAGGATTGATTTTTCCAAGTCAATGAATTTAAATCAATAACTTGACCGCCGTCTTAAAATTTTCGGCTTTTCAAAAAGCGGTTGAACAATGTTTTCCGGATTGTCGGCAGTAAGATTTTTCCATGAATCTGAGATAAACGTCTTGACGAGGAAAGGCATCCGTGGCAACGGTTGATTCGTCGCTGACGGCGCCTGCATTGCAGAGCGAACAATTACGCGCAAATATTTGCGCTTTTGCGCGCGTTGTGGTATACTTTTTTCAATTGTGAGGTCATGATGTCCGAAATTGCAATAAAGCTGGAAAACGTATCTTTTTCTTATCCGATGAGCGAAGGAGAGGAGCAGACTGCGGTAAACGACGTCTCTCTCGAGATCGCGGAGGGCGCGTTCGTCGCGCTCGTCGGGCACAACGGCAGCGGCAAATCGACGCTGGCGAAGCTTCTCAACGGTCTTTTGACTCCGACAGCGGGCAGAGTGCTGGTTTACGGAGTGGACACTTCTGACGAAAAGAAGATCTTCGACGTACGTTCGAGCGTGGGAATGGTTTTCCAGAACCCCGACAACCAGATGATTGCGACAAACGTTGAGGACGACATCGCTTTCGGTCCGGAAAACCTCGGCGTTCCGCGCGAAGAAATAATAAAGAGAGTGGACTGGGCGCTTGAAAAGGTCGGAATGAGCGAATTCCGCCATGCCACTCCGTTCAAGATGAGCGGAGGTCAGAAGCAGAGACTGGCAATTGCCGGAGTGCTTGCGATCAGACCGCGCGTCATGGTGCTGGACGAATCGACCGCTATGCTCGATCCAAAAGGAAGGGACGAGGTCATGGCGGTGATCAAACAGCTCAACCGTGAAGAAAAAATGACCGTGATCCACATCACTCACTATATGGACGAGGCGCTCGAGGCGGACAGGCTGATAGTCATGAACGACGGCAAGATCGTGCTTGACGGCAAACCCGCAGACGTCTTCAAAGAGTACAAACTTCTGACTAAGATCAAACTGGGCGTGCCTTACGTGACTCAGCTTGCGGTTACGCTTGCCAAGGCGGGTATGGACGTGGATCCGAGAATTACAGACGAGGAGGCGCTGGTGGAAAGCTTATGCAGATTACTGTAAAAGACCTGAATTTCACATACAGCGCCAGGACTCCGTTCGAAAGGCATGCGCTGAAAGGCGTCAACCTTACGATCAACGAAGGAGATTTCCTCGGCATAATAGGGCATACCGGCAGCGGTAAATCCACCTTTATCATGCACCTGAACGGTCTGTTCAAGTTGCAGAGCGGTGAGATCGACGTGCTGGGCATAAAGCTTGTCCCGGACAAGAAGAACAAGAGCGATCTGCGCCGTCTGCGCGGAACGGTGGGTATGGTTTTTCAATACCCCGAATATCAGCTTTTCGAAGATACCGTGGAAAAAGACGTCGCGTTCGGCCCCAGGAATATGGGTCTCGATGCCGATGAGGTGAAAAGACGCGTCAAACGTGCGATAGAACTGGTCGGTCTGGATTACGAGGACGTCAAGGACCGCGCTCCGTTCGAACTTTCGGGCGGACAGAAAAGAAGGGTGGCGATCGCAGGCATAATAGCGATGCAACCCAGAGTGCTCATACTCGACGAGCCGACCGCAGGACTCGATCCATACGGAAAAGAACAGATCCTGTCGCTTATAACTCGCCTGAAAAAAGAATGTTCGCCCACGGTCATAGTGATTTCGCACGACGTGGACGAGATCACCCGCTTCGCAAACAGGATAGTCGTGTTCAACGACGGCAAAGTGATGTTCGACCTTCCGATGAACGAACTGTTCCGTCATGCCGACGAACTGCATGCCGTCGGGCTTGAGATCCCCAAGGCGGTCAGAATCGCGGGAAAGCTCAGGGAAAAGGGCGTTCAGCTTGACGGCGACGTCGTTTCTCTGGACGACCTCCTTCATTCGATAATCGCGGCGTACAATAAAAAACATATGGACAAACCGGCGGACGAAAACGTCAATTTCAGCGCGTTTGCTTTTGCTGACGACGAAACGCCCGCATGCGGCGGAAACGGGGAGGGCAACGCATGAGAGACGTCTCCTTCGGGCAGTACTATCCCACCGGTTCGGTAGTCCACAGGCTTGATCCGCGCGCAAAGGTGATCTTTTCGATAATATTCATGGTGACGATATTTTTCGTCTCCTCTTACGCCGGATACGCGCTTGTCGCACTCTTTCTCGTTTCTGTCTGTCTGATCAGCAGGATCTCGTTCAAAAACGTGGTAAAAAGCGTGAAAGCCATAATATTCATAATGATTTTCACCGCGATAATAAACATATTCTTCTACGACAGCGGCAAGGTGCTGTTCGAGTGGTGGAGAATAAAGATAACGCTGGGAGGCATTGATTTCGCGATAAAAATGGCGCTCAGGATATCCCTTCTCGTGATGGGAACTTCGCTGCTTTCGTTCACGACCACGCCTATGGAACTGACCGACGCGATAGAGAGTCTGCTGTCTCCTTTAAAGCTTATAAAAGTGCCCGTTCATGATATAGCGCTGATCATGAGCATTGCTCTCCGCTTTATCCCCGGTCTTATGGACGAAACGGATAAAATAATGATGGCTCAGAAGGCGAGAGGAGCAGAGATAGACACCGGCGGACTGATCAAAAAGGTCAAGGCGATGCTTCCTGTGCTGATACCGCTTTTCGTCAGTGCGATAAGAAGGGCGGACGAACTCGCGGACGCGCTTGACGCCAGATGTTACAACGCGACCGAGCACCGCACCAAGATGAAACTGTTGAAACTTTCGTGGAAAGACGCTGTTGCGTTTCTGTTCGTTGCGGCGTTCGCGACTCTGATATTCCTGGACAAATATCTTTTGGGCGGAGCCGATTCTTATATCTTAGAATTTTTCAAGGGGCTTTTCTCATGAACAGATACGCTTTGGTGATCGAATACGACGGGAGCAATTATCACGGTTTTCAGCGCCAGGAAGGGCTGAGTTCGGTTCAGCAGTCTCTCGAAGAAGCCCTTTCGGTGAAGCTTCAGCACCCGGTCACGGTCATTGCGAGCGGCAGGACGGACGCAGGCGTTCACGCGAGAGGACAGGTCGTGCATTTTGACAGCAACGTCGAGATAGACTGTTCCGATTTCGGCTGGAGAATGAACCCGTTGCTGCCCACGGACATTGCGATTAAGAAGTGCGTAAAAGTGGACGAACGTTTTCACGCGCGTTTCGGAGCGAAGAAAAAGACGTACGTATACCGCGTATATCTTTCCAAGATACACAGTCCGCTCAAGCAAAAGTACAACCACGTCTGTTTTTACGATCTCGACGTGCCGCTGATGCAGAAGGCGTGCGGGTATTTTGTCGGGGAACACGATTTCAGAAGCTTTATGCTTTCCGGTGCGCAGGTAAAGACCACGGTCAGGACGATATACGACCTTCACATAGAAGTGTCGGAAGAGGGCAGGCAGCTTGATTTCTTTTTTACCGGCAACGGATTTCTGCACAATATGGTCAGGGCGATCACAGGCACGCTTATAGATCTCGGGAGAGGAAGGTTCACTCTGGAGCAGATCCCGGCGATAATTGCCAGCAAAAAGAGAAGCGACGCAGGCAAAACGCTAGAGGGGTGCGGACTTTATCTTGAAAGGGTTTATTACGAAGGATACGACAATATCTGACTTCTTTCAGGCGCTGAGCGCAGGGGAAATTTTGTAAAAAAATAAAAAAATGCGCTGAAAAAACGTTGACAAGCGTGGGCAATATTGATAATATAAATACGCACGCACGGAAAAGCGCAAAAGAATAGCCCCTCTTTTACGCAGTATCGGGCAAGTCAAAGAATAATACACGGAGGTCTCACCATGAAGACATATATGGCTAAGCCTGAAGAGATTGAGAAGAAGTGGTACGTTGTCGACGCCACCGATATGGTGCTCGGTAGACTCGCTTCCAACGTTGCTTCCGTTCTCAGAGGCAAGAACAAGCCGACTTATACCCCCAACGTCGACACCGGCGATAACGTCATCGTTATCAACTGTGCGAAGGTCGTTCTTACCGGCAAGAAGCTGGAAAAGAAATTCCACACCTATCATACCGGTTACGTCGGAGGTCTGAAACAGATCCAGTACAAGAAACTTATGGAAACCAAGCCTGAAGCGGCGGTCATGCTCGCTGTCAAGGGTATGCTTCCCAAGAACTCGCTCGGCAGAAAGATGCTCAAACATCTCAGAGTTTATGCGGGTGCTGAGCACAATCACGAGGCGCAGAAGCCCGAAGAATTGAAATTCTAATAAGGAGCGTAAAGAGATATGGCTACTAAGAAGACGAAGAAGAAGGTTCAGTACTGGGGTACGGGCAGAAGAAAGAAGGCTATCGCAAGAGTCAGACTTATCCCCGGCGGCAACGGTACCATCACCATCAACAAGAGAGATATCGACAACTATTTCGGTCTCGACACGCTCAAACTCATCGTGCGTCAGCCGCTTGAGCTGGTTGAAGCTACCGGCAAGTTCGACGTCTGCGTCAACGTTTGCGGCGGCGGTTTCACCGGACAGGCAGGCGCGATCAGACACGGCATCGCAAGAGCGCTTGTTCTTGCTGACGAAGCTTACAAGGCTGATCTCAAAAAGGCAGGTTTCCTGACCAGAGATTCCAGAAGCAAGGAGAGAAAGAAGTACGGCTTGAAGAAAGCAAGAAAGGCTCCTCAGTTCAGCAAGAGATAACAAGTTTATCGCAAGATTCACCGCTCCGGAAACGGAGCGGTTTTTTTGCGCTTTTTTCAAATGAAAAACGTGATTCTGAAGCGCGAGATATCCGCAGATATATATGGATATAATAAATATAATATTATATATGCGCTCAGACCGTGAAGACCGGGTACGATCGTCAGTCTGTTTTATTGGGGAAACGGGACCGGGTTTCAAAAAGAACATTTGCCGCGCGTCCGGCAAGTAGTAAAACAAGATTTCAAAGGCTGTTATATCTGAAGATCAGCAGTGTTTTAAAACATATTATTTATGATATTTTAATACTATTTTAATTGATTTTTTACCAAAATTTGGCATACGGCGAACTTTTCGCTGTTTACAAATACGCATACGTGTAGTACAATGATTAATGGCAGTAAATTTACGGTTATCGGTTGAAAATACCGCTGACGTACGGGAGAGTCGTTGTGACAAAGACAATTTTCAAATATTATGCAAAATATTGGTGGGTCATACTGTTGTCGCTCGCGTTTCTGACATGTGAAGCGCTTTGCGAATTGCAGTTGCCCACGTATATGTCGCAGATAGTTGCTGACGGCATCGCGCTCGGAGACATGCAGACAGTTTACAAATACGGACTGATCATGCTCGGAGTCGCGCTTGCGGGCAGCGTTTCCGCGATATGCGTGAGCTTTTTTGCATCCAGAGCCGCGGCGGCGGTCTCACGCGACATCAGAGGAGATCTGTTCGTCAAGGTGAGCAACTTCGCAAACGCGGAATTTGACAAGTTTTCAATTTCGTCGTTGATCACCAGAGCGACGAACGACGTGACGCAGGTGCAGACGTTCACGGTCATGTTCCTCAGAATGGTCATGTACGCGCCGATAATGGGCGTGGGCGGTGTGATCAAAGCGATCAGGATGAGCGAAGGTATGAATTCAATGATCATAGTCATCGGCGTAGCCGTTGCAACCCTTCTCGTTCTCGTCGCGGTGCTGATACTGACCGTTCTGCCCAAGTTCAAGATCTTGCAGAAGCAGATCGACCGAGTGAACCAGGTGGCGAACGACGAACTTAACGGACTCATGGTCATACGCGCGTTCAACACTCAGAATTACGAGGAAGAGCGCTTTGACAAAGCCAACAAGGATCTGACGAAAACAGGACTTTTTGCATACAGGGTGATGGCGTTGCTTTCTCCGTATATTTCGCTCGTGATGTTCGGCGTATCCGTCGCGGTTGTGTGGATCGCGGCTTATACGGCTGAGGACATCACTCAGGTCGCCAACATGATGGCGTTCATACAGTATGCGATGCAGATAATCATGTCGTTTATGATGCTTTCGCTCGCGTTCGTGCTGTTGCCGAGAGCGGCTGTTTCGGCAGGCAGAGTGAGTGAAGTGCTTTCAACGCCGATCAGCGTTCAGAACAGAGAAAACACGGTGGACGCTCCCGTTGACGGCGACATAGTTTTTGAAAACGTCGGTTACAGTTACGGCGGAGAGAAAGAGGCGATCGAGGACATAAGCTTTACCGTCAGGAAAGGGGAAACGCTTGCGATCATAGGAAGCACGGGTTCCGGCAAATCGACGGTGGTGAACCTTCTGCCGCGTCTTGCGGACGTAACCGAAGGAAAGATCACGATAGGAGGCGTGGATATCAGAGATTTCGATCTGAAGAAACTACGCGCCGCGATAGGTTTCGTCCCTCAGAAGAACATACTCTTTTCAGGTACGATCGCATCCAACATAAAATATTCCGATCCTTCCATGTCTGACGAAAGAATGGTGTCAGCCGGGGAGATCGCGCAGGCGAAAGAGTTCATTGAAGGAAAAGAAGACGGCTATGACAGCGAGATCGCTCAGGGCGGCGACAACGTGTCCGGAGGACAGAAACAGCGCATAGCTATAGCGAGAGCCATTGCAAAGAACGCGCCGATCTACGTTTTCGACGACAGTTTCAGCGCGCTTGACTTCAAGACGGACGCCAATCTAAGGCAGGCGATAAAAGAAAAACTTGCCGGATCCACCGTGATAATGGTTGCTCAACGCGTCGGCACGATCAGGAACGCAGACAAGATCATTGTGCTTGAGGACGGCAGGATAGTCGGGCAGGGCACTCACGACGAACTGATGAAAAACTGCCCTGTCTACGCTGACATCGCAAGGTCTCAGCTTTCTGAAGAAGAACTGGGTATTTCTTCGGGCGAAAAACAGGAAACAGCCGGTACCGGCAAAAAAAATTCTCGGGAGGATATCTGATATGAAAGAAAAGAAAAAGATGTCTTTGAAGAGAAGAGGACCCATTGGCGGTCACGGTCCGGGCGGAGCAGGCGTTCCCGGAGAAAAAGCGAAAGACTTTTTCGGCACGCTTAAAAAGACGGTGCGCTATATGCGCAAAGATCTGGCGATAATAATCACCGCGTTTGTGCTCGCGATATTCAGCGTGGTCGCGACCCTTCTCGTACCCGATATCCTCGGTGACGCGACGGACGAACTTCTCGCCGGTACCATGTGCAAAACTTTTTATAAAAACGCTGCAACAATGCAGGATTCAATACCTGAATTTACTGACGAACAGATCGAGATGATAGAGCAGTATCCCGACCTGACCGTCCGCGACGTAGCCGACATCGGCTTGTTGCCCGACGGTGTCGAAATAGACGAATCAATGATGGATATGAAGCTGTCGTCTCTCGTCGAGGCTAAAGAGGCTGAAACCGTGGGAGAACTGTTCCGCGCGCTCGGCGCGACTTCCGCGCTTGACAGTCTGGCGGACGCTTACCGCGTAAGAGTGGAGAATACGTCGCTGTCTTCGGCACCCCGGATAGACACGGACGTCATTGTTTCGATATTGACCAAGATTGTGGCGCTCGTCTGCGTTTCGGCAATACTTGCATATATTCAGGGACTTTTGCTTGCCGGCGTCGCTCAGAGAGTATCATACCGTTTCCGCAGGGATATCAACAACAAGATCGACAGTCTGCCGCTCAAGTTCTACGATACGACCACGAACGGCGAAGTGATGAGCTATATCACCAACGACGTCGACGCGATCGCAAACTCTCTGAACCAGAGCTTGTCGCAGATCGTCACCAGCATTACCACGATAATCGGCGTAATGGTCATGATGTTCACGATAAACTGGATCCTCACGCTGATAACCCTGCTGATCGTTCCGGTTTCCATGTTTATCGTCATGCTGATAGTTAAGCGTTCCCAACGCTACTATCTGATGCAGCAGGAATACCTCGGTCACGTCAACGGACACATTGAGGAGATGTTCGCAGGTCACAACGTGATAAGCCTTTTCAACGGCGAGGAGAAGAGCACGGAGAAGTTCTCCGAATACAACGCAAAACTATACACGTCGGCATGGTCGTCGCAGTTCTTCTCGGGTATGATGATGCCGGTCATGAAATTTGTCGGCAACCTGAATTACGTGCTCGCATGCGTGCTCGGCGGTATATTCGTGCTGAACGGCAACGTTGCCGGGATCAGGATGACGGTGGGTAACATCCAGTCTTATATCCAGTATGTCAGGCAGTTCAATCAGCCGATCAATCAGATCGCGGGAATTGCAAATACGTTCCAGTCAACGGTCGCCGCGGCTGAGAGGATATTCACGTTCCTTGAACAGCCCGAAGAAGAGGAGACCGGTGACCTTGTGCCGGCAAACGTTGAAGGCAACGTCACTTTTGATCACGTGCGTTTCGGTTACAACGAGGACAAGATAATCATAAAAGATTTCTCCTGCGACGTAAAGAAAGGTCAGCGCATAGCGATCGTCGGACCTACCGGCGCCGGCAAGACGACGATAGTCAAGCTTCTGATGAGGTTTTACGAACTGAACGGCGGAGACATATATCTTGACGGAAAAAACATCCGTTCTTTCACACGCGAAGGGCTGAGAAACGAAGTGGGAATGGTGCTTCAGGACACCTGGCTTTTCAGCGGTACGATCATGGAAAACATCCGTTACGGCAGACTTGACGCGACCGACGAAGAAGTGAAACGCGCGGCAAAGATAGCTTGTGCAGATCACTTTATCCAGACGCTTCCGGGCGGATACGACTTTGAGATCAATACAGAGGCGGACAACATTTCGCAAGGACAGAAGCAGCTCCTCACGATCGCCCGCGCGATACTCGCAGACCCCACTGTGCTAATTCTCGACGAGGCGACGTCGTCCGTCGATACCCGCACCGAGATACTCATTCAGCAGGCTATGGACAGACTGATGCAGGGAAGGACCAGCTTTATCATTGCTCACAGACTTTCCACGATACGCGACGCGGACAAGATACTCGTGCTCCGCGACGGCGACGTGATAGAGCAGGGCAAGCATGAAGAACTTCTTGCAAGAGGCGGCTTCTACGCAACGTTGTACAACTCTCAGTTTGAAGGATGAAAAGGCTGAAAACTCAATACTTGTCAAAAAAAGATACGGAGAGATCCGTATCTTTTTTGTTTAGAACGACTTGAGTTTCCTGAAAAATCATTTGTAATTTTTCGAGTTTTCGAACAATTCCCGGCAAAGGGCTTCTGAGTCTGAGATGTCGCCTTCGCTCATTATATACAGGATGTTGCCGTCGCGTTTGAAAGCTTTAGTCAGATATCCGCCGTCGTTAGCGTATACGTGGAACGTTATAACGTCGCCGCCGTCGTATACGTATTCCAGCGTCAACAGACTTTCGCAGCCGGCAATAGCCGTTTCGTATTCTCTAATAGCTGACGGCAGAACCGATTCAGTCAAAGTCACCGGATTTCCGCGGTAAACGTATTCTGAGCGGTACAGCAACGTGAAGCCTTCATAATTCATTTTGCTGAATACGCATTCCCGGTCGAGATACATCAGTGACATTCCGTTTTTCTCTGCAAAAGATTTTACGGAACTCACTTCAAACGGCAGGATTTCCATATCGTAAACAGAGTATGTCGGGAGAGTGTCTCCGTGGGACGCGTCATTGTCGGGATCCTGATATCCGGCAGGCATAAAGAATATCAGTATTGCGTAAAAGCAGAACAAGCATACTACGAACGTTGCGCATGCGCTGAGCAGGATGTTGAAAGAATATTTCACGCCGCGCTTCACCTTTGCGGTTTTCACCTCGTCGGCTTCCAGAGGTTCGAGCGCGGTTCTTTCTTTGATCCTGTCCAGAAGAAGGGAAGGCACGTTTCCGGCGTTGCGTACCGCAGAATTCAGTTTCTTTTCGATTTCTTTCATACGTTCCCCTCCTTTAAGTGCTTTTCCACCGCTTTGAGCGCCGTCTTGTATCTGCCGTAAAGGGTGGTCAGCGGCAGGCGCATTTCTTTCGCTATCTCCGAAAACGTATATCCGCCCCAGAATTTCATCACGATCACCGTGCGGCTGTCATCGTCAAGGGAGAAAAGAGCGGCTTTTAAAGACAGATCTTCTATGCAGTTGTCGACGAAATCAGAAGAACATGCGCTGATGTCGGTCAGAGCGCTTTCGTCGCGCGAAATATCTGCGTGCGTGTAGGTTAACGCAGTGTTCTTGACGATCGTGTACATCCAGGTTCTTGCGTTTTTATGCGGGTTGTAACTTGCGCTTGAGCGGTATATCTTGAAGTATGAGTCATTGAGAACGTCCGGTATCTTGCTTTTGTCGCATAGATAACGATAGGCGACAAAATACATTTGCTCCTTAGTTGAATAAAAGAGTTCGTCCAGCGCCGACTCGTTTCCGCAAGCGATTTTTACGATCAGCTTGCCAATTTTTTTATCGTCTTTGTCTCTCATTGACCTCTCGTAAATATATACCTGTAAAAGAAAGCGGATTTTCGGCAGAATTTTAAAAATTCATCATAATTTTATTTTACGGGCGTAAAAACTTTATGTCAATATACGTTTTACAAAATGCGCGCTTTTATTTGAAAACGCGCCGCCGATAGGATATAATAATATCGTTGCAGGCACCCGTAGCCCAGCTGGATAGAGCGTCAGACTCCGACTCTGAAGGTCAGCGGTTCGAATCCGCTCGGATGCGCCACACGCGGAAAAGCTAAGCCTTTTCCGCGACTTTTTTTTAAAAAGTCTGATTTACGGCTTGCTTTTCCGCTTTCGCAAAAAGTCACGCTGCACTATCAACTTTTTGCGACTGGCTCACTACGTTCGCGAATTTAAATTTGATTGGATAAATCAAAGCCTTTTCCTCAGTTGTCATTCATATTGCAAAAAACTGTTGATATTGATCTACATAATATGTATAATAAAAATACGAAACAAATTGACCTCGGGGGTATAGCTCAGTTGGTAGAGCGCTTGAATGGCATTCAAGAGGTCAGGGGTTCGACTCCCCTTATCTCCACCACGCATAAGCGAGCCGAAAGGCTCGTTTTTTTATGCGTGGTGGAGATAAGGGGGACAAGAACCCTGTTGTGCCAAGCACAACGGGTTCGGCGCGGCAGTACAAATATTGTCAGGCGCAACAACTTCAGATGCCGCGGTTTTCGTCGCAAGACGAAACTCCCCGTCGTATGAACCGGAAAGAGAATGCGAATATTTCCGCTTCGGGGCACCGAAACGTGTCTGACGTTAAAAGCGGATTTACGGCAAAGTCTCAAGCTGGCGTGGATAATTAATACAGTCTATTTATTTATTTTCTGTTTTTCCAGTTGTTGGTTCAGGTGTAAGTTTTTGCTTTGCCAAAGTTCAAAATGTTCAGACTTGTCCAACAACTTTGAAAAGACCAGCACTCCTATACCGTGCGTGTTGTCATCAGGATTATCATATATCTCTGCGATCATGCCGTTTTTCAGATAAAACTGAATGGTAGCATAATTATCGTACAGGTCAGTATACAGGCGGGCATGGGAGCAACCGTTTTCCAGACATTCGTCAAAATACAATTGAAGAGCAGACGTCCCGAAATGTTTTCTCCTGTATTCTGGAAGTATACCGAACCATCCCAACCATCCGCTGTTGTTGTCCTCGTCTGATTTGTAAAAACCCGATATTCCTATGCAGATATTATTGTGGTACAACAAATAATATTTAAGCGTTTTATTGTCGTTTATCGAGCTCAGATAGTTGCTGGATGCGTCAAAATCCGGGAATATGGTTTTTTGTATTTTCAACGCAAAGTCCAGGTTGTCTTTTGTTATCAGTTTTTTTTCAATCATATAAGGATCTCCTGTACGTCAGGGTAAAGTGTGTTGAAGCGCGTGGATTGCAAGGAGTCACGGTTAATAATATAAAGTGAACCTTTTGCGCTGTTTGTTGTGATACATTTCAGACCGAGAGCGTTTAATGCCTTATTTGTATTGTTTGAATAAGACATTATGGCAATCTGATTCAGTTTTACATCATTGGATGATGAAACAAGATGTATTTTTTTGAAAAAATCATCTAATAGTGCCTTATAATTCTGACCGGTGCTGTGAGCTTTTCTTATGGGGAAGAAAGTTGCATATGCGTTCTGAATACCGCCGAATTCGTAGTATTCAAACATCGAAGGAGTTAAAATGTCGCCATTGAGCAGTTGTTCTATGTTTGAGTCGTTGACAAAAGCGAACGTGTAATAACCGACGATCTCGTCGTTGTAAACGAGAAAATCGGACAAGTCCGGAAACATTTCAAAATTGTCAAGCCATTCCTGTTCTGCAATTTCCGCATCGATCAATTCCGACAGTTCCTCTTTTTTCAAGTAATCGAAATCAATGTTTAAACAAGCGATGTTGATTTTTTTGTATGAGTATCCGATCTTGACCAGGTCGCTTGAATTCAGGACATGATATCCTTCATAGTTGATTTTCTTCTCTTCGTTGATCTGGATCGGCAACGCTTTTATTATCGTGTTAAAGATTATTTCAATGTCGTTGATGTTTACCGGATTGCTGACGCTCAACCAGTGATTTACGCTAAGATAAAATCTTAACGAGTTGTTGGGCTCGATATTATCGATTTTCAATGTGATAATATATTTATTTAAAGTTACCGCTTCGTTAATTTCACGAATAACCATTCCCGATTTGTTTGATTCGTTTGTAAACAAAAACAGGAAGATAGGGCATTCCGTGATATTTTCGACCAACTCGGAAGCGTAATCCGCACCGCCGGTCATGTTTCTGGGAGCGATAAAGCAATGCAATCCTTTGCTTTCCAGTTCTTCAACTATATATTCTGCCAGTTTTGCGTTTACAGAAGAATGGGAAATAAATACATCGTATTTCAATATTGTTTTCCTCCTCGTACTAATATAAAAATCCGGGTTTGATAAAAGCTGACGCAGTGATTTTGATCAAGGACGCTTTTCAATGGCATAAACCGAACAGTCGGGCATGGCATTGTTGATTTTGTTGAAGCCTAAGTTTTTGCACAGGTTTTCCATGTCGGGACTGACCACATCCGTAATGATGCTATGTCCCGGATAGGTATTTAAAAACGATCTGATCAATTCGCCGGCGATGCCTTTACGGCGATATTTTATTTTGACGGCGACGCACATCAGATAAGCGCAATCGGGATATTTTGAAGCAATATTGTCAAGTTGAAGAAAATCTTCGCTCAACAAAGCATTTTGCTCATCAATATTTTCATCCACAAAGAAATACCTGAATTCGGCAGGGTACTGCTTTTTGATCGTGTGATAGTCGAATCCCATAATAAAACCGACAACCTCATCGTTTACCGTTGCGCATTTTGCGGTGCCGATTCTTGCGCACAGAGACATGCTGTTTGCAAACATAGCGCTCAACTTTTGTTTTCCCGCCGCACCCTGAGCTTTATAGAATGAATAAAATGCGGAACCCAAAAAGCACTCGGCGGAGATCAGACGTATTTCGTTTGATAATGAATTGTCGTAATTAATGATTTCCAATATTAATCGTCACCTCGTACTTATTCAACAGTTTTAAAGGATAATATGACATTTTCGCTTTTCTTAAATCGACATCTCCGACATCTTCCTCTCTGTTTACGTACTGAAACGGCTGTTCTTTAAAGATTTCATTAACGGTTCTCCAGAAGATGAACTGATAAGCACCTTTATAATCTTTCAGCGCTTTTTCTATTTGAATGAAGCAAATATCGTTGTGACATTCGCAGACGGAAAAACCTATGATCTTTCCGTCTACATAATAGACAAAACCGTATAAACCCGAGAATTTGTCATAGTTGTTCAACACATCGATCGTCTCGTTGTTTTCATAGCGGGCAAGGGCAGACAGCTCTTCAGAATTGCTGAACTCCTGAACAAAATTTAATATTTCGCCGATGTTTTCTTTTTGTATTGGTTTGACATCACACTTGTATGAATTGAGAAATTGATGGATCAGATTGCGCTTTTTGCTGTATTTTTTGCCTTTTAAAGACAGCATGTCCTGTGCGCAATAAATATAATCTGACCAGTCACGCGTTAAAACCGCATCTGATGCAAAATTATTCTCTATATCGCTGATCAGAATTTCTGGGACAGCAGTCAGAACGATCCGGTCGGAGCAGGTGTCGCAGTTGTCGATCAGGTATCGTATACTGTCAATTGCAGTCAGTGTCTTGCTGAGAGGGATCAGATATTTTTCGCCGGTTTCAGTATGTTCTCTGATAAACAGCGTTCCGTTTTCAAAGGCGTATTCATAATTGAAATGGCTTATCCACATATATAAGCCCAACAGTGTAAAATCACATGTAGAATACGGCTGACATGTGAAAAATTCATTGATTAACGGTATTTCGTTTGCAGATATATTTTTGAATTGCATATATTTTATTTCTTATGATAAAAGATCCGGATTTGCACTAGAGATCGTCGCATAGTTTATCGTCTTCGGGGTAATAATCTCTGAATTCGGTTTTTTCACCGTAAAATATATAATTCACCGTCTTGACGTATCATGAGAGACTGGTTTATCTCATTTGTGATCAGTGAATAATCAAATTTCACTTGTTTTGCTCCTTTGTGAACCCGATTATTTATATTATTAAATATTCTAACATAATACTATATAAAAATCAATGAAAAATTTTTGGCGGAAAGGAGTTGCTACGCGCAAATTTAAGTACGACGCAGAAAATTTCCGGATTGATATTTCTTGAATCGTTTGATGAAAACACGTTTGAATCCGCGGGCGAGTACAACCGGTCAAAAAGGAAAATATTTCAAGGTTTATTGCAAGTTGTCCGGGATAAAGATAATCAGTTTTTATATGTAAAGGACGGATTGATATCCGTCCGATTTTTCAGCAGTCTTCGGTGCAGACTGTTTCCGATTTTTCGGGTATGACTTCCGCTTTGTAGCAGACAGGGAATCTGACTTTGAGTCTCTGAATGACAAGCAGACGGCATCCGTCTTCACAGTTGCTTACCACGGTTGCCGCTCCGCAACATTTCGTGACCGTTGCTCCGGCAGAGGCAAAAGGCGTGACGGTCACGGGTACGCAGACGGACGCCGCCTGATATCCCACGGTGGGGCAGGTCTGATTTTCGTTGAAAGAATCCACATTATTTCCGTTGTCGCATTTGCGACGGTACATTATATGAAAATCAGCTGGTATGCGTTACACATCGTGAAACCGCGATCGTCAAAGATCACAATGGAAACGGACGAGCCGTCGAAGAAGGCAGCCGGCTGCGGAGCGTGTAGGCGCGCTTGTAAGGAATAAAATTGTGTGGTATAATTCAATCAAGGTGCGTTATGTGGTGGATAATAGGATTCGGTTTTCTTGCGACAGTCGTCGTAATAATATCAGCGGCATATGCGAAATCTCCTGAAAGAAAAGGTAAAATGGGAGTTTTCAGGCTGTTCGAATTATCCGGAATGCAAGTTCAAAAAGAAATCGTAACGTTCTGAAAACGTTTGGAGTTTTAAAAAGGTTTGGACAAAGAGCCGGCGCAGATACCATTTTGTTGAAATAATTTGTATTTTATATTATAATAGCTATGCCGCAAAAAGCGGAAAGCGAGGAAATATGTCAAAAAGAGTCGTTGTCGGAATGAGCGGGGGCGTGGACAGCTCCCTGGCGGCGCTGCTTCTGAAGGAGCAGGGCTACGACGTCGTCGGTCTTTTCATGCGCAACTGGCACGAAAAGGACGAGACCGGTTGCTGTACGGCAGACGAAGATTTTTACGACGTGCGCTCGGTATGCGCGAAGATAGGCGTGCCGTATTACAGTGTGGACGTTGCGGACGAATATTACGACAGAGTTTTCAAACATTTCGTCGAAGAGTACAAGAAGGGCAGGACTCCGAACCCGGACGTGCTTTGCAACCGCGAGATCAAATTCGCACCCTTTGTGGAGCAGGCGAGGAAGATGGGTGCGGACTATATCGCGACCGGGCACTACTGCAACGTCTATCACAGAGAGGACGGCGCGAACTTCCTTCTGAAGGCAAAAGATCAGAACAAGGATCAGACGTATTTTCTCAATCAGGTGACTTCCGATCAGCTCAAAGACGTACTTTTCCCGATAGGGGATCTGGACAAGCCGACCGTCAGAGAACTTGCTTTAAAGTACGGTTTGTCCACCGCGGAAAAGAAGGACAGCACCGGCATATGCTTTATCGGAGAACGCAATTTCAGAGCCTTCTTATCCAAGTATATACCAATGCAAAAAGGTGACATAATCGACACGGGCGGGAAAATTATCGGACAGCATGACGGCGTTTTCTATTATACTCTCGGTCAGCGTAAAGGGCTCGGCATAGGCGGCGTGAAAGGTGCGGCGGACGGCGCGTGGTTCGTCGTCGGAAAGGACGTTGAGAAGAATATTTTGTACGTATCCAAAGGAGATCAGTCCCTTCTTTATCACAACGCATTGGAGACGGACGGATTCAACTTTATCCCGTTCGAGCCGGAAGAAGACGCGTTTGAATGTGAGGTCAGGATACGACACCGTCAGCCGCTTCAGAAAGCCGTATGCACAAAAAAGCCGGGCGGCGGGGTGAAGCTTGTGTTCGAACGCGCGCAGAGGGCGATTGCAGAAGGTCAGTATGCGGTGCTTTACCGCGGAGACGTATGTCTCGGGGGCGGAGTGATCGAGCGCAGATACGACGCCTGAAAACAAAAGATATATTGACCGCGCGTATAATTCTTGCGCGTGAGAAAATATAAAAAATTTGTAAAAATCGGTAAAAAATCCGTTGACTTTAAAAAACGGGTATGCTACAATTACAAAGCTGTCTGAAAAGGACGGCTTCAAACGGACATTAAAAACTGAACAGAAAGGTGAGAAGTAGAAGTTGAGCATAAAAGCGAAAACAACTGCTTTGAACTTAAAAATTAGCGAGTGTACAATTAAACACAAGCAAAGTCAACGAGTTTAAAGAGTTAGAGATTG
>CASFWW010000031.1:0-10975 GCA_949298505.1 uncultured Christensenella sp. | reverse complement strand
GCACAAAATGCAGCCGAAGAAAATCGGCGCGAACGCAGGCGAGGACGGGCGTTTTGCAAAAAGACAAGCAAAAGAGTTCAGCGCAAATAAAACCCGACTCTAATGCCGAAGCGACCGACGAAAACACGCTGCGATGTGTTTTGAGCGAGAGGGTTTGCGAGTAAACGAGAAGAGCCTCGGGGGTAATAATATTGCGCATATTAAACTGCACAAAATGCAGCCGAAGAAAATCGGCGCGAACGTAAGCGAGAACGAGCGTTTTGCAAAAAGACAAGAAAAAGACCCTCTGTAATACTCTTACAGTAAAGGTTTCAAAAATTGCCGAAGCGACCGACGAAAACACGCTGCGATGTGTTTTGAGCGAGAGGATTTGCGAGTAAACGAGAAGAGCCTCGGGGGTAATACTCTTGCGGTATTACCGTCGAGGCTCGACAATGTTTAATCGTAAATCAGCCGTTCAAAACCGTGTTTGAGTCGGTCGCTTCGGCAAAGAAATTAAATAATATATTTGTTGAGTTTCTGCGGAGCATTGGCAAGCTCTGCTCTCTTTTCGTCGTAACCGGGACGACCGAGAAGCGCGTAGGTCGCGTTCTTGCCTTCTTCGACGCCGGGCTGGTTGAAGGTATCGATGCCCATAAGAGCGCCTGCGTAAGCGGTCTTGAGCATGAAGAACATGAGGAGTTCGCCGAGGGTAAATTCGTTGAGCACGGGGAGCATGATCGTATGATTGAGCTTGCCCGCCTTGGTCAACGCGTACTCGGTAGCTTTTCTTTCAGCGGTGATGAGTTCGTTCATCGTATGGCCGCACAGGAAATTGACGTTGGGAAAATCTTCGCAACCCTGGGGAATTTTGACCTCTTCGCGGTAATTGTCCACGCCGATAAAGGTGATGACCTTGTCGAACGGACCTTCAGCGTAAAGCTGTACCTGGCTGTGCTGATCGGTAACGCCGAGGGATTTGACGGGAGTCTGACCCTTATTGCAAGCGGTGCCGTCGAGGTTCTTGTTCTTGCCGAGGCTTTCCGCCCAGAGCTGAGCGTACCAGTCTGCAACGTATTTGAGACCGTCAGCGTAAGGCATCATGACAGAGATATTCTTACCTCTCTTCATCGCCATATACTGCATAAGAGCGGCGAGAAGCGCGGGGTTTTTCTTGACGTTGGGGTTATTGCACTGCTCGTCCATATAGCGCGCACCCTGCAGAAGACCCTTGATATCGATATTGACTACCGCCGCGGGAAGCAGACCTACGGGGCAAAGCTCGCTGAATCTGCCGCCGACGCCGTCGGGGATATAGAAGGTCTTGTAACCTTCTTTCTGAGCTATCTTGATAAGGTTGCCGCTGTTTGCGGAAGTGGTAGCGATGATATGATCTTTCGCCTTGTCGCCCAGTTTAGCCTTAAGGATATCGTTGATGATCAGGTACTGGGTCATCGTCTCGGAGGTACTGCCGGACTTGGTGATCACGTTGAACATCGTCTTTTCAACGTCGATAACGTCGAAAAGCGCCGCCATTCTTTCAGGGTCTACGTTGTCTTCCACGTAGAACTTGGGGCCCTTTCTCTTGCGCTTGGGCAGGTCGTTGTAATGCAGATGGCAGATAGCCTGGAAAGCCGCGATGGGACCGAGCGCGCTGCCGCCAATGCCGAGAACGACGAAATATTCAAAATTCTTGCGGACGTATTTTGCCGTTGCGAGTATATCTTCTACGACTTCGTCCTGATTGTACGGAAGTTCCGTCCAACCCATCATACCCTTGCCTCTGCCGGCATTGACTGCCGCAAAAGCCGCTTCAACTTCTTCGACATAAGAAGCGATCTGTCTTTCGGAAAAGCCCTCGTGACCTATGGACTTGCTCATCATATTGTTGAAATCCACGCGGATTCTGAGTTCTTTTTTGTTATAACGCATATAAATACTCCTTTGGCGCGCATGAAAAAAGGCGCGTGATTTTATTCTGTAAGTCTGCCGGCGAAATATACGCCGGAAACACCTGAATTCAAACCTGAAACGGTAAAAAATCCGTTTGACCCTATCTACACACCAGTGTTTATATTATACCAAGGCGGCAAAAATGTCAACGGGTTGAAGCTTTGATTTCGCACTCTTTTAAAAATTCAAACGCGCGTTTCAGCTCGCTCTCATCCTTGTAACTCTTAGTGTAAACTTCCATAAGGCAAGGTCCGTCAAAACCGGCTTCGGCAAGCGCGCGATAAAACTCCACAAAATCGAAAACTCCCTGCCCGGGCAGACAAAGATTTCCGTTTTCGTCATAATCGCAGAGATGGACCGTCCTGAGTCTTCCCTTCATTTCAAAAAGGTAGTCTTTCCAGCTGATTTCGGACTGCATCGCCTGTTTTATGTCAAGCGTTGCGCCCAGTTGCGGGCAGCGATCCTTTATCGCGGCAAAAAACCGCGGATTTGAAAAATACGCCCAGTGCACGTTTTCGTAACACAGCGTGACGCCGTATTTTGCGGCAATACCGCACAGCACGTTGACTCTCTCTGAAATGAGATCATAATTAAAACTGTACTTGACAGCTTTTTTCAGCATGGTTGCGCCGTGAAAAGTATAGTTGTGAGCGCCTATCTGCCGGGCGACTGAACACACCGCTTCAAAGGTATCTTCCGCGTCCTTGTACGCTCTGTCGTTCAGGCTGTAAAGTTCCGGCTCAAACTGATTGGTGAGGGCGTGCACGGAGTGAACTCGCAACATAGGAGCGTCGCTCAGTCTCTCAAGCAATACTTTGCCGAAATCCTCGGTATATTCGCATCTTGAAGCGAAAAAAACCTCTGAAACTTTTGCACCCAGTTCCCCTATTCTGGAGAGTGCGTCCTCTGTGTAAAGGCGCGGAAAAAACGAAGCCGTTGAAATACCTGTTTCCATAATAATTATTATATCATTATTTATTGTCGTTGCAACAAATATTTGGCAATGTGTACTTGATTTTTTCGCGACACTCCGTCGAAAAAACGTAAAGCCCGAAACGTTGCCGCCCGCCGAAAACATGTTTACAAAAATTTGACATTTCAGAGACGAAATTTCACTTATTCAACGATTGAGTATTTTATCCTTTTATGGTATCATTATATATGTTAAAAAAAAGTGAGGAGATATTATGGCTAAGTTTACCAGATGGCTTCTGAAATACAGATACATAGTGCTTGGTGTACTGATCATTCTGCTTGCCCTTTCAGTTGTGGGAAGCATGCTCGTTCAGAAAGAAAGCGACGTTTTGTCTTATCTCGATAAAGACCGCGACACGGTCAAAGGCAAAGAGATATTGAATCAGCAATTCTCGATCGTGGGCGACTGTACGCTCGGTCTTTCCTATCTGACAAAAGAGGACGTCGCCGGCATCGTCGCAAAATTCGAAGAAAGCGAAAATATCGGCAGAAAAACGGTAACAGAAAACGGCGCAGAAGTCAACCTCCTCAGCAAGATGGTCTGGATGGGCACTTTCGACGATCTCACCCTCCTTGAAAACTACCTGGACATTGACCCGATGATGCAGATGCTCCAGAACAAATTCCAGGTCAACACAGACGGCATCGATACGTTTGTCGTAAACCTGTATTTCGTACGTTCCGGCTCGGACAACGCTGTCATTACGGCGCTTGACGAAGTTGAAGAAATCATAAGAGATACCTATTCCGAAAAGATAAAATCCGGAGAAATCACAGCTGTCTCGTCCGTCGACGATTGCTATTATATCGGCGGTATGGCTCAGAACGCGCGCGTCCTCGTGGACAGCTCGGTCAACGATATGCCCAAGTTCGTCGCGGCGGCTGTCGTGTGCGTATTCATAATACTGCTCGTTTCCACCAACAGTTACCTTGAACCCATCATATTCCTCGCAACGCTCGGCATATCCATCCTGCTCAACATGGGCACGAACCTGATTGCCGGCAATCCGATGGGTACGATCTCAACGATCACTTCTTCGTGCGCGTCAATACTTCAGCTGGCAATCTCGATGGACTACTCGATCTTCCTGATGCACACCTATTACGAAGAACGCCGCACGGGTAAAGACCCCAAAGAAGCACTGATCTCCGCGATGCCCAAGACGCTGAAATCAATCATGGCGAGCGCGCTGACGACGATAGGCGGTTTCGTTGCTCTGTTCTTCATGACTTACGGCATGGGTTACGACCTCGGCTTCGTGCTTGCGAAAGGCGTGTTTCTCTCTCTGCTCGCCGTCGTGTTCGTACAACCGATCCTGATCCTGTTCTGCCGCAAGCTCATTGACAAAACGCACCATGAGTGGATCATCACCCCGAGGCTCAACTTTGTGGGCAAAACCATTACAAATAAAGGCATTGCGATATTTGTGCTCGTGCTCTGCATTGCGGTTGCGATCCCGTCATCGATACTTCAGAGCAAAGCACCGCTGAACTACATCACAATGACCGAAGAAACGCCGGTTGAAGAAATGACTCTGCCTCAGCGCGAAATATCTCAGCTGAACAACCAAATAATCATGTGCGTTCCCACAACGTACGAAAACATCGCTGAAGGCGACATCCTCAGCGGAAACCCCGCTTCTGCGGCTTATAACATCAATCTTGACAAGCAATACGAATTTATCGAAAAGGTAAAAGAGGTCGGCACTGAAAACGACAAGATGACCTCAGGCGTCGCAGGCTACGGCACGGCTCAGGTCACCGACGTGTTCTCTCTCGGCACCATGATCGACAGCGACACTCTTGCCACTCTGAAAGCCAACAGCGGCAGATGGATGGTGATCTCAAACGTGCTTGAAGAAAAGCTGTTCGGAAGCTTTATTTCAAACATCAATGACAAAGCTGAAGGTTCCACTCATTATATGCTCTACACGATCAACCTGACCGGAGCGCCTGAAGACGAGGAAAGCTACAACGCAATGCTCAAGATCAGATCTATAGCAAACGATATGTTCGGCACGGAAAACGTGTATATCACCGGTCTCGTTCAAGGCGCGTACGAACTCTATTCCGTCACTCCCGACGACTTCACTCTTGTCAACGTGCTGAGCGCCGTGATAGTCTTCGTGGTACTGCTACTGACTTTCCGCAAGCCGATCATGAGCGTGATCCTGCTGCTCGTCATAGAAACGGGTATCTGGGCAAACCTGACGCTTGTCTACCTGATAGGCGACAAGATAAACTTCATAGCATATCTTATTGTCAGCGCGATACAGCTGGGCGCAACGGTTGACTACGCGATTCTGTTCACCAGCAAGTATTATGAAGAAAAGGAACGCTGCACCGGTCTTGTTGCGGTCAAGAACGCCATACACCGTGCCGCACCCAGCGTTATAACGTCGGCGGCGATACTGATATTCGCCTGCGTTGCGGTCAATACTCTGACGACCAACGTGATCGTCGCACAGATCACGCGCCTTATCGCGATCGGCACGGTATTCAGTCTGATCCTCGTGTTCACCCTGCTCCCGTCTATTCTGTCGCTTAAAGAGCGCAGCGCGCGCAGAATTTATATCAGACGCGGAAAAGGCGACCCGGACGAAGGCAAAGACAACGTGCCTATTTACGACAAGAAAGCCCAGGCAAAAGGTCTCGCCAAAGCCGCAAAAGTCGGACTGTCGGGAGTTATTATCGGCGGAGTAAGCGCGGCAGAACTTGAAAATGCCGAACCCGCAAACGCGGAGACCGTTCAGGAGCAAAGCGAAGACCGAAAGACGAACTCTGAAAACTGAAATATAATTGACGCATAAGCATAAACCTGGAGCCGCTCCGACAAGGAGCGGCTCTTATGTCTTGTCCGTCAAGTCGGACAGACGCAGAACAACGATATATTCTGCACTCTTACATTTGAAAAGTTTATCGCGCAAAGTCCTGAGTTCTCTGCGCAAAAAAATCCCCGTCCTTACGGCGGGGATTAAAAGTTTCTTATTGCCCTTTACAGCTCGCAAACCGTGTCGATTTCAACAAGAACGTTCTTGGGAAGCGTCTTGACCGCAACGCACGAACGCGCGGGTTTTGAAACGAAGTGTTTCGCATACACTCCGTTGAACGCGGCAAAATCGTTCATATCGGCAAGAAAGCAAACCGTCTTGACGACCTTTGAAATGTCTGTGCCTGCCGCCTTCAGAAGATTTTCTATGTTGGTGCAGACCAGTTCCGTCTGCTCTTCGATCGTGCTTCCCTCAACGTTGCCGGTAGCGGGATTGATTGCGATCTGTCCGGACGTATAAACGGTGCCTCCGCTTATTATCGCCTGTGAATATGGTCCGATCGCCTGCGGAGCCTTGTCTGTGCTTACGTATTTCATATCGTTACCTCCTGATTATACCAGTTTGAAGCCTCTTTCGGTGAGCGCTTTTCTGATCTCTGCGATGTGGTCAAAGTTTTTGGTCTCCACCTGTATACGCAGGAAACAGCCGTTTACGTCGCTGCCCTCGTTGGCTCTCTCGTGATGCACCGAAATGACATTGCCGCCGAGGTCGGCTATTATTGCCGCGACGTCCTTAAGCTGACCGGGCTTGTCCAGAAGCTCTATCATCAGCATCGTGTTTCTGCCCGACATCAACAGACCTCTCTTGATGACCCTGGAGAGTATCGTGACGTCGATATTGCCGCCCGAAAGCAGACAGCACACCTTCTTCCCTTCCACGGGGATCTTGTTGAACAGTACCGCCGCGACTGAAACCGCGCCCGCGCCTTCCGTGACCAGCTTCTGCTGTTCGATAAGACTGAGGATCGCCGCTGATATTTCGTCGTCGCTTACGCTTACTATCTCGTCAACGTACTTGCTACAGAACTCAAACGTATTCGCGCCCGGTTCTTTGACCGCAATGCCGTCCGCAATCGTAGAAACGCTGTCAAGCTTTTCGATCTTGTGATCGTGTACGCTGTTGAGCATGCTGGGAGCGCCGCTCGCCTGCACGCCGTAAACCTTTACGCTGGGTTTAAGGCACTTGATCGCGTACGCAACGCCGCTGATCAGACCGCCGCCGCCGATCGGCACGACTACCGCGTCCACATTTGGAAGCTGATCGAGGATCTCAAGACCGATCGTGCCCTGTCCCGCGATGACGTCGATGTCGTCAAACGGATGTATAAAGGTATAGCCGCACTCGTCCTTGAGCTGAAGCGCCTTGTTGTAAGCGTCGTCATATACGCCTTTTACAAGGCAGATCTCGGCGCCAAGGCGACGTGTTGCTTCCACTTTCGATATCGGCGCGCCGTCGGGAAGGCAGATCAGCGATTTGATGCCGTTTCTTGTCGCCGCCAGCGCAACGCCCTGTGCGTGATTGCCCGCGGAACAGGCGATGACGCCTTTTTTCTTCTCTTCCTCGCTGAGTTGTGAGATCTTGTAATACGCGCCTCTGACCTTGAACGAACCGGTCACCTGAAGGTTTTCCGCCTTCAGATAGACCTCGTATTTCTTGCAGAGGTTGGGGGCGTATATCATATCCGTGGGGCGTATCGCCTCTTTGAGTACGAACGCCGCATGGTATATTTTGTCCAATGTCAACATATCTTACCTCTTTATCTGAGCACCGCGCCCTTGTCCGCGCTGGTAACGAGCCTTGAATAACGGCTCAGCCAACCGGTCTTGAATCTGGGCTCGGGCATGAGCTGAGTCTTTCTTCTCTTTTCAAACTCTTCGTCGGAAACGTCCGCGCTGATCTTGTGGGCGGGGATATCAATGGTGATCATATCTCCTTCTCTGATGAGACCGATCTCGCCGCCGACCGCCGCTTCGGGACAGACGTGACCGATCGAAGCTCCTCTCGACGCGCCGCTGAACCTGCCGTCCGTGATGAGCGCGACGCTCTTGTCCAGCTTCATGCCGGCAAGCGCGCTGGTCGGATTGAGCATTTCTCTCATACCGGGACCGCCCTTGGGACCTTCGTATCTGATCACAACGACGTCTCCGTCCTTGATCTTCTTGCCGTAAATGGCTTCAATAGCCTGCTCTTCGCCGTCGAACACTCTCGCGGGACCGGTGTGCACCAGCATTTCGGGAGCGACCGCACTGCGCTTAACCACGCAGCCGTCCTTGGCAATGTTGCCCCACAGGATGGCGAGACCGCCTGTCTGCGAATACGGATTGTCAAGGCTTCTGATCACGTTGTAGTCGAGGACTTTTACGTTCTTTATGTTTTCTGCAACCGTCTTTCCCGTGACGGTCATAGCTTCGCCGCGGATGAATCCGCCCTTGCTCAGCTCGCTGAGTACAGCCTGAACGCCGCCTGCCGCATACAAATCCTGCATATGAGTGGGACCTGCCGGTGCAAGGTGGCACAGGTTGGGAACCTTGTCGCTGTATTCGTTGAAGATGTTGAGGTCGAGTTCGACGCCTGCTTCGTTTGCGATAGCGAGAAGGTGAAGCACGCTGTTGCTCGAGCAACCCAGCGCCATATCGCAGGTCAGCGCGTTCTGAATGGACGTCATGTTTATGATGTCGCGCGCTTTTATGCCTTTCTCGATCATATTCATTATCGCCATACCTGCGTGCTTTGCAAGCACGGTACGCTCGCTCATAACGGCGGGGATGGTGCCGTTGCCGGGAAGCGCGATGCCGATAGCTTCACAGAGGCAGTTCATGCTGTTTGCCGTATACATACCGCTGCACGAGCCGCACGTCGGGCAGACCTTCTTCTCGTATTCGGTCAGACCTTCGTCGTCGATTATGCCGGCTTTGTAAGCGCCGACGGCTTCGAACATCTTGGAAAGCGAAACCTCGCATTTGTCGACTATGCCCGCCATCATCGGACCGCCGCTGACGACGACCGCCGGGATATTCATTCTGACCGCCGCCATGACCATGCCGGGCACGATCTTGTCGCAGTTGGGTACGAGCACGACGCCGTCCAGACAATGCGCGTTGATCATCGTCTCCACGCTGTCCGCGATCAGTTCTCTCGAAGCGAGCGAGTAATTCATACCCACATGACCCATCGCAATGCCGTCGCAAACGCCGATGGACGGGATCATGATCGGGGTTCCGCCTGCCATTCTTACGCCCGCTTTGACCGCTTCGGTCAGCTTGTCGAGGTGAATGTGCCCGGGCACGATATCGCTGTGCGCGGATACCACGCCGACAAGAGGTCTTTCAAGCTCTTCCTTCGAGAATCCGCACGCATACAAAAGTGATCTTTGAGGAGCGGTATTCGCGCCGCTCGTCAGATATTTACTGCGAAGTTCCATATTCGTCTCCTTAAACCAAGTCGCCTTGCATTGGCAAAGCGACTTGTATTTTGATTGAATTTTTACGTCGTCTTACTTTTTGAGCCAGGACATCATCTTTCTGAGCTCGCCGCCGACTTTCTCAAGCGGATGCTCAGCTTCGAGAGCGCGGGTAGCGAGGAACTTGGCGCACTTGCCGCTCTTGTTCTCGGTCATCCATTCGCTTACGAAAGTACCGTCCTGGATCTCTCTCAGAACCTTCTTCATTTCCTTGCGGGTCTCGTCGGTGATGAGCCTCTTGCCAGTTCTGTAATCGCCGTATTCAGCGGTGTTGGAAATGCTGTATCTCATCTTTGCGAAGCCGCCTTCGTTGATCAGGTCGACGATCAGCTTCATTTCGTGGATGCACTCGAAATATGCCATCTCGGGAGCGTAGCCCGCTTCAACGAGAGTTTCGAAACCTGCCTTCATCAGCTCGGTAACGCCGCCGCAAAGAACTGCCTGCTCACCGAACAGGTCGGTCTCGGTCTCCTCTCTGAACGTGGTCTCGAGGATGCCCGCTCTGCCAGCGCCGATGCCGCTTGCATACGCGAGAGCGTAATCCTTAGCTCTGCCGCTTGCGTCCTGAGCGATAGCGATAAGAGACGGAACGCCTCTGCCTTCGAGGTACTGGCTTCTGACGGTATGACCGGGGCCCTTCGGAGCGACCATGATAACGTCGATATCCGCAGCCGGCTTGATCAGCTTGAAGTGGATGTTGAGGCCGTGAGCGAACATCAGGACCTTGCCTGCGGTCATGTACGGAGCGACTTCCGCTTCGTAGATATCCGCGCAGATCTCGTCCGGAACAAGCATCATAACGATGTCTGCCTTCTTAGCAGCTTCTGCAACGGGCATAACGGTCAGGCCGTAGTCCTTTGCCTTCTTTTCGTGTCTGCTACCCGGTCTGAGACCGACGATAACGTTCACGCCGCTGTCTTTGAGGTTCATTGCGTGAGCATGACCCTGAGAGCCGAAGCCCATTATAGCAACCGTTTTGCCGTCAAGCATTTTGAGATCGCAGTCGCAATCGTAATACTTAGTAATCATTGTTTGTTCCTCCGAATTTATATGAAAATTGAGTTTTCTTTTTATTGCTTTTTTGTTTTTGCGTTTACATGACGATGTCGTCGATGGAGCCGCCGGGCGGGATCATCGGGAGCACTTTTTCGTCTCTGTCTATCACCGCGTCTATAATGCAGGGTCTGCCGCTGGCGAGCGCCTGTTTGAGCGCGCTGTCGAGCTCTTCGACGGTAGTTGCCCTGAAGCCGAGCGCACCGAACGCCTCCGCGAGTTTGACGTAATCCGTCTTTCTGTCAAGCGTCGTGCAGGAATATCTCTTGCCGTAGAACTGAGTCTGCCACTGTCTGACCATGCCGAGCACGTGATTGTTGACAACGACCGTCACGATCGGCAGATTGTAAGTCACCGCAGTGCACATTTCGTTCATGTTCATATGGAAAGAACCGTCGCCGGTGATCATGACCACTTTGCGGTCGGGTTTCGCGACCTGAGCGCCGATCGAAGCGCCGTAGCCGAAGCCCATCGTGCCGAGACCGCCCGAAGTAACAAAATGACGGGGCTTGGTGCGTCTTGCGTACTGAGCCGCCCACATCTGGTGCTGACCGACGTCTGTCGTCACAATGTCGTCCTCTGAAATGTTGTCCGCAACGCAACCGATGATCTGGTGCGGACGGAGAACGCCGGGGATATCCTTGGGCTTATAGTCTGTGCTTCTCCACTTCTCTATCTGAGCCATCCATTCTTTATGGTTTGTCTCCTTGATAAGCGGAAGAAG
>CASFWW010000030.1:0-95929 GCA_949298505.1 uncultured Christensenella sp. | reverse complement strand
TTATCAAAAGAAAGTATGTAGTTGGCTACCTCGGCAAAATACGCCTTTATGTCTCTCTTTGAAAGAATGATCTTTGCGGTGAAAGAACGGTTGAACCTGACGGTGTTTACTCCGTCTTCCTCATCCTCATCTTCGTCTTCATCGCTCTCACCTTCGCCACCGTCTGTAATGACGACGGGAATGACGTCTGTCTGCGCGTCTTCCTGAATCGGCGTGACCTCTTCGGGTTGCGCTTCAACCGTTTCCGCGACGGGAGCGGGCTGCTCTGCGACGGGTTCCTCTGCGACGGGTTCCGCCGCCGCAGAGGCTATGACCTGAGGCTCGGCAGGAACGGGATTCTCAACGGTCACAACAATTTCGGTTGCTTCGCCCGCAGTTTCTTCCGCTTTCTTTTTCCCGGGGATGAACAGGTACACAAGATAGATCGCAAGTATCACTGCCGCCGCTCCGAACACTACAAGCAATACGGTCTCGTATGTCGCTATCGCGCCGCCGAATATGCCTGCGGCAACGTACGCGCTCTTGTCTTTTTTATCCTTTCTCTTCTTGAGAGCAATCGCAATTATCTCAATGAGGACTATCGCCGCCAGAGTGATTATCAGCCAGGTCGCGGAGCCCTTCTGCTCACCGGACACTACGAACGCGAACTGAGTGAGTTCGTTCGTTCTGAACACGATGAACTCGCCGGCCTTCTCGTACTCGAGTTTGATCGCGTTGTCTCCGCTGAGCGCGTACAGTACGTAATCGCCGTCGACGATCTCGTTCGGCACACGTATGCGCACGGTCACTTCTCCGTCTGTCTGTACGACCTCGCCGTCCTTCTGCAAGAACACGTTGAACGCCGCGGAAACGCTTTCACCCTCGCTGAGAACGTCCGCAATTTCCACTTTTTCCACACGCTCGACAACAAGTTCGTATTCTGGGTTGATGCCCTCTTCTGCGGATACGACCACGTCCGTGGTCTCTTCATCGTCTGTATAAGTGATCTCTGCGACGTTGACAGTCAGCGTTGCGGTCATGTCTGCTATCTCATTGTAGTTGACCGTATCGCCGCTGAACGTAGCCGTCACGGTATAAACGCCTGCCGCGGTCTGACCGTTGCCTTCATAAGTAACGGTTACTCCGTCAGGCAGCGTACCTTCGATCTCTACCGACTGCGCTTCACCGTTTTCCACGACCGTCTTGTTCTCAAACCTGACGCCGCTCATATCGTAAGTTGCCTTGCCTATCGTCAGCTTCGCGGTCATATCTGCTATCGCATTGTAGTTGACCGTATCGCCGCTGAAGGTCGCCGTCACGGTGTATTCGCCCACCGTCGTGCCTTCGCCCGAGTAGGTCACGGTCACGCCTGCCGGCAGAGTGCCGGTCACCGTTATGCTCTGAACCGCGCCGTTGTAAGTCACGGTCTTGTCCCCGAACTCCACGCCGGACATATCGTAAGTTGCCTTTACTATGGTCAGAGTTGCCGTCCTGGAAGCGATAGCGTTGTAGTTGACCGCGTCGCCGCTGAAGGTCGCCGTCACGGTGTATTCGCCCACGTTCGTGCCTCCGCCCGAATAGGTCACGGTCACGCCCGCCGGCAGAGTGCCGGTCACCGCTATGCTCTGAGCCGCGCCGTTGTAAGTCACGGTCTTGTCCGCGAACTTCACGCCGGACATATTGTAAGTCGCTTTCGCAATGCTCCACGTGACCTCGATCACGCCGTCTTTGTTGTCGTCGCCGCTTGCCCATTCGGTATTAGCCGTATCGGTAAGGGTCACGGTCGCAGTGTAATTGTCCGCGTTCGTCGCAGTGCCGTCTGCTACGGTGTAGTAGTTGCCGCCCGCAACGCCGGTCTTTTCTGTTCCGTCGTATTCAAGATCACTTGCCGCAACGGGTGCAGTGACCGTACGCTTATTGACGGTGATTTCGACCTCATCTTCCTTATTGCCGAAGGTAACTTTTACGCTTGTCGTTCCGACTCTGAGATCTGTGCCGCCTTCTATAAGGTAATCTGTTACCGGCTTGCTCTTGCCGTCGCTGTACGTAGCGGTGACGGTCATTCCCGTCGCGTCGAAGTCTTCGTATGCAACGTATTCAGTCTTGAAAGTGCCGCTTGCCTCAATGGATACGACCTCGACCGCCGTCACTTCAACGTTGAAGGTCGCAGAAATATCGCTGTCTTTTACGGTTACCGTGATCTCGCAGGTGCCCGCCTTGATTATACCGCTGAGGGTATATTCGATCGTGCCGTCATACGGAGTACCGTCGTTATTGGTTCCGCTGACGGTAAGATAGTGTTTGAGATCGTCAAGCGTTGCGCTGGAATAAATAACGTTTTCGCCCGGATTGAACGTTGCCGTAATACTTTCAAGCGCAACTGCTTCAACTTCGATCGCACTCTTGCCGGTTACGACCTCGTAGTTGTCGGTATCGTCGGGAGTGAACGTCCAGTTGTATTCAAGCGTGCCTGCCTCCAGCTTCTGACCGCTGACCCAGACAATCTTACCGGTAACGTCCTTTTCTCCGAACTTCGCGGTCAAGCTGATACCGACAGCCGTTATGTCGGTAGAGGTATAGACCGTCTTGTCCGTGCTTACCGTCGCGGTAACTTCGGGGGTATTCTTCACTACGGTGACTTTGCTTTCTTCGACTTTTTTATCCATATTGTCGTTGAATCCGTTGCCGGTCGTCGTATAGAAGAAGTTTTTGTTGGATTCGATCGCGGTGAGGTTGGTGAAATCGTCGTCCGTGGAACCGGTTGCTACCAATTCGATGCCGTAGCCGTCAGTTGCCGTTGTCGTGATCTCGCAGTTTTCGATCTTAACGCTGAGTTCGCCCTGATAGCCGCTGAGTTCGCATGCGTCCGCAACGAAAGCCGAGCCGCTTGCTGTGAATCCGCCGCCGACGTTCTGAGGAGCCACGTAAGTCTCAGACGTGGATTTTATGCTTCCTCCGCTGACGGTCACGCTTCCGCTTCTTGCGTAAACGCCCGTCGCGCCGCTTATCTCACAGTCTGTAAACGTTACGTTGTGCTTACCCGGCAGATACGCGCCTGCGCCCGTATCTCCGGTCGCAATGAATTTACAATTTTCAGCAACTATAACGCCGCCCATATCTTTTCCGTTGGTGCCGAGCGCATAGGACGGAGCGCTGAAAGTGATATTGCTGAGCGTTACGTCTCTGTACTTCGTATTCACTGCATCGTAGTTGACTATATCGTTGTTGTAGACATAGATCGCAGACGAATCGTCGTTTGCGCTTATGCCCGTAACGATTACGGAAGACTGCGCGTCTTTATTGCTGTTGGTAATGACAAGGTTGAGCACTGCGTCCTCACCCGTGCCGCCGACAACGGTTATGCCCGAAGTGCCGGCTGAGACCACGTTGTGACCGTTGAGATCTATCGTCAGGGTGCCGTTGATACCGACGTTGAAACCGCTGATATCTTCAAGCAGGGTTATCGTCGAAGTCTTGCCGTCCGACTCGCTGATCGCGCCGCTTATGCCGTTGTAAAGATAAGTTACGCCGTCAATGACCGCCTGAACGTTTACGCCTTCAACTTCAACGTAACCTTCGGGCAAAGTATTTGCGTTGACAAGTTCGTTTATAAGGTTCTTGTCAAGTCCGGAGTTGTCCGTTCCGAGACTGATCGCAACGGCAGTAATATTTTCGTCGCCGCATTTTGCGGTAATAACGTTGTCTTTGACCTTTTCGCTGTAACCGCTTATCACGCTGTCAAACACATACACTTTCGCATCGGGATCGTTTGAAACAACGTTTACCGTATTATTCTCAACGGCTTCGTTTTCAAACAATTTGTCACTATTCAGTTCAAATACTAACGCAGACTTATTGACGTTGACATTGGTCGTATTGCCCGAAATATTGACTACGGGAGCATATTCTGCAGAACCTGTATTGTAAACGACTGCCTGTATTTTTTCAGAAGTAAGTTCGTCGCCGTTATACATATTGGTCAACGTAATATTCTTGTTGCCGGTCATATTCAAAGTCACGCCGCTTCCGGTTATTCCGACGAGATTTACGGAACTTGCCGCCTTTGCCGTCATATTGACCGTATTGCCGGAAATCGTAACACTTCCGGAGTTCATATTGAACATCGTCGCGCTGTTGAGGGCATAAGCGTTTTCACTAGTTTTTTCCACATTGTAATTTATAGTACAATCGGAAACGACTAACGATCCTACTCCCATCTTGTTGAACACTTTATCGCTGCCCTGATTAGTGGTTCTCTTTTCGTAAGTCGTCACGCTGACTGTAGAAGCGTTGAATACTGCTGTGTTGCCGTCGGCATTCGAAATAAAGAATACTGAATCGATAGCTCTTGTCGCAGTAGAATCAATATCTACGATAGTCTTGTCAAAACTGAATTCGGGCGCGTTGAAAACATAGAATACTCTCGTTGCCGCCGTCGTAACGCTAAGAGTGCCGCCTTCAACTGCAAACGATCCAGCGTTTGCCATTACCGCATAGCTCGTCGAATTTATCGTAACGTCTGAATCGTTAAGCGTTACCGCACCTGCTTTAGATACGTTTATTCCCGTTCCGCTTGCGGAAACAGAGGCTTTGATTCCGTCAAAAGTCAGCGTAGCCGATTCTGCTTTCAAGGTTTTGTTGAAAGTCAACACGTTATCCGCACGATCGGAATCGCTTATTTTTACGACTGCACCGTTGTTTGCGGTTACCGTATCGTTGAACGTTAATGAATATCCGTTGAGGTCGATCTCAACGTTCCTTGCTATCGTCAGCGCTTTGTCGTAATCAAACGACGCGTCGATGATTATCGTCGTAACGTCGCCGTTTGCGAGAGCCGCGTCGAGCTCGTCGGCATTGGTTACGTACGCCTTGGTCGGGTCGACGATTGCCCAGTCGACGGTGATATCGTCTGTGCCTCCGTCAGACCACTCGGTGTTGTTTTTGTCTGTAAGGGCGATCGTAACGGTATGCTTGCCCTTTGTTGCAGCGACGCCGCCTGTGACGGTGTAATCGCCCTCTGTCACATCAGCCATAAAGACGATCTCGCCGCCCGTAATGTCATATTCTCTTTCGTCGGGAATAGCGGGAGCGGTTATCTGCTTCTTGGCAATCTCGAAATCAGCGCTGACCGTCTTTGCCGCATAGTTGCCGCTTGCCGCTATCGTTGCGGTCACGGTGTAAGTACCTGCGTTTGCCGGAGCAGTCTCGCTTTCAGCGTAAGCCGTGTCGCCTCTGCCGCTGTACTTGTACGTTACCTCTCCGCTACCGGGGTTGTAAGTCACGCTTGGCTTGGAAGCGGTCTGACCGAAAGTCCAATTATCTATCTGCACCTCGGTTTCAAAATCAGCCGCGGTGATTGCAAATTCTTCAGTTGCGTTTGTCAGTTCGTAGTTGGGGTTGCTCGTCGCAGCGGCTGCCGCATAAGTTCCGACGTTAATCGCCTGTACTTCTTCGTCTCCCGACTTTGTCGTCACATCGACCGTAACAACGTCTTCTCCAACTATATCGTCCTGTGAAACGGCAGCCGTCGGCTTGAGAACATCGCCTGTATAAGTCTGCGACAGATCGCTCCATACGACCTCGATCTGCTTTGCGTTGACGGTTATCGTCTTGCTATCAGTTACAGTATTATAGTTGTCGAAAGTCACGCGATAGTAAACGGTGACGGGCGTTTCGGTATAATCCGTCGCGGTCACAGCGGTCTGAGACCAGCTGCCTTCCGTACCGTCGACGCTGTATTCGACAACGCCGTTTTCAAGGCTGTCGCTATATTTAAAGCCTTCGAGCGCTATTTCAAGCCCGTGCGCATCGCCGCTATAAGTAGCGACGGTATCGGACGTATTGTCCGTCAGCGAAGCTTTGTTTATCGTGATTTCACAGCTTGCCGTGCCTTCATTGTAGTTGTCGGTCTCGGCGACGGTTATAGTCAGTTTGTACGCACCCGCATTTGCCGGCATCGTTGTTGAATCATATATGCCTTCGTCTGTGCTGACGTATGCGTACGTAACTGTTCCGTTTTCCTCGTTGCCGTTTATGCTGATAGCGCCGGACGCCTCGCCGTAAGTCCAGGGCGAAGCAACGGAAACACTGAGAGAAAGATTTGCGCGTATAATTTCAAACGTTTTCTCAGAATTTGTCAACGTATAGTTGGTGTTTTCTGTCGTCGCAACGGCATTGTACGTGCCGACGGTGACAGCGGAACCTTCGGTTACGCTGACCTTAAGCGCGACGGTTTCTTCTCCGACGCCCTTCGCGCTCGCCGTCGGAGCCTGAGCCGCCTTATTGTAAGTCAGCGACAGAGCGCCCCATTCGACAGCCGCTTCTGCGGGGGTTATCGTGAACGTACCCGTCGGTTCTTTGCCGCTTGCCCACTTATAGTTGCTCTTTCCTTCTGCAAACGCCGGCAGATGAGCGGTCGCAATATAAGTGCCCGCCGAGACAATATTCGACGTGGTCGTACCCTCTTTGGTTGTATAGGTCAAATATATCTCGTCTTTGCCTACCATAGGACTGTCGCCGGTAAACGCGAAAGCCGCTTCTTTTACCGTGCCGTCGTAAACGCTGTCATCAGGTGCGGTCACGGAGCCGTCGACGACAATCTGTTCAACCGTGTAAGTCGTCGTTTTTACCGATCCGGACGAAACTGCATAGATGTTTTTATACTCGTATTTCAGATCGACGGAAACGTTATACTCTCCTGCATTCTTGACCTCGCCTTCCGTAACTATCGCGTCAAGTTCAGGTTTGCTGCCCTGCGCTATATCTGTTTTGACCTCGAACAAAGCGGCAATATCTTCGAGCGAGACGACATTGCCGTCGTAAGGCTTGCTAGTCACGGCGCCGTCTATAAGCGCGACCTCTATCTCCTTTGCCGTTATCGTCAAAGTGAACTCGCACGGAGCCGCCGTGTAATTCGTCTGATAAACCGTCTGCTCGTCCTCGGTAGTGTAGCTTTCAAGGATGGTCGCGGTTATCTTATATGTGCCGACGTACTCGACGGTCGCCTCTTCCAACTCTTCGCCGTTGACGAGTTTTATATCAAACGCGAGGTAAAGCGGCTGATCGTTGATATCGTTGGGTCTGACAAACAACTCCGCAAGCTGACTGCCTGCCCAAACTCCGCTGTATTCAGAAGAAGCCGTCGCGTCAGGGTAAGCGGAATTGACCGTTATCACAACGGTTTTCGGGTTGACCGTGAGAGTGCCGTTTACATAAGATATATTATAGTTGCCTATCTTGTCGAAAGTGTCGACCTTGGGCACAATATAGTAAGCGCCCTTATCGCTTGCTTCGGTTGCCGCGCAGGTATAAGAAACGGTAAACGCCTCATATATCTCACCTTCCGTGACCTTATATCCGAAAGCCGGATTTGCCTCACCGAACTCTCTTTCAGCGTCGTTTGCAGTGATCGTTACCGGTTTTTGCGTAACGGAAACCGATACGGGCGTACCCGTCACAGAATAAGAACTGCTGACGTCCCTGCCCGAGGAATCCTGAATTGAGAAAGCAAAGCCGACGCTGACGTCTTCGCCCGCGTTCTGAGCCATGGGAGCATATCCGCTCATCACAACTGATTTAACACTGTCGCCGCTGATAAGTCCTGAAAGCGTCGGATTCAAAGCCGACTGAACGGACTCAGCCGTCTGACCGTATTCTATCGAAGCGCCGGTCGAAGACATTGAAACTGAAAGCGGCAGAATCTCCACTATCTGATTTTTGGTTATATCGACCCCGTTAGGTTGATATACCGTATTCTCATTTGGCTTGTATATATAAGTCAGACCGTTATATCTTACAGTGCTGTAAGTTGAACCTATTCCGCTGAAAGTGTAAGTATACTTACCCGCGACTTTATCCGGCGATTGCGCGGCATATGCCGACGGGAAACTCGTGCCGTTTGAAAGGGAAAGTGACCTGTTATCGGGCACCGCTTGTCCGTTGTAACTTCTGGACGAATAATAGCCTTCATCTGTAACGCTTGTATAACTTTCGACGCTAATCGTTCCGCTGACGTTCGCGTTTGTAAACGAGACGCTTTGCGTGCTGCTTTGCGGAGCTTTTCCCGACTTTGCAACAGAAACGTAAGCCGTCTGCCCGTCGGTAGCACCGTTAGAGTCGCTTGCCATAACCGCATCCATTATGTAAGTGCTGATTCCTGCTACGCTTGCGTAAGCTTTAAGACTTGAAGAAGAAGGCGCGTTGTAAGTGGTTTTTACAATTACGTTGCCGCTGTTATTCTTATCAAAAGCCGCTACGGTGCCGTTATTTGTAAGAATAACGCCGCTGGGAATTGAGTTGCTTGCACCGTCCATATTTGATATGGCGGAAGATGCATAAATATCAGTTACATTTACGGTGCCTCCTTCATTGTAGCCGTACAAAGTACCTTTATAATTTGTGCCGAAGTTTGCAGATTTAATATAATTATCTTTATCTATTGCAGTATCATAAATAACGCCGTCGAATTTTGCTGTTGTTTCGGACTTAACCCACCCCAATACAGCGCCGGCATAGTAATTTCTTTTACCGTTTGATGTCTGATAATGGTTTGACGAAATAACCGCGCCTGTTCCGAATTTCACACGGATATTAGTCATATTTAACGTAGCACTCGTGTTATTCGATATCGTTGATCCGACAAACAATCCGACAGCCAAGGTAGAATTAACCGAACCACTCCAAGCGCTTGCAATGTTTTTTACGTTTGCACCGAAACCTGCACCTGTAGCATTGTTTACAACGGTACAATTGCTTATTGTATTATTTCCATCTTCCGAAGTCCCGACAAGACCGCCCAAATATGTATATTTTGTTGCTTTATCATGTGTTTTTGTATCGACATAATATGTGTTATCATTTTGCATATTATCGCCGGTAGTGCTCGTAGTAGGAACATAATTCAATTCAACCCTTACGTTGTTAATAGTGGCACCGTTGACCATGTAAGCCGCAATTATACCGGCTTTTCTGTCCTCATCCGTGCCTACGTTGCCGTAAGAAAATTTATTTACGACTATCTTTACGTTTTTGATAGTACCGCCGTTAATACCTGTAAAAAGAGCGCCGCCTTCTTTACCGTAATTTTGTCCGCCGACACTGACATATATGGTATTACCGCAACCGTCAAAAGTACCACTAAACGTAGTATTCTGATTGGTGCTGTAATCCATTTCCTCGATATACATTTCCCCGGTCAGATAATAATTCCCGCTCGGGTTACTTCTGATAGTATCGATACTTGTTGTTCCGGTTGCACCACTGGCGGGCGAATAGCCTGACGGTACCGATCCGTCCTCAAGCGGCGCATTTGTGCTTGCCGTGGCGGAAGCAACTTCGCCTGCCCCTTCTCCGCTGTCTGCGATCACGTTGTCGTTTGCAGGCAAAGACGAGTTGCTACTGAAAAGCAACGCCGCCGCTACCGCGAAGACAAGCAAAATGCAAACAGTGAAAATTATTACCTTTGAAAATCTCTGTGTTTTCATAGCTACCTTCCTCTTTTTTTACGAATCTTTATTTACAATCTTGCATAATAAAATATAGTTTAAATCATATCAAAAGTCAACGTTATGAAATAAGTTTTTTAAGGTTTTTTTAATTTACTTATACAAATACGGCAAAAACTTGCTGATTTTTGTCAAAATCATACTGTGAAGAAGCTTTGTGTAGCGTTATAGACACGCGTGCATTAAAATTGAATCCGCTTTCAGGCTTTTGCAGATCCGCCATCTTCATTCAGCAGAATATGCGGTCCGACCTTTCAGAAAAGTTGCACAAACCATATGCATAAATAATGCGCTCCAAAGCAAAAGCCGCGCTTTTTCAGCGCGGCTCGGTTTGATTCTTCATGGTAGATCTTCAGGCAAAACGCCTGAGCGCGTGAAAAGCGCGGCTTTGCGCCCGGGACGCGTCAGCTGAGCGCGATCTCCACGGTGTAGCCGTTGGAATCAAGATAAACGACTTTGTAAACGTCCACGGTCTTGTCGTTCAGGTTGCCCTCGATCGTCAGAACGGCATCTTTTGCCTCGACTCCGAGGAGCTTTGACGCGTCGTTGAAGGTCGCGCTGAGTTTTATCTCTCCGGACTCCTTGTCATATTCCTTTTCAGTCACAGTGACGTCTGAAGCCGTGATCGCTGACTTGATCTCTTTTGCGAAATCAATGTAACTTTCTGCCGAAATGCCGGTGCCGTAAGGATCGTTGATAACAGCCGCGCCGTCTCCCGTCTTGGTGAAACCGTAATATACGGTTCCGCCCTTGGTCAGGGTCACGGACGTCGTATCACATTGCGAAGCGAGCGCGAGCGCGTTGTCAGTGCCGGTGTCGACCTCATCGGGGGTGCACGCCGCAAAAGCGAGCGTGCAGGCTATCAGAAGGACGGTCACCGCCGTCAATATCATCTTCTTACTTTTCATTTTTCTTTCCTCCTTTGCGACGGAGCGCAATCGCTCCGACCGCGAGACCGAGACCGGAAACCGCCGTGACGATCGCAACGGTAGCGGCAACCGCTCTCGAAGTCATATTAGCCGTTGCCTTGAACGCGTTTTCAACACTTGCGGAAAGTTCGTCCTTTGCCGCGTTGTAAGCCTTTTCTGCCGCCTCTATCTTTGCGGTGGCGTCGCTCTTGTCTCCGCTTGCGGTCGCGAGCCATGCCTTGGCGGTGTCGATCGCTTCTTTGTTTTCGATCACGTTATCAGACAGGTTGTTTTCAAGATAGGTCACGACGTTGCCTGCAGAAGTGTAGACCACACTGCTGACCACCTTGGTTTCGCCCTTGAATCTGAGGCTGACAGTCCAGCTTGCCGCGGGATTTACGGTTATCTTGCCGTTCCCGGGGAGCGCCGTCCATGCGCCGCCGTCCACGCTGTACTCAACCTCGCCGTCGCCTTCAACGTTGACGGTGATCTCACCGTAACCCACGGTGAACTGCGCGACGACTTCACTTCTCACGATCGTAAATTCGGCGGTCGCGCCGGTGAGCGTATAGTTGCCGTTGTCGGTCGTCGCCGTCGCGGTGTAGGAGCCCGGCTCGGTTGCCGCGCCGCTTACCGCGAGAGTTATGCTCTCTCCGTCAATGCCGGTGTCTGCGGTCGCCGTCGGGACCTTTGCCGTGCCGTCGTATTCGAGCGTGAGTTCGCCCCAGACGACTGTCAGCGCTTTCGCAAGCACACCGAAAGTCGCGCTCTTTTCGCCGTATACTTCGTAGTTTGCGTTTGCCGCTTCTACCGTCACAGAGTATTCGCCCACATTCACGATTTCGGCGCCGTCGTAAGCTACGCCGTTGACTTCAAGTTCAATGCCCGTTCCGTCCGTAAGTCCGAACGTCGCGAGAAGTTCGCTCTTTTCAACTTTTTCGCCGTCATAGACCGCGCTTGCGTTCTCTGCCGTAACGGTTATCTTCTTTGCAATTACCGTGACTGTCAGGTCAATCGAATACTCTTCTCCGTTCACCACTTCGAAGTTCGCCGCGTCAGCGTCGTCGATCGGTAAGCCGTACGAGTCTTTGACGGTAATAGCTAACAGCGCGTTGAACACAGAATCTTTGTCTGCGGTCGCAATATCGGACAGATCGTCGGCGATATCGAAACCGAATTCAACCGTGAAATCATCGCTGTTTGCGGTCGGGTTCTTGTAGAAGTCCTCAATGTTCCAATCGTAAGCCGTTCCGTATTCCACGTTTACGTTACTGCCGACGTAAGTAACGCTTATCTTTACCGTTTCGATAGTAAACGCAAAGCTCTGCTGTACGCCGCTTGCAAAAGCGTAGTTATCGCTCGGCTGTACCGCGGTTGCGGTATAGCTGCCCGCGTTTCTCGCCTTGCCGTCCGTAAGCGCGCCTACGCTCGCTTCGTACGCCAAAGAAATCTTATCTTCGCCGACAAGTCCCGTAGCCTCGAAGGTCGGCTCGTAAGCCGCGCCGCTGAACATGACGCTGCTTGCGCCCGGCCAGGTCACGGTGACCTGCGCCTTTGCGATCTCAAAAGTAACAGTTTCTATCTTCGCCGCAGACTGCTGTTCTTCATTAGCGGACACTACCTTTGCGACATATATGCCCGCATTGACGGGAGCGACATCGCTCCAATCATCGGTGCCCTCAAGCGCATACTGTATCGTATATGCGCCTTCTTCCGCATTGGTTGCGGTAAATACAGCCGCATGAGGCTGACCGTTGTAAACCGCACCGGACGGAACACTCGTCCAGCTGCCCTCGATAGGCTCTGAAATTACCGTAAGCTCCGCGCTGTATGCGCTCTGATAATTCGCCAAATCAAGACCGGTTATCGCAAGCGTTGCGGTAAGAGGATACGTTGCGCCAACTGCCGCTTCAGAACTGTAAACGTTTCCTTCGTCAGTATAAGCAACCGTCACCGTGTAATCGTATTCGGTGCCCGCAACGGTGACTTTGCCGCCTTCCGTTCCGACTATGCTTGCCGTAATGCTTGCAATGTCGAAATTCTCAGTGCCGACAACTACGGTCAGATCGCTGTATGCAAGTTCAAATGCCTTGGCTACGACGTTTACGGTTACGACCGCGGTCTTTTCATTGTAAGTTACCGTGATCAGATTTTCGCTGAGCGTAGTCAGATATGCATCTGCAACGGTATAATCTTCAACAGACTCTCTGCTTCCGTCGTTGTAGACAGCCTCTACGACCATGCCCGTCTTGTCGAACTTGTCGCCGTATTCATAAGTCGCTTTGGACGGCTGAGAGACAATCTCTATTCTGTCAAGCAGAACATCCTGAACGTTCAGAGTTGTCTTTCCCGTAACGGCGTTGTAGTTTGCCGTATCTTCAGGAGTGAACGTCCATGCATATTCGTTCTCGCCTGCGGTCAGGCTCTGCTCAGCGTCCCAGGCGATATTGCCGGCAACAACGGTGTTTTCACCGAAATCCGCAGTTATTTCAGGCATTTCGCTCGACGTGAACAAGCCGCCGTCCGGGATCGTTACGTTTGCGGTGACAGCAGGGGTCGCCTTGTTGACGGTCATGACGCCGTCAGCGTAGCTTACCGTGTAATTGTCAAATTCAGTATCCTGATTTTCAATATAAGTCTTATATATGCCGTTTGCGGGGCTTTGCACAGTCGCGTCTGTTGCCACCGCAAGAGTTATTGCGTCCGCCTCGACAAACTGAGCGGAGTTTTCCGCATAACTCCAGGTAAGTTCGGGGATCTCGCCGCCGTAGGTAAACGACGCGTCGTCTGCGACTACGCTGACAGCAAGCTTGTTGATCTTATAAGTCACGCTTGCCGCGCTCGCTTCATAGTTGGCATTCGTGCCGTTGTCCGCGAGGGTCGCGGTAACGGTATAAGTTCCCGCGTTGACTATGCTGCCCTCAACGGCTTCTTCGCCCTTGGTCACGCTGTAAGAAAGCGTGAGCGCGCCTTCCTTGTTTACTCCTTCGGGTGCGGTGAACAGGCTCTCATAATCGGTGAACGCAACGCCGCTGTAATCAGCCGTCACATCCACGGCTTTATCTATCGTTACGGGCGCCTTGGATATCACGATATCCTTGGTCGCGATCTCTTCGCTTGCCCACTTATAGTTGCTCTTGCCAGCGGCAAATGCCGGAAGCACCGCAGACACCGTGTAAGTGCCTGCCGATACGACCTGGGAAACGCCCTGTCCGCCCTGAGTTGCGTAAGAGAGGATCACTTCATCGTCTCCGAACATTCCGTAGCCTTCTGCAAATTCAAACGTCGCGAACTTCTCGCTGCCGTCGTAAACGCTGTTTTCGGGCGCGGTTATCTCGCCGTCAACGGTCGCCTGCTCGACGGTGAACTCAACGGTCACGTCTTCTTTGAGCGCATATCTCGTAAGATCCAGATCTTCGTCGAGTATCGTAGCGGTGATCTTGTACGTTCCCGCGTTGAGTACGGAAACGCCGCCCTCTACGCTTATCGTCAGATCCGCTTCAGCGCCTTCGACCTGCTGAGGAGCAACAAACAGCGCCTGCATTTCGCTTGTCGTCAGCGCGGCTCCGTCGTAGACCATGCTCTTTTCGATTTCCTCATTGACTCCTATCTCAACGATATAAGGAGTGACGGTATAATCGACAGAAACGGGATCCGCCGTGTAATTGTCCTGACCCTCTGCAAGACTTGCGGTGACCGTATATTCGCCGACAAGCTCGATTGCCGCTTCAACGCTGTCTTTCGTAGCGCTGAGAGAAAGCGCAAGTTCTCCGTCGCCGCCCAATCCTACGGGGATATTGAAAAGATCGTCAACGCTTACAACGCCGCTGTTGTAGACGTGAGCAGTGGGTCTGTCCTCCTTGGCGGTGATCGTTATTTCATAGGGGGTGATAATGAAATTCTGACTTACAGATGCGCCGCTTTCGCCGCCGAACGTGTAGTTCCCGTTCGGAACGGTCGCAGTTGCGATAAAGCCCGCTTCGGTGACGTTGGTCCTGTCTCCTTCGTCATAAGAAACCATCACGCTGTCGCCGTTGTAAAGCGCCCCGTCTGTCAGAGTAAATACCGCGACTTTTTCGGTCGTGCTGTATGTGAGACTGTCAACCGTAAGCGTACCGGCAATCGTCTTTTGTTTGACGACAGCCTTGCCTGCGCCGTAAGTTATCGCATAGTTGCCTGTAACGTCTGCTCCGTCTGCATCTTTTATGACAACGGAAGTGTAATTAAACGCTTCTTCGTTTCCCGCATTTGTTTCAAGCTGAACGTAATCGCTTATCGTGCAGAACTCAACGTATTCGTTTGAGACGATCGAACCGGCCGTCGCTCCCGGGATATTGTTGAGCTGTACGGTCGCAAGGTCGTCGCCGTAAGTGATATTGCCGCTCAAGTTGCCCAGCGTTATCTCGCGCTGAGTGATCTCGACAATGTATTCTTTTGCAGGGTCAAACCCTTCTGCAGGGGAATATACGGTTGTACCCGTGCTTCCGTCCTCATTTAAATCAACATAATATTCCGTTCCGCCGTATTCTATAACTTGATAAGGAGTCTTATCAAATTTAAATATATATGAACCTATATTCTTGCTCACATTATCGCAAACATATGCTTTTCCGTTTGCACTCGGTCCAACGGGCAATTCGCCATCATATTCGCGTGACGATACATATGCGCTTTCGTCCGTCGATATCGTGCTTTGTGTCGCTTTCGTATCCGCAAATCCAACTGAAGTATCGCTTCCGGCACTGCCGTCACCGGACTTGGGAACTGACAGCCAATAAGTCAGTTCTCCGTCTTCGCCGTCGTTAAGCATCAAGGCAGTCATTACATTTACCTGTTTGCTACCGTTTATAAACGTAGTCAACAGATCAGCTGAATTCGGCGCATATTTCTTAGCACAGTAAAAAACAATGTTTCCGTCATCGTCAAATCTCGGAGTATAAGTATCAGCATATCTTATCAATCCGGTAAACGCTGTTTCGTTATTTCCTGCGATGTAAGCATTCGCACTATCGTTGATCAAATATATGCTTTTAAATGTCTGCGGACTTTGATAACTATCGTATGTACCGAACATTACGCCTATTTTATAATCCCCTGATCCAGCATTTGTTTGCTTGATATTAGTATGATGAACGGCTTTAAAATTAAAGATAAGTCCGTCAATGCCGCTAAATGTGCCTTCGTTTAAATAACCAACTATTCCTCCGACATAGGCATTCATCTTTCTGCTACTTGTAGACGTAGAATATGCTTGAATTATACCTGTACCGTTCTCACTTGTATCCGTTAAAGTGATGTTTTCAAAATAAAGAGAGTCACCGTTCATTTCTCCTACAAATCCACCAACAAAAGCGTTAGCAGTATTGGGAGTCAAATTTGATATACCTTTCTTAAATCTTGCTACAGCAACAAATCCGTAGCCATCGGTCGCCACGTCGACGGTCGTATTTTTTATCTCTGTCGTACCGGTTGCTTTGCCTATAACGCCACCCATAATATTATACATGCCGCTGGGTCTTTCCTGGGAAACGATATATCCTTCGTCGCTGTCGTTTCCGCTTATCGAAGAAGGACCGTAAAGCAGTTGTATGTAAACGTTGTCAACAGTGGCGACGTTCCCGCTACTTAATCCGGCGATCATACCGGTACATGAAGTGCTCACACCGGAATACAAAAAGTTTCTGAATTTAGTCACTTTTACGCGCAGATTTTTGACCGTTCCTGATAATTGACTGAATAAGCCACCAACGTTCTCAGTCGAACTTGAACTATCCGCATCGATCGTTATCGTATATCCGTTGCCGTCGAACGTACCGGAAAAAGTTCCGCCGGAAGTATCCAAAGAAGAAAGCGTGATATTTTCCATAAGGATAAAATTCCCGCTCTGACCTCTAACGGTAGACCAATCGGTATCGCTGTAAACTCCCGTCCACCCTTCAGGAACAGAAGTCTGCTGATCAGCCACCTTTCCGTCCTCAAGCGGCGCGGTCGCGCTTGCCGAAACGGTGGAAACCGTATCCGCTCCGCTGCCGCTGTCAGCGACCGTATTGTCCATAGTCGGCAAAGTACTGCCCGCACCGGGCAGACATATTGCCGCCACAGCAACGATCAGACCGACGAGAACAAGCGCCGTCACAGCTATCAAAGCTTTTTTCGTCTTTGTGATCTGCATATGCAAAACCTCCTTTACTACTGCATTTACGCAACGTTTGTCCATTATTTTCATTGCGCTAGCCAACCTGCCGATTTATTTGCTCTTATACAGATTAACCATATCATAAGGTGTTAAGTTAGTCAATGTAAAAAAAAGGGATTTTGTAGATAAAGTCGTGTTCCATCCATACCGTTTTATCTTTAATAATGTATATTTTATCCATAAATTTTATGACTGACCCCGATTGCTTAGACCCGATAAATGCGGCTGATTTACACAGCCGGTGTTTATATCCGCGCAATCTGAAAATCCGCTTAAGTCGCAAAATGCAAACCGCTCATTTTAACTGCATTGGCAAAACCGGAAAATTGTGTTATCATTGACTAAAGGAGACTTTTATGAAAACTGTCAGAATAGGAAATCTTGTCAACGTTCCTTCTGTTTCCGTCGGCGCAATGAAAATGTCGTCGCTCGGAGAAAAAGAAGCCGCTGAATTCGTAGCAAAAGCCGTCGAAAACGGGCTGTATTTTTTCGATCATGCCGATATCTACGGCAGAGGCGAATGTGAAAAAACTTTTGCCGCCGCCTGTAAAAACGCCTCAGTCAGACGTGAAGATCTGATCATCCAGTCAAAATGCGGCATCGTGCCCGGCAAAATGTACGATTTTTCTCAGGAACACATTCTCAAAAGCGTGGACGGGATCCTGTCCCGCCTCGGTACGGAATATCTTGACGTCCTGCTTCTCCACCGCCCGGACGCGCTGATGCAGCCCGAAGAAGTGGGCGAAGCGTTCAACATGCTCTCCGCGCAAGGCAAAGTCAGGCAGTTCGGCGTTTCCAATATGAACCCGATGCAGATAAAACTGCTCCAAAGCGGACTGTCTCAGAAGATCGCGGTCAATCAGATACAGTTTTCTCCTGTGCATGCCGGCGCTATCCGGGGCGGCTTCGAAGTCAATATGGAGACGGACGGCGCGCCTTCAAGAGACGGCTCCGTGATCGAATTCTGCCGGCTTGAAGGGATCACCGTCCAGGCATGGTCGCCTTTCAGACACGGCTTCATAAAGAGCACGTACCTCAACAACCCCAAGTTCCTCAGGCTCAACGCCGTCCTCGCCGAGATCGGCAGAAAATACGGCATAAGCCCTGCTGCGGTCGTCGTCGCGTGGATATGCCGCCACCCGGCAAACATTCAGACCGTCGCCGGAACGACGAAGATAAACAGGCTCCTTGACCTCGTAAAAGGCGCGGACGTCACTCTCGAGCGGGAGGAATGGTACAGGATCTACCTTTCCGCTGGATATACGCTTCCGTAACTGCACAGGCAAAATCTTGCCTTCGTTATTTAAAGTCCCGGAAATCCGGGGCTTTACTTCAGATAAATTCCGCCGCCCATTCCGCGAGGATGCCCGCTTTCACGTTCGGGTCAAATCTTCTGCCCGATTTTACCTCCGCTCCCGGGCAGGAAGGTTCAAGCTCTTTCACGGTGTTTCCCATTCCGCTTCCGCCTGACGTCGCAAAAGGCACCACCGTCTTCCCTCTCAGATCACAGCTTTCCAGAAAAGTGTTTACGATCGTGGGCGCAACGTACCACCAGATGGGGAAACCTACGAATATCACGTCGTAGCCGGCAACGTCCGCGCTCCCTGCAATTGCCGGGCGGAACGCCTTGTCTTTCATTTCTCTGCTGGAACGGCTGCCCGGATCAGTCCAGTCAAGGTCTTTTGAAGTGTACGCCTTTTCCGGTTTTATCTCGTAGACGTCCGCTTTCGTCGCTTCTGCCAGTTTCTTTGCCACTTTTGCGGTCACTCCGCTTGCCGAAAAACAGGCTACCAGTATTCTTTTCATATCATTCTCCTTTGTCGGCTTTCAGATAATCTTCATCCGAAACTCTTTCAAGCCACACGTTTTTACAGTTTTCGCCCGGCACTTCCACCGCAAGATGAGAAAACCATCTGTCCGCCGTCGCTCCGTGCCAGTGCTCTACCCCAACCGGTATGTTGACGACGTTGCCGGGTTTCATACGCACCGCCGTCTTGCCGCGTTCGCAGTAGAGACCTTCCCCCGCAACGCAGATCAGTATCTGCCCTCCGCCTTTATCCGCATTGTGCACGTGCCAGTTGTTTCTGCACCCCGGCTCAAACGTAACATTATATACCGGAACTTGTTTTACAGACACGGGCGCGAGAAAACTGCGTCCGCTGAAGTATTGCGCGTATGCGTCGTTCGGCTCGCCCACGTCAAAAGGACACGCCTTTTTGTGAGCAGAAAAAGCTTCTTCTTCATCCTCTCCCCAGATCTCTTTCGCCAGTCTGAAAGCCGCCCACGCCTTGGGCCAGCCGACGTAAAACGCCGCGTGCGTCAGGATCTCAGCTATCCCCGCTTTCGTGATCCCGTTATCCTTTGCGCTCTTCAGATGATAGGCAAAAGAAGAATCCGTAAGCCCCTGCGCCATCAGCGCGGTCACGGTTACCAAAGACCTGTCTCTGAGAGAAAGTCTGTCTTCTCTCGCCCATACTTCTCCGAAAAGAACGTCGTCGTTGAGCCTTGCAAATTCGGGCGCGAATTTTCCCAGCGCGTCCCTTCCTGCCGTCTGTTTTTTCATATTAATCCTCCTTGCCTTCTGCCGCGTATCGTATGTCCATTTCGTCGCCGAACCGTTCGATCCCGCTTAGAAAATCTTCTCCTTTGCCTCCGAAATAACTGTCGTAAAGCCTGCTTTCCGCTTCATATACCGGCGACAATATCAGGGATGAAAATTCTTTCCCTTTTTCCGTCAGTATAATTTCCATCTCCCTGCGTTCGCCTATGATCTGCCTCAATTCGACATAGCCCGCTTCCTGACATTCTTTCACTATCGTGTTGACCGTGGAACTGGCAAACTGCCATTCCTTGCAAAGCGTTCTCTGGGTGTGAGCCTTGCCGTCTCCCAAAGCGTAAAGCACCCACATTGTGTTGGGTTTTACTTTTTTATCTTTTGCAAACCTGTCGTATGCGCCGTCAATTTTGTAGATCGCCACAGCCAGACGGTAAAAAAATTCTCTGCTTTCCATTGCGTTCTCCTGCTATCGGAAATTAAAATCCCGATTCGTATTTTAATTATAATCCCGAACGGGATTTTTGTCAATAAGTATTTTTACCCACGCTTAAACAGTTCAACTTGAGATCACATCTTGAAATGGCAAAAAAAACGTGGTATACTCAAAACATATTATATTGATACGCACCCGCATTTTATCGCGGCGCGCGCGGGAGGGATCATTATGTGGAACGCAGAACTGTACGGAAAATACGGCAAAGAGAGACTTCAACCCTCTCTCGACCTGATGACACGCGTCGATACGCTCAATCCGAGGCGTATTCTTGACGTCGGTTGCGGCAGCGGCATGAGCACCGCTCCTCTCGCAAGCCGTTGGCAGAACGCGGAGATCGTCGGCGCTGACAAATCTGAAGAAATGCTTTCTGCCGCCAGAAAGGCTTGCCCGGGCGCAACTTTCCTGCGCTTTGACTGCAGTAAGCCTCTGGACGGTCTGGGCAAATTCGATCTGGTGTTTTCCAATGCTTTCATACAATGGATCAAAAACCACGAGGAGTTTTTCGGGAACGTCTACGCCGTGCTCAACAAAGGCGGCGCTCTGGCGATCCAGATCCCGCTGTTTGACGACATGCCCGCAAGCCGCGCAGTTTCGGACGCGGAACACATCTTCCCGGACAACTTCCTGGATATCGACGACGAAAGGCATGTGTTGCATACGCGGGAAGAATATTACGATATGGCAACGTCCGTCTTCGGAAACGCGCTGATGTGGCAGACAGATTACTACCATAAAATGCAGTCTCACGACGGGATCCTGGAATTTCTCAAAGGCTCAGCCCTCCGCCCGTATATTGAAAGACTGGACGGCAGCCAGCAGGAAGCTTTCCTTGACCGCGTGCTGAGCAACCTGAAAAATTCTTATACGCGCGAAAATAACGGCGACCTGTTGTTCACTTTCAGACGGCTTTTCCTCGTCTGCTTCAAAAAATAAGCTAAAATAAAAAATCAGCCGGGAGATCTTTCTCCCGGCATTTTTCAGACGTTTTTATTTGAATATAAAAATCAAAACCAATATCACAATCAATATAAGCGCAGCGCCTGCGCCGGTAAAAAAACCTTCTCCACTGACTGCTCCGATGATCCCTCCCAGCAATATTATTCCGATCGTCACTGCCAGGATGATACCGCACCCTACCTTTAACTTCTTATCGTCAGCGGCTTTCTGAGAATTGTTTTCAGGTTCTGCCGGAATTGGCGCCGTCACGCTTCCGGACGGATTTGTTCTGCTTACGCATCCGCTTTTATCGTTTTCGAAGTCCTCGTCTTCTTCGTCCTCAAAGTATAATTCAAGCTCGTCCGGGTCTATTTTCTTGAACTTTGCTTTATTCGCCGGTCCGGTGCGTTCCGTCATTCCGGCGCTCTTTGAAAATCCGACGGATTCCTCTTCTTTGCGCGAAAGCACGTTTACTCCAGCCTTTTTCATGTCGGAAAGCTCAAGCAGAACCGCCGCGATATGCTTGCACGCGCCCGGGTACTTCTCGAAAGCTTTGCAATTGCAAAAATATCCTGAAATGATCCCTTTCCGGAATTTTATCACGCAGTTGTACGTCGTCTCGGGGCCGCTCCCTTTTACCTTCGCGTAAATCTCGCTTTTCTTCCTGGCGTCAACAAAGACTACGTTGTGATTTTTGTAATACTCTTCTCCTCTCTCTCTTGTCCGCGCATAACATACCGCCAGTTCGATAAAGCCTTTGTTTATGCGTGGCATCGACTTTGCAACGTTCTGTTCTTCGGTCGGCTTACACACCTGCCCACATATCGGGCACGTCTTAACTCTGCTTTTGCTTGTAGAATTGAAAACGGCGTTGCACGACGCGCATCTGTATCTCTTTCTTGCTCTGCTCATAAATCTTAAGATCTTCTGTGCATCAACATGCCTTAGCTTCTCCCGATCTGAAAACCGTCTACGTGCGTAAAATCTTTTTTCGCGCTCTTTTTGCCATATTTAGCCGCGACGGCAATCCCCAACGCGCCGACTACGGCAAAGCACAGTTGAACGACGGGCGCCGCGCCCACCGAAATTTTCAGGATGTCGGATATCGTCGAAACCGCAAAAATCTTGTCAAGCAGGATCGGAGTAAATATAGCGTATACCGCCGGGACGATCATCAGCGCCACCGCGGCTATCTTCAGGACTTTGTATCTTTTCTCGTTGATAAGCCCTGCTAGACCCGCCGCCATCAGCAACGCCGCAAAATATGTCCCGATCACAGAAAGAACGGGCTGGACCTTGAGAAGCGGTCTGGCGTAACCGTTCGTCTCGCTCAAAAAGTCGGTGTTTATGAGTCCGTTCATCCCTATGTTTTCTTTTATCATAGCTTCGCATTCATCCACGTCGCTTCCGTACAGTTTCGCGTAGTTAAGGAAATGCGACAAAATTCTGCTTTCGTCGTAATAATTATCTGCGCCCACGTCGTAAAAATACTGATCAAGCGTTTCCGTCTGACTGTACGAGATAGTGAACTCAGCGGTTTTTTCCTGCTCCAAGTTCAACTCAGACATCGTGACGTCGACCGCCGACACCTCTGAACAACACAGAATAACGACCCCGACGACGGCGGCTATCACGTTGGATACCCTCTCACCGGTCAGTATCTTCTCAGACGAAAGCAATTTCCTCACAACGGAAAATGCGATGAAAACGACGGCAAAAGCGACCATGCATGCCAGCGCGCCACCCATCGACGCTCCGGCGGTTCCGTATCCTATATCGACCGTCGATCCCGAAAGAACTGCCCAGAAACCTGACGCCGCGCCAAGCGTCAGCGACACCGGCAATGCCCCGGTGCCCGACAGCGCCGGCAACATATTCAATAACGAATATAAAAATACTGTTCCCGAGCATATTATATTGACAAGCGCAAGAAACCCTGCCGTCCTCAGCGATGTCGCGATACCTGAAATCTCCGCGCCCTCTCCCGCCGCATAAACTTCGTCGGCATAGGCGATCTTAAGCACTAAAACCTCTGAGAGCATTCCGGATATTCTTCTGCACCCTTTTGACGTTATGGTCGTGACGCCGGTATCTTCGTTGACGTATATGTAATCGTCGTCTGCCATTATTCCGTAGAACTCTCTTTCGTAACTGCTTATCTCGTACTCATGATCGGTCAGATACTGTTCTGCATAATAATAATCTTTTATTTCTGTCGAAAAGCATGCAAAACTTATCAGATCTACCGCGGAATAATCAACCTTTATCTTCCCGCGCAACCTCAACGACTGCGAAGTGCCCACCGTGCTTTCTCCGAAAAGATCAGTCATATCAAAAGTGACAACGCTGAAAAACGAACAGATGAAAATGACGGCGGATACTGTGAGAAACAGCACTTTCGTGACTAATGAAGACGCCCACAAGCGTTTCTTCACGGACTCAGAAGGTTTTTTCACTTTTTTCGCGCCGCTGTTCTCCCCGGCGCTTTTACTTGCGCCGGACAACGGTTTTGACCTCACCGTCTCCGATTCCGTCTCAACCGTATCAGCCCCGCAAACAGGGCAATACCTGAACTCGCACAAAATCTCCGAACCGCATCCGGGACAAACCTTCTTGCCGTCCAACCTGTTTCCGCAATACGGACAAAATATAAAATCTTCCTGCACAGGTTTCCCGCAGAATTTACACTCCATGTCTTTTCCTCCCGCCTTACAAACAGCCTATATATATAATATAACGCCCGGGCGGATTTGTCCATAGGTTATTGTCTGTTTTGCAATATCTGCGAACAACCTATCAGCCTGTTTTTCCGAGTTTATCACCCAATGTAAATTTTTGTAATATTTAGACAGATTTTACAAAGATTTGTTGACAAACATAAATTATAAGGATATTATTATAGTATAAAAATATAACAGGAAGGAAAGAAATGAAACGTAACATTTTAAAAATCGCAGTTGTAGCAATGCTTATCGTCAGCATCTGCACTTTGTTTGTCGCCTGCAACAAGGACGACGAAACGTCAGCCACTTTCGGTATGTTCTCTTTCAGAGGCGTTTATCTGACAAGCTACAAAACAGCCGATATCACGGAGACTCAGGCTAAAAGCATGATCACCACCGCGGCGACCGATGAAGACGCGTCCGCAAAAGCGCTCAGTCTTGCAGACGAATCCGGAGAAGATCCGACGGTCTCTACCGCCACGCCTGCTTCGCTGGTAAACGAATACCTCGAAAAATACAAGTCCATCACCATCGTGTCCAGATTCTGGGACGAAGACTCTGAGGGCAACATCATTGTCGACGAGTACACGGACGAACTGCTCGCAAGCGATTTCAAGAGCGCGCTCGAGAAAAACGAAGTTTCGATCAGCACCGGCATAGTCGTGCCCAATCTGCTCGTTTACAAGGAAAAGATCGACGCATTTGAAGTTGCCAACGAGAATTTCAAGGCGCAGGACGATTACAACGTCTCCCCGTTCAAGGATCTCTACACCTATCATAAGAACGACACCAATTTCGTTCTCAGAACACACTATTTCGTCGAGATATCCTCTTCCAAGATCGGCGGTGCAAGCTGCTCCTACATCCAGGAAAACGAGTCTGAATATTTTCTCGACGGCAGAATGACCAGATTCCAGAGTTCTCTCGGAACCAAGCTCCAGACCAAGAAAGGCACTCAGTGCGAAGGCACCATCTTCGAAGTGCTCATCACCTGGAACGAAAAAGTCTGATCCTTACAACAACAAAAAAACGACCCGATCGGGGTCGTTTTTTTATGCTTTTTCGCATTGAAGCCCTTCTGCCGCCGCGCCGATCTCGCGCGGAAACTCAGAATTTCACAAACAGCGACAATATACTGCCGGCATACAGCCTCACCGTGAAATCGTTGGGGTGATTTGTATAGTTTGCAGAAATGTCGACGTACCGATACCTGCCGTCCTCCGGATTGTTCTTCTGCTTGTTTTTCAGGATTGCCGTCGTCATTTCGTACATGCTGAAATAGGTGCAGCCCGATCCTTCTTTGTTCAACTCTTCGCAAGCGGCTTGCATCGGCTCGACGTATGCGCTGTGATTGCCCGAAAACACTGACTTCGGATTGGGCGTAAACGGCCCAACGACTACGAAATCCGCGCCGGGAGACTTCTCTCTTATCGCGTTTACGATCTTTGTCATATTTGAAACGTAAGTCTTGGACGACACTTTCAGCGTGCCGTCGTTCATGCCGAAGCTGACCATGACAATATCGTATCCGCTCGCGTCGAACGCTCCGCTCTCGACCTGCTGAGCGCCCCATTCGGACGTCGTCGCGCCCACGCTCTCGTTGTCAACGGAGATCTTGCTCTCGTCGCCATCGTAATATCTCTGAGCGAGTTCGCTCCTGATCAGATCGAAAAACGCGGGCAGTCCCGGCTCAAATCCCACCACGGACGAAGCGCTCGCTCCGGTGAATATGCTGTCCCCGAAAACAAGGATCCTGACCGGTTCCCCCTTTTCGAGCTTGCCGAGAAAGCGCGCGAAGTTCTCCGGCGAGTATTCAGGCACGTCAAAGCCGAGTTCCTGCTCAGACGATTTATAGGCGTACGTCACGCACAGATTGTTCGTGCGCGTCAGCGAACCCTCGCTGATCACGTGCTTGCCTTTGTTCGTGCCGCCTTTGTCCACGTATTCGGACGGCGTTTCTACCATGAAATCCTTGAAGTTGTCAGGAATATTCTTGAAATCCAGCCATTCGTTGCAAATGTACGGCATGCTGCCGTCCGCGCTGACCGTGATCGCGTTTCCGTCCACGGTGTAATCGCCCTCGCCGTACTCTTTCTCAAGCGTATAGTCGCGCACGCTTATGATCTCGTACGGTTCGTAAGCGAGGTAGCCTGTCGCGGTTTCTGCGTCGCCGTAGCGTATCGGCGTCACGACTTCGTTATATATCACGGTGTAGCCGTCCTCTTCGTTCTCCCAGTACGGGGTCACGGTCTGTTCCGCTCCGTAAACGTAAGAAAACTCAGGCGGTTTTTCTTCAGGATCTCCCTCTTTTCCACCGTCGCAGCATACGCAGAACACCGCTGCCGCCGCGATCAGTACGACCGCCGCCACAATTTTTAATTTCGTCTCTTTTTTCACCTTTTCTCCCTCCCCGGCACTTTTTATTATATAACTTGAAACACGCTTTTTCAATACTATGCCCGATCACTTTTTATTTTTCCCGCCTTGCACTCACATTCAGGCTGCCTTTTTCAAATCCTGCTTTGCCTATAAATTTGCAAAAAATGCTTTGACAATACCGCAAGTTTATGATAATATTATCGTTGCAATCAACGCACGGAGCTTCGACCGATGGAGAAATACCCAAGAGGTCGAAGGGGCTCCCCTGCTAAGGGAGTAGTACGGGATACCGTAGCGAGGGTTCAAATCCCTCTTTCTCCGCCATCGCAAAGCTCGGCGTTTGAGCATAAAAAAATGAGCGACCGAATGTCGCTCGTTTTTTTATTTCTTTTGCCTTCGCTTTGCCTTACGCTCCGCCTTCGGGATATCGAAATATGGACGCTCGCTTTGCCAAAACCCGCTGTAAAACTCATTGCCCGAGAACCGTTTCGCATTGTTCCGGTCCGGCTTCGCTCCGCCTTCGGGTCTCAGAAAAAATTCTTCAATGATCACGCCCTACCAGATAGTCGATTGTAACGTCAAGATAATCCGCAAGTAAAATCAAGGTTAAAATATTGGGACTCCTTCCCTTCTTCCAATTTGTAAAGTACCCGTCATAAACAGGCAACTCCTTGACGAGCCTGTATCTCGTTACGCCTTTTTCCGCCATAACTGCTCTCAGTCTGTCGTAAAACGGCGGCATGTCTCTCACCTGATAATCCAATACTGCGTCCGACCTTCCTGCCAGGAAATCCAGAGAACATTGAAAATAATCTGCCAGCTTTACAAGCTGTGAAAGTAAAATATCCCTTTGTCCGTTTTTCCACCTGCGTACCGTTTCGTCACTCACGCCGATCGCCGCGGCAAGCGATACCGTGTTTACTCCTTTTTCTATCATCAGTTCGCAAAGTCTTTCGTGAAATGCGTTGCTTTTTTCCATGATTCCGCCTCGGATTTGCTTTTCAGGCTTGTCTCACCTGATCTCTGCGCCGTCGTCGTCATAGACGCCGTAAACTCTGACGTAATCTATCACGTAGCTGCTTGAAGCGCTGTGATCGTTCTTGTACAGATGGTTACCTCCCGCCCATGTCTGAAGATAGTCGTTGGATCCTGCGATCGTGCCTATCGTGAGCCATATCCCTTCAGGCTGTTGAGATACGTTGTGATTCATATGCGTTGTCCATACGCACTCGCCGTCAATGTAAAATTTGTAGATATCCTCGTTCCAGTACAGCCCGAAGGTTGCAAACTCATTGTAAAGGTCTTTATCCTGTTCCTGAAAAAGATATCGCGGATTCGCCATGCTGATATGGTGACTGCCCCAACCGCCGTTGTGTATTGCCTGCTGGATCACGTTGTCCGGATGCAGCGGGGACTCGACTATGTCTATCTCCGCGCCGTACGTTGCCGCGTCGTTTGAAGTCGTCGCCTCAGTGTAATTCTCCGACAACAGCCAGAACGTGGACCAGCATCCGCCCAGGTCGGCAAGCTTTGCCCTGATCTCGAAACAGCCGTAGCGTATCGTCTTTCCCGCCACCTGGTTGCCGTTGCTGTCGTAACGCGGCATCGTGTCCACGCCGCCGCATTGCCACTCGCCCTCTTCTTCGTTGTAGAAAATGTCTATGTTGAGGAAGCCGTCTTCCACCCTGATCGACGACCGTCTGTGGTACGCGCCTCCGCAATCAAGCTCGTTTTCGATATGCCAGACGCTCTCGTCAAGGCTGTCTCCGTAGAACTCGTCGCTCCAGATCAGGTTTTCCGGTCTTATCACGTTGGCAAGATCGACTTTATATGTCGGCTGATAAAACAAAACTCCGACCGTCACGCTGACTGCAATGATCACGAAAGCGCTCACAGAAGCCACCGCAATGACGATCTTCTGCTTTTTAGTCAGTTTTTCCTCTCTTTTTCACTCATAATTCCCTCCGCAGACAATAATGCCCGGTTCGTTTATCCGGTACTTATATTATACACGGTCTCAACGCAGTTTTCTTGTTTTTTATATTTTAACGCATTTGTGGTAAAATGCTTTTTCCCGCATCGGCAGGCAACTTTGCCGACAGATCCGTCGTCCGTAGTATTTTACCTTCGCAACAATGCAGGTTTTCAATCAAAAAAGCGGACGCTGATTCCGCCCGCTTTTCTTAGGCAATTAGTTATGCCGTCAAAGACTGTAATAATATTCCTTTATCTTCTTCGCCATAAGTTTACGGCGCGCTTCCAAAAACTCCTCGTAACGGGTGTAGTCCATCTCCGCGACGTCGGCAGGTATGCAGTTGGCTTCCAGATTCTTCTTCAGCAGATCTGCGTCTGTGATCGAGCCGCAGGTGATCGTTTTCGTTTCGCACTGCGTGAAAGCTTCTTTGAAATATTCGTAAGGAGCTTTCTTTCCTATTGACTTGTTGACCTGTGTGTCGAGATAGGCATAATTGCCCTCCTGATTATACATGTTCTTCGCAAACCCGTTGGACTTCAGATATTCCTTGGGGAAAATGTGGTGGATGTCTCCCGCCATCTCGATCAGATATCTTACCGTGATATCGTTTGACAGAAGCGAAAAATCGTTGTTCCTGACCTGCGCAGCAAGATAAACCTGAAAAGTCGGGTTTATCGTAGACGTATATGCCAGGTTCTGAACGACGGCGACGTCCCAGAAATTGTCCGACAACGTCGCGGCTTCGATATTTTCAAGCGTTCTGACAACGCCGTTTTCGTTGATCTGCTTGATGTCTTTATAAAATGCCGTCTCGGGAGAACTACTGTACCTGCCCGTAAGAACGGACAGAACGTACCACCTTTGCACGATGCGCTTCACTTCGCTTACCGACACTTCTCTGCGCTCTGTGAGCATCAGATAGAGGGCGTAAGCAAAATCCAGCGCCATCTGAGAATTGACGAGTTTGCCTGAAACGAAACCGGCGCTTTTTATCGCGATCAGGAACTGAGTGAAATTGTTTTCGTTAAATACGTTGAGAACTCCTTTCTTCAGCTTGTTATAGGTATCCTCGATTATTTCTATCCTGTATTCTCTCGTGTCGAAATCTCTCCCCGACAACAGACTGACCAGATCCGCGAGCTTCGCCCTCGGATACATGTGCATGAACGCCACCCTCAGTATGTCGTCGCAATCGGGATCGTAAACGGTTTCTTTGTCGTCTTTAAGCCATTTGATCTTCTGCATGAATTCGGTTGCGGCAAATTCTGCGTCATTATCTGCAATATACTGATAGAATGAAGGCTCGACGCAAAGATGCGCAAAATAATCTATCGCTTTCCTCATTAAGTTGCCGCCGTGATCATCGTCCGCCGCGATCTTTGACATGACGAAGTCGCCCTGACTCAGCGCCGTGCCCTTTGAATTTATACGTATGAAAATATCAGTGACGACGTCTATGTCAAGATTTTCCGACAACTCAATGACTCCGATCAGCCGGTTGCTTATCGACCGCAGCGAAGTCAGGATTTTGTCAAGCTTCTCAGGCTCCATTTCAGGATTGTCCGCACAATATCTGCTGATAAAAGAATATGCTGAAAAACCGTTTTTGAAAACTTCGGAAATATCGGGGATCCATTTTTTGCTCTTCAGATGACTCTGATCCTGCACTGCGAAGATCTCTGAGTCCTTATCCTGAGAAAAAGCCTCGAACGGATTGAACGCTATCTTAATGCGCTCTTTTTTGTAATCGCTGTTCACGACGGGGATCCCGGATATCGCCGTCATCAGCGCCGTAACCCTCTGCTGCCCGTCTATCAGGATTTTCTTCCCGCAGGAAACGCTCCCGTCCTTCAGTCTGACGTTGGGATTCTTCCAGATGATGAGATATCCCGTGGGATAACCTTTATACAGCGAATCCAGCAGATCTCTGACCTGAGTCTTCTTCCATACGAAAGGTCTCTGGATCTCCGGGATCGCAATATCCCCGGACTCGATAAGTCCAAGGATCGCGCCTACGCTGAGCACGTTCGGAGTGTATTTTTCTATCGACATTAACGTCTCCCCCTCAAATTGTTTCTACATACGAATATAACATTTGATTACGAAAAAGTAAAGGATTGCCGCACGACGCGATAAAATAATCGCAGCAAGTCCGCCGGAGTTTCCCTTCACTCGGAGGTATTTGCATTTCAGGATATACGGCGCAACTTCGTCTGTCCGTTCCGGATCACCCGAGTGCGCCTTGCATTCCGCGACAAAATCTGATATACTTACTTTATGAGCGTACTCAAATCATACGGCGCAACAGTCGAAAGCGTATTCGATCTGCTTGGCACAAAAGAAAACGACATCACACTCAGCATTTCCTGGGCTTTGGCACAGTGCCCGGCTTTTTTGAAAAACCTGATCGCAAGAATTTGCGGGTTTCAGGCAAATCCGGACGACGTAACGGTATACAATCAGCAGCATGAAAGCGATCACGGCATAACCGATATCGAAATCACCGACCACAAAGAATTTCATATCGTGATAGAAGCAAAACGCGGCTGGATCGTACCCTGCAAAGCGCAACTCGAACAGTATTCTCTCAAAGACTGCTTCACCAAAACGACTTATCCGAGGAAAAATATCGTCACTCTGTCGGAGTGCTCGGAAGAATACGTCAGGACATACAAAACATACGCCGACTGCAACGAAATAAACGGAGTCGAGCTCTCTCATCTTTCATACAAGGAAATCTATAAACTGGCAAAATCTTCTTACCTAAAATCCAATCACAAACAAAAAAATCTGTTAAACGAACTCTGTGTTTATTTAGAAGGAATCATGACCATGCAGAATAAGGACTCGAACTGGGTTTATGTGGTGTCTCTCAGCAAAAATCACCCGGAAGGATGCCTTTTGTCCTATATCGACATCGTAAACAAACTGAACAAATATTTCTGCCCCGTCGGAAACGGTTGGCCTAAGGAGCCGCCGAATTATATCGCTTTCCGTTTCGAAGGACGCTTGCAGTCCATCCACCATATAGAAAGCTATACGATAGAACGCAATCTGCACCGGGTGATCGACGAAATGCCGGACTTCGAACGCGACGCCGACCATTTCGTTTTTCAGCTGGGTCCGGCAATCGTACCGACAAAAACAGTAAAAACGGGCAATATCTATCCCAACGGCAGAGTCAGAGCGATGCTGGATACTCTGCTTACTTGCGACACGGTCAGCGAAGCCAGGGACGTCTCTCAGAAACGCTGACCCCCTTTCTTCGCCGACAACGGCAAACAAAAACAGACGGCTTTTCCGTCTGTTTCCGCGCGTCGTGATACGGTGCCGCTTCCGGACAATGCCGCAGCGTCTGATTCGCATACTGCCGGACGAAAACCGTCCGCGCCGCCGTCAGATCGTTGTTCCTTTCTCAGAAGTATTTTCTTCAACCTTCTCTTCTTTGCTTTCTTCCTTTACGTCATCCTGCCCGGTTCCCTGGTTTGCCGCCACAAGCTTGACATTGAAAAACGAAAGCGCGGCGAAAACGACGTAAACCACGATCTTCGCAATGTTTGTGATCAGTTGCAACACGCTGTACGCAGTGTATGCTCCGGACGAATAGTAGTTGTCCGACAGACCGCCGATGCCGCTGTACAGAGTAAAGAACATGGAGATCGCCGTAAATATGAGCGTGACGATAAACACCTTTTTCGCGGCGTCCTTGAGTTCCTTGTCTTCGGACTTGACGATCGCATATCCGCCGACGATCGCAAAAGCTATAAAGCTGAGATAGCCGCTCGCCCATATGAGCAATATCTTCCATCTTTTAGTCCAACCCTCTTTCATGATCTTCCCTCCAAAAATAATTTTATCAACGCGTCCGCCTCAGAGCAAAACACGCCTCTCTTTATATTTTATTATAATTTACGACAAAGTTTGTGTCAATAGCGATGTTTTTAACTTTCCCGTAAAAGTATTACGCTCTCAACGCGTTCAGTCATGCCGCGCCGGAATCATACCGGACAATAATAAGAACAAGATTTCAAGCCGCGTTTCTTGTATCTGACTACATAATGCAAAGCTTTACAATGCAACCGTAACTGTTATAAGCTTCTTTGACCGTAACAAACATCAACTCGCGATAGCCGACTATTGCTCCCGGTCACACCGGGACGGAAATTTGCCGCTTTAAATCTTGTTCGTATTATTCCGGTCCGATTGTCTTACGTTTACCGGCGGGAGAGCAAAAATATCTTGCATTTTTAAAAATAATGGATTATATTGATTTTAAGGGAGTTTTTACATGAAACACGGAAGAAGAACGGACCTTGAAGAAATGCGTTACCGCGTTCCCGGGGTCAGAAACAGATTTTTTCAGGTAAACGTGAAGATCATCGCAGTATGCATGGTTCTCTGTTTCGTTGCGATCGCGTTCACTTTTGCGCTCGAATCCGTCAAAGAAGAGATGGAAAACAAACCCAAAATCAAATTCTTTTATTTCATAAAACTCGAAGACCCGGAGGCTACGTCAGACTATCTGTATCTTAACAGATATGTTTACGAGCACTGCTTCGTCTATTACGACGAACGTTGCGCAGGCTCTCAGGAACTTGATTTTTCATGGTGCCGGGAAAAAATTGCCGAAAAGCTGACGTCGCTGGCTTCAACGTCGGGCGGCAAAAACATGGTCGTCATCTTCTCGTCTTCAGGTTCTAACTATCTTCATTTCACCGAAGAAGACATACCTTTACTCGGCAAAGAAATATTCAGCGTGGACGACGTTAAACAACTGATACAGGAGTTACGTTCATGATACGGAATATTACGCTGTTTCTGTCCAGTACGTTTGCCGACATGCAGACCGAACGCGATATCATCAGAGAAAGGATCACTCCCGAACTTGCCGACTTTATGCGGAAAGCGGGCGCAAACGTAGAATTCATCGATCTGCGCTGGGGCATTGATACAGGCAGAGAAAGCGAACAAGCCGCTTCCGAAAAGATCATCTTCACATGCTTTGACGAAATAAAGCGCACAGAGCCGTACTTCGTCGTCCTTCTCGGGGAAAGATACGGATGGATCCCTCCTTCCGAGGAAGTGATCGCCGCGCTCAATGCAGAAAATCTTCAGGACAATCCCGCCTTTAAAAACAAAAGCATCACGGAAATGGAGATCGCTTTTGCGACCAATTATTACAATAAGACGGACAGATGCGTTTTTTATCTGCGCGAGCCGGTCGACTACGGCGACGACGACAATGCGAGAGAGGCTTTCGTATCCCGGGGAGAAGACCGCGAGAGACTTGAAGAACTCAGAACGCGTCTCATAAAGGAATTCCCCGACAGAGTTTTCACATACAAGGCGACCTGGGACAAGCAAAGCCAAAGCATAGTCTGCGATCCCTCTTTCGAAAAAGAAGTCTCTGACAGGCTGAAAGGTCTGTTTGCCGAAGACTTTGCCGAAACGGAAGCAAAAAACCCGGTCGAAGAAAGCCTGACGGCGCACGAGACCTTCGCGGAGATCTCCGCCGAAGGTTTTGCCGGCAGAGCGGCAGAACTCTCCGTGATGACGGAGTTCCTTGAAGGAAACGGAAAAGCCCTGCTGGTTTCAGGAAATTCGGGCAGCGGAAAAAGCAAACTCCTTGCAAAATTCGCAAAGTCCGCTCAGGACGACGGATACGACGTGCTCGCGTTCTTCACGAACGCGGACAACAGATCCTCCTCAGTCGCCAGCATGCTGAAACTCTTTCTCTGCAAGCTTAAAAAACTTGCCGGCGAAGATGTTCCGGACGACTTCGCCCCTGACGAAGAAACTCTGAGAAGGCAGTTTTACCAGGCAGTATCCTCTTTCGTTCCAGAACGCAAACTGGTGATCGTCGTTGACGCTATCAATCAGCTTGCGAAAACGGAATACGAAAACAAACTGAAGTGGCTCAACCTCAACGCCCTCAACGACAAGGTCAAAGTCGTGGTCTCCTGCACGACGGATTACTATCAGCTGAGATACGCTCAGGCGGTCTTTGACAAGACTCTTGATCTGGATTATTTCTCACAAGAAGACATCAGATGCGTTTCCGAACATTTCTTCAGAGTCAACCACAAAGACGCGATCCCTGAAATAATGGACGCCATAGTTGCGAAGGGCGGGAAAAACAACCCGTGCCGTATGCCGATATATCTGCTCACCCTTTTGCAGAAACTCAACAACATAGGCGCCGACGATTTCAAAAAGATAGAGGAAAGAAAAGCCGCCGGAGTAAAGGCGGACGAAGCGATCGTAGGATATTTGTCCGACATGATCAGAGACTGCCCTCCCACGGTGGAAAAACAGCTTTACGGGCTGCTTGAAGAAGCCGGCGTAAAAATAGGCAAAGAAGAATGTGAAGCGTTCGTATGCGCGATCGCCTGCTCGGTATACGGAATGACGGAACCTCTCCTCGAGGACGCTTTGACGAGAATGGGGCTGAAATTCGAATCAGCAAAATTCTCCTACTTCAGAAAGATATTCAGAAGCAACCTGATCCAGAGGGAAACCGGCGCGTGGGATTTCAATCACAATCTGATAAAGCAATACTGTAAATCGTATTTTACAAACACGGGCACGGAAAAACGCGTGGTCGAAGCGGTGCTTGCCGCACTTGAGGCAAGACCTGCCGACGATCTGAAATCAACAGAATTCGCTCGCTTCTGCGCGCTTGCCGACAAGACTGACCTGTACGCCGGTTATCTGGGTGAAAACGGCGCAAAAGCTTCTCTTCTGACCGAAATGCAGAACCCGGATATCCCGGTGGCAACGTGGAGAAAACTTTTCGATTACGGAATAGAACCCGAACGGGTCAGGAGCTTTTTGCTCGCCGCCTTGTCGTCAGGCTCCCTGACGGCAAAAAAAGCAGAGCTGTTCACCAACATGGCGCTCAATCGCGCATACTCCGATTTCGGCGACGACAAAGCGGGCAAAGCCGCTGTCGCTCTTGATTTTTACGAAGCGCTGGGCGATCTGGCGGTGAAATACGGGTACTATTCATACGCTCAGGACTGTCTGCTCATGGCAAAAGACCTGTGCGCGACCGTATGCCCTGACGACGTGCTAAGAAACGCTTCGCTTATGTCGAGGATATCCGACTGCTTCTATCTCCAGGGCAAAACCGGAGGAAAAAACAAATATGCCCGCAAATGCAGAAAACTACTGAAAAGCTCGCTTGACGGAAAAGACGAAAACGTAGCCGTCACCCTCGTCAGGCTGTACTGCAAGGACTGTGAAAAGAAAGCAGATTCTTTTTTCAGGACCGCGCGTTTTTTTGAAACGAGGATAAACGAAGCCGAAAACATCCTGCGCAGTTTCAAACTTTCGCCGGAAATAATAAAGGAGATCTCGATCCTCACGCTCAGAATGGCGTGTCTTTCGCCTTTCCGCGCCCCGCAATGTTCCACCGCGCTGTCGGTCTGCCTGGCGCGCTCCGAAGACGCCGGTTACGACGGCGCGCTGTGCTGTCTTGCTCTGTCGGATTATTATTCTTCAACCGATATCGGAAAGTCAGAGGCTTTTGCCCTCAACGCTAAAGAAAAGCTTTCCGAGGCGATTTTCGGAAACGAAACTCAGGACGCTCTGATCCTTTACGAAGACGTGCTGTCCGCGCTTTGCGTTTTCGCTTCAGCTAAAAAAGAAGACAACTCAGCGCTTCTGAAAGAACGCGCTTCCGTGCTGAAAAAACTCATTGCGCAGGACGCCGGGTACGATTACGTGGAAAAATACCTGGAGCTTGAAAAAGAAGACAAAAAGCATTGCGCCGTCTCAGACGAAGAACTCAGAGACGCGAAAAAAACGCGCGCACGTCTTATGCGCGGATACACTTCTGCCGAACAGAAACTCGTGAACAAGATGTTCAGGCTTGCCATATTCATCGTCTTTGCGTTCTATTTCATCGTGCCGCAGATCCCGATCGCGTTCTTTGCGAACTGGGTATCGCGCATCTTCTCGTCCACGGGGCTTTCGGATTCGGTTGCCGAACTATACCTGAACTATCTTTCTGCGTCCTTCCAGGGCGCGATCAACTCTTGTCTCTGCTTCGGGCTGTACGGAGTAATATGCGTATGTCAGCGCGGCTCCGGGTACGCAATGAAGCGCGCGTGGTTGAAACGCACCGTGATCTGCGCCGTTCTTATGGCTGCTCTTAGCGGATTGTATTCCGTGTTCCACGTCGTCACGAGGGCAATTTACCTCTCTCCCAATCAGGTCTCTGATCAGCTGGCTTACACTTATGCAATGGGTCTTGAATTTTGTCTGCTGATGCTGATCTGCGCGGAATTCGTAGAACTGACCGGAAAGGAAAACCGGCTTGCGCCGTCACGCAAAAATTACGAAAGGTTCGTGAAAGGTTACTCGGTGAAACTGACCGACACTCTGCTCAGGATCGCGGCGCTTGCCTTGATCACGCTGCTCTATATACTATACAAAAGAAACTCCTGTTACGTTTTCATGCTGATGTCCGAAACCTACTTCCTGATCTGCGCGGGCGTTATCGTCGCGGCGGCGGTATTCAGGATAATACGTCTGACCGTCATTAAATTCAAGGTGGAAAAGCTCTATGGGTAATTCGTTCAGATTCCGCGCCGCGGCAATAGTCACTCTCTTCGTACTGATTGCGATCGCCGGCATTGCCGTTGCGATGACCGTAGGTTCTGTCAATCTGGAATCGTGTACGAATTTCGGTTCAGGTACGCCGGAGGATCCTTACAGGATATATTACGCATCGCAGATAGTTGATATCTCCCAAAAACTGATAACCTACGGTGAATCTTATTTTGAAAACAAATATTTTTTAATGAAAAACGACATAGATATGTCTTCAGTCTCCATTCCCATCGTGGAAAGCGCGTTCACGGGCGTGTTCGACGGAGGCGGTCACACATTGTCTAATTTTCCCATCATTTTTCGGACTCTGGGTGAAAACGGCGTAGTAAGAAATACCGTGTTCAAAAAAGTCCAATCTCCGACCGGCGCGTACAATTTTGCCGTATTCTTACATGTGAAGGACGGCGCTCTCGTCGAAAACTGCACCGCTGATTTTACTTGTCAGTTTGACCCGGTAGCGATCGAAGAAAAAGGGACACGTGAAGTAACCGTCTCAGTGTTCTCCAGCATAAACCACGGCACGATAAAGGACTGCAAGGTGACCTTCCGATGGCAACAGATAAGCGAAAAAGTTATCAGCGCGCCGTTGATAATTTCTCCGTTCCCCGTCAATAATTACGGCAAGATCGTCAACTGCGAAACACACTTTGCAGACTGCCGTTTCGATATCGCGAACAATACCATAGGCATATTCGGCATTTCAAAAACAAAGGCAGACAGCTGTAAAGTGACAGGCGACATATATGTGTACACCTCTCAGAAAGACTACTCTTACTGCAATAAAATGATTTTAAGAGATATGGCATATATTGCCAAAAACTGCGAAAACGCCTTGAACGTTACGGTCGAATACAACGAAAATCTTGGAGATTTCTTTACCTATATACTCTCGGCTGACACAGAAGAAAACTGCGTTTATTCAGGCAAAAGAACGGATATAAACAAGCCTGCCGGATCCGAATGAGAAAGCCCGCATATGCATACATACCGGCTTTTAAAAACGTATACACGACTGCTTGTATAATGATAATTTTTCATAAAAAATCCCTGCCCGTGTTCACGGCAGGGGCTTTCGTATGTCTGAAAGATCAGACGCTCTCTATTCCGCACGGAACGGTTTCAACGATACGGGCGAACCCGCAGTCCGAAAATTCTCTGAGGAATCTCTCCTCGTCCGCATTTTCACCGACTACGGCGAAAACCGCGCTTCCGCTTCCCGTCATAGTCGCGTTGCCGTAAAGCTTGAGGAGCCTGTCCTTCACCTCGTAGATCGAAGGGCATCTCTCCACCGCCGACCTTTCAAGCACGTTGTAATATGGCTCTCCTCTGAGCACGGCGGGAACTCCCAGACCCTTTACCGGAGAAGCGTCGTATCCTTTGTAGACTTCTGCGGTCGAAGCCCCCTGCTCTTTCTGCACGATCGCAAGACGGAAATTTATCTCTCCTAGCGGAGTTATCTTTTCTCCCTCTCCGCGCAATCTGCAATATCCGCCTCTCATCATATAGGCGACGTCGCTCCCCACCGAGACGCACATCTTCTCAGCCGTCTTTTCGTCAATCAGACCGAGCTTCACCGCGGCGTAAAACACTGCGCTCGCGTCTGCGGACGAACCTCCCAGACCTGCGCCGACGGGTATGCCTTTTTTTATTTCCACGCACAGCGATTCTCCCGTCTGTTCTTTTATGAGCAAAGCGGCGCGGTATGCGGTGTTTTTCTCCCCGCATACTGCGCCGTCCATGATCACTTTTATTTCACTCGCCCTTTTCACCGTCACTTCGTCGTACGGCGAAACGGAACAGCAAAGCATATCCAGTTCGTGATATCCTCTTGCGTTTACGCCCGTTATCCCGAGCGTGAGGTTTACCTTTGCGTGCACTCTGAGTTTTATTTCGTCCATGTAATAATTATATCACACGGCGACCTCTCTGTAAACCACCACGTTTACGTCCTGCTGCACCCTCTCTCCGACGTCGGGGTTCTGCTCGGCGATGCTTTCGGGCGACATGCTGAGCTTTTTGGCAATATCCCAGAGTGTGTCGCCTTTCTTTGCGTAATATATCGCCACCGAATCCTCGCACGGTTTCAGGTCCGCTCCTTCCTCAACGCCGTCCACGGCGCATATCACGCTTTCGCCGTAGCATACCGCGCTGACGCATACGGTGGCATTGACCTCGATCTCGCTGTCTCTCTTGACCTTCGCGAAAACGTCGCAGGCGCTTGCTTTCACGTCTGTTTTTTTCACGCCTTCGCACAGCGCGATCTGAACCGAGTAAGGCAGATCCACGTCTACGCTCTTGTAATCGTCGTTGTCGCTGAGATAGATCACCGTAACCGCAAGCACGCCGTCAACGTACGCTTTGTCATCCCTTATTTCAACGGTCGCGATCGCGTTGTCTTTCTCCAGCGCGCAGACGATCCTGGAAATTCCCACTCCGTCATCCGTTTCAACGCTGCCGCTTATCCTTTCCCTGGTCCTCGCCGTATCCAGATAATCGTCATAAGACAAACACAGGCGCGAAATTTTCAGTTCTTTTACCGGGCAATACGCGTCCGATATCAGTTGCGCGCCGTAGCTTTCGTAAACCGCCGCAGTCAAAGCTACGTCAGCAGAAACTTCAAATACGTTTTCCGTTGCCGGACCGCCGATCACAAGTCTGCATCCGCTGACCTCGGCAACCACGTCCGCCTTTGCGTTTTCACCGACATCCATTCTGCAAACATAAGGCATCGTCAGATTTTTCTGCACTGCCTTGCCGTCGCTGACATATACTATGACCGCGCAGACCTCTCCTTCCACGACCGCGCCCGCATTGTCCGACGTCACCTTGCACACGTCCGCAGTACAATTAAAGGAAAGCACTTTTTCCACGACCGCGCCCGTCGCGTACTGCTCGTTTACCGGGCACGCCGCCTCGACAAATCCGGCAAAACGGGCAAACTTGCTTTCCGTGCGTTTCACAAACGCGCCGTCCGCTTCCTCAAGCAGATCGTACTCTTTTTTCGTGACCGCGTACGGACATATGCTTACGACGGTCTGCATCCTTATCGAATCCCCCTCGACAGCCGCCTGCACGTCGACGACTTCCGCGCGGACAGTCACCGCGCTTTCCTGCCCGACCGAAGGGCATACGAGCGTCTTGGAAAAATCGGAAACGTAGTCAACGCTGTCCGGCGTTCCTTCGGGAGTGAGATAGACCGCTTTCACGTTGAGTTTGCCGCTCACAGTCACCTGTCCGTCAGCCGCAACCGCCTTGAGCGAAGACACCTGAGCGCCGGCAGACAATATCCTGTCCGCGCCGCCTTTTGACGAAGTGTCTATCGTGCACGCGAGCACGCTCTGCTCGCATTTTTCAGCCGTCAGGCTTTCGTTTACGTATTTGCTGAATCTGGTTTGAACTGTCATATTGCCCCCGTAAATTAGTTTTGTCACTAATAAGTATATTTGCGGGAAACCGTAATATTACAAAAAAAAGCGCCGCTCTGCGAGCGGCAAAGTTTCTCAGATATGATCAGGCGGAAAAAACTTGACGTTTCCGGTCAGCACGTCGCTGTAAGAAAACGACGATATTTTCCCTTCGCTTTCTCTGAGAGTGAATATGCTCTCGTGAACTTCGTCGATCCTGCCCCGCAGTTTTTCGATCTTGTTCCTGCCTCTGTTGACGACAAGTACCAGCTCGCGCCCGGCAAGCAGACTCACCCTCTTTTTTACAGCGTTCATTCCGAATTTTATCTCTCTCATAGATCTCCTCGGCTATATTTTTCCCTCCGGCAAAAAAAATATACGCGGCCCGTTTCCGGCGCGCGTTACTTCAAGGACCCTCCTTGGAAGAATCGTCAGAGTTTCTTCGTCTTCTTTCCTCTGGGCTTAGGATTCTGGATCTGACCTTTTTTGTTGAGCACTTTGCCTTTTTTGCTCGCCGAAGGTTTCTTCTCTCCGCCCGGTCTGTTCCAATCACCACGGGTCCTTTTTCCCGCCTTTGTCACCCGCGAAGTGCGCGTGCGGTCTTTCTCCTGAGTTCCGGCTTTGCGGTCCGCGCGCTTTTTTCTCTCTTTTTCTTCCGCTTCCGCGCTCGCGATCTCCACGCTGATCCTGCGGTTTCCAAGCGTTATGCCCCTGAGCCTGATCACCTTCTCCGCTTCGTCTTCAGTGACCTGCACGAAAGAATAGGTGTCTCTGATCTTCACGTCGAGTATCTTGTATTCGTTGACGCCGGTCTTGGCGCATACCAGTCTGACCAGCGACGGCTTGTCAAGCATATCCTTTTTGCCGATATTGAGAAAGTAACGTACCGAATGTTCGGCGTCTCTCGCCCTCGCTTCAGCGTCGCGCCTGTTGGAAGAATCCTTGGGCAGCGTATAGCTCGCCGAAACGTCGTATTCAAGCTCGACGGGACGTATCTCCGCGCCGGTGCGCCTCATATACGCCTGAACGTAAGAAAGCTGATACGCTTCCACCAGGGTGTACGCCGCGCCTCCCTTGAACGCGCGCGCCGTTCTGCCTATCCTGTGCACGTAATAATCCTCGTCAGCCGGGGGATCGAAATTTATAACGGCGTCAACGTCTTCCACGTCTATGCCTCTGGCTGAAACGTCCGTGCTTACGAGCATGGAATATCTGCCCTCTCGGTAGCCTTTCATCGCGGCATTGCGTTCTCTCTGCTCAAGGTCGCCGTGGAGAAGGCAACATCCGACTCCTCTGCTCTTCATCGCCTGAGCGAGCTTTTCTGCCCTGAACTTCGTATTGCAGAACACCACTGTCTTTTTCAAAGAAAACTTTTTCAGTAATGCGGTCAGACATTCCACTCTCTGGCTGTCTTTGAGCAACACGTAGTACTGCTCCACGTCAGGGATCTCTCTGCCGTCGCACCCTGAAGTTACGGTCTCCGGATCTTTCATCAGTTCTTCGCAAAGCGACTTAATCGCCGGCGGCACGGTCGCTGAAAACAGCAGAGTCTGCCTGTCCTTGTCTGTCTTTGCTACGATTTTCCTTATGTCGCCGATAAACCCCATGTCCAGCATCACGTCGCATTCGTCGAGGACGAGCGTCCTGAGGTCGTTGAGCTTGACCGTCTTTCTTTCTATATGATCGAGCACTCTGCCCACGGTGCCCACGATTATCTGAGGCTTTTTTCTGAGCAGAAAAAGCTGTCGCTGGATGTCCTGACCTCCGTAAAGCACCGCCGTGCGTATGCCTTCCGTATACTTGGTCGCGCTCTTTATCACGTCTCCGATCTGAAGCGCGAGTTCCCGCGTCGGGCAAAGCACGAGCGCGCCCACGCTCTTTGAGTTCACGTCAGCCGCTCTCAGCAAAGGCAGAACGTAAGCGAGCGTTTTGCCTGTGCCCGTCGGTGCCTGTGCGATCACGTCAGCGCCTCCGCACGCGAGAGGAATGACCTTCTGCTGAACGTCTGTGGGTTCGCTTATCCCTTCTTCGTCGAGCGCGCGCAACACGGAAGGAGCAAGCCCGAAGCCGTAAAAATCTTTATATACTGCCGTTTCCATAGCTTTATCATACAACAAAACTTGATTTTCCACAAATAAAATAATATAATCGAATTATGAAAACGGTACTTGTAAGCGGAGGCGCGCGCGGCATCGGGCGCGCAATCGTAAAATTGGCGGCAAAATCAGGCTATGCCGTCGCGTTCACATACAAAACGAGCGACGGAGACGCGGCGGAACTGGTGGCAGAACTCGCGAAAGAGGGCTGCATGGTAAGCGCGTACAAGGCGGACAACGCCGACGGAGACGCGCTCAAAGCAGTCGCGGACGACGTAATTGCCCGCTTCGGGTCGGTTTACGCGCTGATCAACAACGCCGCGGAATCAGTGATCGCGCCTCTGATCGACACTCCCGATCACGCAATATCGCGCATCCTTGCGGCAGATCTTGAAGGAGCGATACGTCTGACAAAACTGCTCTGTCCGGTCATGATATCGGCGCACGAAGGAAAGATCGTGAACGTCTCCTCCGTCTGGGGGATATCCGGCGCGTCGTGCGAGAGCGTATACAGCGCCGCAAAAGGCGGTCTGATCGCCTTTTCAAAAGCGATCGCGAAAGAACTCGCTCCGTCAGGGATAACCGTCAACTGCGTCTGCCCGGGCGTCATAGACACGGATATGAACTCGCACCTGACCCAGCGCGATAAAGAGGATCTTGAGGGAGAAATACCTCTCGGCAGATTCGGCTCGCCCGAAGACGTCGCTCAGGCGGTGATGTTCTTCGTCAACGGCGCGGAATACGTGACCGGGCAGGTTCTCTGCGTTGACGGCGGTTTCATCGTCTGAGACCAGGCTCATACCGGACCGGAATAATACTCGCCCGGAATTTTACGACATCAACACTAAAATGCGCGGAATTTTTTTTTAATGCGCTGTTTTTTGACATTTTTTTAAAAAATGTATTGACAAAATGCAATTTGTATAGTAAATTATAGATACTTTCCGAAAGGAAAGGCGTTGAGAGAGAGCGGTCGTTTTCCTTTGCGTTAGCGGTCGTTTTCTTTTTTTTGCCGTTTACACCGGCTTTTTATTCATATCTCATTTCAGATATACGTACCAGCTCGGAGACGCCCGCATTGCGGAAGCAATTTTTGCTGACGCGGACCGTTGTCACTTCACAACGCGAAGCCTTTCTGTTTTACGTCATAGGTTTTAAAAACACTCACTGAAAATCATCGCCGGTGGTAGCATGCAGTTTCAAGTCTTGTTTCTTGTATCTGACTACATAATGCAAAGCTTTACAATGCACCTGAAACTGTTATAAGCTTCTTTGACCGTAACAAGCGTCAAATCACGATAGCCGACCATTGCTTCCGGTCACACCGGGACGGAAATTTGTCGCTATAATTCTTTTTCGTATTATTCCGGTATGGTATACAAGACAAAAAGTGCGACAAAAAACCGGGCGTTGCTGATTGCAACGCCCGGCATAACCGTTAAGGTATTATTTGTCTTCCCCCGCTTCGGGAACTGCGTCGGGAGACGCGAGGTATTTGCTCCTGACTCTGACAAATCCGACGAGCGCCGCAAGCACCACTGCAAGCGCGATGATCAGAATCATGACGGTATTGGACAACGCCGACGTAGTCGTCACGTATGCGGGAGTGATCATGCTCGCTGAAGAAACTGAAGAAATGCCGCTGTTGTTGTAATCTCCGACCATATTATTGTAAATCTCGATCATCTGGTTCGTGGACGAAACCAGCAAAGCGACCTTTTTGTCAGCCTCGGCGAGAAGCGTAGCCTTCTGCTCTGCGGACGCACCGGGGAATTCAGTTGCGGAATCGAACGCCGTCTGTTTGCTCTGCCAGTAATTGTAAACCGCATTTGCTTCAGCGGCAAGTTTTACCGATTCGATATAGTTGTTGAGGAACGCGAAGTACGACGTCTGATCCTGGATCACGATCGTCTGACCGTCAACGGTTCCGCTGAAAGAACCGTTTGCGGTGATCTGATCCACGACCTCTTTCCACTTGTTTACCGCTTCTTCGTACTTGAGCTGCTCGTTCTGCGCGATGTTCACTCTCATTGAAATATATTCTGACGTAGAAAGTCCGGAGACTTCTTTCGTGATGCCTTTTACCGTTATATATCCGTCAAAAGACTCTATCTGGCTTTCAATGGATTCAAGCATGGATATGAAATCGGCAAACGTCATATTGGTGCTGGTAGAAACGAACGTAGTGGAACGCGAAGCCAGAGACTCTGCGGTGACCATCATGGCTTCAATCTTGTTTCTCATCTCGTAAGATATCTCGATATAATCGCTTGAAGAATAATCGGCAAGCGCCTGCTCGTTCTCAGTGTTGATCACGTTGGACGTGTTCTTCAGATTGTAATCCGTGACGAAATTCGTGATGATCTGATTGAGTATCTGCGTGCATCTCGCCTCAGTAAGCCCTTCTATTTCTCCCATCGTGACGGTGTAGCTGCTGGGGATGAACTGGGTGTCGTTCTCAGTCTGGTTGGAATAAACGATCGGAGTGATCGAAATAGCCGCTCTGATCTCGTCAACGTAACCGGGGATCTCCTCCTCCTTCATACCGAGGTCGGTCAGCGCCTTGGTGATGTTTTCGGACGAATTCAATGCAGAGAGATCGCTGTCTTTTACGGCGTTCACAAAGCCGACCTTTGCGCGGAATTCGCTGGTCGTAGCAAAAGTCTTGACTATAGCCGCAACCGAACCGAACACGATCGCCGCCACCAAAACGTAGATGAGGATCGTAAGCCAACCTCTTTTGAAGACTTCGCTCACCTGTTTCAGAGTAAATTCTTTTCTGTCGTCCTGCATATTAACCTCCGTGTTCCGCGGTACTGGATACGCACCCACGTTAACTACATTGTAAAACAAAATTCCCGTTTTGTCGACAATATTTTATGTAAAAATGAATATTAATATTTAAAGGGTGTCGGAAATTCAGTAAAAAAGGTGAAAAATCAGCGACGGCGCTTTAATCAGCGGGTGCCGTTTTCGCGCGCAGAAAAAATACACCCGCAATAATTCTGTCTGTACAGCCCCGCCTCTTTTGCAAGCCTGACAGACTTCAGATAGCCGTCTTTCTTCTTGAAATCGGAAGGAAAAAATTTCACTCCGTATTTCTCTGCGAGGCTCTGCCCGACGGCGTTTATCAGCTGAGCGTTCTTGTGAGGGCTCACGGTAAGCGTTGTACAGAACCAGTCGAACCCCCTTTCCGCGGCGACGCGCGCGCAGTATTCAAGCCTGAGACGGAAGCACTTTTCACAACGCGCCCCGCCCTCAGGGCAATCTTCAAACCCTTTGACAACGCTGTAAAATTCCTGCGGATCGTAATCGCATATCTCGCATTTCACGCCTGAAGTAAAATCGCGGATATATCTCTGCAGTTCCTGCGCTCTCAGCGCATATTCGTCTTCCGGCGCGATATTGGGATTGTAAAAAAGCACGGTGAGATCGAATGCGTCCGCAAGATACTCTATGCACGCCGTGCTGCAAGGACCGCAGCAACTGTGCAGGAGCATACTTTCTCTGACGCCTTTCTCCTTCAGCCCGAGCTTTATCGCGTCCGCACGTCTGATAAAATCGTTCAAAACGCTTCCTCTAACAGTTTTACTATCGTCGTATAGTTGTTGTGAGGATCGTCTCCTCTGTATCTGATGATAACCGCGTCTGCAAGTTTTACGAAGTCTGACTGTTCGACGCCCGTTTCATGGAGTTTTGACGGGATCTGTGCAAGTTCCGTGACTTTACCCCAGAATTCGTTGAGCATATCCAGCGCAATCACTTCTCTTGATTTTGCATTGGACAGCGCATACTGTTCCTCTCCCGCTATCGGCATCAGCACGCTTTTGAACGCGCGGTCGCCGTTGATCTTTTCCTTGTAATAGACGGGGAAAAGTATGGACAGTATCTGAAGATGAGAATATCCCGTCCTGATAGCCAGCTCGTTGGTCATATCCCTGAGCAGACTTTCCTTTATCGAAAAATATGCTATCCCGGCATTGATTATCGAAGAATATATGCTGATCCTGTAATCCGCATTGGAATTGTGCCTCATTGCCGGCAGAAGCTCGTTGATTATCGTGTGTATGGCGCTTGTCGCGTATGCCAGCGCTATCGGGTTTGAATTGTTGTCGACAAAGCCCTTCACACCCATCGCCAGCGCCCCGAGACCGGCAGTCGCCATTGCCTTTGCGGGCATTATGTCTGTGAGTCTGACGTCAAGGATAACTGCGCTCGCTCTGGTGAGAACGCTGTCAAAATTGTAAATCACGTTGTTCTTTTCGTCGAATATGACAGCTCTGTCACTCGCTTCTATGCCGCAGGGGATGTCTGTGGGCAGAATGAAAAGCGGTATTGCAGAATAAGAGATCTTGTCAGAATCGGTATCCGATCTGTGATTGAAATATACGAAATCGCCTACGCCCTGAAGCAGCATCATCTTCGCCGCTTTGGCGCACTGAGTGACGTTTTCTCCTCCAAGCGCTATTATGCCGTCGCACCCGTGGGTTTTGTACAGCGTGACTACATTGTCGCAATCCTTCGGGCAAGCCGATTCGGAGACCCCGTAATAAAACGCTCCGAGCGAAATGGTATCGTTGTCCATGGCGTGCCTGACTTCTTTTGCAAAACCCAGCCTGTAAGACCTTTCGTCCGCAATGAGAAGGGGTCTGGTGCAGTCTCGTTCCCTCAGTTCAAACGGCAGATTGTCCAGCGCATGGTCTCCGCAAAGTATTTTTACGTCGTTGGAAAAACTGAATATACTCATTTTACATCACGCTCCTTAAGATCTCGTAAACGTCCTCTTTCTTGACGTTCTTCGGATTGGTGACGAGCGCGTACGACTTCATCGTCTCCTCCACCAGTTTGTCGAGACACTCTTCGTCAACGCCGATCTCAGAGAGTCTGAGAGGCAGTCCGTTCTCCTCAAAAAGCGTCCTGATCATCTTGTCGGAAGTCTCTATAAGCGTCGACGCTCTCTCCGACGCCGGGGTCGCGGCGTATCTGTCGTCTCCGACGATATAGTACAGCGCCTGCGCATAATCCTTTTCAGCTACTTCGAGATTGTAGCGCATACATGCGGTAAAAACGATCCCGGTGCAGATAAAACCGTCTCTTCCCGTCATATCCGAGATCGCGCCGGACAATGCGTGCGCTATTCCCGCCGAAGTGTTGGAGTAGCATATCCCGGCGAGCAGACCCGCTCTCTGAAGCCCGAGCACCGCCTGAGCGTCCATAGGGTCGTTGACCACCTTGAACACGTTGTCGCGGACTTCTCTGATCGCAATAAGATTCATACACTTGGTCAGCGTGATAGCCTGCCTGCTCACAAACTCTTCAATGTTCCTTGCAAAAGACTCGAGCGCTCCCGCTATCGTTGTGGGCGCGTCGAAAACCGGCGTCAGAGTGGGATCGACTATACAGTAATCCGGAGCGCACAGCGGAGAAACGCATTCCGTCACGGCGCCGTAATCGTCCTTGACGTACACGCTGTCTGTCAGCACATTGCTGATCCCGACGCTTGTCGCCACCACGACGAGAGGAACGTCCACCTTTTTCCTCGCCACGTTCAGCCCCTTCACGTCCTCGAAACGTATGACCTGCCCGGACAAAAGCAACCTGAGCGCCTTTGCCGTATTTATGCATTTGTAGTTGCCGCATACCACGATGCAGTCGCAATTGTTCACACGGTAGACGTCGCGCATCTCTCTGAGACTTGCAAGACACACCGTTTTTTCTGAACATACGTAAAGCGCGCCCGTTCTGACTTTCACTGAAGAAACCGCTTTCCTGACCTCGTCAAGCACCTCGTTCTTCTCAGCGTTATCGCAGAGAAAAAACGCGTTGTGCAGCCCGAGCGACGGAAGTTTTTCTACTGCGTCGTGCAGACAGCCGACACCCGCCGTCACCTTTGAAGGATTGTAAAACTCGTAATAGAAATTGCTTTTTTTCATTGCCCGAACCTCCCGAACAGAGTGAAAAAGCGCACTTTGTGCACTCCGGCGCTCCGGGAAAGCAGCGCCCTGTCATACTTTTTGAGAAAACTTTTGCTCAGGATGTACGACCCTACGATGTCGAACATATGCGAAACGGTCATCATTCCCGATACGTCGCCTTTTATTATGAAAGCGGACTGCGCTATACATTTTGCAAAAGACTTCCTGCCGGTCACGAACGCAAAGGCGCTCTCGATATGCTTGAAACAGACGTCGACGTCCGGGTTGGCGATAATGTCGTTCCCGGATCTGGCGGTGAGTTTTTCTCCTTCCTTTACGATCGTCACGGACGCACCGTCGGGAAGGACTCTCATTCTGAAAACGAATTTTTCGGGAAGCATTCCCGCATAACGTCTGAAGTCCTCGTCATACCTGTAACAGCATGCGATTCCCTTCGCGAAAAAATACATATTGAAAGACGTCACGAATTTTTTGAACAGTTTCTTTCCTTTCATTCTCCACCCCACAGGTTTGACTAAAGTATAACACAGCGAGTTGACTATGTCTATACTATCGGAATTGCATGAGCCAATGTTTACAATGATTTTACCTGCGTACACTAATCAATATATACGCCGCATATGCCGGCGGAAGGAGGACTGAATGAAAAAAGAACGCAAAAACCGGAAAGACGCCATAAGCACCGCCGTGAAAGCTTACGCAGAAAAGAACCTGCGCTTCGACCCGTACGGAAGTTATACCGGAAAATCAGCCGACGGCACCCCTTGTCAGGACGCCGACGACCTGTGAAAAAAAAGACGAAACGGAGACATTCCCGTCTCCGTTTTTTCATGCCCGTGTTTGTTATATGCTGATTCTCTTACCACTTGTTGACGACTTTTTCAGCAAAGCCGCCGCAGTCCGAGAACTCTGTCAACGAGCCGTCCTCCAGCCTTACATGTCCTGAAAATTCCCCGAATACCTGGTGCTGACACGTCGAGACCACAAGGACGTTCACTCTGTCAAAGCGGTCAATCACAGGTTTGAAACGTATGCTGAGCCTGCCTTCGTCGTCCCTTATCGTCCATTCTCTCATATAATCCTCTTTGCCGTCTCTCATAGGGATATCGAAGGTCACGTTGCCCAGTTTGTGAGCGACGCCGTCGATAAAGAACATGTTCTCGCTCGCCTGAGACGTATCGCCGAAACCGTAGCCGAGATTGAAGCCGATCGTGTGCCCGTTACCGAGCCTTTTCTGCATGCTTCCCCAGTACCAGACGTTCTTGTAAGTCCAGACGCCTCTGCCCCAGTCAAGCGTGCCGAGGGAGTTCTTCTTGTCGAAATCGTACCTTTTGTCTCCCACTTCAAAGTAGCCTTCGGCAGTCATGCAGTTGAGCTTGGCGTTATAGTAAAACGCATGCTCGTTCTCCTTGAACGGAGTCGCGATGACCATGGCGTCGCGTGGCGGATCTGTCAGCTTTATCCTGGCTTTCAGCGTATTCTCGCCGTCCCATTTCCTGTACTCACACTCTATCTCTCTGACGCCCTTGTCGTTGCGGAAATACAATTTCAGTGCCTTCGATTCGAATTTTACGTCTCCGTCCTCGAAAGTCTTGGGAAAGTCGTATTTACCGAACGGGAAAAGCGTTATCCTTGACGACGTGCGGCTGGCGGGTTCTTCAAGGTCGATCACGCTCACGCTCATCAGCCCGATATATCCTATGTCCGACAGCGTAAAGGCGATGCTTTTCACACCGTCTGAAATAATGTAGTAATCCCATTCCTTAATACGCCATTTGCTTGCGGCGATATTCTTGCGGTCGTACCTCCTCGCCATTACGGTGGAGTAACCCGCCTGCAAAAGTCTGCCTTCGTCGTCGAGAAGTCTCCCCTTTGTCAATCTGTTCTGCATATGATCACCTCTTGCTCGCCTTCGGGCGGCGATAAGTTCTGCGCGGAGAATGCGCTTCTTATTTAATTTTACGACATCGGCGCCGCGAAGTCAACCCGTACCAGCTTCAGGGACGCACAAATTCTCGCGCTTTCATCCGCTGCGCTTGCCTTTTTCTCACTACTTTCATATAATGATAGAGATGAAAAGCCGTCTTACATACAAACATACGTTTTCCGGCTGTATGACCGGATTTATAGTTCAGGCGATAAACAACAACCTGGCGCCTCTCCTCTTTGTCGTCTTTCAGGACGAATTCAGTCTTAACCTCTCTCTGCTCAGCACGGTTATCCTGGTCAACTTTCTGACCCAGCTCGTCGTGGACGCATTTGCCGGAAAAATCACGGATAAATTCGGTTTCAGAGTTGCCGTTACCGCCGCTATGGCAACGTCTGCGCTAGGGCTGATCCTGCTGGGAACTCTGCCCAACGTTATGTCAAGCACTTTTGCCGCGCTTCTGATATCGACCGTAGTGTTCGCGGTGGGAGGAGGGCTTATAGAAGTCGTGGTCAGTCCTCTGACCGAACTCCTTCCCCTCGGAGAAAAGAAAAGTACGATGGCGATGCTCCACTCTTTCTATTGCTGGGGTCAGGCGATCGTCGTGCTTCTCTCCACACTTTTCATAAAGATCTTCGATTCCTCTCTGTGGTATGTGCTCCCGCTTGTCTGGGCTGTCGTACCCGTTGCAAATCTGGTCTGGCTCCTGTTCGTACCTATGGCTGAAACTATACCCGAAGAAAAGCGCACTCCCCTCCTTTCTCTCTTAAAAGACAGACGTTTTCTGCTGGCGCTCGTCATCATGACATGCGCGGGAGCATGCGAACTGACCGTTTCTCAATGGTCTTCTCTGTTCGCCGAAAAAGGTCTGGGGGTGTCCAAATTTTTAGGGGATTTATTGGGTCCGTGTCTGTTTGCGGTACTTATGGGTACGGGAAGACTTCTGTTCGGGCTGTTCGGTTCGAAGATGAATCTGCTGCGCGTTCTCAAAGTTTTGACCGTCTGCTGTATGATCTGCTATCTCGCCATGGTATTCGTGCCTCAGCCGATAATCTCACTGCTTGCCTGCGGTTTCACCGGGCTGACTGTCAGCATGCTCTGGCCGGGAACGATAAGCAATACGAGCGCGCGCTTCCCGTACGGAGGGACTTCGATGTTCGGGCTTTGCGCTCTGTTCGGGGATCTGGGCTGCGCGCTCGGTCCCGGCATAGCCGGCATCGTTGCGGACGCGATCGGCAATTCTCCCGCTCTGCTGGAACTGGGAGAAAACCTGGGGCTCACCGCAGAACAGATAGGTCTGCGAGGAGGAATACTGGTGGGTACTATCTTCCCCGTGATCCAGCTCGTTTGCCTTTTCGCGATCGGGCGTATGGACAAGCCTCTGCGCCGTGAAAAATCAAGTCAGACGGAATATTGAACCGCTTGATTTTTAAATGAGAGGCGCGTGCTTTTTCCTGTATTCGCCTGCACTCATCCCGCAATGCTGTCTGAAAGCGTTGGAAAAATAATGCTGATCTGCAAAATGCAGTTTGTCTGCGATCTGCGTCACCGTCATATCCGTGTTCCTGAGATACAACTGCGCCAGTTTGAGTTTCCTGTCCATATAGTATTTGTACGGCGTACAGCCGTATTGCTCCTTGAACTGTCTGATCACGTAATTGGGCGAATAATGCAGTTTCCGCGCGATCTCCTCAACGGTTATCGATCCTTCCACGTTTGCGTCCAGCTCGGCTTTGACTGCAAGCGCTATCCTGTTACATTTTTTGCGGCTCAGATTCTTGACCGTCTGAAGCGCGTCGCAGAACAGAAAAACCGCGTTGTCTACAAAACTGCAGTAATTAAGTGTCTGTTCCGAAGCGAGCGACTTCAGCCGAGAAAAGAAATGCGATATGTCGCAGTTTGCAAAGCAATATTCCCCCTCGGGCAGATAATTCTTCACAAGCGCGTCGGCAAGCGGACCGTCCACTATCACCCAGTCTTTCTTCCACGGGTCTTTCTCGTCGGGATAGTACGAGTGGTCGCTGCCCTTTGTCAGCACCATCACGCTCCGCGCGCCCGGAAAATATTTTTTTCCGTTGATTTCGAAGACGCCTTTCCCTTCGCGTACGTATTCCACGGCGGTTATCTGCGAGTCCTTTCTTTCCACGAAATATTTCCCGCCGCCGCACGCGCAATCCGTGAACCCGATCATTCCGACGTTGAACGGCTCGTTTTCGTCGTAATAGCGCCAAAGATCAACCGCGCTGTCGCAATCATACCTTTTTTTTACATTCATAACTCTTTTCCCCTATTTACAAACCGCGTATTTGTGCTATTATTATATTAGCATACCAGGCTGCCATTGACAAGACGGTTTTGTGTCATAATACTCAACTCTCAGGAAATTTTTCCTTTGAATATAAGAGTTGACCCGTCTTTTCGGCTATGATAATTCACACAATAAGGAGAACGCCAATGAAAAGCAACATCATTAGAACAAGCGGCATAGACACCGGAATATACGGCAAAGCGGAACTCGAATATGCGGCTTCGTCAGACAAAGTGAAGATCACCGTTTCAGGCGGACCGGACGTGATGACCGTGACTGCGGATTGCAGTGAACCCGTTACTTTCAGCAATTTCTGCCTTACCATAGACCGCAATTTCGCCGGCGACAGCAGAATATTCGTCAACGGATACCAGTCCTGGACAGACTGTATGGAATACCCTGCCGGCGCAAAGCAGTACGCTCCCACGCCTCTGATGAGAAGATTCATTTACGGTCCTGTCGCGAAAAAAATAGGATTCTCCGCTTCAGGCGATTATAACTTTTACAAACCTTCTCATGCCGCAGGCAGATTTTACGGCTTCTCGTACGGCTACGTCAGAACCGGCGACGTCTTTGAGCTGATCGGCTCGCTCAGCGACAGAACCGGCTACACCATCCTCGATTTCGACACCGTTCACGGCAAACTGCGCGTCACAGTCGACCTTGAAGGCAAACATTTTTCAAACGGCGAAAACGTGATTTGCAAACTCGCCGTATTCAGAGGTTGTTACGACGAAGTGTTCGACAAATACTTTGAAGCGTTGAACGTAAGCTGCCGTCCGTGCCCTCTCAGAAAAGGATACACGACGTGGTACAACTATTACGCAAACATTGATTCGGAAATAATCGTCCGCGATCTTGAAGCGCTGTCCGACTGCGGAAAACGGGCAAAGGACGCGCAGAAAAACGGTATCATGCCTGACGTCCCCTTCTCTCAATGCAAAGCGGACGTTTTCCAGATCGACGACGGGTATCAGCACGCGGTCGGAGACTGGCTCAGGATCAAATCCGACTTTTACCACGTGCTCAACGATATACGCGCCGATCAGAGCGCAGAAAACAATACCCAGGCTGAAAAACTGGACGTAAAAGACGGTCTGAAACCCGTCGCGAAGATGATCCATGACAAAAATATGCTTGCCGGGCTGTGGCTGGCTCCTTTTGCCGTCACTCCTCTCAGCGAAATATTCAGACAGCATAAAGACTGGCTCATCTCCGACAAAAAGGGCAGACCCGTTCGCGCCGGCGTCAACTGGGGAGGATTTTACGCGCTTGACATATACAACGAAGAAGTGCGCGCCCATCTGAAAAACGTGTTCGACGTCGTTCTCAATCAATGGGGATTCGACCTGGTAAAACTCGATTTCCTTTACGCCGCCGCGTTCATGCCTTACAACGGCAAATGCCGCGCCGAAATAATGTACGACGCAATGGACTTCCTGCGCGAATGTGTGGGAGACAAGCTCATCCTGGGTTGCGGCGTACCGCTGATGCCCGCGTTCGGCAAAGTGGATTATTGCCGTATAGGACAGGACATATCTCTGAAATGGCATAAAAAGAATTACGACGTACGCGAAGGCGTTTCCACCTCTCACGCGATAGCGAACTCCGCTTTCCGCCGCCACCTGGACGGCAGAGCTTTCGGCAACGATCCCGACGTTTTCCTTCTCAGAAACGAAAACCTGAATATGACTTTCAAGCAAAAGACGGCGCTTGCCGAAATAAACAAACTTTTCGGAAGCGTGCTGTTCACGTCGGATAACGTCGCCGAATACAACGATCTGCAATTCTCCGCGCTCAGGCACGTCTTTGACGGCAAGCGCGCAAAGATCGTCGACGTATCCATGGACGCCTCTCACAACCTCACCGTCCGCTACGATTACGGAGACGGCGAAAAAACTCTCAGGGTCGCTTTGTACAGCGGAGCGATCAACAAAGGAGCGAAAGAATAAATCCACCCTTTTTCTCTGAAAAACAAAAACTGCGTCGTCCGCCTGCCGGACGGCGTTTTTCATTTCTCTCACGGGGAACTTCGGATCCCGGGCGGCACTCTTCTCTTTGACAACCCTCTCTTTGGCAACCTTCCTTCTGTTTTCGCCCCGGTCTTTCCGCCGCATCCTTTTCTTGTTCGGATGACGACACGTCTTGTTCTCACTTTCATCAGCCATCCGCAAACGACTCTTTGCGCTTGAAAAAACGCTGGAGCCCGTGACAAGGTCGGAAACAGACGAAAACGCGCGCCCCCGGTATCGGAGACGCGCGCCCTTCTTTTTGCTTTACAACCGTCGTAATGCGGCCATTCTCAGCCGTTATACCTCAACGGAGTTCTTCTTGCGCTTCTTTACGACAACCGCCGCTATGACTCCGGCTATTGCTCCGAGAACGAGCAAACCGCATATCACGCTCACTGCGATCACCGCCGCGCGGCTTCCGTCGCCCTCATCTCCGGGAGTTTCAGACCCGCCGTTCTTCAGCGCTTCGAACTGAGAAACGAGCGCGTCGTACTCAGCCTGGATCTCCGCTCTGTCAGACTCCGCAATGCCTTCGTAATAAGCGAGTATACTCTCGTACTGAGCCTGCTTGTCTATCGTCAGTCCGCCCTCCATGATCTCGTCGATCATTGTGAGGATGGTGTCGGGATCCGAAGTCGTCGTCACGCTCTTGAAGCTGTTCACAGAAGTGAATCCGGCGTATGCGACGTAGATAGAGTAAGTGGTGTTTGCGTTGAGTCCGCTGACGATCATGGTGTCGCTTGCGTTGCTTGTCTCAACCCACGTTCCTCTCGAACCGATCCTGTAAGCGTATACCGCTTCTTCAGCGAACGTCAAAGTCACGGTGTTGTGGTTCACAACGGTATCTGCAACTACGGGTGCGCCGGCGGGAACGAGCCTGAGGTCTCCCGTCTCAATCCTGTAATCGTAGCAGTCGCCGTGAGCGTTGAACGCAATTTCTACTGCAGACACGTAGTCAGACAGCTTGTACACGCCGAAAGACATATCCTGACTGTATGCGCTGTTGAAGGTGATGCCGGTCACTTTTGCCGTATCTCCGGAAGCCAGCGCCTTGTCTGAAACGAGCGTCACGTTGGAGACTGTCGGTTTGGTTCCTGCAGTTCCGGAAACGCTGACAGTAAACACGATCTCGCGCTTCGTGACCGTATAAGTGAACGTCGCGCTTCCCGTACTACTGCCGTTGCTGACGGTGACAGTTGCGGAATACTCGCCGACGGTCGCGTTCCTGACCGTGGTCATATCGTATACGACGTCGCCCGCTCTGTACTCTATTGAAACGGCGCCGAAACCTTCGGGAAGTCCGGTTATGTCTATACCCTGGACGGAACCGTACTCATCGCTGTCATCGGATATCCAGCCCTTTATCGCGTCTTCGTCAAGCACGATCGCCTCGATCACGACGGTGACGCTCCCGCAATCTTCGTTCACGTAGTAATTGCTGTCGGAAAGCACTGCCTTTGCGGAGTGAGTGCCAACGACGTAAGGCGCATCGATTTCCGCGCCCTCGGAATTGACGTAAACGACTGTCGCGGTCACGCCTTCTGCTCCTACGACGCTTGCGGTCACGTTAGCCGGCTGACCGTCGTAAGTCTTGGTGAATACGCCGTCAACGGGTTCAGCCCCGTCCATCGTCCATACGACGTCAAGCCCGACCTGAGCTATTTTGAGCATGACGGTGTCGGACCATGCCTTGTAGTTGCCTTCGGGAACAGAAACTGTCAGCTTGTATTCGCCGGCGTCCGATATCGAGAAGTCGGGATCGCCGTTATAAGAAACGGCATAAGCGACGTCCTCGCTCAGGATGCCTTTCACGTCCCAGCCGAGAGCGGTAGCGGTATAAGTCTTGTTGCCGTAGAAATCGTAAACGTCGGTGAACGCCGCCTTCATATCCTCAGTGACGTCAGCCGCAGTGATATTGAGTTTTATCGCGCTTGCGTTACTGACGACCGCGGTGACGGAATCGGCAAATTCGGTCTTTGCCGCCTTTGCCTCGACAGAAATGTCGTAAGTTCCCGTGTTCACGTCGAAACTGCCGAGATTGTAGCTTATCTCAAGCATTGCCTCCGGATCGTAATTGACAGACGCGCTGCCCTCGTCGTTTACGGTATACGAGTACTTCATATTCGCATTGACGTAATCGTTAGCCGCGCTCCTGTTCTTCAGCGTGCCGTAAGGTACGGACAGACTGTTGAAAGACAGCGTGACGATCGACTGCATAATGTACAATTCCATATTGGAACCGGAGTTTCTGTACTCTTTGTCCGCATAGTTGGGGTTTGACGACGTGAAGTTTATCATCAGATAGTACGGAAGCGTTTTGCCGTTGCTGAGAAGAACGGTTATCGGCAGAGCCGCCGCGCCGCTTCCGTCCGTCAGTAATTCGTTGTATGCGGAATCTTTGTAATAACTCACCGTGAACGTGCCCAGACCGTCAATGGTGACAGACTGAACGCCAACGGACTTGTCGTAAGACGCGTTCATGGCAGCATCGTTTTCGACGCCGCTTATGGCGAAGCTTATCGCATGATCATTTCCGTCGAAATAAGCCGCGCGTGAATTGATGTCTATCGTCACGGTCGGAACCGCTTTTTCTATCGTCATAACAGCGTTGAGCTCGTACTTGTAGCACTCGCCCACTTCTGCGTCGACGACAGTTTCAAGCGTAACGTCGCTGCCGAATCTGGAGTTATCCTTGTCCAGAAGCACGGTCATCTTCACGTTGTATGTGCCCACGGTAGTCGCGCCGCTACCTGACGTATAATCGTCTTTCACATACTCGTAGATGACCTTTTTGAGAACCGCGCTCTGCTGGATCCCCGTGCCGGATATGCTCTTTTCAAAAGAATCGTAAGTGTAAGTCGCGTCGGGAAGTCCTATCGTCTCGATAGCCACGTACACCTTGTCTATCGTGAAATCTCCGACGTATACAGATGCGCTCATATCCTTGTAATTGGTCATCCCGGTAGCCTGAGCGTATACTCTGTAAGTGTTCGCATTCACAGGAACGAGCGTCTGGTTGTCGCCGCCGGTGAGAGCTATTGTCGCGCCTGTCACGGGCTCTCCGTTTATGCCGCCGATAGCGATTACGGATCTGATATAATCGCTCATATCGCTGCCGTTGTACACTTTATTCGCGTAAGTCAGCGAGAAATTCAGGTTTTCCGCCTGAGCCTTGTTCACCGTGTAAGTCGCGGCTTCGTTGAGCAGAGACTCTCCTCCGCCGTTTATTGCGTAGTTGTCGTTCTGCATGAGCACGAGGTCTACCGTATAAACGCCCGCGTTTCTTACGACATTCACGACGCTGTCTCCCGACTTGTAAACGACGGCGATATAATCATCGAGTCCCGCAAACGAAGTGAGATCCGCGACCATATCCGCAGTGATATTGACGTTGGAAGCGTTGTACATCGAGGAGCCGAGGTCTCCGCCGTTGATAGCACCAACCTTGTCCAGCATCTTCTTATCGACAGTGACCGTGATATATACGGTATCCGCCGTATAGTTGCTGCCCGCGTAAGATATCGCCACGGTATAAGAGCCCGCGTTCCATACCTCGTCCCAGCCCACCTGAGTACCGGTTACGCTCGTATTGTCGCCAACGTAATTCTTCTGGACGAAAGAGCCGTCGTCGACGTCGCCGTCAAGCACTCTGATCGAGGGCGATATCGCCGTCTTAGCGTCGCCGTAGGTGTAAACGTATTCGGTCTCTCCGACAGATATCTCCGTCTTGTAAGGCAGGACTTCGAGCGTAGCGACGTAAACTTCCGCAACGTAATTGCCCGCGTCCGCACCGCTAAGAGAAAGCTTTCTCGAATAAGTTCCCGCGTTCTTTATTTCGGTTCCATCATCGATCGCGATCTCCACGACGTCGTCGTTGACGATGCCGTCGACCGTTGCCGACGGGCTCCATGCGCCCGCATTGTAAGTGACCGCGTTATCCACGCTCACCATGCCGTCAGCCGATTGCCAGCCGACGAACGTTATCGTAACGTTTTTGGGAGATACGGTGAGTTTAGTCGAAGTCTCAAACGTTATCTCGTAGTTTGTGCCTTCCTGCGCGCTGTTGAGCGTCGCGGAAAGGGTCGCATAATCGGAAAGCGCGTAGCTTGTCGCGTCAAGAGTGCTCAGAGCCGCCGCATTGTTCCAGGTAGCGGCGATCGTTCCGAGCGTATCGCCGTTTACGAGGTTTCCGCCCGTAATGCTGCCGGTCACTGCCGGAAGCTCCTGCGCTCCGTAAGTCACGTTCACGTCGCTTACCGTGATGGTGATGTTGCGTTTTTCAACGGTAAGCGTTCCGTTTGAAGAGGTCGCATAAACGTTGTAATTCGCGTTTTCACCGGTCACGGTCACATCGTACTTCCCGACCGTAAGAATACCGCTCTGTACAGAGAAGGTGACTTTAAGCTGAGCCGCGTTCTCATAATCTGCCCAGACGTTCACTCCGTCGTCTGTATAGACGGTGTAATCGCTGAATATCACTTCGTCGCCGTAAGTCGCAGTCACGTCTGCCGCCTTTACGTAAACTGTCTTTTTGACCACCTTCAGGCTGCCCGGCACAACGTTGAAGACGTAGTTGCCCACGTTGCCGTCCGTCACCGCCGTGACCACGCCTCCGAGCGTGTAGTTGCCGACGGGAGAGAATCTGACCGCATTGGTCGAGTATTCAACCGTAAGGTCGAGGTTTCCTGCGTCGGTCTTATAAGTCGCGCCGTCAAACACGTTTTGTTGCATCTCGTCGCCGTAAGTGACGCTTATCGCGGAGCCGTCGAGAGTCACCGTGACCGCCTTGGGCGAAATGGTAAGGTAAAGCGCCCTGGTCACGTAATTATCCGTATTGAACGTATACTTGAACACAGCCATATAGTCTCCGGCGTCGGTCGGCTGAGCGCCGAGCTCAACGTCGTAATCGCCGCTCTCGCCCTTTGCGTACCACGTCGTTTCCTGTACAGCTTCTTCTGCATTGCCGCCGTAACTGCCTTTTGCCTCAATCGCCAGCTCGTCGCCGAACGTAACGGCGGTCAGCGTTTCTTTATGTCCGTTCACCGTTATCGTAATGCTTGCGTCGAGGACGTTTACCGTTATCGTGACGGGCGTGAACGCGTAGTTTTCGGTGTTCAAACCGTCCACGGTGATCTCGGCTGTAAAGGTAGCTTTGCCGTCGGCAAAAATCAGCTCGTCTGCGGGATTGGTCATAAACAGCAGATCGGTCTCGTCATAAACGCCGGTGCCGTCGATGAGCGCAACGTCGACGTACGGCAGATAGCTGTCTATCGCCGTCATCTCGCCGCCGCCGTCTTTAAGTACGGTGACGAACTGTTCGGTCGCGCCGATAAGGGAAAGTTCATATTTCCCTATCGTGAAGGAAACCGTCTTTTCAACCGCGTTGTAGTTTACGCTCTGCGCAATGCTTATCGTAAACGAATAGGTGCCCGCATTCACCGCCTGACCGTTTGTCGCGTTGTCGCCGGTCACCGTCAGAGTCACCGCGCCGTACGCGTCGCCGTCAACGAGAGCGGAAACGGTATAAGCGGGAATCTGCGCGCTTGCGTTGTAAGTGAGCGTCTGCCCGTCGGCAATGTCGACGGCAAGATCTGCGCGCTTGACGGTCAGAGAATATTTTTCAGTCTTTGCATTGTAGTTGCCTGTACCCGCAAACGCGAGGGTCACGTCGTAAGTGCTTGCGTTGAGTATCACTGTGCTGGAGACCGTCACGAAGTTCTTGAGAGACGAAGCGTCATCCATTCCGGGTGCGGATACCGAGTATTCCGGCTCTATGTTCTTGCCGGTGTATGTCGTCTCCGCAACAGGCAGGAAAGTTATATCCGCTTTGTTTACGGTAAATGTCGTCGATGCCGATTTTGCGTTGTACGCAACGCCCTCTGCAACGTTTATTTCAACCTCGTATATGTCCGCATTGACGGGAAGCGAGGTTGACCTGTTGTAAGTCACAGTCACCGCGCCGGCAAGACTTGCGATATTTGCTTCGTTCGCCACGCCTACGAGAGTGTAACCTATGCTCTTTTCCTTTCCGTCATATGTAGCGGAGTTCTGGTCTATCCTGATCTCGGACAGATCGGCTCTTTCAACGGTGAACGTGCCGCCGGCGATCGTGCCCGCCTTGTAGTTGCCGTTCGAGAAAGTCGCGACTGCAGTGTAGCTTGCGGGAAGGATGGCCTCAGCTTCTCCGTTATAGCTCATAACGAGTCCCGCGTCTTCTCCCGAAAGAACGCCCGCGTCGCCGTCCTGTTCCTGCACGGCATAGCCCGTAACTTTGTTCGCGCCGTCGTATACGTAACCGTTGTCGAAAGAAAGCGTAACGTCTACGCTTCTCTGATCGACCACGAGCTTTGTCTCGCCGTCGACGTAAAGTTCGTCTTTTCCTTCTATAACAATAGTGCCGATCGCGTATTTATCCGCTTCGGGCGTTATCCTTATAACGTATTCGCCCGCGTTTACCGCCGTGACGGTCTCCTCTCCGTTCAGAAGGTAGTCAAGAGTAAACACGCTGTCAGAAGCGACTCTGACGTCTTCGTCGAGCGTAAGCGCAGCGGAATATTCGCCGCCGTTGTAAACGCCGCCGTTTATCTTAAGCGTTCCGTTTATCGGTCTTTCGTTTATCGTAAGCGTTCCTTGCGTAACGTTAAACAGGTAGTCTCCGAGAAGTTCTTCCGCCGCGCCTTCGGCAAGCGCTACTCCGACCGTAGTATCGTATTCGCCCTTAGTAGTCGCCCAGTTTATCGTATCGTTGACCGTCTTAGCCGTAAATACGAAAGAGGACTGATCGTCTCCTATCCAATTTCCGGATACCGTGACTTTCGCTCCCGCAAGAAGCGCCGCGTGATCGTTGCCGTACAACGAAACTACGTTTTCAGGCTGAACGCTCATCTGCGCCTTTCCTACCTCAAACGAATAAACGGACGAAGCAAGCGTAAAGTTGCCGGTAAGCTGGTTTTCGGTGGTGCCGTTGTAAGTCAGAGTCGCCGTTGCGGTATATTCGCCCGCATGATAAGGCTTGTTCTGTACAAGCAGGTTTTCGTTGCTCGCAGAATACGCTACCGCCACGCCGAGCATCGAGGAGTCGTTGTTGCCCAGTTCGTTACCCGCAGGCAGCCCTCTAAACGTCGCCGTCAGATCCTTACCCGTGCCGTCGTATACGAAGTCAGCGGCGCTCCATTCAAGCGATACCTCTCTGGGAACTACGCTGACCGTCTTTGACGGATAGCTGTCCATAAACGCGCAATAATAGTTATTGCCGTCCTTGCTTATGAATTTCGCTTCCGAAACGTCTTTATTGTACGTCATCGTATAAGTTCCCACGTTACCCGCTCCGCTCCAATGCAGATAATTGTAAAGGCTGTAATCCGTATTACCTGAATTCTCTATGGTATAAGACGACGACAGCGAGAAATGAGTGGAGCTCAGTTCCATAGAATTGAGTTCGTCCTCTGTAAAACTGACTTTTTCGCCCGTGCCGTAGGAGGTCTTGTAACCCGCAAAAGCAGGAACGTAAAGCATATTGCCGTTGTACGTATAAGTATAGTTGTTGCCGCTGCCCTGGTAGCCGTCCGCGTACCTGTCCGTACCGTCGTAGCCCTTGGACATATCGAAGTCCATATAGAGGTAGGATCCAAACTCTGCAGAAACCGTATTCTTATATGTAGTTACCGTGCTTGAATTGGTATCTGTAAGAGTATTGTATCCTCTCCCCTCGGATTTGACGGTGCCTGTATATCCTGCAAACATTGCGGGCACCCACAACGTACCTCCGTTACCGAAATTGTTATACGTTTTAGAGTAGATCTGATACAGATCGTTGACGCTGTCGGTACCCTGTTTAATATTGTACACAAAGCGGCTTGCACTCTGGTTGGAAACCTTGAAGTATATTCCTCGCTGACTGTTTGTAAGGTTCAGAATGTCGGCGGTGTTGTGATTGACGGTATTTCCGACACTCGTCGTGGGAGCAAACGCGAATTCGTTGCCCAGAGTAGACGTGTCCACCACCGTATATACCCAGTTCCATCTGTTCCAGTATGTATTTGAGGTGTCTCTTCCGTAGTATATCTGATGAGCCGCATACGGATGGTGCTTCTGTATGATGTCTGCCGTCGCAGAAGATACGTATACGTTATTGAGAGATACGCTGTTAGTCTTACTCTGATGCACCGCGCCGATACCGTAAGAAGTCCTCATTTCGCTGGCGTATGCATCGCTGCTAATGTTTCCTGCCTGATCGTTTGCAATGCTGTCGGCTGCTGATTTAAAAGCGTTTTTGTTTATACCGCCGGTTGACGCGTAATAAGATTTTACCGCGCCGCCGTTGCCGTTGCTGGCGGTTACGCCATTATATGCGCCCGTATCCGCGCCCTGAGAGAAATAAGTAAGATTGAGATAAACGCCGTTTACCTGCAGATTGGCATTGGCTGCAGAAGAGACCCAGCCTGCAATACCGCCCGTAAGAACGTCGGAATAAGGATAATTGAACGTTCCTCTGCTGTAAGTATGAGCTTCAGAAGCGATCCAGCCGCCGCCCTGCACTGTTATTTTTCTCATATACACGGTGCCGTTTCCGACCTGACCGACAACGCCGCCCGTACTTATCATAAGGTGATTGGTTCCGTCGCCGCGTTGCTGTCCGGCATTGACTACTCTTCCGGTGAAATCTACGGTAGTATATGAAATTATACCTCCGCTCGCTCTGCCGGCTACGCCGCCGAATATGTTAGCCATATTGTCACCACTCCACGCATTGCCGGCACCGGGACCTGCGCCGTTGGTTACCAGCCACAGATATCCTGTATATTTTACCGAACAGTTGTGAATGAGACCGCCTGTCATGTTGCCTGCGATACCGCCGATATTCTGCATATAAGCGCTTTCGCCGTCGACCTGAGAAACCGTACCCGATCCGCTTGTATTGAAGCCGAATTTAGTCCAGTTGCTCTGATTGGCGGCTATCACGACGTTGAGATCCCTGATCGTTCCTTTGAGATTTTTTACGAGGAAGCCGTAAGATCCGTCCGTTGACCAGCTGTATTTGCTGCCGTCAGTCACATTGACCGTTACGGTATAACCGTTGCCGTAAAGCACGCCGCTGAACGTACCGCTCGACGCCGCAGACGTATTGCCCAAAGACGCGGTATACGTTATGTTTTGCGTAAGGTAATATGTACCGCTTGTCTTAAGTGCGCTGTCAAGCTGGCTCGCAGACGATATGCTCTGCCCTTGCTGAGTCATACCGGAAAAAGATCCCGGATAAGTCATCTCGGTCTTTAAGCCGATAGCGTTGTAATCGCTGTCGTTCGACGGACTGACCGTTGCGGTGCTCACTACGTCCGCGTTTTCGCCTGTACCTGCTACTACGGACGCTTTCTGCTGATCTGTCATCGAAGTCATGAACGTGACCGCGACGAAAGCGAGCAGTATGACAGCCGCTGCGATCGCCGAATAAAACAATTTCTTCTTAGTCTTACTCATAATATCTCTCCTGCCTTTTATCTTATCTGTACGGTAAACGCCTGCAACAGAGTGCCGTTAATACCGCTGAACGTGGTGATTTTTCCGTAAGTGACGTAGTTGTTTACGTCAAATCCTATATATACGTCGGCTTTATCGCCGTTTTCTATTACCGCGACCGGCATGACCAGTTCGAGTCCGTTCGTGAACACTACCGTCGCCGTCTGATAGCTTTCTCCTCTGACGATATAGTCCTGAGTCTTAGCTTCGTCGAAATAGACCGCCGCGATAACGTTGCGGTTGATTTTGACGTTTATTTGCATATTTTCGTCGAAATAACCTTTTCCTTCGTACTTAGTCGGGTCGATCTTCAAGGTAGCCTTGACTGATTTATCCGTCGTATAGCTCCAGTCCGTATCTGCGGCAAACTCAGTGACTGTGTTTATCACCTCTTTGCTTCCGTCCGCATAAGTCGCCGTGACCGTCGCGGGGATCGGGTTGTCTTTCTCGTCGCCCGTGACCTTGTACAGATAATATCTGTAAGGATCGACGGCAAGGTAATTGCCCTCCGTCATTCCGTCGTAAACTACCGCAAGTTTGCGTTTATCCGCCATCTTAAGCGTAAGCGTGACCGTCTGGACAAGTCCGCTGCCGTCGGGCAGAGTTTCCAGAGTTACGCCGTCAGTGCCTATGCGCTTGTTCAACTTAACGGTTATCTCGACCGTTGCGGCGCTGAGATCTCCGTTGTTTCTTACGACGAGGTCGTAAAGCGCACCTGTATTCCAGACCGCGTTTTCGGTCAGCAGCTGAGGAATAAACGTACCGTCAGCGTAATACATATCGAATCTGTCGAGAAGAGACTGAACGACTTTGTCTCTGCCTTCCGTAGTATCCGATCCCGTAAAATCGAGGTCGTACCACGAAAGCTCTATCGTCTGATCTTTTACCGTACTGTCGTAATAGTTTATCGTAACGGGATATTTCGATCCGTTGGCAAAAGTCAGATATGCCGTCTTGGTTCCGCCTGAAGGACTCGCCGCGATATAATCTCCCGTAAGACTTACCGTCGAACCGTCGGTATAGTACTTTATCCTTTCTCCTGAATTTGTCGTTACCGTGAAATAATCGGGAACGGATTCATACACGTGCAGATTTACCGCATCAACGCTGCGTACGCAGTCCGCGCCGCCCGACCATACGTCCTTGACCATTATCGAGATATTCATCGTGCTGGTCGTACCGTCGCTGTAAGTCGCCGTCGCCTTTACCGTATGAGTACCCGCCCTGTTCATAAGGGTCTTGAGGACGTCCTTATTGAACGCGGAGCCGTTGTAAGCCAAGGATATCGTACCGCGCTTGACTGCCGTTCCTTTCTGATATACAGCCGTACCGTAGTCGCTGAAATATCTGTTCCAGTATTCGTCAACAGCTGCCTGATAACCGTTTGAGGACGAGTACATATAAGGATTGAACGTTATTTTCTGAGACAGGTTTCCCCAGTCTACTACGCCGTCCGTACCGTTCAGCGTATACGAAGGGTCGCCGACTGAAGAAGACTTATTATAGATCTGTATCTCAGTGCCGAAACTGTTGGACGTATAACTGTAAGATCCCAGATATTCGCTGAATCCCGTACGATGCATTATGCCCTTGCCGCCGTAGTAGCTGTCGCCGTAAGAGCCGTATTCGTAATAATACGTATATACGCCTTCGGCATCGGGAGAAGTATCCACGACGTTGAATTTGCTCCTGACCGTCTGCGTCAGTACGTTGTGGGTGTTTTCCCATTCTCCCGTCGTCTCGTTGAGCGCGTACTGCTCTATCTTCTGACCGGTATCTGTTCCCGTGAACGATACGTTTGTGAGAGTTCCTTCTACGAAGTTCACGTTGACTTCGGCTTCGTTCCACGCCGCAAGCGGGAGCAGTCTCTTGACGATCCTGTGCAGATTCTGCGCCGTACGCTCATAGTTGACTATTCCTCCGAGAGCGCTCAGAGCACCGCCCATACCGTTCAGCGCATCGTCCACGATATGCGGCAGCTGTCTTATGATACTGTCCCAGGTGCTGTACGGAGTGGAGCTTGAATCGGTTGCAGTCCTTGTATTGGAAGCAGCGGTGCGATCCCACCACATATACGCCAGATAATTCCTGCTGAAGCGTATGTTTCCCAACTGAAGCGTCGTCATGTCGATTATCGTATCCGCGCCGAATATACAGCTGAATATGCCGTCGACCATCTTGTTGAGTTCGTACGGATCGAGATTCACGTTTATGTTGCCTACGCCTGTAGACGACAGATTTACGTTTATGCCCGGTCTCAGCAAAGCTTCTATATCCAGCTCAGCGAACACCTTTGCAATGCCCGTGACTTCCTCAGTCGTTCCCTGATCCTGAGAAGGAGGCGTCGTCTCTCCCGGCGTCTCTTCCTGTCCGAGATTGTTCGCCGCGTCGTTGACCTGCTTTATAAGGTTTTCGACCGTGGGAGCAAGCATTCCGAGAATATCCAGATCAAGCGCAAAGTTGGACACGAAATCCGTTACGTCTATCGTTATGATACCGAAACCTACGATTTTAAAATATCCTTTGCACAGATAAATAGTTGCCTTTCCGCTCGCGTAATCCAGGTAGAAATGAAGCATTGCCGTCTTGCTTCCGCTGCCGTGCGTGTAATATTCTGCTTCGTTGATATCGTACAGAGACATAAGCAGAGCGCTTTTTCCGACAGATCCGACAGTAACTCCGCTGTTATCCAGAGTCACCTGCCCTGTGATCTTCTTAAGCTCTACTCTCGTGTACATATTCGGTTCTTCGCTGCTGTCCGCTGCCGTACCGACCGAGTTGGATTTAAGATCGAGCGCAAGCGCGAGTTCGAAACCGTCGAGGAAGTCTTTTACGACCTGACCGCCGTCAACTTCGGCATTCGTCGTGTCGAGGACGACGAACTTGCTCGTATCCGACGGAACGAATCTGTCGGGTTTACCGTTGAAACCGAGAGCGAGATCTATGCTTGCTTCTCCGCCGAGGTTGATCTCAGCCTCTATCATATCTCCTGCAAGGTCTACGCCGAGACTCGCTTCAAGCACGAAATCTATATTAAAGCCCAGAGCGCGGAATATCTGAGACATTATATCGCTGGTGATATCGACCGCGACCTGACTGTCAGTTATCTTTATAGAAGACAGCAGATATCTGATAATATCGTTTGTACCGTTCGCAAGTTCTTCAGTTCCCGAGGGAGCTTCGCCGTCTGTACCGTTTTCGTCAGCCGCGTTCTGCGCCTCTTCGGCAATGTCCTTACCGTAGAACAGTTCGTTGAGAAGATCTGAAATTATTATCGGATCTATGCCGTTTATTGCTTCGTCCAGCTTATTGAACAGTACCGCGACGAGGGGCGAACCCTTGACCTGCAGATCGACGAGACCTATGCCCGCCAGCGCGATATACAGATCGTTGCTGTCGCCGTATAAGCCCAGTATCGTCTTATGGTTTATCATACCGAGCATATTGACTTCGAGCATGAGCTGACGAGTCTCTATATTCCAGTTCAGCAGTATTTCGAGGTCGTAATACAGTTCGTCGAAACTTATCTTTACGGGCATCGTAAGATCTACGCCCAGCGTTTTCAGAAGTCCCGAAATGAGGCTGTTCAGATCCACTTCGCTGGCTTCAGCGTCGACGATGAGTTCTCCGCGGATAGAGTTGTTGCCGAGGGTCTGTTTTATCGTCTTTATGATATCGTCGTTGTAATCCGCATATTCTTCCGCCTTAGCGCTCAGTCGGTCTCTCAGAGCATTTACGTCTATGCCGAGTATCAGCGAGGACGACGGTATGCTTATCTTCATATCGAAAGCGTTCTTTTCTCCGTCCGTGGTCGGAAGCAGTACGCCGCCGATCTCGACAGACAAGCCGTCCTTTATCCTTATCGCCGCCGACAGGTCGAAGGAGCTCAGATCTATGCCGAGATCAACGCCCAGGTCTCCGAGTACGGAAATTATCGCGCCGAGGGTAGCCGTCACGGCTATTTCGCCTTCAGAAATTCCCAATACTATCTCGCCGTTCTCGTCTGTCACGGGAGTTACTACCGTAGTCTCGCCCGTCTCGTCCGTAACGACCGCCACAGTCTGAGTATCGGTACCGCTGCCCTCAGTCATCGAAAGGAGTTTTTCGGTTATCGCACCCATCAGGTCGAAATCGACCTTGAATACGGGGAAGGTTATGCCGAGAAGCTCTATACCGCTTGCGTCGAGATAGGTGACACCGCCGTACGCGTAAAGTCCGAGTACTACGCTGCCCGCCTTTATAAAGTTGCTCGATCCCAGAGTAAAGTCGTTTTTAGCGATTATCTCTATCGCCGCCATGCCCTGCTTAGCGCCGTCCGCGTCCGCAGAATACGTCTTAAGACTGACCTTGAGAGTGAGCGTTATGTTAGTATCTTCGGTGAACGTCCACAAAAGCTGAGTTCCCGCCAGCGCGCTGACGCCGAAATCAGCGAGAAGCTCCGCCACGTTATAAGTGCCTTTTTTAAACGCTACCGACAGATCAACTGAAAATTCCGCGTCCGCGACTTCGTCCAGTATATCTTTTACGATACTGCCCGTATCCGTCGCGTCCAGTTCGTAATGGTCGCGCAGGAATACAGCCTGGATATACGCGTTGGACACGATCGTGTCGTTGCTGAGAGAAGCGTCTACGCTCATGCTTATCAGCGCGTTTTCGCCGTCGCCGAACAGCGTCGCGTCGAATTCGACTATGCCCGTAAGTATGCCGAGGTTTGCGTTGAGATCGAACAGATCGCTTCCCAGGTCTATTTTTGTGCCTGCAAGCGCGTAAATTATGTCTTCGAGAAGCTGAGTGGAAAGCGCGAGTTTTATGTTGGCGTTTTCAAGCATCACCACTCCGAGAAGCTGAACGATCCACGCGTTTTCGGATGTCGCCGCGTCGCTCGCAGCGCTGCCGCTTTCTTCGCCTGAGTACGTCACCGCCGACATCGCAGAAGCGGAATTGTCTCCGAACAAACCTCCGAGAAGCTCGTTCAGATCAAGCCCCTGCAGACTGTCGATCGCATTCATAAGCGTATCCGTCAGCTGGCTTATCACGGCGACGTTGGTCACATTGACGCTGACAAGTCCTACGCCGGTGAGGTCGACGACCAGTTCGCCGTCGTACATATACGCGCCTATCATCACGTCGCCTGCGTTCCTGACTTCGAACATCAGTTTGAGTTTCCTTGTGTCGGGATCCAGGTTCCATTGCAGAATGAGCTGTACCGATTTTGTAAACTCGCCCGTTTCGACCGCTATGGGCACGCTTATGCCGTCAGAATCCGTCACAGCGTTGAGGATGTTGTTGACAAGTCCGTTCAGATAATATCTGCCCTCGTTTGCGTTTACGTCAACGTCAATGACCATCGAGCCCTTGAACAGATTGTCCGCAATGCCTCTCAATATATCTGAATAAGTCTTGTCGTATCCTGCGATTATGCCGTCCACGTATGCGCCGAAGCTGTCGTACTGAGAGGAGTCTCCCGCTTTTATATCCGCCGTCGAAGCGCTGACCTCAAGAGAGAGTTCTGAAGGCGCTCCGTCGACCGTCTGCATGATCTCTCCGGAAGCTTTGAGCGAGAAAGCGTACACCCCGTTGCCCTGAGAATCGTCTCTGGTAAGACTTACGCTGACAGACATGCCGCCCAGCGCTCCGAGTATGCTCTCCACCGTCGCCGCACTGTCGCCGGTCAGGAAATTGGAAAGCAACGCGCCCACCGCGCTAACCGTAGCCGAAAGTTCCAGCCTGTTGCGTGCTACCGTCAGCGAAATGTTGCCGCCGGTCGAATCTGCTCCGGCAAGAGCAAGCGCTCTCGCTCCGGATCCGGCAGTCTCGTCCTCGGCAAACATGCCGGAGATCGCATTCTCTATCTGATCGTAGAGGAATGCGGGCAGGTCGAAATTGTCCGCTTTGAACACGGGCAGGTTGAGCCCCAGCACTTCAAGCGCCGTAACGTCGATATAAAGGCTGCCGTTCCTGATGTAGAGAGCAAGCAGAGCCTGACCCGCTTTTACTATGCCGACCCCTTCTCCGCCACCTGCCGTAGTGCCGAGAGCAAGGTCCTGATTGGCTATTATTTCAAGCGCCATCACGCCGTCGACGTCGCTGCCGTCAACGCGCATCGCACTGTTGAATCTGATTGAAAGATCTATCGAAGGCTCGCCGAAAGACACGATCAGAGAACTGTCTGCGGGAAGTCCGAGAGACGTGAGATCCACGAATTTGCCCACCAGTTCAAGGATGTTGTATTCTCCCGGAGTGAAATCCACAGTCACGTCCGCTTCAAGAGAAACACCCTCAAGAAGGCCCATCAGATATTGTCTGAGATCTTCTCTCGAAGTGAATATGAGCACGCCGTCGGACTGAGCGTAACGGGTATACTCGCTTGCCAGCGCCGAAAGCGACCAGCTTGCCATATAACTGCGGTAGACAGCCAGCGCCTTGAGCCCGTCCGTCAGATATGCGCGGAGATTTTCAGCGTCGTTCTCTCCCGTGGGCACGAACCCGTCGTCGCCGTACGCCTTGAGCAGGTCTGACGCAAAACCGTAATCTGTCGTTTCGTCGTCTGTCTTTCCGATCGTCAGTCCGATGCCGAGTTCAAGCGCGCCTTCGCCTATCGTCGCGTTTACTTCCGCCTTGCCGTTCACAATGTCTATCGAACCGCCTGCGGAAACGAAATCCACTTCTATGCCGAGCGCGGAGAGAATTGAACTTATCATCTCGCGCGTGATATCAATATTAATTACAGCGTCTTCTGCCGACACGCCTGCGAGCAGCGAGATCACGTCGATCGCCGCTCCGGAATCCCCCTCAGAGGGAGTTTCAGGCCCAACGGTCTCCCCAGGCTGAGATTCGCCGGACTGAGACCCTTCGCTGTCACCGTCCGAAGACGGATTGAGCAGATTTTCAAACAAGACGTTGAGATCTGCGTTCTGTATGCCGTCCACCGCAGCGTTCACGGCGTCCTCTATCACAGATATAAGCCCGGTGTCCCTGATCAGGAAACTTCCGAAATCAGCTACGGTAACGATTATCGTTTCGCCACATACGCGCGCGCTCAGTATCACGTTGCCGTCGCCTTCGGTCAGCACTACCGCGTATTCTCCTCTTTCCGCATTAAGCGCGATGAGAAGATCCGCCCTGCCGCTTTCTATCGTCACGTCTATGTCGGTATCGGGGAGCCAGGTGGCAACAAACTGTTTCACGTACGCGCCGAGATCCGCCTGTTCGTCCGCACTGACTTCAAGCGAGATCCCCACCGTCATCTTGCCCACCGTGCCCAGCAAAGCTTTGATCACGTTGGACTGCGCGTCCGCAAGATCTGCTGTGTCTTCCTTGATCTGCTGTTCTATCTGAGACGACAAGCCGTTCACACCGATCATGAAACCGTCCTCTCCGACCGTGAGATTGAGACCTAAGCCGAGCGCGTCGTAACCTTCGCTCGCCGCAATGCCTGCGTTTGCCTGCACGCTGAGTCCCTGACCGTCAAGCGAAGCCGAAAGATCTGCACTGAGACCTTCGGGGAGCGTAAACTGAATGCCGAACGCGTTGAGCATCGCCGACAAAGTGGCAAGAGTAAGATTGAGTCTGAGAGAATCAGAGTTGAGAATTATACCGCTCGCCTCCGCAGTCACCTGAGACGCCAGCGTCAGAGGAGTTGCCGAGCCGTCGGCATTCAGGCGTGAAAGCGTCTGTTCTTCAGACGTTCCGAACAATCCGGAAACGTCGAATTTCAGCTCCGTATCAAGACCCGACATCAACGAGTCTATCACGGACGAAAGATCTATATTGGCTTTGACCGCCGGCAGGTTCACGCCGAAGAGCGATATGCCGGTCAGGTCGATATATCCCGTGCCGTCCTGAGACAGATAAACCGCCAGCAGTTTTCCTGCCGGGAGTATCTTGTCGGCTCCCAGACAGAAATCCTCGTTGAGCGAGAGAACGATCGCCGCGGACAGGGTGTTTGTGGAAGGATCCACCGCGATGTCCGCCGTCAGTCTCGCGTCTACCGCGCTGTCTGCGGAAAGCGTCCACGGAGTCTGCACCCCGCCGGTATTGTCAAGACCGAACAGAGAAATTATATCCATCACGTTGTATTTGCCGCCGGCAAGCGTCAGACGCACGTTTGCGTCCAGCGAAATGCCGCCGAGCACTGACGCCACCAGTTCTTTGACCGAATAAGTATACTTGCTTTCGTCGCCCACCATCGCGCCGACGTAATCGGAAATGGAATCATATCCCTCGAACTCGGGAGATTTTCCTATCGAGAAGGAATCGCAAAGGACAGACGCGCTGATGCCGCCTTTCAGATCGGCGTCGATCGAAAGCGCGCTGAGTCCGTCGTCGTTGAGTTTTATTCCGAGATTGACTTCTCCGAAATCGGGGATCGTAGCCGTGGTGCCGATCGCGTTCAGGAACGACGCGATGAATTCGCCGTCCACGTTGAAATTGAGTATGCTGTAATTACCGTCGCCGTCCTGACCGTCCGTCACGCTGACCTTGTCGCCGTCCACGCCAAACACTCCGACAAGTACCTGAATGAAGTTGAGCACGCCGCCCGACACGTAATAGTTGCCCTCACTGCCCGAAAGCGCGGTGACTCCGTTCTTGTCCAATCTGGCGTTGCCGTTCAACGCGCGGTCCTCGGTGAAGAAAGTGCTGTCGATCGCGTCTGTCACGACTTTTTTCACGCCGGAAATAAGCTGTGAAAGATCAACGCCGATCTTAACGCCCTTGCCGCCGTAAACGTTGCCGAGCATTTTCGCTATGTCGACATAAAGATTCCCGTCCTTGTAGTAGGCGCCCATGAAGAGTTCGTCAGACCCGTCTGATTTAACCTCGTAAAGTTCAAGAACTATGTAATTGTTGTCGCCCTGCCCGTCCTGAGCGATGTCAAGCGACGTCGCGAGATCAAGCCTGTAATTGAGCGCGCTCGAAAGCGTCAGCGCGCCTTGCGGTATCGCGTTTGTGCCGGCGACCGCGTTTATGAACGCCCCGACGTCGGCGCCGTCGTTTTCAACCGAAAGATTCACGCTGAGATCTATGTTCCCCAGTGAGATCGTCTGATAGCCCCTGAGGACTTCGGGTTCTACGGGTTGCACTTCGTCTGCGGAAACGAACCCGGCTTCCGCGGTGGAAAATTCAAAATATTTTTCTCCTCCGTATACGGCGTCCGAACTGACTGAAGCCAGTTTCCCCGTGGTGGAATTTACCGCAACGTCAAGGTTTATGTCTATATCGGGAAGAATTTCTTTGAACCAGTTGATGAAGCCGGAGGTCTTGAGATTGAGCCCCGCTCCTTTGAGGATAGAATCGAGATTTATGAGGTTGAGCAAGCTTGCTATACCCTGCAAGCCGATAGGGTTGATTTCTATATGGTAAACCGTGTTTACGCCGTCAGAAGTCGCGCTTGTCTTTGTAAACATCGTGAACAGCATTCCGAGCAGGGTTTCGAAATCCATGCCGGCAAGACTTATGCCTCCTACGAGATTGCCGAGGACTTCAGGCACTCTTACCGCCGTACTGATGATGTAATTCATGTCGAAGTCTTCAAGCGCAACTCCGCCGAGATCGGGCGACCAGACATAAAGAACTTCGTCCATAACGTAAACGCCCAGCGTTCTTTCTCCCGCTCCGTCGGTAATTTCAAGACCGAGCGTATAATCTTCTTCGTCGCTGACGAGCGCTTTCAGCGCAATGCCGGTCGCGTTTCCGTCCGCGTCCGTGCCCGTGCCGGCAAACGTAAAGCCGAACGCGCCGCCGTCATTACTCACCGCCGCAAGGATCGCTTTGAGCGCGCCGACAGTGGTGCTTGCCGAAGAATCCAGCCATACCGCCTTCAGAGTCGCGTCCTTTGTCGGGACGTACTCTGTGGCATACATTGAAGTTCCGTCGCTCCAGCCGCAGAAAGTGTAACCGCTTTTGATCGGAGAATATTTCGTCAGATCGACCTTTTCTCCCGCATTTACACTTACGGTATAAGTTCCGACCTCGCCCATCATTCCTCCGTCACAGTCAAGAGTGACGGAAAAAGACACCGTCTCGTCGTCACACGCCGTCAAAGCGACCGCCAGAACGACAACAGCGACGAATACGATAAGCGCGAGCGCCGATATTTTTCTGTTTCTGCTCATAAATTCACCTCTCATCAAAAGGTTGCGCCTTGACCGGCGCATGCGTATACGTGCACACGCGTAAAAGCATATATAATGATTGTAACATTAAATTTTATTATTTACAAATGTTTATTCACGGCAAATTTACGCGAAACCGCTTGATTTTGTCAAAATTATTCTGTTTCACATCGCAATTTAACAAATCGTTTTAATCTGAAATATGCAAATGGAAAACCGTAACGTCCATAAATTCTTGCTTAAGACAAAAAGCCGGATTCTCTCTTCTCTGCGCGCAAAACGCCCTTTAGCGTAAAAAACCGCTCAGCCGGGCTGATTTTGTCCGCGCTGTTTTTTTATTTAATACACAAAACGGGGACTCACTGTTCCGTTTCTTACATGTTATTTACAATGTAAGTTCTTTAATTTTCGCCCCGAGTGTTGAATAAATATTCAAAATTGTTAATAAATATTTTTAATTGTAAAATTTTTCCGAATAGTCGGGAAAAGAAGACTTACCACGTTTCTTTCTTTACTTCCCGCGACCGGTTTTGCGTTTCAGACAACCGCCCGGCAAACAAAAAATAACGGGAAGCACAAAACACGCAAGCCGCATGCATTTTAATGCAACAAGGCGCGACGCTTTATGCTTTGTTCGCATTGCTCCTCTTTACCTGAAAAAAAGGGAAGCTTCGCAGGAGCGTAGCTTCCTCTCGTTCTATATCTGCATAGTCTGCACTTGTCTCAGATCAGCCCCAGCTTTCTTGCTTCGGCACGAAGCTGTTCTCTGAACATAGGATGAGCGACCGAAATGATCTTTTCCACTCTCTCTCTGATGTTTGTGCCCCTCAACGACACGACGCCGTATTCGGTAGCGAGGAAATCTATGTCGTTTCTCGAAAGCGAAACCGCCGCGCCGGCTTTCAGCTGACAGACTATCTTGGATTTCTCCTCTCTCTCGCCGGTATGGTGATTCTTGACCATCGCGGTGGAGTACAGCACGATAAAAGATTTTCCGTTTTTGGACATCTGCGCGCCGATCGCAGTATCCGCCTGACCGCCCGTGCCGCTGAACTGTCTGGAGCCGAGAGACTCGCTGCAGCACTGACCCGTGAGGTCGACTTCAAGAGTCGTATTTACGGATATCTGATTGTCGTTCTGCGCAATCACGTACGGATCGTTGACCTCGGCACAATTCCTGACCTCTATGCCGATGTTGTCGTCCATAAACTCGTAAAGCCTTTTTTTGCCCAGCGCGAACGCGGTGACGACCTTGCCCTTGTTTCTCTGCTTTCTGCTGCCGTTGACGACGCCGGCTTCTATCAGATCGACCATGCCGGTCGTCAGCATTTCGGTATGTATGCCCAGGTCGTGTTTGCTCATAAGCGCCTGAGCGAAAGCGTTGGGGATGCCGCCTATGCCCAGCTGTATGCAGTCTCCGTCGTTGACGTAATCGGCGACAAGCTTGCCTATCTTCCTGTCTTTTTCGTTGGGTTCAACGTCGGGGATCTCAGGCAGTTCGTAATCCGTTTCCAGGATATAATCGACCTGCGACACGTGCAGATCGCAGTCTCCGAAAACGCGCGGCACGTGCGGGTTCACCTCAACGATGACCAGATCAGCCGCCTCTATCATAGCCTTTTCGTAGACGTTGGACAAGCCTATCGACATATAGCCGTGCTTGTCCGGCATACTCGCGTTGACGACTACGATGTCGGGGTGAGCCGCCCACAGTCTTTTGCTTGCGGCGAGGTGCAGATGATTGGGTATGAACGCAAGATTGCCCTGAGCATGATCCTTGCGCTGTTTTGCAGAATAAAACCAGCTCTCTATTTTAAACGAATCCGAATACTCTGCCTTGGTATATTCGTATTCGCTGACGGACAGGCAGGTCGTGACCTTGACGTTTCTGACTTTGTCCGCTATCGTATGGAGCGAACTGAGAAAAGCGTATGCCTCCGCCGCGCCCAGACCGGTGACTATATTGCACCCGTCCTTGACAAGTGAAAGCGCCTTGTTGAGGTCTATGACCTTTGAGCTGTAATCATACATAACTTTATCCCCTTGTTCTTATCTTGTTATAATTGTGCCTTAAATGCTTTTATATTTCAAGCGTTTTTTCGTTCAAGCGTTTAAAAATATACAAAAAGCCCCCGTTTGATTGAAAACGGGGGCAAAAACCGTCTATTTTCAGTCTGTCGAAGTGTCGTTCTTTTCCACTTTGTCGCTTCCGAGGAAGAACAGCGCAACGACGCCTGCTCCTGCGTGAGCGCCGATGACCGGTCCGATGTAGTCAATGACCATACAGTCAAGACCGAATCTCTTTTCAATTTCGTTCTTGACGTAAACCGCGTCTTCGTAGCAATCGCCGTGACCTATGAATATCTTTTTCTGCTCGCTTGCCGGAAGCATCTTTTCTTCCATCTTGTCGACAAGCGCCTTGAGCGACTTTTTGCGGGAAACGACCTTGCCGATCGGGATGAGTTTGCCTTTGGAATTGACGAAAAGCACGGGCTTGATGTTGGCGAGAGAACCGATGAACGCCGCAGTCTTGGTAACTCTGCCCAATCTTGCCAGATGCTTGAGATCGTCCACCGTGAAATAGGAGCACAGGTGCGTCTGAGTTTCTTCAACGTACTTGCAAAGTTCTTCAAACGAAGCGCCTTCTGCCCTCTTCTTCAGCGTGTACCATACGAGCAGACCTTCGCCCATGCTCGCGTTGTAGCTGTCCACCGCCGCGAGTTTGCAGGACGGATATTTTTCATGGAGTTCTTTGAAAACGCGCACCGCGTTGTCGTACGTACCGGAAAGTCCGGACGAGAATACAACGTAAAGCACGTCTTTTCCTTCTTTCAGGAGAGGCTCGACGTACTTTAAAATCGTCGCCTCGTCAACCATACGCGTATTCGTCTTTCTCCCGGCGCGCATAAAGTCGTAGAATTCTTTTGCAGAAAGGTTTTTGGTCTCTCCGTCAAAGTCTTCGTCGTCGAGCATAAAGCCCATCGGAAGAACGGTGAAATCCTTTTCGTAAAACTGTTTGGGGAAGTCGGTCGTTGCGTCAGTTACGATATGAATCATATTGCCTCCTAAATATATGTCAAATAATAGACAAGTGTAAATTTTTAATCTATAATAATTATAGAACAAAAATGCGCATACGGCGTAATATTTTACGCATATAAAACTCGGTTTATTGCTCACTACCGTACAAAACAACGCTTTTTGTCAATTTTTTAACAAGGAGTCTTTTATGCCAAAGGACAGAAGAATAAGAAAGACGCAAAGGGCTATAATCACCGCGACCGTTCAGCTTCTGAATACGGTGCCGATCAACAAGCTTTCAATAAAGGAGATATGCTCTCTCGCGGACGTCAGCCGCAGCACTTTTTATCTGCATTACTACGACGCGACAGACGTTATCGAACAGGTCCACAACGACATTATTGCCAACATAACGAGCGTGCTGGACAAGTTTGATTTCGCAACGATACTGACAAATCCGGAGCCTTTTCTTAAACACGTATTCGATTTTCTGCAAAAGGACCTCGACCTTTACATCAATCTGCTTCAGAACAATTTCCATTCCGATTTCCGCAGAAAGCTGAAAGGACTGCTCGAAAACAAGATACTGCAGGAAAATTCATACCGCTACCGCGACAGGACTATGTTTGAATACTCGGTATGCTTCCTTATCTCCGGACTTGTCGAGACTATATGCGACAATCTCCAGGACATAGGCACGCCCAAGGCAAATTATCTGCTTCAGTCGCTGACCAACCATATCAAAGGCGGCTTTCAGGTCTGAAAAGCTCAACAAAAAAAGAAAAGACGCTGCAAAAGCGTCTTTTTTAATACCCTGCGCAAGTATTTGCGTTTATCTGAAAATGTCAATCTTCTTTTATGACCTGTTTCTTCTTCAGCGCCTCTTCTATCGCCCTCTTTTTTCTGCCGACAAGGTCGTATGCAAGAAGGGGCAGAGTCGAGACGAAAAGGCTGACCGCCGGGATCAGGGTGAGCAGCATGAATATCGCGGTGCGCGTGCCCTGGGTCTGCTGTTGGATCACGGTGACTCCGTTTTCCGTGACCGGCTGGACGTAATCCGCGATCTCGAGCACAAGCGGTATCGCACCCGCGCTGAACGCCGCGCTGAGTTTGCCGACGAAAGATATGCAGGAAGAAGCCAGCCCTTCCGCGCGTATGTCTAGCTTATACTGGAGATAGTCTATGCACTCTCCCACCATCGAGAAGGTTATCACGTTGTAAATCCCGAGAGGAAGTCCGCTCAGGAAGAAGAACGGGAGAGCAATGTAGTAATTGTACTGCGTGACTATGCCTATAAGGAAGAAAAGCCCGAGAACTGCGCCCGAAAACACTCCGGCGCCGAGCGCTATCACGCGGGTGTTGTATTTTTTCAGAAGTTTGGGCATTATGATCATTGACGGGAACATACCTATCCCGATCAGCGCCGCGCCGAGGATCTGCCTCATATCGTAGACGAAAGCGGTGAACGAATTGGCAGTTTCGTAATAAGTGAAAACGTAGTCCGCCGCATAGGTATACGAAGCCTGGATCATATATCTTCCGAAGCTGAGCAGACCGAAAAGCATCACCAGCACCAGCGGTTTGCACTTGCCTATCACCTGAAAAGATTGCTTTACTGAAAGTTTTTCCTTCTGAGGTTCGATCCTTTCCCTTGTGAAAAAGAACGTCATTGAAAACGGTACGATCGCTATCGCTGAGAACAGTATCGCGCCCACCATCAGTCCTTTTCTCAGACCGAGCAAATTGTCCCCGATCAGGAGCGCGACTATCGCGACCGGAAGCGCGCCGCCTATGCTGTTCAGCGTACGGGCGAAGGACAGGAATTTATCCCTCTCCTCTACGTTGGGGGTCATTGCGTAAGGAAGCCCCCAGAACGGCACGTCGCAGACTGCGTACGCCACGCCCCAGACCATATACGTGATCGAAGCGTAGATCATCTTGCCGGTCATGTCCAGCCCGAAATCTATAAAAAGGAAAACGCTGAGAAGCGAAACTATGAACGGCGCGAAAAGCAGATACTGCCTCATCTTGCCGAACCTAGAACGGGTGTTGTCCACCAGCACGCCCATAAGCGGATCGCCTATCGCGAAAACAAGCCTTGCGACCCACATCAGACCCATAACGAAAAGAAGCTCCAGACCGAGCACGTCGGTATAGAACCTGCTCAGCCACGAAGTCATCATCGCGTACATGGCTCCCTGCCCGAGAGCGGCGAGCCCGTACCCCGATTTTTCCATTTTGGTCAGATATGTTTTGTTTTCCAAAAAACTCTCCTTGAGGCGTACGCGTTGATTGTACCACTATTTTACGATAATGGCAATTAAAATTTTCGATTGTCCGCGTACGCAGGGCGGCAAAGCGTCAACGGAACTTGGTCCTCGCTATGCTGTCCGCCCAGCCCATCAGAAGATCGGTCCTCTTTTTCTTGGACATTTTGGGTTCGAAAACGCGCTCGACCCCCACGTTTTCCCTGATCTCGTCCTCGTTCTGCCAGTAACCGGTGCAAAGCCCGGCGAGATATGCGACGCCCAGCGCCGTCGTCTCTATTATCTTGGGTCTCACGACCTTGCAGTCAAGGATGTCAGCCTGGAATTGCATCAGGAAATTGTTGGCGCACGCCCCTCCGTCCACGCTGAGCGCTTCTATCCTGCACCCGACGTCGCTCTGCATAGCATGCATCACGTCAACGACCTGGTAGGCTATCGATTCAAGCGCCGCGCGCACTATATGCGCCCTGGACGTGCCGCGCGTTATCCCGGTGATCAGTCCTCTCGCCCTCGGATCCCAGTGCGGAGCGCCCAGCCCGACGAAAGCGGGCACTATGTAAACTCCGCCCGTGTCCTTTACGCTCAGCGCTATCTCCTCGGTCTCGGGCGAAGAATTTATCAGCTTCAGTTCGTCTCTCAGCCACTGTATCACCGCGCCTCCGACGAACACGCTGCCTTCGAGCACGTACTGCGGCTTCTGCCCGTCTCTGCTCGCGGCGACGGTCGTCACCAGTCCGCGTCTGGATTCTATCGGCTCGTCGCCGGTGTTCATAAGCACGAAACAGCCCGTGCCATACGTATTCTTTATGCTTCCCTTTTTCGTGCACAGGTGTCCGTAAAGCGCCGCTTGCTGATCCCCCGCGTCGCCGCATATCGGGATCTCCCTGCCGGTGACGGCGACTGAAGTGACGCCGAACGCGTGCCCGGACGGATACACATCCGGGAACATCCCCGTGGGTATGTCGAAAAGCTCAGTCAGATCGTCGTCCCACTTCATATCGTGGATATTGAAAAGCATGGTCCTGCTCGCGTTGGTATAGTCCGTGGCGAATATCTTCCCTTCTGACAAACGCCACATCACGTAGGTGTCCATCGTGCCGAAAAGAAGTTCCCCTTTCTGCGCGCGTTCTTTCGCGCCCGCGACGTTGTTGAGGATCCATCTTATCTTGGTCGCGCTGAAATAGGCGTCGATCTGAAGCCCGGTCTTGGCGTAGATCAGCTTTTCAAGCCCCGCTTCCTTGAGTTTGTCGCAGTAATCCGCCGTACGCCTGCATTGCCACACGATCGCGTTATACACAGGTTTCCCCGTGATTTTATCCCAGACGACTACAGTCTCCCGCTGATTGGTTATCCCTATGCAGTCGATATTTTCGACTCCCACCTTTTCAAGCACCGCCCTGACTGTGGAGAATACGCCGGCGACGATCTCCTCGGGGTCGTGTTCCACCCAGCCTTCGTGAGGATATATCTGAGTGAATTCCTGCTGCGCTTTTGCAATGATGTTGCCTTTTTTGTCGAAAACGATAGCTCTTGAGCTGGTCGTGCCCTGGTCTATCGACATCACGTATTTTGCCATAATCTCACCTCTTATCTTGCGGCGTCACTTCTTCGCGACGTTTTTCGTGGCGATAAAGTCAACGCCGGTGCCCAGCACGTTTTCAAGAACGACGTCTCCTATCTTTACGGGAGCCTTGACCGTCATGCCCTTGAGCGCTCCGAGCGCGTCGAATATCCTGGACTTGTCTATCGCCTCTTTGGTCTTTACGCTGACCATCGCGACGTCTCCGCCTTCTACCCTTATGACCGAAGTCACCATTCTCTTGGGACAGATCATCTCGTCTTTGCCGTACTTTTCACCTCTGGGGCAAGTGTTGCCGCTGACCTTTATGTTGCCCGGGTCGCTGTCGTCCACCGTAAGTCTGCACCCCATCGGGCAGCATATGCAAATCATCTCTTTCATCATTTCACCGCCTTCAGGCAAACGACTGCCTGTTTACAATTTTTTAGCGCCCGTGTTTGTTTTTCGTCCAAAGTCACGGTTTCCATCTCGCCGGGAGTGACTATCATTTTTCTCTTTGCGTATACCTCTTCGCCGTCGCATACCACGCAAAGTCTTACGTTCCTGAATACGTTGCCGACGCGCATTTTGAGTTTGAGCGAACCGTCGCCTTCTCTGTTCACGTACTGCGGCACGACGTATCTGACGCCGTCCTTCGCCTCAACCGCTACCTTGTCGCCCGTCGTCTTTTTGCCCGCGATATACGCCGCCGCGCGCGCTCCCGCCCACTCGCTTTCCTCGCTTACGAAGTCTACGAGGTCGTGCACGTGAAGCACGTTGCCGCAGGCGAATATGCCGTCCGTTTCAGTCATCATATCGTCGTCGACGATCGCGCCGCCCGTGACCGGGCTGAGCGCAACGTCAGCCATTTTCGACAGTTCGTTTTCGGGAAGAAGCCCTACGCTGAGAAGAAGTGTGTCGCACTTTATCTCCTGCTCCGTACCCTTGACCGGGTTCAGCTTTTCGTCGACCGCCGCTATGACCACCGACGAAACTCTGCCCTTTCCCTTTATCTCGACCACCGTATGCGAGAACATCAGCGGTATGTCAAAGTCGTTCAGACATTGCACGATATTTCTGTTTAGACCTGAAGAATAGGGCATCAGCTCTACGACCGCCTTGACTTTCGCGCCCTGGAAGGTCATGCGGCGCGCCATGATGAGCCCTATGTCGCCGCTGCCGAGGATAACGACCTCTTTGCCCGGCATATAGCCGTCGATGTTTATCAGCTTCTGCGCCGTGCCCGCGCTGAATATGCCCGCCGCGCGGCATCCGGCAATGTTGATCGCGCCCCTGGGTCTTTCCCTGCAACCGCAGGCGAGGATTATCGCCTTCGCTTCGTAGACCTGCAAGCCGTCCGCTTCGCTTGCGCAGGTGACTCTCTTGTTGCCTTCAATACTGAGGACCGTGGTCCCCGGCTTGTACTCGATCTTCCTTGCCAGAACTTCGTCGATATATCTCGCCGCGTATTCCGGACCCGTCAGTTCTTCTTTGAACGTATGCAGACCGAATCCGTTGTGTATGCACTGGTTGAGTATGCCGCCCAGTTTGTCCTCTCTTTCAAGTATCAGGATGTCTCTTTCTCCAGCGTCGTACGCGCTCTTTGCCGCCGCAAGTCCTGCGGGACCGCCGCCGATTATTATCAGATTCTTTTTCATCACTCGACCCTCCCGACTATGATCTCTGAGCCCTTGCCGCTCTTGGTGACCTCCGTCATGTCAATGCCGCGCTCTCTCGCGATGATCTCCATGACCCTTTCGGAACAGAAGCCGCTCTGACATCTGCCCATGCCTGCGCGGGTACGCCTCTTTACGCCGTCCAGGTCTTTCGCGCCGACGGGACGGTTTATGCTGTCCACTATCTCGCCTTCTGTGACGACTTCGCAACGGCAGACTATCCTGCCGTAAAGCGGATTTTTCTTTATTATCTCCGCTCTCTCTTTTTCCGTCATCGTGGCGAAACAGGGGATCCCCTTTCTTATTGGATCGAATTTGTCGTTGAACTTGAGTCCCAGATAATCGGATATTTCTTCAGAAGCGTCAACCGCGATCGCCGGCGCCGCCGTAAGCCCGGGGCTTTCTATTCCCACAAGATTGTAAAGCGGAAGGTCTCCCTCGAAACCGATCACGAAATCGCCGGCGTCCGCATGCGCGCGCAGTCCGGTAAACTGAGTGATGACCGTCTTTTTCGTCAGCGACGGCATTGTTATCCTGGCTTTGTCGAAAGCCTCCGCAAGCCCGTCGTACGTCGTGTCCTTGCAGTCCTTGTCCTCAATGTCGACAGCCGTCGGACCCAGCAGGATATTGCCGTGCACGCTGGGCACGACGAGGATGCCCTTGCCCATTGCGGTCGGAAGCTGGAACAACGTCGTGGACGTGAGATAGCCGGACGTCTTGTCCAGCAGCATATATTCCCCCTTTCTGGGCACTATTTTATATTTCTTTTCCGAAACGCCGTTGTTGAGTTCGTCGCTGTAAAGCCCTGCGGCGTTGACTACGACGTCGGCTTCGTAAACGTCGCCGTCGCAACATATCACTTTCATACCGCCGCCTGATTTTTCAAGACGCGCGACTTTCTTTTCGAAAACGAATTCCACGCCGTTCGCTGCGGCGTTTTCCGCATACGCTATCGTCATTTCGTAAGGGCTTACTATGCCGGACGAAGGGCACCACAACGCGCCCTTGACTTCTCCGGACACGTACGGCTCGCGGTCTCTCACCTCGTCGCCGGTGACCACCCTGATATCCCTGACCCCGTTCTCAACACCCTGGTCATACAGCTTTTTCAGCCCGTCCCACTTGGTGTCGTCGAAACACAGGACGTACGCGCCGTTACGCCTGAACGGGAAATCCAGCTCTTTTGAAAGCTTGTCGAACATCGCGTTGCCGCGCACGTTATAGTAAGCTTTTTTTGTGCCGGGTTTTGCGTCAAAACCGCCGTGGACTACGCCGGAATTTGCTTTTGTTGTGCCGCAGGCGACGTCGTTTTCACGTTCGAGAACTGTAATTTCAGCTTTATACCGGCTGAGTTCTCTGGCAACGGAACAACCGACCACTCCGGCGCCGATTATCACGATTTTTTTCATAAGATGCCCCTTTTGTTTACTGAATTAATTATACCACACGCAAAACGGGATTTCAATATATAAAAAGACGCGCAAGTTTACCGCGCGTCCGATAATACACTTTAAACGGCTTTTTGTATCCTGCTTTCCCTTGCGGGAAAAGAAAGTCGTCAGTTTTTGTTGTCGTTCTTCTCGTACTCGACGTTTTCGTTGCCGCCGTACCAGGTGCGCACCGTCCTGACTCTCTTGAATGGGTTGGTAGGGCGGTAGATCTCCTCTTTTGCGTAATTGACCCCGTACATGTCGAGAAGCGGAACGTAATCCTTCACCCTCTGCTGGAATTTCTTCCAGTTCTTGGGTCCGCCGTACCACGAGACCTCGGCAAGCGCTTCCATACGCGGGAACAGCTGGAATTCAAGCTTTGAAGGAGTGGCAATCCATTCAGTCCACAGAGCGCCTTCGATGCCTTTGACCTTGCTGTCGTACATCGGCATGAATCCCTCGAAATAAGGATTGAACATATAAGTGTTCCTGAGCGGATACTGCGCGTACGGCATATCGAAATAGAAGTATTTGTGCTTGCTTATCACGACGTTTCCGCCCTTCTTCAGATGCTTTATGACGCGGCAGTCCTTCTGCGGGGTCCAGTACTGGACAACGACTTCCTTTTCAATGTTGTCGCCCTCGAGGATCTCGTTCCAGCCGATAAGCCTTCTGCCCTTTTCGCGCACGTATTTAGCCACTTCGTTGGTAAACCAGCCCTGAAGCTGCTTTTCGTTCTTAAGCCCGAGCGAACGCATGAGTTCCCGGCAGGCGGGACACGTCTTCCATTCGTCCTTGGGCGCCTCGTCGCCGCCGATATGGAAATACGGCGCGGGGAAAAGCTCGCACACTTCGTCTATGACTCCCTTGATGAATTCGAGAGTTGAAGGCTTGCCTATGCATGCGCTTCTGTTCCAGTCCTTTATTCCCTGCGACAGAGGTATCCTGCTTCCGAAATAATAATGAGGTTCTCTTTTGAGTTCTCTGCACCCGAGCCACGGATATGCCGCCATTGCCGCCGCAAGATGCGCGGGCATGTCGATTTCAGGAATGATAGAAATTCCTCTTTCCGCCGCATACGCGACGATCTCTTTTATCTTTTCCTGAGTGTAAAAGCCTCTGACCGGCACGTCGTCCACGTCCGTCGACGTCCAGCCGTGTATCTGGGATTTTTCGCGGCTCGAGCCTACCTCTGTCAGAAGGGGATACTTTTTGATCTCTATTCTCCAGCCCTGGTCGTCGGTAAGGTGCCAGTGCATGACGTTGAGCTTGTGCATGCTCATCACATCCAGAAGTTTTTTGACCTCTTCTTCTCCGAAGAAATGTCTTGCTTCGTCAAGGAGCAGTCCTCTCCAGACGTAGCGCGGATAATCGTTGACCTTGCCGCACGGTATGTTCAGATCCTGACGCGGAGTGCCCATCATCGTACCCACTCTCAACGTCTGCACCGCATACAAAGCCCCCGCCGCGTCTCCGGCAAAGATCACGATCCCTTTTTCGTCGACTTCGATGCGGTAACTCTGCGGAGACAGTTCTGTCGCAAAACCGATCTTCAGCACGTTTTCGCCCTCTTTGCCCGGTTTCTTTCCCAATACTTTTTCAAGAATTTCCGTTATCACGGGCGCGGTAAGCGAAAATTTAGCGTCGATATCCAGCGCGTCTATGCGCGTCAAATCAAACGTGCCGCCTGTCTTTGCAGGGATGCACGATTGCGGTCTGGGAATGATTTCTTTCATCTGTTACTCTCCTTTACTCGTTGAGATAAGTCCACGCGGGGACGCTTATTATCGGTCCCCCGTAAGATATGTTGATGTTGATCGTTTCAGCCTTATCTTCTATATAAGCTATCTTATCGTATATAAGTCTGATTTCGAGTTCGCCGTATTTCGAAAGCGGATTGCCTTCCTTTTCGACCTTGGCGGTGATATAGGTGACTTTTCCTGTGCGGCTGACAGAGGATATCTTCAGTTCGTCGGCTGTAAGGCCGTAGAGCATGCCCGTCACGCTGTACAGATTGTACGGCGCGATCTTCGCGTCGGCGAGAAATTCGTCCACTGTGCACGCGGTGACTTCCCACGCGTCGTCCTTCCAGGACAGCTTGCCGGTCACATAATCGCTTTCGTTCGCCTTTTTCGAATCCACGCCCGCCTTAATACTCTTGCCGTAATAAGTATCGTTGTAAGTCGTTTTGAGCAACGTCCCGTTCGCCACGGTGAACTTCGCGACGTCGCCCTGAACGTTCAGGCTGTACTGAACGTATTTGCCTTCTTCGGAGCTTTCTTCCGAATTCAGATCGTTTATCCTGTACTTGACGTAATATACGTCGCTTTCTCTTGCGTTGGTTATGCCTTCGGCAAGGGCTTCTCTGCCTTCTTCAACCGTCAGTTTCTGACTGCAACCGGTGAGCGCGAACGCCGCCATCGCTATTATAAGGACCGCTATCGCAGCCGTTATCTTTATCCTTTTCATTTCGTCTCCTCCCCGCTGCCGCTTTGTTCGTCGGAAATTCCCGTCTCCTCTTTGACGCTATCCGCGCCTTCGAACAATTCTTCGTCGTTCAGATGCTCGTTGCTCGAAAGTACGCTCGCATCCGCACAGCCGTCAAGCACGTTCTGTTCGTGTGCGCGACGCTTGAGGTCTTCTATCATTCTCTCCTGATCCTTTTCAGACATGTTCCAGAATATGAACGGCACCGCGTGCAGGAATCCGCCCACGACCGCAAGCACCGCCATCGCAGAAAGCAACGGAGTGCGTACGGAAGCGTCGTACAGCACGTCGTAGTCGTTGATCAGTCCGTAATATTCGTAAATGAACGGGAGCACGTAATTCGTGCCGATAGCTATGAGAGAGTTTATTATCGCAAAGTTCTGAGAAAAGCCTTCAAGTCTGTCTCCCGTCTTCCACTGCTGATAATCCAGCGCGTCCGCGCTCATTGCAGGCGTCGTGATTATCTGGACCGAAGTCGCCCAGAACGCAATGTAACACATCGCCGCATACATATAGAAGTTATCATTATAGAATATCAGAGGTACCATCGAAAAGGCAAACACGACGTCTGTCAGCAACACCGTGTTGCGTTTGCCCATCGCCTTTATCATGAACGGACCCATCACCATACCGACAAGGGACGCGGTGCCGATGACAAGGCTGGCGATCGCCTGTATCCCGCCGTTCTGCAACATATAGACGTACGCCCACATCATACTGCCCGTTATCGCAGTTCTTGCGAACGTGAACCAGGTAGAAATGTTGTTGATCCAGAAATACCTGTTCTTGCAGATCTTTACGAAACCCTCTGTAAACTTGACCTTGTGTACCTGTCTGCGCGGCATGATGATGCGCTCTTTCGTGCCGAAATAAGCGAACATACCGAGGCCGCAACCAAGGAAAGAAAATACCGGGAAGATCACTTTATAGAAATTCTGGTCGACCTGACCCAGGTCGAAAAACGTCGCGATGAGCGGGAATGCCGCGCCGGTTATCGTGGGCGCAAGACTGTATATGATGGAGCTTATCGAAATTATCTTCGCACGCTCGTTGGTATTGGGCGTTTCCAGCTGGACAAGCTGTGTGTACATACCCAGATAGAACTGATAAATAAAGTTCATCAGTATGTAAAGTACGCCCACGCATACCAATATCGTCTGCTTCGGCCACGACAACGGTATGAACGCGGTCAGCGACATCAGTATCGCGCAAGGCGGCCCCAGCCACAGTATCCACGGTCTCGCCTTTCCCTGCTTTCCGGGCGTGTTGTCTATCAGCCAGCTTTTGAACGGCTGGATGACTATAGAGATGATCGTGTTGATCATCAGCAATAATGCGAGGTCTGTGGGTTTGAGCCCGTAAACCGAACCGATCAGAAGACAGTTTGCCTGAAGCAATATCTGCGAAGATATCGCCGTGACGAACTGTACGCCCATCCCGCCTACCGAATAAGCGATGATCTCCTTGTTTCCGACGTAGTTGCCTTCCGCCGGCTTGTTCCAATACCGGAAGAAGTCTTTGACAACCCCGACTGCCTTGTTTACGATCTGCATAATTTCTCCCTCTTCGGTTCCCCGTTTCCGAGCCGCCAGATTAATTATACACTACCTGGCGCAAGCTGTAAATACCGCAGAATAAGTTCTTCATTATTTACACGTTTTCAGAGGTATTTCCCCCGCGCTACGCTTATTTTGCTTTCAATGTAAACGTTTCAGATCCCCGTATGCCGTATCTTTTCAAGGACGTCGGCGTCTGCGGGACAAAACCCGTAATCTCCGATCTCCCCGGGCGTTATCCACCTGATCTCGCTGTGTTCGAGCGCAGTCGGAGACCCGCCCGTTATCTTCGCCTCATAGACGACAAGCTCAACGCTTATATCCGGATAATCGTAATTCACTCTCGCAAATTCATCTCCGACGCGAATTTCCGTTCCCAGTTCCTCTCTGCACTCTCTGATCAGCGCCTCTTCCTCTGTCTCTCCCTTTTCGACCTTTCCGCCGACAAATTCCCACAGCAACGCCCTCGCCTTTCCTTCAGGGCGACGACATATCATGAATTTTCCGTTTTCGGCTATCAGCGCCGCAACGACTTTTACCGTAATATCACCTCTCACGCCTTACTCTGCAAATGTAAAGGCTTTCCTTTCAATCGGATAAAATATCCCGCGCAAAAAGACCCGCCTTTCAGCGGATCGTAGCCGCTCAGTCTGCCTTTTCTCCGTCTTCGCTTTTTTCTTCCGAACCGCTCTCAGACGTTACCGTTTCTCCGGAATTGCTCTCTGACGTTACCGTTTCCCCGCAAACGCCGGCGTCTGCCGCGTTTTCCTGCGCCTCGGAGCCTGCTTCACCCGCACATTCTCCCTTCCCGAGAAGAACGGAGAATATCTCCTCGGTCGACAACACGCACAGATGCGTCCTGTCGTAATCGCAGACGACGTACAGTTTGCCGTCGAACTCCTCGATATGCGTAGCCGCGCCGCACGCGATGCATTTCGCGTCGCAGATTATCTGATACAGCTCACCCCCGTCCGTAACGTAAGGAGCCTTACCGTAGCTGACCTTTTTGACCGCCCTGTTGCTCTTGTCCATCTTCCTGAATACCCCGGCGCTGTAAAACCTGTCCGCAAACGCGGCGCCGAAACCGGCAAGTACCAGCAATAACGCAAAGCATATCACCGCCCGCAAAGTCCTGGAAAGCCCGTCTGAAGCAAACCTCATCATGAGCACCAGCCCCGCCAGCGCAGCCGCCGTAACGACAGCGTAAAGCGCCGCAAGAAGCGCGCACCTGACAAACTGGGCGTGAGTCTTCCCGAGCGCTCTGACCGTAAGCCCTTCTGTACCCGTCGGGACAGCAAGAAGGATATCCTGTTCGGTAAGATGGGATTTCTTGATTATCTCTGCGGTTTCGCGTTCCCGTTCCTTTTTCCTTTCGCTCCAGGTCGGTTTGCGCTTTTTTTTCTGTGAAGCTCCGCAATACCGGCAGAACTCGCTGCCTTCTTCTATCTCTTTTCCACACGATCTGCATTTCATTTTACTTTCTCCGCGGCTTTCGCCCTTTCCCCTTTGATCCTTGCATATACGAAAACGGCGATCAGCACCGTGCACGCAACCGTTGCTACGAGCGACAACCACGGAGCCCCAGCCGCAGTGATCACAAACTCTTTCGTACTGCTCATACACATGACAAGCGCCAGCACGAGTCTGGCGACGGACAAAACCGTCATGATTCCGACGCCGACAAGCGCGAGTACGTCGTCACCTTTCTTTCTGCGCAACGCAACGACCGCGGTGAACGCCGCAAACGCCAGCGTCGCCGCAAGATATACGACTTCGGTCACGTAAATCGTCACGTACGCCTGATCGAGTAGCGCAAGCTTTTCGGCAGGATAAGAAGAAACGAGTTCTTTCGCTATATCCTGCACGATCTCGCTGTCCTTGGACAATGGCAGATTTTCCAGCGTAAAATCCACCGCTCCGTCATAGCCGTCCACAGGCGCGAACAGAACTGTCAGCGCGCTCTTTTCAAACGTGAGCTGTGAAGAATCTATGCCTTCTAGCAGATTGTTGCCGCTCTCGTCCGTGTACTCTATGTTTGCCCTGACCGTAAAAGAATTTATGAAAATCAGCACAACCAGCAAAACCGCCAGCACCGTCAGAACGTATGCCCAGCGATTATCTTTTTTTTCTTTGACCGCCTGAACCTGAGCGGGCTGAGCGCCCCTTGCCTGAGTTTTTTTCTTTCCTCTGCTTGCCATATGCCTTTCCCTGAACTTGTTGTCGCTCTTACCGCAGGAATCCGCTTTTTTCAACGCTGTTTTGCATTTGTTTTCCGCGTTTTCTTCACGGCATATTTTGCGACATATAAAAATTATAAACTAAAACGCGAGACAATTCAATCTTTTTTTTGCGGATATTTTCCCCTCCAATATGCAAACTACCTTTAAGGCGAAAGCCAAAACATCGAAAAGGAGGGTCACATGATAACGATAATCGCATTATTGCTGCTCGTAGTCGGCGCGCTTAACTGGTTGAGCGTGGGAATTTTCAATTTCAACTTCATCAACTGGATATTCACGTCCGAAGCTTACGTCGGCGCTCGCATACTTTACGCGATCGTAGGTATCGCCGGTATCTGGACTATTGTGTATCTGATTTACAACAAGTTCAATCCCGGACGCATCAACGCCATCGAAAAGGGCGCAAAGCACGACGAAGTGAAATAATCTTCCTCGCCCGTATCAGACCGGGAAAGCGGTTTTCAGCCGCAAAAAAACAAGGCTCCCCTGTTTGAAAAGGGAGCCGTTCTTTTTAGATAAAAACGTTTATAACCTACACGGGCACCTAAATTTGCATTAAATACAACGCCATTACGCTCTGCGCCGAACAAAGCGCCGCACGTGCGGCAGACAGCACGTTTTTTTCTCCCGCGGACGCCTCGGCAATGCCGCATATCGTGATGGCGGCTTCGTTGCACAGCAAAAAGGTCCGCACCATCGCGCGCCTTACTCCGAGCGCTCCGAATTTCTCCGCGCTCTCTTTTCCTTCTCCTCCGCCCATCAGAGAACTTATCCCCTTCATTGTGCCCGCCGCGTAGCCGAGAAGGCGTTTTTCAGGGCTTGTCGTGGCGTAATCGAGCAGATATTCGCATCCGTGAGCCGCGTCCGAACACAGCCTTGCCGCTTTGCGCGCCTCGTCCGTGAGATATACGGGCAGATCTATCTGCGCGGTCTTCTCTCCTTTGCAGACATATCCGGCATTCATTGCCCTGATCTGATCGTCGTCAGCGATCCTGTAATCGTCGTAATCCGCCATATGCACCTCCGTTTAATGCTATATTACTCATTATTCCGCGTGAATATGACGCTTTCGCGCGATATTTCGCGTTTTATAATCGTCAGCCGCAATAGCTTGCATTTTTGCCCCGCGTATACTATAATATTTTCATATGGAAAATACGATTCTGACTCCGTTGCAGATTTGGCAGGACTACGACCCTGAAGCGGACCCGCTTCAGATCTCGTTCACCGACTTCCGCAAACAAAACGGCAATATATCCTTTGAAGCGTTTTTCAACGCGGATAAATTCGGCGACGTTGCGCCGCGCATATTTGTCAGCGGCAGCTATCCCACTTCGTCTTCTCCGAAGATAATAATCTACATAAGCGACGGCAACGGCTATCCGGCGCCGGAAAATTTCGTCAGTGCTTTCATCGCGAAAGGCTTCGGATTTGTGCGCTTCGATTACGACGCAACAAATACCGATTCTGAAAAGCGCTCGCGTTATCCCGAGTCTCTGAAATACGGAGAAAACGCCCACTGCAAAACCCATCTGTCAGTCGCCGAACCCACGGCTAAAGACAGCTGTCAGTATCTTTGGACCACCGTGACCCGCAGAGTCATCACCTTTGTGAAGACGCTTTCCAAAAACTGCAAGATAATCCTCATCGGCGCGCGCGAAGGCGCGGACATGATGTGGCAAGCGGCAGCGATGGACAAGCGCGTGAACGCTGCGGTCGCAATAAACAACGCCGGATGGAGAGAATACGAAGAACTCTTCCGTTTTGACGAGCAGGCGGAACCTTTACAGATGACGGACGAACGCGAAAGATGGTTCGCCGGATGCGCAAGCCAGACTTATGCGCGTTACGTCGAATGTCCTCTTCTTCTCGTCTGCGGCTCGAACAATCCGCTGACTTCGATAGACAGAATAGAAAACACCCTCGCTCTCGTGGACAACGAACGCGTATACTGCGCAGTATGCCCCAACACGAGGCTTCTTCTGCCCCAGTACGCGCTGTCCACTCAGCTCAACTTCGTCGAATACTTTGACAGCAAAGCGCCTGTTCTGAAGAACAGACCCCTGCTCGACCTCAGCGTTGAGGATGACGCTCTGGTCGCCAATCTGACCGTCGACGCTCCTCTCGCCGCTAAAGAAATCTGCGTATGGTACGCTTTCGACGAAATGGACGGCACGATCAGAAACTGGAATAAGATCATATTGCCGCAGAACGGCTGCAAACGTTGTGAAATCCCCGTGGTCGAGCGTGCTCAATGCGCGTTTGCGTTCGTCAACGTTGAATACGATGACGGCGCTGTCATCTCCTCTTACGAGGATTTTGCCAGGATCCCGCCCGAAGTCAAACGCGTCCTTACGCGCAGAACGCATATCATATACGAGCGCAAAAACGGAGTGGGCACCTTCGTCGCCGACAACTCCGACCACTATCTGTCATGCACCGCGCCTTTCCTGAAAGCGGGAGCATACGACATCCTCGGCATCACCTGCGACGGCGCAGACATCACCACGTACAGCGTGGGAGAGGACAAATTCCTGCGCACTGACGAAAGCCTTCTCCAGTTCGACGCGTTCAGCAACGTGACAACCAACGTGGAAGTCAGAGTGTGCAACAAGGAAAACGGAAAAAAATTATTTTACACCGCAGTCTGCACGGTCAACGGAGACGGCGAATGGACAAAGTGCTCCCTTTCTCCGTCATCGTTCAAAACGCAGTCTCTCGTTCCGCTCAAAGGCTGGAACAATATAAAAAGCCTGTCCTTCCACAAGATAAGCGGCGTGCTTTTCAAGAACATACTCTGGGTCTGACGTCATGCAGTATAAAGTGGGAGACAAAGTGATAACCAAAAAACCGCACCCGTGCGGCGGTAACGTCTGGACGATCGCACGTACCGGCGCGGACGTCCGCATAGTCTGCGACAAGTGCGGCAGAAGCGTCATGATAGACGCTCTGAAATTCGAAAAAAGCGTAAAACAAATCATCGGGGACTGAAATGTACGGATTCAACAATGCCTCTGATATCTCGGCTAAATCACGCAGGGCAAGCGCTCTCAACGTTTTCCTGAGCGTAATCATCGTCGTGCTTGTGCTCATAATAATAACCCTGGTGTTTTTCCTGACCCCGATGACCGTTTCCGGTCAGTCGATGTACCCAACTTTCAACGACGGCGACAGGATCCTGTTATCTAAAGTGGGCTACACCGTTGAAAGAGGCGACATCGTGGTATTCAAAATCCCGGGCGACGATTCCCCGCCGATAAAACGGGTCATCGGTCTCCCCGGCGACGTGATCTATTTCGACATACAGATCATGGATTACACCGTCAACGGCGAGCCGCTCGACGACTACGCCGAAACGACAGGATACAAACCCAACTATTTCTCCTCGAGCGATCTCGAAGTTTACACCGCGATCACTACGACGGGTATAACGGTGGGAGAAAACCAGCTTTTCGTGCTGGGCGACAACCGCAACGTTTCGAGAGACAGCCACGTATACGGCTGCGTCGAAAAGGACTGGGTCGTCGGAAAAGTGATATTAAACTACTGAGAGGTAATATATGAAAGCAATCGTTTCCGTCATCGGAAAAGACAAAAAAGGCATCATCGCCAAAGTCTCCGGCGCTCTTTACGATATGGACGTCAACATCGAAGACATCTCGCAGACCATCCTGCAGGAGTACTTCACCATGATTATGGCGGTCGAGATCTGCGAGAACGCTCCCCGCTTCGACGTGATAAAGTCCAGCCTGGACAAGCTCGGCGAAAAAATCGGCGTCCAGATCCAGATCCAGCTCAAAAGCATATTCGACAGTATGCACAACGTTTCGCTCAATTTGCCCGACTGAGGAGATATATGTACTCTACCAACGAAATTTTAGAAACCATAAACATGGTGTCGCACCAGCATCTTGACGTCAGGACCATCACTCTCGGAGTCTCGCTGTTCGATTGCATAACCGACAGCCCCAAGCGTACCTGCGACAAAATATACGACAAGCTGATGAAAAAGGCGGGAAATATCGTCAAGGTCGGCAACGATATCGCGGGCGAAATAGGCGTGCCTATCGTGAATAAGCGTATCGCCGTAACACCGATAAGCCTGGTATCTGCTTCCAGCAAGGGACACCTTGAGATCATAAGAACTCTTGACAAGGTGGCTGACGAAATAGGCATAGACTTCCTGGGCGGCTACTCCGCGCTCGTACACAAGGCGATGACGCCTTACGAAAAGGAATTCCTGCTCAGTATACCTGAAGCTCTTTCCACAACAAACAAGATCTGTTCTTCGGTAAACGTCGCTACGTCCAAAGCGGGCATAAATATGGACGCTGTAAAACTGATGGGCAAGATAGTAAAAGACTGCGCTTACCTCACCCGCGACAAGGACAGCATTGCCTGCGCTAAACTCGTAGTGTTCGCGAACGCCGTCGAAGACAACCCGTTCATGGCGGGCGCATTCCTGGGCAGCGGCGAGGACGACGCGGTAGTAAACGTAGGCGTTTCGGGTCCCGGCGTAGTAAAAGTCGCACTCGAACAGGTCGACGGAGACCTTACCCAGATAGCAGAAGTTATAAAACAGACCGCCTTCAAGATAACCCGCGTGGGTCAGCTGGTAGCGCGCGAAGCGGCTAACCGCCTGGGCGTAAGCTACGGCATTGTAGACCTCTCTCTCGCCCCGACCCCCGTCGTAGGCGACAGCGTAGCGCATATCCTCGAAGAAATAGGACTCGAAAGCGTGGGCGCGTGCGGCACTACCGCAACGCTCGCCCTTCTCAACGACGCGGTAAAGAAAGGCGGCATTATGGCAAGCAACCACGTCGGCGGACTTTCGGGTGCGTTTATACCCGTATCCGAGGACGCAGGCATGATAAAAGCCGCTGAAAACGGACTGCTCTCGCTCGAAAAACTCGAAGCGATGACAGCCGTATGCTCCGTCGGTCTCGATATGATAGCTATTCCCGGCGACGTCTCTCCCGAGATAATCTCCGCGCTTATTGCGGACGAGATCGCGATCGGCGTAGTAAACACAAAGACGACCGCCGTCAGAGTTATACCCGTTTACGGCAAGAAAGAAGGCGAAACGGCTACATTCGGCGGACTCCTCGGCGAAGCTCCTATCATGCCGATAAACCGCAGCGACCCGTCAAAGTTCGTCAACAGAGGCGGAAGAATACCTGCGCCTCTTCATAGCAATAAGAATTAGTTAGTAAGGGGCACCAAAATCACGACACTTAATCAAAGGGCTGTTCGCAAGGACAGCCCTTTTCATATACGCTGTGATTTGTGTTTCCCCTTACTATATCCCCTCCTTGCTTCGACCTCACCCTGCGGCTTTCGGTCTCATAAAGTACTTTTCACAAAAAGCGTGGTTTTTGTGAAAAGAAAATAAAATTTCAATTAGCCAGGCACCAAAATTTATCTGCTTAATCAAAGGGCTGTTTATAAGGACAGCCCTTTTTCATATACGCAGAAATTTTGTTTCCCCATACTTTACCCCTTCCGCACAAAAAGTCTCGCTTTGACTCAACTTTTTGCAGAGTACTTTCGGCAAAAAACGTAATGCCGCTTCGCTTAGCAAGGGGCACCAAAATCACGACGCTGAATCAAAGGGCTGTTCGCAAGGACAGCCCTTTTTCATACACGCAGAAATTTTGTTTCCCCCTACTATACCCCTTCCACACAAAATGTCTCGCCCCGACTCGACTTTTTGCAAGGTACTTTCTGCAAAAAACTTGGTTTTTGCCGAAAGGGAATTAATAATGTTATCATTGAGAATTGAGGGCATTTCTCCCAGTTTATTGGGAAAGTTTGTTTTGCTGATCTGAAATATTTATGCTTCTCCCAGTTTATTGGGAAAAGCACTCAACCTATTTCCGTTTCTCCCAATATATTGGGAAAGACAAGTTTATTGATTTAAATAATTCATTTTTTCCCAGTATATTGGGAAAGCTAGTTTTGTTGATCTGATCTGAATTATTCACGCTTTTCCCAGTTTATTGAAAAAAACAGATTTTACCAATATTTTTGGTAAAAAATAATTAATAGATGACATGTGCGCGTTGCTGTGGTTTTTCGAAAGTGGGATAAGTTAAAATACCGTATTGAATTA
>CASFWW010000029.1:0-6160 GCA_949298505.1 uncultured Christensenella sp. | reverse complement strand
CATCTTAAAATAACATGTGGGCTAAGATGAGGAAGGATATACAATACGGAGCGCGGCGCATTGAACGGTCCTGTGAGGGAAGGTTTTTCCCGGAGTTGTTTCGCAAAGCCATTGCGCTGCCGACTATAGGGTTACGGAAAAACAAAAGACCTGCGGATTTCCGCAGGTCTATTTTATGAACGATTTGGAGAATTACTTCTTGTTTACGAAAACGTTGTTCGTAGCGGTTTCCTTCTTGATGGGGTTGATACCGATCCATTCTTTCTTGAGGTTGCCGTTTTCGTCGAATCTGTGCGGATAGCAAGCGATCATCGTCTTCTTGATGCCGTCTTCGAGTGTGCCGCCGCCGTTGAAGCCGAACTCGTCGTAATGCAGGTGCTTTCTTACCTTGTCGATAACGTCCTGACCGAAATAGAGGTCCTGAGACTGAATGTCTTTCATCAGCCTCTTGTAGTTAAGACCGCTGTCCTGGTTGGTCTTCTTGAGGTCGTTAGCTACCATGTAGCCGCCGATGGTAGCCATCCAGGTGGGAACGCCCATGTAACGCTTTGTAGCGCCGACGTATTCCATCATCATGTTGATCATGTCTTTGTACTTTCTGTCGTATGCGCCGATAGGAAGCTTGTCGCCGTGCTGTCCGTAGAACGCTGCGGAAACAACGGCTTCCGCGATACCCTGAACGTGGATCATGTTGGTGCCGCCCTTCGGGAACATAACTGCGGGCATCTTAGCAAATCTGTCGAGGAATATCTCTTTCCAGAGCGGCTCGCGCTCAGGCATATTGCCGAAGATGTAGGGCAGTTCGAGGACAACAACGTCCATGCCGCCGTTTTCTCTGCCGCCGCCGACTTTGATCAGCGCGTCAGCCTGCTCGCAACGCACCTTGATGTAGGGGTGGTTGTCAGCAAGATGCTTTTCAGGCCATACTCTGTCGAAGTAAGCGAAGTAGGAGTTGAGAAGGACCGCCTTCTTTACGCCGGCTTCTCTTGCAGCTTCGAATACGGGGATAACTTTCTCGACCAGATAGTAGTGGAAGAAATCGTAACCGGATACGCCGGGGTGAGTGTGCATACGGTCGTCCGGACCGACTGCATAAACCATAACGTCGTAACCCCTGAAGTATTCGACGAGATCTTCTTTCTTCAGGCACTTTTCGTCAGCGTGCATCTGTCTCAGATTGAAGAGCATGCCGTAATTGACTTTGATATCCTTCGGCCACCAGCTCTGATTGAGCGTGATTTCGTTGGGGAGTGCGAGAACGGCGACTTCAACGCCCTGGTTCAGAAATTCTTTTGCAGAATAGAAACCGAGGAAGCCGGTACCGCCGCAGATAAAGACTTTTTTCACATCAAGTCTTTCATTGCTTTTTTCCATAACATTTTCCATAGTTCACCTCTTTAATCAAAGTTGTCCCTTCCCGTAAAAACGGGGAGAGACAACGTTTTTTCATTTTACTTGTTAGCTTTTTCCGCTTCAAGGATATCCTTGTAGCAGTTCTCGTCATAGTAGCAGTTCTCGGACGGATCGTGGGTGTCGTACCAGACCTGTGCGAAGAAGGGGATGTGTTTAGCCAGCTCGTCGAAACGCCAGGGAGCGGGCATGCAGCATTCGGGGCACCAGTGACCCGCTTTGAGGATAGTGTACGGTGAAGACTCGAATACGTGTCCGTCGTGGCACTGCCATTTGAGCTTGGTGTAGAGGTCGCCCTTTACCATCGTCTTGCTCAGGCACTTGCCGCCTCTGAACTCAGCAGCCTGCTGCATATCTTCGATGTCGAGTTCGCTGTCCGGCTTGCTTTCGTCATAACCGTGGCTGAGAAGGAACTGCTTCGCGTTCTTGATATCCTTGCGGTATTCGTAGTCAACGACGTTGCCGTCCTTGTCCTTGATCTGGTTCTTGCAGAAGAGAGGGAAGTTCTTCCAGTCGTCGCCGATCTGGTTGTACTTCTCTCTGCCGCCGAAGAACGCTTCGACACGCTTTTCGAGGCCGTGGTTAAGCCAGTACATGGGAGCGTTGCTGTCCTTGAACAGTCTCTGGATCGCGAGTTTGCTGATCAGGCTCTTCGGAGCGAGAACGCCCAGTTTGAAGTACCAGTTCTGTTTAGCCATTCTTGCCCAGAACTCGTCCCAGCTGTCCGTCTTCTGGAAGTCGAGATAGTCATCGAGCACGTCGGAGTCATAGTACCAGAAGCAGTGGAAGTTTCTGGTAGCGTTCCAGTTCGGCTTGAAGAACTGTTCGGGGATAGCGCCCATCATACCGAAGCCGGCTTCCATCGTATTGTAGCCGGTGACACGGCAGGAAGCGCCGCCGCCGATGTTGTATACTTTGTTCCAGAAACCGGGCTTCAGGGTGCCTTCGCTGTCCTTGACCGCAAGGTTTCTCATCAGGATGCCGCTTTCTTTAGCGGTAGCCCATTCGATCGGAACGTTCCAGCAAGTGTGGAACATAAGACCGTCGCTCATATTGTTCTTGAACAGATTGTCGTGCAGAACGCCTGACTGACGGAGAACCGCCCAGTTGGGGAGATTTTTCTCGAGGAGATATCTCTCCGCGCGCAGCTTGGTGATCGCATAGAAGTCGAAAGCGCTCGGAAGAAGAGGATCGCCGACGCGGCCCCAGGGATGCTGCCAGTCACGGTTGCCGTATTCGGCAACGGTAGCGATATGTACGAGCTTGATGTCTTTTGCACGCGGGCTTTCCGCAATCGCGTCGACGAGGTTGCACGTACCGGTGTAGTTCGCCTTCTTTGCCATTTCGGGGTTGTGGTCCGAAGTGGGGGGAATGATCGCTGCGCAGTGGAAAACGTAATCGCTCATTTCAACGCACTTCACGCAATCCTGTTTGTTGGAAAGGTCGCCGAATACAACGGTGATGTTTTCGCCGTACTGCTTCTTGAGCTTTTCAGCGAGTTTTTCGTTCGCGGGTTTCTTTCTGAGAAGAACAAGGCCTTTGAACTTGTTCGTTTCCATTACGTACTTCAGAACCTGGCTGCCCATTGAGCCGGACGAACCTGTAATAAACACAACTTTCTTTTCGTTCATAATTCCTCCAAATGAATGTTTGATCGTATGGCATAATCAGCCTTAGGGTAATTATAGCATACGGAAGTTGATTAATTCAAGCGTTATCCTGATAATTTTACTTAAAATACATATAAATAATAAATAAAAATACAATAACTTAAGGAATATTAATGGTATGACAACGTATAGTTATTCAGGCAGGTTAAACAGGGTGATTTTTGTTCTTGTCGCGGCGGTTGCCTTTGCGATAGCGGCGACGGGATGCACGGGCGTTGCGGTCAGCGTGGAAAGCCCGGACGGACATATGATTCTCAACTGTACTTTCGATTATCTGAAGGTGGGAGAAAGCAGAAAGTATTACGTCAGACAGAGTCCGGCGGCGGCAGGTTTCGAACCGGTGTGGGAGAGTTCGGACGAAAACGTCGCTAAGGTCAGCGGGGACGGCGTGGTAACGGCGATTTCGGGCGGAGAAACGAGGATAACCGTACGCGCAAAAAACACTCCTTACAAATCTGTGCTCAAGCTTACCGTGGCGGACGAGATCGTCGGAGAAGGAAGCGGAGAAAACGCTTTGCAACGTGCGGTTGACAATTTCGGAAAAGACGGATCCGTGTTGATTTCAGGCGGATATTATCCCAGACTCGAAGTAAAAGGCAGAGTCACCGTCACCGGGGTGGGCGGCGCAGCCGTCGGCGCAATTTCAGTTTGTGAAAACGCTGAGCTTTTTCTCAATAAAGTGAACGTATACGCGACGGAATACAGCGGTGAAAAAGCGGGTGTTCAGATAGGGCAGGGAGCGTCTTTTACCGCCGTCGGATGCACGTTTTTTTATGACGACCCGACAAAGAAAACACGCTCCGGTTTTGCGGTAAAAGCGCCGTCGGACGCCGCTCTTATATATTGCAGAGCATGTTCTTTTTCCGGCTATGAAAAGTGCATAGAAACTGGCGCGACAAACGGGGAAATATACCTTGTCAACAACGATTTTTCGGGAGCGGAAACCGCAGTTGAAATAGACCTCAGGGAAGAGGACGGGATCTCGGACAAAAATGCGCGCGGGAAAATTGCTGACAATGTGTATACAGGCTGCAGCGCGTGCGTAAAATTGTATTATAATTCAGACTCGTACACGGGCTCGCTGGAAATTCCGGACGCCGACGTCGGAGTCCCGTCATAATTAATACGCTCAAATACTTGCTTTTAAAGTAAATATTGTTATAATATTAAAATGTAGAGTTGCATATGCCGACTGAAAATAATACAGGGGTGCTGTCCGTTTTTACGGAGAGCTTTGTGATATGGCTAGGAGTAATAAGAACAGAGAGACTGAAAGTCTGGCTACCGACGATATCGACGAGACCGTTGAGAACGCTTCCACAGAACAGCAGGAAGAACCTCAGCAGGAAGAACGTCCGGAAGGTTCTGACAATATAATACGCATCGGAGAACATGCTGAGGCTAAAAAACTCAACAAGTTCGATATGTTCTGTCTTAAGATATGGACGTACATAGTCGCTTTCATCACCACTCTCGCAAAATGGATAAATACGGGAATCTTCAAGATATTCAAGAAGAAACTTCCGGAGAGATATATCGTCGCGTTCATTTCGCTCGTGCTGATCATCCTGTTGATGTTGCTTTTCACCGCGCCCTTCAAGATCACGGTCAACGAAAAGGCGTCTCTCGACATATTCAACAACGGTCTGACCCCGGTATATCAGAAGATCGGCGACGCTGCAAACGGGACTCCGATTTACAAGTGGGGATATGCCGACAAGAAAGGCAAAATAGTTATAAATTGTCAGTACGAAAACGCGCTTGAATTCAAATACGGCGTCGCGTTCGTGAATATCAAGGAAGAAAAGGAAGAGGGGATAATCGACAATTACTGGTGCCTCATCGATAAGAAAGGCAACAGAAAAGGAGAGATCAAGATCAGCTACGCTTCCGAACTCGGAGAAAGACTTCCGGTCGGACAATTCGGCGACGACGACAAGCTCGCCTGGGTATACGTCGGCGGTAAATTCGGCTATATCGGCACAAACGGCAAGATGAAAATAGACGCGCTGTTCAACGACGCAGGCGATTTCATTGACGGTCTGGCAAGGGTCAAGAGCGGAACGCAGGAATATTTCATAAATACGAAAGGGGATCAGAAAAGCGATTCCTATGAAAAAGTAAGAGATTTTTGCGAAGGGCTTGCCGCAGTTAAGAAGAACAACAAGTGGGGGTATATAAACAGTAAAGGCGAAGTGGTAATCCCCACCAGGTACGATCACGTGACGGATTTTTATTGCGGCTACGCGCTCGTTCAGAACGGCACCGCGTACGGCATAATAGATACGTCGGGCAATTCCGTAATAGAGGCGTTCTCGTTCAATGACATCGGTGTTGCAAAGTATTTCGACACATCGTGGTGGGACTGACGTTTTCACAGTTATATTGATAATAATATTATAATAATAAGCGTCGCAACAGTGCGACGCTTTTTTTGCAACAGAGCGATCCTGCCGGGATATGATAATACGGTTTCGGATAAAACATAACAGATATGAAACATAACGATGTTGTTTTCGCAGCAATGGTTTGACGGTGCCGAAAAAAGATGTGGCACAAGCGTGACGTCGGAAAATACCGACAGGCAAGTTATGTCCGCTCACGTCAAAGGGGCAGTTGTCAACCTTTATTTTTATATTCGCCGGCGGAGCGCTATATGCGTGAGAGAGGTAAACGAGTTTGGCAAACAGCATAGATTTAACGGAAAAGAATATACAAAAGATAAGATAAAAATATTAAAAATTTTTGTAAAAAAGTGCTGAAAACCCCTTGAATTGTATAAAAATTTATGATAAGATTAAAGTCCACCCGAAAAAGGGGAAGCAACGATTTCAGGGGCAAAAAAATAAATTAAAAAATTTATCGAAAACCCCGAAAAAATGTTTGACATAAAAAAATCGTTGTGATATTATGTGAAAGCTGTCTGAGAGAGACAGCGACAAACGGACATTAAAAACTGAACAGAAAGGTGAGAAGTAGAAGTTGAGCATAAAAGCGAAAACAACTGCTTTGAACTTAAAAATTAGCGAGTGTACAATTAAACACAAGCAAAGTCAACGAGTTTAAAGAGTTAGAGATTG
>CASFWW010000028.1:0-21754 GCA_949298505.1 uncultured Christensenella sp. | reverse complement strand
GTCCCAAGGGTTCGGCTGTTCGCCGATTAAAGTGGCACGCGAGCTGGGTTCAGAACGTCGTGAGACAGTTCGGTCCCTATCCATCGTGGGCGCAGGATATTTGAGAGGAGCTGTCCTTAGTACGAGAGGACCGGGATGGACAAACCTATTGTGCACCAGTTGTCACGCCAGTGGCACAGCTGGGTAGCGAAGTTTGGACGGGATAAACGCTGAAGGCATCTAAGCGTGAAACCCACCTCAAGATAAGATATCCCATATCGTAAGGTAGTAAGACCCCTTGAAGACTACAAGGAGATAGGTCGGGTGTGTAAGCACAGCAATGTGTTGAGCTGACCGATACTAATAGGTCGAGGCTTGTTCGCAAGTCGATAAGATTTGTGGAGGGCCTGATAGTTTTCTAAGCTAAAAGGAAAAGATACTATGCAGTTGTGAGTGTGCGAGAAACATTCAACGATACCGGTGACAATGGCGAAGGGGATCCACCTGTTCTCATCCCGAACACAGAAGTTAAGCCCTTCAGCGCTGGAAGTACTTGGCTGGACACGGCCCGGGAGATAAAGTCGTTGCCGGTTACAAAAAGAAAAGGAGTTACAGAAGTAGCTCCTTTTCTTTTTAATACGATACGGGATTATTTAAATTAAGGACGGGGACAGCCAAGGACTTAATAGCGAGCAGATAAGGGATTGAAAGAATGAGAAAGCAGCGATGCGAGCGTTAAGTCAACAAGGACACGGCCCGGGAGATAAAGTCGTTGCCGGTTACAAAAAAGAAGAACCACAAATCGTGGTTCTTCTTTTTTTTCTCCTGACAACTCCTGAAGAAAACGGCAAGGCACGGAGAATGTTGCAGATTGGGGCCGCGCAAGAGATTGTATTCTCATTTATTTTATCAACCATTGGTTTAAACGTATTGTAATATATACAAGCGTATGATAGAATTAAACACAGCAATTCTTTGCGTGGTGTTTATGAAGAAGGAAAAAAATAAAATCAAGCCGAAATACAATATGTTGCAGAATTCTGCTTATATGATTTCGACGGCATGGAAAATTAAAGAGAAAAAAGTCGTTATATTATCTTTATTGTTCGCTTTTTTCTCAGTTGCGGCAAGTACTCTCAGTTTGTTTATTACTCCTACCGTACTTGGACAGATTGAGGGAAAAACAGATATCGTTACGCTGATAATAACGATAGGAGCGTTTTGCCTTGCTCTTGCAGTTTGCTATGCTGCTAATACATATATAGATGAAAACCAGTTATGGGGAAGAATTCAGGTCAGAAGCAAGATAATATCTGACATTTCTATTAAATGCGCTCAGACTTCTTATCCTAATTTAGAGAACGAAAAATTTAAAAAATTGTACGCAAAATCGGAAGAAGCGACAGGTGCGAATTCACAGCCTGCCGAAGCAATCTGGACTACGATCACAGAAGTATGCAAAAACGTACTCGGTTTTATAGTTTACCTGGTTTTGCTTTGCACTGTCGAATGGTGGATCGCTCTTATAGTTATAGCGACAGGCGCGGTGAGTTATGTTATTTCCAACAGGTTAAATCAATACGGATATCGTCACAGAGAAGAACTTGCAGACAGTGAACAAAAAATGCGTTACGTTACCAATGTCGCAGGGGGCTTCAGGTCTGCAAAGGACATCAGACTATTCAACGTTATGCCCTGGCTTGCAGAAATGGCTAAAAAAGCAGAAATTGCGTTTACTGCGTTTCATAAAAAAGCCAACGGAGTATATTTATGGGGAAGCATCGCCGATATCGCAATGACTTTTTTGCGCAACGGTATCGCTTATGCATATCTTATATATTGCGTGTTCAAAGGCAGGTTGAGCGCAGCTGAGTTCTTGCTGTATTTTTCAGCAGTAGGCGGTTTTGCAACCTGGGTTACAGGTATTTTAAGCAATCTGACTTTGTTAAATAAGCAGAGCCTTGAAATATGCAATATACGAGAGTTTTTGGAATTTCCGGAGCAGTTCAGATTTGAAGACGGTGAAACACTTGACGCAAAGTCATTGCAAGGTACTGAAATCAGACTTGAAGACGTTTCTTTTGCGTATCCTTCCAGCGACAGGAAAATTCTTGAACACGTAAATCTTACCTTGCATCCAGGGGAGAAACTCGCAGTCGTAGGACTCAACGGAGCGGGAAAATCAACTCTAATAAAACTTATATGCGGCTTTTACGATCCCACTGAAGGACGTGTTTTGTTGAACGGAGAAGACATAAGAAAGTACAACAGATACGATTATTACAATGCTTTTTCTGCAGTTTTTCAGAACTTTATCGTACTTGCGGGAAGCATTGCTTTCAACGTCGCTCAGACAGATGAAAATATCGATATTGAAAAAGTAATGGACAGTATAAGGAAAGCCGGGCTTGAAGAGAAGGTCAATTCTTTGCCTGAAAAACTGAATACAAATCTGAACAGGGCTGTCTATGACGACGCGGTAGACTTATCGGGAGGCGAAACGCAGAGACTGATGCTTGCAAGGGCGCTTTATAAGGACGCTCCTATAGTAATTCTCGATGAGCCGACAGCCGCGCTAGATCCGATTGCAGAGGCGGATATATATTCAAAATACAATGAAATGACGGCAGGCAAATCGTCTGTTTACGTGTCTCACAGACTTGCTTCCACGCGTTTCTGCGACAGAATAATATTTGTTGAAAACGGCGGAATAGCTGAAGAAGGCACGCATGACGAGCTTCTTGCGAAAGGCGGAAAATACGCTGAACTTTTCAACGTGCAGAGCAAATATTACAAAGAGGAGGATGTGTCAGATGAAGAATAAAGGCGTACCTTCTTTGAGTAAATCTCTGAAAATCAATTTCAAGGCTTGGAGAATTCTTTTTAAAGAATATCCGCATATTTTGCTTTCAAATATTTTCGTCGCTATATGGGGAGCGCTTTCGCCATATGTCGGAATATATCTTGCAGCACGAGTTATTGACGAGCTGTCATCGGGCAAAGACAAGAATACGATAATATTGCTTGTTGCGGCAACTCTCGTTGCAGAAGCAATAATCGCGCTTCTGACCGCATTGCTTAAAAAGTACAAAAATACTCAAAGCGCAGGCATGTATTATAAAATAGAAAATATATATACCAGAAAACTGCTTAATACTGATTTTGCAACGGTCGACGATCCCAAGACGCAGGAACTGCTTACCACCATACGCCAGAACAGAAACGGCGGCGGCTGGGGGATTTACCGTATGATTTATGACGTAGAACAGCTTGTAAGCGCATTGTTTTCGGCATTGGGCGGCATAAGTCTTACGATCACATTGTTTACTCAGGCAGTGCCTGAAAACGCGGGGGATTTCGTGGTTTTGAATAATCCATTGTTCATAATTGCGATAATTGCTGCAATGGTGATAATTACCTGCACTGCGCCCCTTCTTGACAGCAAGGCACAGAGCTACTACGCAAAGCTCGCAGGTACGCTCAATCTCGGCAACAGACTGCACGGACATTTCGGACAGGTTTGTGCTGAAAAGAGATACGCTGAAGACGTAAGAGTTTACCGCCAGTACGTTTATTGTGAAAAGTACGGCAACGATAAGACGACTACATTCGGAACAAAAGGAACGTTCTCAAAGTATTCCAAAGGACCTGTCGGCGTTCTCTTTGCTATTTCTGCGACTATATCGGAAGTGTTTACGTTTATTGTTTATGTGTTCGTATGCCTTAAGGCGTGGGCAGGCGCATTCGGAATAGGTGCAGTAACTCAATACGTATCCGCTGTTACGAAGCTGTCAGGAAGTTTTTCAAACATTCTGAGAACATTCGGAGAGATAAAAAACAACGCGCCTTTCTTGCAGCTTGAACTAGACTTCTTAGAGCTTCCGGATAAACTCAAAAGCGGAGAAGAACATGTTGAACAGCTTGCGGATGATGATTATGAGGTTGAATTCAAAAACGTATCTTTCAAATATCCCGGCACGGATATATATGCGCTGAAAAACGTAAATATCAAATTCGGGCAGGGAAGAAAGCTTGCTGTCGTTGGCAGGAACGGAAGCGGAAAGACTACATTTATAAAACTGCTTTGCAGACTTTACGATCCGACTGAGGGAACAATACTGCTCAACGGAAAAGACATAAGAGAATACGACATAATAGAGTATGAAAGAGTGTTTTCTGTCGTTTTCCAGGACTTTGCTTTGTTTGCTATGCCGCTTGGCGAAAACGTTGCAACAAGCGCAGAATACGACATGAAGAAGGTTGAGGATTGCCTGAATAAGGCAGGATTTTCTAAAAGGCTTGCAAGCTGGAAAGACGGTCTGAATACCGTATTGTATAAAGATCTGACGGAAAAAGGCGTTGAGATTTCTGGCGGAGAGGCGCAGAAGATAGCCATTGCACGCGCATTGTACAAAGGCGCGCCGATAGTCGTTCTTGACGAGCCGACAGCCGCTCTCGACCCGATTGCGGAATCTGAAATATATGCCAACTTCAACAGTATAGTTGAGAAAAAGACTGCGATCTATATAAGCCACAGGCTTTCGTCATGCAGGTTCTGCGACGATATAGCTGTGTTTGACAGCGGTGAAATGGTGCAATACGGCACTCATGCAGAGCTGCTTTCTGATAAAGACGGATTGTATTCTCAGCTCTGGAACGCTCAGGCTCAATATTATAACAAAAAAGAGGATTGAGCGCTTTGTCAAATTTTTGTAATATCTGTTGAGCAAAGACTATAGAGCGTCTGAATAAAGGCATTTATATGCTATAATAAATCAAGAGGTTTGTTATGGTGTATATTATAGTTATCAATGCGGCGCTGCTTGTGATTTCTGTTTTTGCAGGGTTTTATGCATTGTTCAGACACACAGATTTTCCTAAAGGTCTGTCTGACGACGAAATAGAAAATTACAGAACGATCGCGCAGAATCATTCAAAAAAGGTCAGAGGTTGCGCGTGTGCGACGTTGGTGCAGGGTGCGGTTTATTATGTGCTTATTCCGGCGCTGTTCATAGTATTTAAAGTCAGCGCAACGATAGCATGTATAAGCGCGGCATTGTTGGCTTTTGTGCAGATGGCTGTTATACAGCTTGTGTTTACGGCAATGAGCGATAAGCTCAACGTTTGACATTAAGCCGCGGCAGTGCTATAATCAACATTGATTTATAAAATCGGCGGAGGAAAGATGAAATATTCGCTCAACAAAAATCATAAAATCTTGTGCGGAGTGTCGGCAGGCGTTTTTGCCGTATGGATGCTGACTACCGTCGCATTGTTTTATGTGCTTGAAGATATAGGCAGGGCATTTTTATGGGCTGTGGGAATGGATCTTCTCTGGTCAGTTATCGCCTTAGCGTTTATTGTCAATCCTACGCCCAAACTGTTCTCGAAAAATATTACGCCTGAAAACGAAAAAGCGATGACGGATCTGCGCAGAGATATGTTCTGCGGCATATTGCTTGCGGTAAACGTGTGCTGTTTTCTTATGTCTTTGTGCCACAATTTCAATATCGTCCGCTTTATAAGCAAAGAAGAGATCGAAGCCGGCGGGTTTTATCTGGTAAAGGTAGGCATTATCAATTTTGTAGGCATCATTCTTGCTTCAACTATTGCAGGTCTCGGCATAAATTACGGGGTAAAATCAAAGAAACTGCTCATTTCTCTGCACGAAGCTGAGGAGAAAGGGGAGACGGTAAGCGGCGCACAAGCAAACGATTGAAAAAAGCAAAAATTTTGCTGTTATTTTCAATAAAAACTCTTGACAAATCGCGCGGCATATATTAATATAATAATCACGTTGCGAGCCTTTATAGCTCAGTCGGTAGAGCATGCGGCTGTTAACCGCAGGGTCGTAGGTTCGAGTCCTACTGAAGGCGCCACGACAAAATGAGAGGAAATATCCTCTCATTTTTTTATGCCGTGGCGCCTTCAGTAGGTGTAAGAACCTCGTGCAAAGCACAGGTTCGCCCGAGCAGAATTAAGCTTGTCAGACGCAGGAATTACGATGCGAGGGTTTTGCCTCGAAGAGGCAAGCCCCTACTGAAGGCGAGTGTCTTTTTTATTGAAAGCAGATCACACTATGTGACAAAGTCACTGAAAAAGATTTATTCAAGCCGTATAATGAAACCATCAAATGAATGTGAGGTGCAATATGGCAGTAATAAACGTAACGAAAGACAATTTCAACGAGGTGGTACTGAATTCAGACAGGCCCGTTCTTATCGATTTCTGGGCGAGCTGGTGCGGACCGTGCCGTATGCTGAGTCCGGTCGTGGACGAGATCGCGGAGGAGCGCGACGACATCAGAGTGTGCAAGGTAAACGTGGACGAAGAACGCGAACTTGCCGGTATGTTCGGAGTGTCGAGCATTCCTACGCTTGCGGTCGTCAAGGACGGCAGGGTCGTAAACGGTTCTGTCGGTGTTCGTCCCAAAAGGGATATTCTCAGGATGCTTTGACAATTGATAACGCGCGGCTTACGGAGACGTTTCCGTGAACCGCGCGTCTTTTCAAAGGAAAACGCATTTACGATTGCGCGAGGGCGGCAAGCTTGTTCGGTGAGGAGAGGGTGACCGTTCCGCGGGACAGGGAGACAAGCCCTTCGTCCGCGAAATATTTGAGCATGCGCGTTACGACTTCGCGGGGGCTCCCCAGGTGATTGCCGATCGTTTCGTGGGTCAACTTCAGGGTGAGGCTGTCTTCCATGGCGGATTCCTGGACTAGGAAAGCGGCAAGGCGCTTGTCAAAGCTCTTCCACATGATCTGCTCGACGAGCCACATGACTTCTGAAAATCTTGACGCCATGATCTCATTGGTGAAGTTGGAAAGGGACGCGGAATGCTTCATGATCTTCTTGTAGACGTCAGCGGAGACAATTGCGACGACAGAGTCTCTTTCGGCGGACAGTGTGATGTCGAAGCTGATGCTGTTGATCATGCAGGATGCGGAAAACAGGCAGATATCCATGTCCAGAAGGCGGTATAAGGTGATCTCCTTGCCTTCGGGGGAAACGGTGTAAGCGCGGATCTGACCTGAGCGCACCAGTAAAAGCCCTGTGCAGTCGTCTGCGCTTCGGTGCAGTATTTCGCCTTTAGAGAAAGTGCGCTCGATCGCGGCGGCATTCAGCGCGTTGCGGTCGCTTTCTTCGAGGTTGTTCCATATGGGGAAAAATCCGGAAATATCCATAGCCATGCTCCTTTTTGATATTATAACATATATTTGGAGCAATGACACAATTTTACGACTTGTCTTGCGAAGGGGAAAAGGGGTGCGGCTATAAAAAAACGGTCTTCAAAAAAGACAAAATAAATGCTATAATCAAATTAAAGGAGGTTGCCGATGAAAGAATACGTTTGCACTGTATGCGGTTACGTTCACAAGGGCGAGTTGCCGGACGACTTCAGATGCCCGGTCTGCGGAGCGGGAAAAGAGGCTTTCAGAGAGGTGACGAAGGACGTTTCCGCGCAAATCAAAACTCCGTCAGAGAAGGCGGACAAGGAGCTTTCCGCGATCGAAATGAGCGTGATATGCTCAAATCTTGCCAGAGGTTGCGAAAAGCAGTATATGGAAAAAGAACGCGAAAAATTTGCCGAGCTGGCAGGATTTTTTGCTAAAGAAGCGAAAAAAGAAAGCGTGCACGGCGGTTTAAAAGAGATCGGCGCGCTCATTTCAAAGGATATAGACGAATTGTTCCCGTTCGCTAACGAGACTGCAAAAGCGGCGTCCGACAGAGGCGCGTTGAGAAGCCTGACCTGGAGCGAAAAGGTCACGAGCATGCTGAAGTATATACTGTCCAGGTACGAAAAAGAAGGGGAGAAGATGCTTGAACATACCGGCGTTTATATGTGCGGCGTGTGCGGATTCGTATACGTCGGCGACAAGGCTCCCGATCTGTGCCCGGTGTGCAAGGTTCCTTCTTGGAAATTCGAAAAACTCGAAAGGAGGGCGCAATAATGGCTGACAAATTCGCTGTGAGAAATCTGAGACTTTGCACGAAAGACTGCCTGTGTCTGTACGTATGCCCGACCGGAGCTACGGATACGGAAAACAGTGTGATTGACGTGAAAAAGTGCATCGGCTGCGGCGCATGTGCGGACGCATGTCCTTCCGGCGCGATATCCATGGTGCCGTACGAATATTCGCCTCAGCAGAAGAAGAACGAAGAAGTCGTGAACGCGCTCAGACTGCTTGTGAAAGACAAGGCAAAAGCCGAACTCATCGCCGCGCAGCTTCCGGACGTGCTTGCGGTGGCGGTGGAAAGATCGTCAAGACTTATTGCTGAGGATCTTGAAAGAGAGGCAGGCTACATGATCCCGCAGAGTCTGAACGCCAAAAAATTTCTGGAAAGCATAAGGAGCTACCCCGGCGTGCCGGTCGAAGCGGTGGACGGATTGCTCAAAAGTATAAAATTCAACGAAAAAGAAGACGAAAAGGAGAAAAAGAATATGGAAAAATGGAAATGCACCGTATGCGGTTACATACACGAAGGACCTTTGCCGGCAGATTTCAAGTGCCCGATATGCAAGGCTCCCGCGAGTAAATTCGTAAAGATAGAGGACGCGGCGCCCGCCAAAAATCCCTATGCGGGAACTAAGACAGAAAAGAATCTGCAAGAAGCGTTCGCAGGGGAGTCCCAGGCACGCAACAAATACACTTTCTTCGCCGCTGTCGCTCAGCAGGCGGGATTTGAACAGATCGCTGCGCTTTTCCTTCAGACGGCGGACAACGAGAAAGAGCATGCTAAACTCTGGTTCAAAGCCCTCGGAGAGATAGGCAATACTGCAGAAAACCTGCTCCATGCGGCTGAAGGCGAAAGCTATGAGTGGACAGAGATGTATGCGCGTATGGCGAAAGAGGCGGACGAAGAAGGCTTCCACGAACTCGCGGAGCAGTTCCGCGGAGTCGCGGCGGTCGAAAAGAGGCACGAGGAGAGATACCGTGCGCTTCTCAGAAACGTGGAGACGAAAAAGGTTTTCGAAAAGAGCGGCGTCACGCTGTGGGAGTGCCGCAACTGCGGTCACGTCACTGCGTCCGAAAAGGCGCCCGACGTCTGCCCGGTCTGCAAATATCCGCAGGCGTTCTTTGAAGTAAACAAGGAAAATTACTAATATCCGTTCTCTCTGAACGCAGGCAAGCGCCCTTCGGGGCGCTTTTTTCATGCGGTCTTTAAAGCTGAACGTAGACTGTCGTCAGTCTGTGGCGGGGTGGGGAAGTGAGGATAGACGCTTGGGTGCTTCTGAATCCGCTTTAAAGCAGCTTGACCCTTCATTGCAGACGCATATTTTATATTGTTATTAAATATTTATAAAAATACAATTTTAAGACTTTAAACTAGACGAAATATCAAGTTTAATTAAATAAAGTGATAACAAAATCGCGATAATATACAGATAATCCACATTTGTGTTATAGAATTTATTGACAGATGTCAAACTTTATAATATACTGAAATTATAAAAAACTGCTTTCTGAAGATCCCGACATATTTCTTTTACCCGAAGCAAAGCAGAAGGGCAAGGTCCTGCCGCGTATGGCGGAAAGGTGCGCAGAAGGATCGATACTACGAAACAAACTTTTCGCAAATCAAGCCTTTACAGGTAAAAGGAGAAAAGATATGGGGAAATTTAAAAAATTCGCGGGCGTATGCATTCTCGCATTATGCCTTGTCTGTCTTTCACTCGGTTTGAATTTTATTGAGCCCGTTTCCCAGACGGTCGCGCTCGGAAGCGCCTGGACTTACGATCCCGAGGCGCAGACGCTTACATACGGCTCGGTGGTATTGGAAAACGTGACCGCGAGCGGCTACGGTCTGACGATCGGGTCCAACACCGGCTTTTCGGGCGCGCTCGACCTTAGCTCCGGCGTAGACGGATATACGGTGGTCGCGATAGCGGATATGGCGTTCTTCAACGATCAGGGAGCTTCCGCGCTTACGTCGGTTATATTGCCGGAAGGACTGGAAACGATCGGGCAGGGCGCGTTTATGATGGCGATGAATCTTTCTGAGGTCGTTTTCCCGGAAAGCCTGAAAACGATAGGTCTGGCGGCTTTCCAGGCTTGCATGCCGCTTTCGTCGGTTATCCTTCCGCAAAATCTCGGATATCTCGGCGGCGCTGCGTTTGCAAATACCGCGATAACCGAGCTGACTATACCTGAAAATACTCAATTTGATACGGCTGCGGACGAATCGACGGGTATGTTTACATATTACGAACAGCTTGAAACGCTTACGATCGAGAGCGTGCCGGCAAGCGCAAAGACTTTGGGGTCGTCCGACTTTGCGGAGAGTTCCGCTTTGGCGACGCTTACGATAACAAACGCGCCTGCCGACAAGTTCGCGCTTGAAGACGGCGCGCTGGACGACTTGACTTCGCTTACCGGAATTTATGTTAATTACGCTTATCTCGAAGATTACAAGGCGGCGAGCGGTTGGAGCGCATACGCCGACAAGATATTTGGTATCCCCGGCACGGAGCTTCCGTCGTAACGGTTACGGTCAACGGCGGCACCGGCGGCGGAGAATATTCAGTCGGAGTTACGGTCACCGTCACCGCAGACGCACCCGAAAGCGGCAAGCATTTCGCGGGCTGGAGCGGCGCGGAAGGACTTGAATTTACTCAAGGTTCGGCTTCGACCGCGACGATAGTTTTCAATATGCCTGCGCGTTCGGTAACGCTTACCGCGACTTACGCGGATCACAGTGGAACCGACGACGGCGACTGCACGACGGCGGCAACATGCGACGTCTGCGGAGCGGTTATAACCCCGGCTCAAAGTGAGCATAACTGGGGCGAATGGACGAGCAACGGCGACGGCATATGCGACAGATGCGGTCAGGCGATCGTGACAGTCAAGGTCGAAAACGGCGCGATAAACGGAGAGAGCGGAACTACCGCCGTCGTAAACAAGGACGGCAGCGTGACTGTTACCGCGAACGCCGCGCCTTCTGGCAAAGCGTTCAAGGGCTGGAGCGTTGACGGCGGAAAGACGATAATCAGCGAAAGCGCCGCATATACGTTCACGGCGAGTGAAAACGTTACGCTGACCGCTGTCTACGAAGACGAGAGCACAGGCGGCGACAATACCGGCGACAATACGGGAGGAAATACCGGCGGCGGCAACAATTCGGGAGGATCGTCGGGAGGAGACAATCTGGGCAGACTTTCCGGAACCGCGGTGATAATAATCGTCATCGCGTGCGTAGTCGTTGCGGGCGTCGGAGGATTCGTGCTTTGCTTTGCGATCATGAAAAGGAAGCGCGACGATAAATAAGCGTTAAGCTACAAGAACGGGAGGGGTGACCCTTCCGTTTTTTTGCTTCGCCAAGTAAAAAACGACGGTATTGACATAATTCCGGCAATGAGTTATATTAAAGGTACAAAAAGGGGTGAAGTCAATGAAAAGAAAGATTTTGCTGTCGGTCACAGCCGCATTGCTGGCGCTCGTTCTCTGCGCCGCGTTCACAGCGTGCACGATGACTGAAAAAGATCCGTCCAAAATCGACGAAAAAGCCGAACTTACCGGCGCCGGGATCCTTGCGGAAAACGGGACGTGGTACGACCTGTCTCTCGACAAGGCTGAAAAGCTTTTCAGCATGGTAAAAAACCTGGGAGAACTGAACGGCGAAGCCCTTGACGTCGCGATAAGCGGAAGTTCGACGATAAAAACGACATACGATTATTCTTTTAAACTCGCTTATCAGAGCGGAAATTTCTTTGTGCGCAAAAAAAGCGAGTTCACATATAACGTCGGTGAACGTTTCGTGCGCACATATACAGACGGAAAGGTAAACGAAAGATACAATGAAGACAAACTCGTGGTAAAAAGAGCGCTGTCTAAAGATACGGCGACGCTCAGCAAAGAACAGCTTGCTTTGGTGCAGGAGATCTTTGAGTCCGTGAATGCCGAAATCATGAGCAACGCGTTCGAAAAGGTGGCGTCAGACGCGCGTGCCGCAGGCTACTCCGTCGAGGAAATAGCAAAAGATACGCTTGCAGACAAGCTGATCGACATCCTCGGATCTTCACCTCTCTACGCCGACGAAAATCTGCTGAAGGGTTATACGATCGTGACCGGAGACGGGGAAAATCATATTTTCCTGTGCGCGTCCTTGGAGTGGGCTGAGGAACTCGACAGCTGGAGAGATACGGACAGGGTAGGCAGAGTGTTCTATATAGCCGGGAGTTACGCCGACACGATAAAAACCACGCTCACGGAGTGATGCGAGAAGAAAGTATATTCGTGACGGGAGCGACGCTCCCGTCTTTTTTTATGAAACCTTTTCTTAAGCAAAGCGAGAGAAGTAATTTTTTGCAGAGAGCAATGTCTGTACTTGTCCGGAATAAAACGCGCAAACCTGTCAATAATCCTGTGCGGAGGACAGAGTATGAAAAAAGTGTTCGTTATCATTGCGGCGCTCGCCGTGCTTCTTATCGCGATAAACGTCGCTTCCGCAGTCAAAGGGGAGGGATCTTCAGACGTCAACGCGGATTATCTGAGGATACATATCAGGGCAAACAGCAATTCCGAGATTGACCAGAACGTGAAATACCAGGTTAAAGCGGCGGTGGTCGAAGCCCTGACGCCCGAACTTGCAGAAGTTTCGTCAAAGGACGAAGCCATGAAGATCATTTCAGAAAATCTGAGTCTTATAGACGAGGTGAGCGAAAGGGTGCTTCGTGAAAACGGGTTTAATTACGGAGCGAAAGCAAGGCTGTGCCGGGAAGATTTTCCTTCGAGAACGTACGGAGAGCTCACTTTGTCTAGCGGCGTATACGACGCTTTGATCGTGGATCTCGGCAGCGGCGAGGGCGACAACTGGTGGTGCGTCGTGTTTCCTCCGCTTTGTTTCGTAGCGGACGGCGAAGGGGAAAAGGTTACATACAAATCGCTTTTCGCCGAATGGTTCAAAAAACTTTTCGGCTGACCCGGAGAGATATGAAAAAGAAGATATTATTGAGAACAGTATGCGCCGTGCTGATAATAGCGGCGATGGCTGTGCCGTTTATCGCCTTCGGCGGCGGCGACGCGTCCGAAGCGGAAGAAAGCGCGGTGCTGAAAGTCGGCTCAAGCGGATCGCAGGTCAAGACTTTGCAGACAAAGCTGAACAACTGGGGGTATGACGCGGGAACGGTGGACGGGATTTTCGGCTCGAAAACTCAGGCGGCAGTCAAACGCTTTCAGCAGAAGAACGGACTTGTCGTTGACGGTATAGTCGGCGCCAAGACTGCGGCGGCGCTCGGAATGACGCTCAGTTCGTCGTCCAGTTCAAACAGCAGTTACTCGTCGCAGGACGTGTATCTGCTTGCAAAATGTATACATGCCGAAGCGCGCGGCGAGCCTTATATGGGGCAGGTTGCGGTGGGGGCTGTCGTACTCAACAGAGTGAAGAGCAGCAGTTTCCCCAATACGATATCGGGCGTGATATATCAGCCGTATGCGTTTACGGCAGTCCTTGACGGGCAGATGAATCTTGAACCCAATCAGACCGCTTACAACGCGGCGCGCGACGCCATGAACGGATGGGATCCGACCAACGGTTGCATTTATTACTATAATCCGGCGACGGCGACGAGTTCGTGGATATGGTCGCGCAAAGTGATGATCACGATCGGCAAACACAATTTCGCAATTTGAGAGGTATAAAATGACTGAAGAAAACAACGACCGCATGCACAAAAAACTGAGGATCGCGCACTATGTCGCGTTTGCGTTGGTGGCGCTTCTCATCGCGGCTGTGATAACGTTGAGCGTCTTTCTGGGACTTACCGTAAACGGCAGGGATACGCTCGGCAGGCGTGCGGAAAACGCGTACGCTTCGGCTTACTACACTCTGACGGACAGTCTTTTGCAGATCGAGACCGATCTCAGCAAGATCAGAGTAGTCAGGACTCCTTCTTTGCAGTCCGAACTTCTGACTCAGGCGGCGATCGACGCCGAGGTTGCGGAGCAGTGTCTCGCTTCGCTGTCCGTATCGGGCGCGGATATGTCGGGCACGATTAAATTCTGCAATCAGGTGGGCGACTATTGCCTGTATATCCTCAGGAAACTTGCAAACGACGAAGAGCTTTCCGAAACCGATTATTCGACTCTCGACAAGCTGTACGAAACCACCGGGCTTCTAGCGAGAAAACTCAACTCGCTTTCAGACAGGATATCTGCGGGAGAATACGATTTTTCCGATTTCGGAGAAGCGGACGACGAGTTTTCTCTGATAGCTTCAGATATCGCCGACGGCGCGATAGAATACCCGGCATTGATCTACGACGGTCCTTTCAGCGACGGGCTGGACGACCCGTCTCCCGTGGCGCTTGACGGCGAGGAGATAACCGCAGAAGAGGGCGTTGAACTGGTCAGGGATTATATGTCCGGTTACGGCGACGTGTCAGTCAGATACGACGGAGAACTCGGCGGATATATCGAGTGTTACGCTTACACTTTTTCGGGCGGCGGAGTCAGCGGCTACGTGTGTCTCAGCAAAATCGGAGGCGCGCTGGTCAGCGCGGACGTAAACGATACGGTTTCTCAGCCGCAATACACGAAGGAGCAGGGCGTTGAACTGGCAAGACAGTATTGCGAAAAGATAGGGCTTGAGGGTATGTCCGCAGTCTGGGCGTGCGTGACGGACAGCGAACTGTACGTCAACCTGTGTTACGAACTGGACGGCGTGATCTTTTACCCGGATATGGTGAAGGTGAAGATCTCTATGGAAAGCGGCAACGTGACCGGCTTTGAAGGAAGGGAATATATCTTCAATCATTGTGAGAGAGATACGGATTACGTCGTGAACGTGACTGAGGAGGAGGCGCTTGCCGCAAGCTACGGCGAGATGACCGTCGAGAGCGTCAGACTTGCGGTGATACCGCTTGACGCGGGCGGCGAAAAGCTGACTTACGAAGTATACGGCACGATAGACGGCTACGGATTCTTCGTGTACGTCGACGCCGCGACCGGCAAGGACATAAGAGTACTCCAGGTAATAGACAGCGACGAGGGCGAATTTCTGATGTGACTGTTTTTCAAGCCTGCGCAAAAAGCGCGGGCTTTTTCTTTTTGTGTAAAATACGCATCCGATGCGGTCAAAAGCGGCAAACAATCAAAAAACAGCCGTCTTGAAATGCTTTCTTCTTTGTGGTATAATGGTAAAAAACGGAGGAGACGGGTATGCCGAGATTTGATTTTTACGTGACATTCGCGTTCGACGATTACGACGGCGCGGCAAGGCTCGTCAGGGCGTTGCAGGCAGAAGGGAGAAGCTGTTTCACGGATTCGTACGTGTGCGAAGAAGTCTTGTCGTGTGCGGAAACGCAGGGGGCGCTTGATTACAGCGACGGGGCAATCGTCGTTACCGGAAAGGGAAACAACGATGGACTTATGCAGATCGCGCGGCTTGCGGCGGAGATCGGGCTTTTTGTGTCTTTGGTCAGAACTGAAGATTTCTGTGTGCCCGACGACCTCAGGGCATACGAAGGGCTGAGGGAATATACGCGAGAAGGAACGGACTGGGAAAAACAGGTCGCAGACCGTATAATCGCAGACAATCCGGTCGATGAAGAGACCGCCAAGCTCCTGAAAATGATGTCAGTTTTCGAGCAGGACAACGAGAAATTCGTCACGGATTTTTCGCTTGAAAAACTGGCGAGACTGCGTGAAGCGGTAAAAAAAGACGCGTCGCTTATGCCCGTTTACGTAAAGGGAATATTCGAAAGCGCGAAGCTGGACTGGAACAATGCCGACAAGGAGACTTTGCAGAAGTGGTGGGACGCGTTGTCGTTCGCCAGAGAGAACGCCGGCAGCGGATCTCTTGCGGATATAAGACTGATAGACTCCATTATGTACAGAGTAAAAAAGGTGCTTTTCCCGTAACAAAACTGATCTGGAAAACGACGATAATAAACACGGGCACAAAAAAACGCGGGAAAAAATTTTTCCCGCGTTTTAAATGTCAAACTTTTACAACGTTATTTCCACTATATCTCCGTTTGCGCTTCTGACGTCTACGATTTTTATATGACCAAAATTTTTGCGTGCTTTTTTGAGTTCTTTGTGAAGATAGGAGAGGGAATATCCGCATTGCCCGCTTTCCCGCGTCAGCATGTTTTTTATCATAAATGATCCGAAACACATTGGCAGGAAGAGAGTGAATTTTGTACCTTCGGTTTTGATTTTAATTTTCATTGTTAATGTTGCTCCACGGTTATTTTGACAGTATCTCCGTCTGCGCTTTCTATATCGACGATAGGTCCGAGGATACCCATTTTAACCATTTCCGCTATCTGATTGAAGTCTATGTTTTTAAGAGCGTCGCTGTTTTTATCTCCTACGCTTCCTGATTGAATGAGCATGAGACCGAGTTTGTAAGGCACGTTGATTTTGACGTTATCGCCGTCTTTGCTCACAATGCTTATTCTGAGCAGAAGTCTGTCCTCATTTATCGTTTCGGGATCAACGGCGGTCGCGACTTCGCGCTTGAGTCCGAGAAGTTCGTCCGCAGATATACCGAATATCTCTGAAAGGGTGCCGAGCAATGTGATATCGGGCGCGGAGATATCGTTTTCCCATTTGCTGACCGCCTGAGAAGAAACGCCGCACTTTTCGCCCAGTTCTTCCTGCGTTATACCGCGCAGTTTGCGGTAGTACGCTATTCTTTGCCCCATTGTTTTGTTGTCTTTCTCCATAAATGTTCTCCTGTTTTACATTCTGTTTTGTTCCGTTTTTCAGCGCACCGTGAACGGCTGTTTGCCGTATGTTGTCTTTTTGTTCTGCCAGTCGGCGCGTATTCCGTAAGCGTTTATGATGTTGTAATAATATATTGCCGCATTTTCGGCGCGCGTTTCCGTTTTTTTCTTTTTCATATCCTTTCTCCTTTGCCGTCGGGCTTCTTTCTGTTATCATCATAACGTTTATAACAGGAAAAGACCACAGACCATTGGTTGAAACCGTCAAACCGGTGGTTGGATTTTATGCAACTGCAAGTTGAATAAGGCGAAACACGTCCGATTCATACAAAAATGTTATCACAACAAGCGCTTTTTTTCAATAAAAGGATATTATTTTGATAACTGTCTTGAATTATCTTGCCGGTCGGGTTATAATTGTCTGCGGAGGTAAACCATGAAATTCAGACCCGTTCACGAAAATTACAACGTAGCAGATCTTGACAGATCGATTAAATTTTACGGAGAAGCGCTCGGTTTAAAAGAGGCGCGCAGGATAAACGCCGCCGACGGCTCGTTCGCTATCGTGTATCTTGAAAGTGAGGACGGAGGATTTCAGCTTGAACTTACATGGCTGAAGGACTTTGACCGCTCGTACGACCTCGGCGACAACGAATTCCATCTGGCTTTCGAAACCGACGATTTTGTCGGCGCGCACGCTTTGCACAAAAAGATGGGGTGCATATGTTACGAGAACCCTGAGATGGGCATTTATTTTATAAGCGATCCTGACGGTTATTGGCTGGAGATAGTGCCTCAATATAAAGACTAAGCCGCGCTTTACGGCGGTTAAAAGAGGAAACGCCGCGCTTTTGCCTGTATAAGTTCTGTGCACATTTTACCTCAGATATTGAAAAAATTTTAGTTATATGTTATATTTAAAATAATATTCCGTCTTTGGACGCAGTGGGCAGGAGGGATTGAACAGTGGGAATATTTGATCGTTTTGATTTTGTCATAAAAAACGGCGTGCTTATAAATTACAAAGGAAAAAAAGGGGATATAAAAATCCCGGGAAACGTGACGGAAATTGCTGAAGGGGCTTTTAAATCTGAGAATTCCTTGGAAAATTATCTGTACAGAGTCTGGATCCCGGACAGCGTTGAGAAAATATCCGAAAATGCGTTTTACGGGCAGAGCAGACTTGAAGATGTAAGGTTTCCGGCGCGTTTGAAAGAGATCGGCAGGGCTGCGTTTTCCTTATGCGGACTGAGAAAAGCGGACATCCCGTCAGGTGTGAAGAGTATCGGAAGCGACGCGTTTTTCGCTTGCCGCAATATGGAAGCCGTAAGTTTTCCCGAAAATCTGGAAGAGATAGGCAACGGCGCTTTCAGGTCTTGCACGGCATTGAAGGAAGTCATACTTCCCGCAAATTTGAAGGTCGTAGAATCCTTTGCTTTTTCAGAGTGCGACAGCCTGGAAAGAGTGTATATCCCCGCAAGCGTTGAATATATAGGTGAAAGTTGTTTCAGCGAATGTCCGGCTTTAAAGTCCGTAGAAGTTGACGAGGACAATGAAAAATACTGTTTCAAAAACGGATGCCTTATATATAAAGATGACGGGACTTTGCATGCCGTCTTGGGATGCAGGAAAGACACGGTGATCCCGCCTGAGCCGGACTTCATAGGTTGTTCGGCTTTCAAGGGAAATGAAGAAATAGAAAACCTTGTCATTTCAGAAGGCGTTGAATATATCGGCAGAGATGCGTTCGCTTTATGTTATAACCTGGCTTCGGTAAGCTTTCCGTCCAGTCTTAAAAGAATAGGCGACAGTGCGTTTGAGAGGTGTTCTTCACTTGAAGAAGTCGAGATAAAAGGCGATCTTGAAGAAATAGAATCAAGGGCGTTTTTTCGCTGTGAGTCTCTCCAAACCGTCATTCTTCCGCAGGGACTTCGCACAATAGGGGACCACGCTTTCTTTATGTGCAAGGCGTTGACTTCTGTCACGATTCTGGATGCCGTTGCGGAAATAGGAGAAAACGCGTTTGAAGGGTGTACTGCGCTCAGGTCTCTGGTCGTACCCGAAAGCGTCGTGACGATAGGGAAATATGCGTTTAAAGGCAGCGGTCTGAGACATTTGACGATCCCGGAAACGTTCAAGGGGGAAGAAAGTAAACTCGGCATAAGCGGCGATTGCGAGATAACTTTTTCTCACATATCAAATCCGAACGATTTTTATATCCGGGACGGAGTTGTGCTGTCGTATGCCGGACAGGATGCAGTCGTTACGATACCCAACGGCGTAGATACTATCGGCAGTTATTCTTTCGGCGTCAGAGATTTCGGCAAGCGGAATTGCCTGAAGAAGATCCGTTTGCACAGCGGAATAGTAAAGATCGGGGAAAATGCGTTTGCAAACTGCACCGGCATTGCCGAAATGGATGTTCCTGACAGTGTTATCGAGATAGGAGACAAAGCGTTCAGGAATTGCACTTCGCTCAGGAGGGTGACCCTTCCGGTATCATTCAAAGGGCACAGATACCGTTTGAGTATTCCCGAAAGTTGCGACGTTCTGTTCAGAGGGTATGAAGACGATCTCAACGCGATCGAAGAAGCTTCTTTCGAAGATTTCGAGATCAACAACGGTGTGCTGATAAAATACAACGGCAACGCCACAGAACTGACTGTTCCGCGCGGAGCGGTCAATGCCATTGGAGAAGGTGCATTCCGGGACAACCACGAAATCAGGATCGTAGTAATTCCCGAAGGAGTGAAAAGTATCGGTAAAGGGGTGTTCGCAAGATGTTTTTCGCTTGAGCAAGTTATTATACCCGAAAGCGTAGAGACGATAGGCGACTCGGCGTTTTCAGAATGTTACAGTCTCAGGTCAATAAAATTGCCTGCAGGTTTCCGCAGTCCAGAAAAAACAGGCGTTGGCAGTAATATCGAGTCAATGCTTTTCCGCTGCGGCAACCTGAAAAGCATCGCCGTCTCGGGAGAAAATCCATTACTGTACGTCGACGGAAACTGCCTTATATCGCGTGACAAGAAAATACTTCTGAAAGGATGCGCAGACAGCGTGATCCCGGCAGATGTAACGGAAATCGGCAGATCAGCCTTTAGTTATTGCAGATGGCTGGAAAGAGCAGACATACCTTGCGGGGTCAGGGTCATCGGCAGCGGTGCATTTTATGCGTGCTCAGGTCTGGAGCACGTCAATATTCCTGACAGTGTAACCGAAATCGGCGGCGAAGCGTTTTTCGCAACGGCGCTCAGAGAGGAGTTTGTTCCCGACAGCGTCCGGACGATAGGAAAAGACGCTTTTTGGTCTCGGTCGCTTGAGGATTTGTCGCTTCCCTTGCATCTGAGAGATGCCGATATCGGTTTCGTGGGGTCTTTCCGGGGAGAGATTGTTGAGGACGTTGACGTGTCGTCAGAAGACGATTTTGACGTTGAAGACGACGTCTTGGTGAAATATTGCGGAAGCGAAACCGACGTTGTGATTCCGAAAGGACTTGTCAGAGTCATCGGTCCGGAAGCGTTTTTGGAAAACTGTGACATCAGATCGGTTACGATCCCTGAAGGAGTTGAGCATATCGATTACTCGGCATTCAGCGGATGCGGAGAGCTTCAGAATATAATCCTTCCCGAAGGGCTGTTAAGCATCGGAGATTCGGCTTTCAAGGAGTGCGCTTTGCTCAAAAAGTTGATAATTCCCGCCTCAGTCGAATGTATAGGTTGTTGCAATTCCGAAAGCGGGAAGCGTTACACCGGCTGGTGCGGGACAGACGTGTTTGAGGGATGTTTTTCTTTGGATTCGATAGAAGTCAAGGCGGGAAATAAGTATTTTTGTTCTATCAACGGCAGTCTTATAGAAAAAGAGAATAATATCCTTGTCAGGGGAAACAGACACGGCATAATTTCAGGAATCAAAGAGATCGCCGAGAATGCTTACAGCGGACTGGGAATTAAAGAGGCGATCATTCCCGTAGGCGTAACAGAAATCGGATATTATGCGTTTGCTGGATGCGAAGAATTGAAGAAAGTGATCATTCCGTCGACGGTAAAAAGTATTGGAACAGAAGCGTTCCACTATTGTATAGCTGTTGAAGAAATATACATCGCGTCCGGGGTGAAAACGATAGACGACGATTCTTTTGAAGGTTGCAAGTCCCTTGCTTCGCTGACGATCCCGGACAGCGTTCAAACGATATCCGGTGTTTTTTCGGTTGAAGGTCCGAAGAGGATCGTGCTTCCTGAAAAGTTTCGTGACTTGAAGATACGGACAAATCCTGAATGTATGGTCGTTTACGAAAACGTTTTTGTGCCGGACCAGGAAACCGACTTCGCGGGGAAGAGCTGACGCAATGACAAACCCGGGAGAAAATCTCCCGGATTTGTCAGGTGAAAAGACAAAAAAATAAACGCGATCGGACGCACGTATCGCCGCCGAAAAACGCCGCGAAAAATTGTTTGAAAAAACTGCTTTCAAACCGTTGACAAACATCAAGACAAGCTATATACTGTGGGCGAATCCGGAAGAGAAGTCAAACTTCCGGAAGGACAACTGAATAGGAGGTGAGTGCTATGAGGACAATATGGCGCACTTTCGTAGAGTACGTCCGCAAATACGGCGTCTACATCAGAATGACATTCTGACACCTGCGGACAAAATGAGCGACAATGCAAACATGCATTGTTATTTTTTTACTTTGAACTTGTTTTTTCAGTTAATTCAGATATATTTTAAAATTTCGTATTTGATTACAATATATAAAAGCGCATCGCGGTGTAGCGGAAGATTGTTGTTTTGACATATGAGCAAAAGCCGGAAACTGTTCTCGCACCCTGTCAACGCTTCGCTTATGACGGGGTTCTTCTATCCCTCGCCTCGGCATGCAAAAGGGACTCATAAGAACGATAGGGTTCAAACGGGACGGTATCCGATAAGGGCGAAGGGTAATTCGCTCAGCTATTTAATGCGCAGGTTGAGGGTTATTGCTAACCGCGAAAGCAACCGCCTGCGGCGGATTGCCGCACCCTGTCAACGCTTCGCTTATGACGGGGTTCTTCTATCCCTCGCCTCGGCATGCAAAAGGGACTCATAAGAACGATAGGGTTC
>CASFWW010000027.1:0-39364 GCA_949298505.1 uncultured Christensenella sp. | reverse complement strand
CTCTCGACTGCGTGAGTACCTGAATGGTCACGTCGTCGGGAATGAGGTTCTTTTCTATCAGCGCGCGCAGAAATTCGTATTCCGTCTCGCTCGCCGCGGGGAATCCCACTTCTATCTCTTTGAATCCTATCTTGCAAAGGAAAGTGAAAAATTCCAGTTTCTGGTCAAGGCTCATCGGTACGACGAGCGCCTGATTGCCGTCGCGTAAGTCCACGCTGCACCACACGGGAGCTTTGTCAATGCTGTCTTTTCTGACCCAGTCGTTGCACTCCACCGGCGGCATGAAATAGCCTTTGCGGTATTTGTCGTAATTTTTCATATACCCTCCGTAAAAAAAATAACAGCCGTCGTCTTTAAGAGACGAAGGCTGCGTTTCGTGGTACCACTCTTATTCGACCTCTCCCCGCCATAGGCTACGCCGCTTCTGCGGTTTGAAAGGGAAAGATCCTCTTTTCGCTGTAACGGGCTACTCCCGGCAGGGCTGACTGTTCACCCTGCGGACTCCGAGGCGAGTTCGTATGTCGTAGCGTCCGCTTTTCACCGACCGCGGCTCTCTGTGCGCCCGTTACACACTAATATTCCTCTTCTTTGTCCGAAAAATATTGTGATTGTTAATATCATATTTTATTTTTTGCGTTCTGTCAAGCATTTTTTGTCGCGGGGCGACTGCCGAATCGGCTTCGCTAAGCGTAACGGGCAACAAAACGCGGCAGCGACAAATGCCGCCGGTCACACCGGTCGCGGGGCGACTGCCGAATCGGCTTCGCTAAGCGTAACGGGTAACAAAACGCGGCAGCGACAAATGTCGCCGGTCACACCGGTCGCGGGGCGACTGCCGGGTCTGCTTCGCTGAGCGAGACGGGCAACAAAACGCGGCAGCGACAAATGCCGCCGCTTACAATGACATCAGTGCGTCGAGAAGGCTGTCCATCGCGACGTCGGCAACGTCCGCGGTGGTATTAAGATGGCGGTAAAGTTCACGGTACTTGAATATCTCATGGATATCGTCGGTATCGAAAAGTTTTGCAAGCGCTTTATAATACGCCGCGCCGATATTGTTCTCCAGGCTCTTGACCTTGATCGCCTCGTCGCGGGCGATGCTCTTATGCTTTTCCATATTGGTGACGGCTTTTGTGATATGCTGAGTTATATCTAGAAGTATCGCGACCATTTTGACCATATCTTCGTTGGGCTTGACCTTGAAAAGGCGGGTTTCGTCCACGGTCGTCTTTGCGTAGTCCAGGATCTCGTCAAGCTGTCTGGAAAGATCGAAAATGTCGTTTCTCTCCATCGGCGTTATGAACGTCTTGTTGAGCTCATCGATCAGGATGCGCCTGACCATATCGCCTTCGTCCTCGATCGCTATCACGCTGTCTCCGAATTTTTCGTCGCACGTGGTGCAATAATCGTAAAGCGCCTGCATGCCGCGCACCATTGCGTCACATTGTTTTGCCAGAAGTCCGAAAAAATCGGTTTTTTTCTTGAATAATGCCATAACTTCCTCCTGTTACCTCACGAAAATAAGTTTGAGTACGATCCCGACAAAAGCGCCCATACAAGCCGCCACCGGGAAAGTCAGCAACCAGCTGGAAAAAATCTTTTTTGCCCTTCCCCAGCGTACCGCGCTGACCCTTTCGGCTATGCCGACGCCGATTATGCTTGAAGAAACCACCTGACCGGTACTGATCGGGATTCCGGTGAACGAACAAGTAAGCGCCACGGCTTCAGTCGCCACCTGAGCGGTAAAGGACTGAAGGGTGCCCACTCTGCAGATCTTCTTTCCTACGGCGTATATCAGTCTGTAACCTCCGAACACGATGCCCATCATGATCGCCACCGAAATCAACGCGACGATCGCGAAGGAAAACTCGTACGTTTCAATGTCCACGCCCTTGCATACAGCCAGCGTGAGCAGATATATGCCCATCGTCTTCTGCACGTTGTTGATCGAAATTGACGTGCTCATAATGACGACGTTGATCACCTGAGCCACCTTGAAATATTTCTTGACGCTCCTGTCAAGATAGACGCAGACCGCTCTGAAAAGCTTGTCAAGCAGAAAGCCTGCAGTCATACAGATCATAGGCGTAAGGAAAACCATCAGAATGACTTTGAGCCCCACAGCCGTCCAGTTCACGCAACTAAACCCGAAGCACGCTATCGCCGCACCGACCAGACCGCCGAGCAACGTATGCGACGTGCTGTTGGGAACGGATACGAGCACGCATATCACAGACCAGACCAGCGCCGCGATCATAGTCGAAAGCATAAACACGAAACCGGCTTTGGGATCAACGTTTTCAAGCGCGTCACTATAAACAAGACTGCCGACAGTCCTCGCAACGCTGTCGCTTTTCAGAAAATAACAGATCAGGATCGGGGCGATCAGCATGACGGCGCCTGCAATGATAAGCGAGTATCTCGCTTTAATGGCACGCGTAGCAACACATGTGGCGACAGCGTTTGCGCCATCGGAAAACCCCATATAAAATGTGTAAAGCATGGCAAAGACCATGACTACGATTATGTACGCGTTCATCTTTTGCTCCGTGGATATTTTCCGCGCGCCTCCGCATTTTTGCCCACCGCAACGGTTGCCGGCAGGAACATTTGCTTGCGCTCTCCGTCAAACGGAAAGGCGTCGCTCCTTTATGCTTCTATTCAATTATACTACCTGAAGCGGTTTGTTTCAATAGCGGAATGCGCGAAAAAATATATATAATATTATATTTCCAAAGAATTGCGAATACAATGTAAAATCGTAATTATTTTATGGATAAAACGGATTCATAGTTACGTAACGCAAAACTTACGAAAAACTGACCGCGTGATAAGTTGTTACTTGATAATAATTAATACTAATTGATTCACATAGATAATACAAATACTAATTATGGATTCAACGTAGTTATAAGCTCTGAAATTATTCTTTTTTCGCTTTTAATATTTCCTTTGGATAAGTAAAATACGGTTCGTAACTGCAGGCACTTGACTGTTTTATGAAATGCACCATCATCTCTTACCCCGCACCTCTCCACACGCCTGCTCCGTACGGTAACGGGATAACTTTGCCCACATAAGTCGCCCGTGCTATGGAAACATAGTCGCTGTCGCGCATAGCTGTCTGTTTCGCGGCGATTAGCCCGATCGTTCAATTTTCCGGTGCCGACGAACAAACCGAAAATCAGCGACTGATTACACATACAATTTCGAGCAGTGTTTCTTGTATCTGACTAGATAATGCAAAGCTTTGCAATGCACCTGTAACTGTTATAAGCCACTTTAACCGTAGCAAACGTCAACTCGAGATAGCCGACTATTGCTCCCGGTCACACCGGGACGAAAATTTGCCGCTTTAAACCTTTTTCGTATTACTTTGATCTGGTATAAGAGACGCAAAAAAAGCGGTCCCCTGTTTCAGGGAACCGCTTTGATCTGGTATAAGAGACGCAAAAAAAGCGGTCCCCTGTTTCAGGGAACCGCATGGATTTCATATAATACGTAATACGGTTCAGGACTTTCGCCCTATTAATTCAGCCTCTCACTCCCGCGTTCTGAGGAATGTCGGGAAGGCTTGCGAAACCTTCATTCAGATTCTCGTCCGTGGGGATAAAATCGTTCATCGTCTTGTCGTTAAACGCTTTATATGCGATCATATCGAAGTAACCCGTACCGGTGAGACCGAACAGGATCTTCTTGTGCTCGCCCGTCTCCTTGCACTTCAGCGCTTCGTCGACCGCGACTCTGATCGCGTGAGAAGATTCGGGAGCAGGCAGGATGCCTTCGCATCTCGCGAACATTTCAGCCACCTCGAACACCTTGGTCTGTTCAACGCTTCTTGCGGTCATATAGCCGTCGTGATACAGCTTGGAAAGTATCGGGCTCATGCCGTGATATCTGAGACCTCCGGCATGGTTGGGAGACGGCAGGAAGCCGCTGCCGAGCGTGTACATCCTCGCAAGCGGAGTCGTCTTGCCGGTGTCGCAGAAGTCGTAAGCGTAAACGCCTCTCGTAAGAGACGGACAGCTTGCAGGCTCCACAGCGATAAATTGTATATCGTTCTTACCCTCAAGTTTATCCGCCATAAAAGGAGCGATGAGACCGCCCAGGTTGGAGCCGCCGCCGGCGCATCCGATGACGATGTCGGGCGTTACTCCGTACTTGTCAAGCGCCGCTTTCGCTTCAAGACCGATGACGCTCTGATGCAAAACCACGTGGTCAAGTACGCTGCCCAGCACGTATCTGCAATCGGGCGTGGTGGTCGCCACTTCGATCGCCTCGGAGATCGCACAGCCGAGAGATCCGCCGGTATTGGGATGTTCCTTGAGAATGGCTCTGCCGACCTTGGTCGTCTCGGACGGAGACGGGATGACCTGCGCGCCGTAAGTTCTCATCACCTCTTTGCGGTACGGTTTCTGTTCGCTTGAAACCTTGACCATGTAAACTTTGAGATCGATGCCGTAGAAAGCGCACGCCATAGAAAGCGCCGTGCCCCATTGTCCCGCGCCCGTTTCGGTGGTCAGCGAAGTGATGCCCTGCTGTTTTGCGTAGTAAGCCTGCGCGACCGCGCTGTTCAGCTTGTGCGAGCCGGAGGTATTGTTACCCTCGAACTTGTAATAAATCTCCGCAGGAGTGCCCAGTGCTTTTTCCAGTTCGTAAGCCCTTACGAGCGGCGAGGGTCTGTACATCTTGTAGAAATCGCGGATCCCCTGAGGAATTTCGATGTACTTATCCGTACAGTTCAGTTCCTGGTCAATCACTTCGTCGCAGAACACCGGGCGAAGATCGTCTTTCGTGCAGGGTTTGAGCGTTGCGGGATTGAGGAAGGGGTCGTGCTGTTCCTTCATGAACGCCTTGAGGTTGAGCCATTTTTTTGGGATCTCCTCCTCGGGCAGATATATTTTATAAGGTATTTTCTTGTTTTCCATTTTTAATTCTCCTTGATTTTACGTTAAATGCGGCTTTCGCCGGGCGCTTTAACTAGCGTTTGCGCGGTTTGTCATAAAAAAATCGTTCGGCATAAAATGTCAAACGAAAATACTACCGCGAACGCCATCGCGTAAAATATGCTGAGTTCATAGCCGTCTTCTCCTTTCTGATCTTGTCTTGTCTTACCAGCTTATCCACTAGGATACGCTCGGTTTATGTATATATATTACATTATTTATATTTGAGTGTCAACGGATTTATTTGAATTCCTCAACTTTTTTTTCATTGATAACGTTGACGACATACGGAAAAACGATATAAACTATCCCGCATATCTCGTCAGCAGAACAAGCTGTATGTCAGACAACTCGATCTCGTACGTGATATTGCCGTCGTCGTCCGGATCGGACGGAGTGACTTCCCAGAAATTGTCGTCGTTATAACTTCCCGTTCCCAGGTCCTGACCGTTGAATTTCAGATAAATATTGTTGAAAAACTCGGATATTTTGTTGAACATACCCTTTGACTTCCAGAACTTCACTTCCTGACTATATTCATAATATACCGGGCTTTCGTTAAGCGCTTTTTCATAATCGGCGCATTTCTCCTCGTCCAGCAACCTGACAATATCCGTGATCCTGCCGCTGTATTCCATCATAGCCGCATATCTCAGAAGGTCATTTTCGCTGTTTATCAGCACGAAGGTCGCGACGAGATTTGCGTCCTCCTCTCTCATTATCCCGATAGAATGCGCCATCTCGTGCGCGATCGTGAATATCCTGTCAGATACCGGCGCCTGTTCGTTGACGTTGGCTTCGCCTATCGGCGTGAAAGTTATGCCGATAAGATACAGTTCGCTCATCAGCGCAGAAGAGATCATGCCCTTTGCCTTGGGCACGTATACGTCGTAATACGCGTCGTCCGGCTTTGCGTATTCTTTCCTTATCAGTTCGGATATTTCTTCAACCGACATATCGCATACCGGGAAGCCGTTTTCATCCCTTTCCAAAGAGTTCGCCAGCGCGATGAAATCGTTGAAAAACGCGTCTGAAGCGGCTAAAATCTCCTCGTCCGAAAGTTCACCGTTTTCGTACACGTCCAACGGCGGCTCCTCTCTGTTGTACGCAAAAGAGGTATCCAGAACGTATATCGACACAACGCAAAGCACTGTGGCGACAAGCGTGGTAAACGAGCAAAGTCCGCGCGCCGTTTCCCGTTTTGCTAGATGTACTATTCCTTTTATTATCAGAAAAATCGCGGCAATGACGGCAATGTAGACGAGAACTTCGAAAAGAGAAAAAGAAAGCGCGGAAGAAAGCCTCCCGAGTGAATTTGTAAACGCGAAAGTGACTGTTCGCGTCGCTTTTTCGCTGAGCGCGACGTCACGGCTGAGCAAAGCTACGGTCACGATGAGTATGACCGCCAAAGCCGACATTACGCCGTTGAATATCATTCTCCGCCTGTACTTGTCCATCGCTCACCTTTTACGACCTTAAGACCACAACTGCCGCGTCTGAAAGTCTTGTATAAATGTTACGGCTTCAAGCCGTCTGAACTTCCGTCCATGCCGTCTCCGGTCTGCGTTCCGCCGTCGTTTCCCGATTCTTCCCGAGCGGGAGAACTTTGTTGTCCGTCTCCGTCATGATTTGTTTCTTCGTCGCCCGGATTTACCGCGGGAGATTCGCCGTTCCCGTCGTTTACGGAAGCAACGCTCTCCGGCGCGTTTGCGTTTTCCGGTACGTTTGCACTCTCAGTCTCGCTTTCGATCCCCGAAGAACCTCTTCCGCCGTTGCCGGGATCTGCAACTTCGCTTTCCCCGAACCCTTCAAACACGTCGCCTCCCGCATTTTCAGGCTCGGTCGGCGCAACGGGACGTATATCCGGCTTCCCGCTCCGTCTGCCGCCGCTTACATATCTTGAAACCACTTTTTCCATATTGACGAATACGAACCTGTACAGCGGATCGTACGTGCAAAAGCATATAAAGCCGGCAAGCATCAGCAAAGGAAGCGTCCATTTCCAGCCGAAAAGCGCGATGTCCGAAACGACAACTTTCATCAGTGTCAGACAAGCGTAGAACGCCGCGCCGAAGAAGGCTAGTTTTACCACCGTTATCACGGCAATTTTAACCCATTTCGGAAGTCTGACCTTTTCGCTTTTGTAAAACACAAAGTCAGCCGCGTAAGCTATTATCGCATATGGCGCGTAAAAGATGATAAAAGGAAGCGCCTTCACGTTTACGGCAAGGAAGCCGATCAGCGATGCGGCAACGTAAGAAAAAATCGCCCCGCTCACAGATCTCTGAGTAAGCGGAAGCGAAATTGCGAGCGCGGCTACGACGTTGAGCGCGATGCTGACGGTCGAAACATAAGCCTGCGCTACGACCGCAAGCACTGCGATCGCACATGAGACGGCAGCTATTGCGATTTTATAGCTGCGCTTCATCTCAGCAACAAGGGATCAGATCCCCGCCCATCATTTCACAGCAGCAGTCGCAACAGATCAGCGTTGAACAGGTGTTGCAGCAGCTCGTCGCGGTATCTGCGCCGGGGTCAGACTGATACGGCCTCGAATAGCCGCCTCTCTGTTGATCGTACTGACCCGCGTTCTGATTCTGACCGGCGTTCTGATTGTTTGCATTGTTAATTATAGCTGTCAGCTTTTCATGGCTTCTCTTGTACCTTTCGTTGCCCGGGTCCAGAGTCAGCGCGATCTCGAGCTGCTTTTTGCTTTCGACGTGCCAGTTTCTCTTGTAATATATGATCGCCTGGACGTAGTGCCACTCTGCGTCGCGGGTCTCAGCCATATCGAGTTTTTCCTGAGCCTCGTCGAGTTTGCCTTCCTTGATCAGCGCTTCGACGATTCCCAGCCTCGTCCCGTTCTCCTCAACGGAAACTCTTCTTTGCAGATCTTCCATGCAATCTGCGTAAGCCCTGTCCAGTTCTCCGAGAGCGCGGCTCGCCTGAGCGCCTTCCTCCCCTTCGCGGAAACGCAACTCCTCATACTTGCGCCTGAGCGTGCGGTAAGCGTTCTCCACCTGCTCCTGCGTCGCGTCGCTACTCAGTCCGAGCACTAAATACGGGTCCTTTGCTTGCACTTGTCAGTCCTCCTTAACAATTTGTCGGTCTGCTCCCTGAGACCGTACCAGATGATGTTGGTTATTACCCCTTCGTATTTTTTCAGGACAACCTCGTCGAACGCGTTCATGATCTCCTTGCAACAGCAATTGAGTATGAATGAAGCGTCCTTTCCTTTGTCTCTGACGAAAGTCTCTCTGTCTTTATATTCGTATCCCGTCAGGAACACGTTAAATTCTTTTTTCTTCGCGTCCTCGTCCGCGTCGTCGAAAGCGTCTGCAAAATAGACCCATCTGCCCAGATTGTACGCTAAGTTGCCTGCCGCTTCGCTGTAATCCTTTCCTGCGACAAGGCGCGTCAACTCTTTCAGTATCGTCGCGAACTGATGCGCGATAAGATCTTCGTTTTCACACCTTTCAGCCTCAAGGCGGTTGAGTTCTGAAAATCCCGTCCTGATTATATCCGCCATTTCGGGATTCCTCTTGCACGCCTTTCTGAAATGCCGTTTTATCACCAGCGTATCAGCCGCTTTCTTTGCAAAACTCTTGTCGTCTGCCACATCGTCTACGGCTTTATAGTGCGCGAGTATCGTGTTGGCGTCCACGATCTTATCCGTCAATGCGTTTCTTTTTACGACGGATTTTTTTCTGACCGGATTGAGTATGCACGTTTCGTTGCTGATCTCTATCTCCGTCCCCGTCAGCGCATGCATGAACACGCTGAAAAACGTCATGTCGTAGTTCGTCGTCAGTCTCATCAGCGTGCCACAGTTCTTGCCGATCGCCTTGCAAAGGCCGCAGTAAAACGCGCGGTACAGCGTGAAGTCCTTGATGAACATATTGGGCTTGTCGGGAATGACGTAACCGAACATTACAGCACGAATCCTATCTTTTCTTTTACTTCTCTGAGCGTCTTTTCAGCGATGACGGAAGCTCTTTCTGCGCCCTCTTTAGCTGTCCTGATCAGGAATTCTTCGTCGCTTCTGAATTCCAGATAACGCTCCCTGAACCTGCGGAGCATTGCTATCACCGCTTCTGCCGTGGCAATCTTCAGATGCCCGTACATCTTGCCGTCGAATTCTTTGACGAGACTTTCCATATCCTGCTTTCTCGCAATGGAAAGTATGGTCAGAAGATTGGATACGCCCGGCTTGTTTTCGGGGTCGTACAATATCTCAGAACCGCTGTCAGTGACCGCCCTCTTTATTTTGGCAAGGATATCCTTTTCTCCGTCAAGCACGCCGATCACAGCGTTGGGATTGGGGTCGGATTTGCTCATCTTTGCGAGCGGATTCTGAAGACTTGCGATCTTCGCGCCCACCTTCCTCACTCTCGCTTCGGGCACCGTGAACGTGTCGCCGTAGATATTGTTGAACCTGAGCGCAATGTCCCTCGCGATCTCAAGATGCTGACGCTGATCAATGCCGACGGGCACCACGTCCGTCTTGAAAAGCAGTATGTCAGCAGCCATAAGCACGGGATAGTCCATAAGCCCCATGTTTATGTTGTCAGCGTGTTTTTCGGATTTTTCCTTGAACTGGGTCATTCTTCCCATTTCGCCGACGTAAGTATAGCAGTTCAGAAGCCACGAAAGTTCGCTGTGCTCGTGCACGTGGGACTGAAAATAAAGAATGTTCTTTTTGCAGTCGATCCCCGCGGCAAGCAGAAGCGCAAACATATCGAGAGAGTTCTTGCGGAATACAACGGGATCCTGTCTGACCGTTATAGTATGCAGATCAGCAACTTCGAATATACAGAAGTTGTCGTCTTCGTTCTGAATTTCTCTCCATTCGTTTACAGCGCCGATATAGTTGCCGAGAGTCATGATGCCCGTAGGCTGAATGCCGCTGTAAATAACTTTTTGTTTCATTTTAAGCCTCTGTAAAATAGATATTTGCAATATTATAACACAAATATAACTAATCTGCAAAGATTTTATATATTATTAAAGGCAAATTAAGCCTATTTATCCCCGCTACCGTTCCAACTTACCACAGTTTTGTAAAAACAGCATTAAAATAACGGCTTTTTTATAAAAAAATCGCCGTTTTCACACTTTTTGCCCCTTTACATCTACCTGCGCGTTCTGTATAATAAAATCATGAAAGATTTTAAAAAGACGGTTTACGAAAAAGAAGCCGCGTTTTTCAGTCCTTACGCTTGCCGCTCAGACATGACTAAAGGCAGAAAGCGCGAAGAAAAGCCATGCCCCCTGCGCACGGATTTTATGCGCGACCGCGACAGGATCGTGCACAGCAAATCGTTCAGAAGGCTTAAACACAAGACTCAGGTTTTCATTTCCCCGGAAGGCGATCATTACCGCACCCGCCTGACGCACACGCTCGAAGTGGCTCAGATCGGCAGGACGATAGCGCGCGCATTGAATCTCAACGAAGACCTGATCGAAGCGATAGCGCTAGGTCACGACCTCGGGCACACTCCGTTCGGACATGCCGGCGAAAGCGTGCTTGACAAACTGATAGAAGGCGGTTTCTCGCACAACGAACAGAGTCTCAGGATCGTCGAATTTCTGGAAAACGACGGCAAAGGTCTCAATCTTACCTTTGAAGTCAAAGACGGCATAGTCAACCACAAGTTCAGCGGAAAGCCCGCTACTTTGGAAGGCGAGATCATAAAATACGCAGACAGGTTCGCCTACATAAATCACGACATCGAGGACGCGATCCTTGCCGGCGTGCTGAAAGAAGAAGATCTGCCCAAAGACTGCACCGAACTTCTGGGTCACAGCAAAAGCGCAAGGATCAACAGCCTTATTCTCGACATCGTGAACAACAGCTTCGGCAAGCCTTACGTGAAGCAGTCTCCGGACTTTGAAGCCCTGCACCTGAAGCTGCACAAGTTCATGTTCGCAAGCGTGTACACCAACCCGATCGCAAAAGCCGAAGAAAAAAAGACGCTTGCGCTCATCGAGCTTCTTTTCGATCATTACATGACTCATCCCGAAGAACTCCCCGCCTTCTTCCGCTCACTTCTGGAGACCACTCCGAAAGACCGCGTGGTAGGCGATTATATCGCAAGTTTTACAGACAGATACGCGGTGCGCACTTTCCACGAGATATTCACCCCGAAGGGCTGGAACGTGTGAATCATCAGGCGCAAAACGCCGGTACCGCTGACTTTAAAATACAAAAAAACAAACACGGGCGCGCAAAAATCTGCGCGCCCTTCTTTTATTATTATGCAAACATGAAAAAGTCGCTTTCAAAGAAAACGCCGCCATTTTTCAGGCGGCGCGGCTTTAGTCTGAACTGTTTACTTTCAGTTGATCTGAGTGACCCAGCCGAATTCGTCCGGATATTTTTCCTGCTGGATACCGGTGATCTTGTCGTATAGGAACGCGGTGATCTCGCCCATCTTGCCGCCGTTGACGACCATATCCTTGCCTTTGTAGCCGATGACGCCGACAGGAGAAATGACCGCCGCGGTGCCGGTGCCGAAGCACTCTTTGAGGGCGCCGTCTTCATAAGCCTTTACGACTTCTTCTATCGAGATCCTTCTCTCGCTTGCCTTGTAGCCGTACTTTTTGAGGACTTCGAGGCAGCTCTTTCTGGTTATGCCGGGCAGGATGCTGCCGACAAGCTGAGGAGTGACGACCTCGTCGCCGATCACGAAGAAGATGTTCATGCTGCCCACTTCTTCGACGTACCTGTGCTCTTTTCCGTCAAGCCACAGCGCCTGGTCGTAGCCGAGCGCGTTAGCCTTTTCGCCGCCGAGCAGCGAGCAAGCGTAGTTGCCCGAGCATTTAGCTTCGCCGGTACCGCCGATGAACGCTCTGACCAGAGTGTCCTCAACGAGTATCTTTGTAGGCTCGAGACCGTGAGCGTAATAACTGCCGACGGGCGACAGGATTATGCAGAACACGTATTTTTTGCTCGCGTGAACGCCGAGAACTTCCTCGTTCGCGAACATGAACGGACGTATATAAAGCGCGGTGCCCGGCTTGGTCGGGATCCAGTCGCTCTCAAGCTTGAGCAATTCGAACAGCGCGGGCTTCACGACGTTGGCGTCAAACTGAGGCATGCACATTCTCTTTGCCGAATTGTTCATTCTGACGAAGTTGTCGTCGATACGGAAAACGGTAATTTTCCCCTCGTCGTTCTTATACGCCTTCGCGCCCTCGAAGATGCTCTGCGCGTAATGCAGAACGTTGGTCGCGGGAGCCATCGGGAAAGAAGCGTAAGGAACGATCTCCGGCTCCTTCCACGCACCGTTTTCGTATTCCATTACCAGCATATGGTCGGTAAAATATTTACCGAAACCCAGTTTGGAAAAGTCGGGTTTTTGCTTCAGAACTGTTGATTTGGTTATCTTCATAAAACCACCCCGTAATTTGTTTTCTTATTTGTCAAAACCGAAATATCCTTCGCCCGTGTAAGTTATAAGCGCTTTGCCCGAGGACAGATCGGTCAGTTTTTCTTTGAGTTTATCCGCTTTGCTCTCCTCCGCGGCATACGAGATCTCAACTCCGTCTCCGTACTCCGTGGAAATGATCTGAGCTTCTCTCTCTATTTCGTCGGACAGCCTGCGGAAATCCGTATAATCGCAGACAACTTTCCCGAAACGCGCGTAATCGAACCTCGCCGTTTCAGCCTGCGAAAGCGCGTCCGCAACGCATCCCGAATACGCGCTGACAAGCCCGCCGGCGCCCAGCTTTATCCCTCCGAAATATCTTGTCACCACCGCGAGGATCATTCTGAAATTGCGTTTTTTCAGCACTTCCAGCATAGGCATCCCCGCCGTGCCCTGAGGTTCTCCGTCGTCGGAAAATCTCTGCTCGGTATTTTCCCTGTTGGACACGAACGCGTAACAGTTGTGGGTCGCGTCCGAATATTTTCTGGATATTTTCTTTATCTCTTCAAAAGCCTGCTCCGCGCTTTCGATCGGCATAAGCGTCGTGATGAAACGCGACCTGTTGATCACGGTCTCGCGCTCGCTGCCGCCCTTTACGCAATAGTAGGATCCTCTCATTGAGCTTTGACCCTGACGTGCACCTTCTTGCCCTTGTGCAGGATCACGCCCCCGGCAAGTTTCTCGTCACCGACGGTATAATCGAAAGCGTCGACCTTTTCTTCGTCCACCTTGACGCCGCCTCCGGTGATCAGGTTTCTCGCCTCGCTCTTTGATTTGCAGACGCCGACCGCGCACATGATGTCGATGATGTTGTTTACGCCTTTTGCAACGGTCACTTCGGGCATATCGTCGCCCTGTCCGCCGAACGCCGCTCTCGCCTGAGCCTGAGCCTTTTCCGCCTCTTCTTTGCCGTGCACGATCGCGGTGACTTCGTAAGCCAGTCTTTCCTTTGCCACGTTGATGCGCTCGTCCTTATATCTGCAAAGTTCCGCTATCTCGTCGAGGTCGACGTAGGTCAGAAGTTTAAGACACTTTTCAACGTCCGCGTCCGCGGTATTTCTCCAGTACTGGTAGAAGTCGTAAGGAGAGGTCTTTGCGGGATCAAGCCATACCGCGCCTGCCTGCGTCTTGCCCATCTTCTTACCCTCGCTTGTGGTGAGGAGCTGGAATGTCATGGCAAACGCCGGAGCGCCCTCTTTTCTCCTGATCAGGTCTGCGCCCGCGAGTATGTTCGACCACTGGTCGTCGCCGCCGCATTCCAGCTTGCAGCCGTAATGCTTGAACAGATACAAAAAGTCGTACGCCTGCAAAAGCATATAGCTGAACTCGAAGAAAGAAAGTCCTCTTTCCATGCGCGTCTTGAAACATTCCGCAGTCAGCATCTTGTTGACCGAGAAGCTCGCGCCGATATCTCTCATGAACTGAAGGAAGTTGAGATTGTCCAGCCAGTCGGCGTTATTGACCATGATCGCCGCGTTTTCTCCTTCGAAAGAGAAAAACCTGGACATCTGCTTTTTAAAACATTCGCAGTTGTGATTTATAGTCTCGTTGGTCATCATGCGGCGCATATCCGTTCTGCCGGACGGATCTCCTATTTTGCCTGTGCCGCCGCCGATGAGGACTATGGGTTTGTGACCCGCCTTCTGCATATGACTCATCGCCATCAGCGCGAGAAAATGTCCCACGTGCAGGCTGTCCGCGGTCGGGTCGAAACCTATATAGAACGGAACGCTCTCCTTGCCGAGCATCTCGTAAAGCTCGTCTTCGAAAACCACCTGTTTGATGAAACCTCTGGCTTTCAGCGTGTCCATTATGTTCGTACCGTTCATATTTGTCTCCTTGTTTTTATACGTTTGCAATAATTATACCACCCTTTTTTTATGTTGTAAAACGATATTTTCTTTTTTTTGCCGTTTAAAATGAGCTTTTCGCGATATTTTGCGTGAACGCGGACAAAAAACTCTTTATGCGGTCTCAGGTTTCACCGAAAAACCGTAACGGCGAATATTCGGGCGCAAATTGCGCACGATAACCGCGAAGAGAGGTGCGTTATGAAAAGAAACAACAACTATACGGCATTGCTTGTGGTCCTTCTTCTGGCAGTTGTGGCGCTGGCGCTGTGGGGCTGCTCGAAAAGCGAGACCGCCTACGCAAATTTCACCCCCGAAGACTTCCTGTCGCTTGACAACTTCACACTGAAAACCAACGTGCGGCCGGACGACGTGATTCGCTACGTCAAAAAAGACGGCGCGCTCTACTATTCTTCCACGCACGTCGGAGAAAGCCACACCAACACCGTTTATTACGTTTTTGACAACGGCAACAACAGAGAGTACAGCGAAGGGATATGGAAAGACATAGAAGACGCCGACGCGGACAAGTACGTCGCGACGATAAACACCGCGTGCGGTCTTGTCTACAACAAGCTCGATCCTTCGCAGTTCAGAGAGATCCCGGGCAAAAAACTCATGTTTTCGGTAGACCCGGAGCAATTTTTCAAGCAGGCGTACAGACAGATCTATCAGACATATTTCGGCACGGATTACGACGAAGAGAATTTCGCTCAGGACTTTGAAGAAAACGCTGAGACCCTTTTCGGAGATATGAACGGTTACGAAATCGTGCTCAACTGTTCAAAAGCAGATTCGATCGTGCTCAGCATTGAAAATTCAAAGGACAAAAGCAGCGACGTATACGAGTACTACGCGATAGGCTCGACGGGGATCGTACTGCCGGACTGACGGCTCTGCGCTCCCCTTTCCCCGTCTCAAGACGTACATAAACGCCCGTAAAGGGCGCGCGATTAACTTCACAGCCGTTCTGCGTTTTTCACGGGCGTGCATACCGCGCATATTTTTTACAGACAACGCTGATTTTTCTTTGATATTTTTTTCACTATATGATATAATCCAAGAAGCAGAAAGAAATTTTTAAGGAGGATTTTCCTAATGGAATATTCACGTGAAGTTCTGAATATGTGCAAAGTTGCCAAAGGCGCGAATCACGGTCCGGCTCCTATTCCCGAAGAAGCTAAATGGGTTCAGGCGAAAGAGATCAAGGACATCAGCGGTTTCACCCACGGCGTAGGCTGGTGCGCACCCCAGCAGGGCGCTTGCAAGCTGTCTCTCAACGTCAAGAACGGCGTGATCGAAGAAGCTCTCGTCGAGACCCTCGGTTGCTCCGGCATGACCCACTCCGCTGCTATGGCGGCTGAGATACTGCCCGGTAAGACCATTCTCGAAGCGCTGAACACAGACCTCGTCTGCGACGCGATCAACACCGCGATGAGAGAGTTGTTCCTGCAGATCGTCTACGGTCGTACCCAGTCCGCTTTCTCCGAAAACGGTCTCAACATCGGCAGCGGCCTTGAGGACCTCGGCAAAGGTCTGCGCTCTCAGGTGGGCACGATGTACAGTACCAACGCAAAAGGCGTGCGTTACCTCGAAATGGCTGAAGGCTACGTCACCCACATCGGTCTCGACAAGGACAACCAGGTCATCGGCTACGAGTTCGTCAACCTGGGCAAGATGATGGAAGACATCAAGAACGGCATGGACGCCAACGAAGCTGTCAAGAAGCACACCAAGAGCTACGGCAGATACGCAGAAGCGGTCAAGAAGATCGACCCGCGCAAAGAATAAGGAGGTTCAGACTTATGGCAGTTACGTTTGAAAGTTACGAAAGAAGAATAGACAAAATCAACAAGTGCCTCGCCGAATACGGCATCAAGGATCTCGAAGACGCAAGAAAAGTCTGCCTCGACAAAGGCATCGACGTTGAGAGCATCGTAAAAGGCATCCAGCCCATCGCGTTCGAAAACGCAGTCTGGGCATACACCGTCGGTTGCGCGGTCGCGATCAAGAAGGGCTGCAACAAGGCAAGCGACGCGGCTGAGGCTATCGGCATCGGTCTGCAGAGCTTCTGCATCCCCGGTTCCGTTGCGGATCAGAGAAAGGTCGGTCTCGGACACGGCAACCTCGCCGCAATGCTTCTCAGAGAACAGACCAAGTGCTTCGCTTTCCTCGCGGGTCACGAATCCTTCGCGGCGGCTGAAGGCGCGATCGGTATCGCGCGTACCGCAAACACGGTCAGAAAGGAGCCTCTCCAGGTCATCCTGAACGGTCTCGGCAAGGACGCGGCTCAGATTATCAGCCGTATCAACGGTTTCACCTACGTTCAGACCAAACTGGATTACTACACCGGTGAGTTGAAGATCGTCAACACGACTTCTTACAGCGACGGCGAACGCAGCAAGGTAAGAGTTTACGGCGCTGACGACGTCGTTGAAGGCGTTGAGATCATGAAGCACGAGAAGGTAGACGTTTCCATCACCGGCAACTCCACCAACCCGACCAGATTCCAGCACCCGGTCGCAGGCACCTACAAGAAATGGTGCGTCGAGAACGGCAAGAAGTACTTCTCCGTCGCAAGCGGCGGCGGCACCGGCCGTACTCTCCACCCGGACAACATGGCTGCGGGTCCCGCAAGCTACGGCATGACCGACACCATGGGTCGTATGCACAGCGACGCTCAGTTCGCAGGCTCCTCTTCCGTTCCGGCTCACGTCGAAATGATGGGTCTTATCGGTATGGGCAACAACCCGATGGTCGGCGCCAGCGTTGCGTGCGCTGTCGCGGTCGAAAAGGCTATGGCGTAAACTTTATGTCAATAAAAAAGGCTGTCCGGAAGGACAGTCTTTTTTTACCGTTTCACACAAAAAACCGCCCTTCGGGGCGGTTTTCAGTGTCCGTAAAGATTCTGCGGAATCAGATTTTTCGCTGCGCTTACAACTTTTCAGTCAGTTCTTCTCTTTAGCAAATTTCTCATTGAGTATCGGGAGCGCCGCTTCGATCAGCCTGATCTGCGGCAACAGATAATCCTCGTCTTCAAACAACGCGTAATGGACGCTTGCGCTGACGAAAGAATAGATCAACGGCTGAATTATCTGCCACGGTATCCCGAGTTTGGGTTCAAGTTCCTTGGCGTAATCCGTATAGCGTTTCGTTACGCCCTTGAAAAATTCCGTGCCGTATTTGCGGTACTTCGGAGACGTGTAGACCTGATACATGAATCTGTACTTCTCCCCGTGTTTTTTCGCCGTCCAGTAAGGGATCTCGTGGAGAAATCTCACGATATCGTCAAAGTTTTCAGGCGCCTGTTCCATAAATTCGTCCTCGACTTTCGCCATGCAATACGCGGTCGAATCAATGATTATCTCGTCTTTTGTGCCGAAATAATGAAAGATGTTGCCTGAGCTCATCCCACAGGCTTCGGCAAGCATTTTGGTAGAAGTGCCTTCGATACCGTTTTTGCAAAAACAGTCGTAACATATAACGAGCAATTCGTCTCTTTTATTCGGGTTTTTCTTTCTCATTTAACTCCTTTGCATATTCCATTCGCGTCCCCGGTACGTCTGAATTTCCGACTTATTTCCCAAGGCGCACACGTTAGCGAAAAACGTGTTTACGTGCGTCGCAGTCCGTGTGGATCTGAAATCCGCAAAGCAGAAATAAGTATTAAGTTGCGTTATCTGACCTCTTCCCTTCAGCCGACAGGCACAGGATCAGGTGTAGATAAAAGTAAGCACGACAGCTGCGACCGATATTACGGCAAACAACGGCACGAGCAAGATGAAATACCAGTGCTTCGTCTTGTGCCGGCATATCGCCATCCCGAGCAAGCCGCCTACTCCGCCGAGAAAAAAGCTGCAACCGAGAAGTACCGCTTCGGGTATTCTCCACATTCCGTTTTTTGCTTTTATTTTGTCCGCCGCGAACACGATGAACGTGACCAGAGTCATCGCGCCGAAAGCAATCAGCATTATCTTTTCGTATATATTCATAGCAGTTTGAATGTCATCGTTGCCGGATTGTGATCACTGTAAGTGAAATCGTTGTCGATATTTTCGCATTTCACGACTTCAATGTTGTCTGACACAATGAATCCGTCCAGAACGACCGTGTAGTTTACCCCCTTTTCATACGTAATATCCGTGCTCCTGCACGTAGGTACGTTCACGTCCGCGACGAACCTGAAACCGTCTGCAAGATCCTCGTCGGTCAGAGTGAACACCCAGTCCGGGCACAGCTGTTCTGTCTCAAACAGACCGTCGCTCGCGGCAATATCGTGATTGAAATCTCCTCCTACGATCACGTAATTTCCCTTCTCTTTTTCTTCTGTAAGGAAAGCGTTGAGCACTTCAAGCTGTTGCTGTCTGACAGTGCCGCCCTCGTCGTAAGCCGACATATGACTGTTGACCACGACAAGCTGACTGCCGCCTTCGAGCGCATAACGCGTGACGACAAAGCATCTGTCAAGGTCGAAATATTTGCTTATGTCCGTCGCAAGCGGATACTGCCTCCTGATCGCGGAATCCATAGCGAACCTGCTGTAAGAAGCAAGCGCCGTAAGGCTTTTTCCGTGAGGATCGGTTATAGGATAAAACAGATACGCGCTGTCGTAGCATATGCCGTAATTGCGCGACATATCAGCAAACGCCTTGTTGAATATATCGTATTGATTGACGTGGAAGCTCCTGGTAGAATCAAGATCCACTTCCTGAAGAAGTACGAAATCGTAATTGCCTTCGCTGATAAGTCCGGCAGAACCGTTGATATTGGTCATCACGACTTCTTTGCTTGCCGCCTTGCTGTTCTTGCCGGTGACCTTTGTGCCGTCCTTCATCGTACCGCTGTCCATGAAGAACGAGAATTCATGATTATACGCGCCGAAACCGACGTTGTAAGTCGCAATGGTGTATTCCGTTCCCTTTCCGACGGTGGCAGTCTGATTGTTTTCTATTCTGACGGACGTATTGTCAGGTATTCTTTCGTACGTAAGACCGACGTAACATACGTATGCTGCGACGACGATCAGAACAAGCGCAATCAGCGCGAGGATGACGCAAGCCGTTACGGATACGAATTTTCGCATAATTCCACCTCTCAAGCATTAAAAATGCCGGAAATAACGTTTTATATCGATATTATAAACTATAGCGGAAGATAAGTCAAGGAACGGAAAAAGAGACCTTCAGTCCTTGAAGATCTCTTTTTTATCCGCTTTCGTTATTACTACTCTTTTCCGACCGAAAGTTCGTCCGCCGCGCTTCCTTCGACGGTCTCTCCCTCTGCCGAAGGAGCCGTTCCTTCTGCGGTACCGGCAGAAGCGCCGTCCCCGTCGTTTTCTTCGTCAGAAGTCTTTACGTTCTCTTCAGTCGCTTCGCCGTAAGCTATCTTTGCCGCCGCGATATCTTCTTCGCTGCCCATATTTCTGACTTCGTTTTTGATCTTGGGCAGGATCGCATTGGCGACGATGCCGACTATCGTTGCGACGAATACGCCTGAAAGGTTCATGCTGACCGTATCGGAGAACCTGATGTTGATGCCGCCGTTCACGACTATACCGATGCCGATGACGAGTATCAGCGCAACGACTATGATGTTGCGGAACTTGGTCATATCCACCTTGGAAGCCGCTAAGGTGCGCAGACCGATAGCTGATATCATGCCGTAAAGAATGATCTCAATGCCGCCGCGTACGGGCACAGGGATAGTCTGCAGGAAGCCGCCGAATTTGCCGAAGAACCCGAGGAATATCGCGAATGCCGCAGTCCATCTGAGGATCTTGGGATTGTAATTGCCTGTGGTGGCAAGCACACCGGTGTTTTCGCTGTAAGTCGTATTGCACGGACCGCCGAGGAAGCCTGCAAGGACGGTCGCCGCACCGTCGCCGAGAAGGGTCCTGTGCAGACCGGGATCCTTGAAGAAATCCTTGCCCACGACCGCGCCGTTGGTCGTAATGTCGCCGATATGCTCCATGAACGGAACGATCGCGACTATCGCGATAGACAGCACCGCGCCCCAGTTCTTAAAGCTGGGCAGGCTGAAAAACTGTATGCCGTTGGCGTCCTTGGAAACGTAAGGAATATTGAACCAGTGCGCATTGACTATTCCGTTGAAATCCATCTTTACCGCGCCGCAGAAATGAAGGATCACGCAGAGCACGTAACCGCAGACAATGCCGACGAGAATCGGGATTATATTGAATATTTTCAGCACCTTGTTCTTCTTGAACTGCACAACGTTGAACAGTATAACCACCGCTGCCGTAAACGCGGCGATTATCCAGCAGAGCCACGTGGGTCCGAAATTTGCCGCGCTTGCGCCGCTTGCGTCGTTGATACCCGTGCTTGCAAGCCCAAGACCGATAAGGATTATGACAGGTCCGGTGACCACCGGCGGGAACACCTTCTTGATTCTCTCCGCGCCGACAAAGTATGCGAGCAACGAGAACAGGAAGTACATCAGACCGGCAAAGATTATACCTGCCTGAGCGGTCTGAACCCCCTCCTGAGTGGGTAATCCGTTAGAATTCAGCGTATACATCGCAACGCACGAGATGAACATAAAGCTGGAGCCGAGGAATACGGGCACTTTGCCTTTTGTTATGATATGGAACAGAAGAGTTCCGAGACCTGCCGTGACGAGCGCAACGGATACGTTCATGCCCGTCAGGAGCGGTACGAGAATGGTAGCTCCGAACATCGCGAACAGGTGCTGTACAGCCAGCAGATACTCTTTGCCGTTTTCCAGTCTGATCGCGTTCCACGCCTTTTTAAAGACGTTGGATTTTGAATTTTCCTGCATAAAAGCCTCCTTATAAAAAAATCACAACCCTGAAGGCTGTGACAAACTCAGTTGAAAAAGAAAAGGAAAACGTAATCCCGTTGTTGCAGAAATTTATGCGTCTTGCGATTCTCTTTGCGTACATGATTTTCCTTCTTCCGTGATCCGTCTAAATAATACTAACACGCATCGGCGCACACTGTCAATACGTATCCTTAAATTAAGGTATTTTTTTAAATTCTGTCAAAGTTGAAACGCGTGGATCTTATGCTCCTCGCCGACGACGCAAAACTTCAGTTTTTCGTCCGCGCGACAAGAAGACGCGATTCTTCCCCTGAAAAAAACCTCCCGTTTCCGGGAGGATATATCCTTGTTTTGACGCGATCAGAAATCCGCTTCGTCCGGGTGCTGACCTCTGCCGCCGAAAGGACGCATATAATCTATGAAATACATATCCGAAGGTGTGATCTCAAAGTCAAACACATCTGCATTCTCCGCCATCCTGTCGCCGTGAACGGACTTGGGCAGCGGCACCGCGCCGTGCTGAAGCGCCCATCTCACGGCAAGCTGAGCCGGCGTTTTGCCGTACTTGTGCGCCATCGCGACTATCTCGTCGTTTTCAAGCACTTCCCCTCTGCCGAGCGGACGGTAAGCTTCTATCAGGATGCCGTTTTCCTTGCAGAACGCGACCGTGTCGAACTGAGGATACCCCGGGTGCATTTCTATCTGATCGACGGCAGGTTTGACCGTACAGCTGTCAAGTATGCTGAGAATATGGTGCGGCAAAAAGTTGGAAAGACCTATGCTCCTGACCTTTCCGCTCGCCTTTATTTCTTCAAACGCCTTCCATGTGTCACTGTTGATCTTCTGCCAGTCGCTGTAATTCTTCGCGTTTGCAGGCCAATGGATCAGAAAAAGATCGATATAATCAAGTCCGAGATTGTCAAGCGACTTCTTGAATCCGTCGAGCGCACTTTTATATCCTCTGTCCGTTCCCCACAGTTTGCTTGTGACGAAAACGTCCTCTCTGTTTACCTTGCTGTCTCTGATCGCCTTGCCCACGCCCTTTTCGTTGCCGTAAATAAAAGCGGTGTCGATATGACGGTAGCCGAGGTTCAGCGCTTCACGCACACAAGCGTATGCGGAATCGTCGTCCGCGATCTTGAAAGTACCGTATCCTACGCAAGGGATCTTATTGCCGTCGTTCATCACAAAGCAATCGCGCAAATTTTCCATATTACCTCCGAAGTGCGCCGCAAAAGCGGAATACACCATATGTCCAGTATATCAAATCAGACGCGGCTAGGCAATATTAATTTTTAAATATGATAAAATTTTTGAAAAACACGTCAGGATATAAAGTTTATCAATTGATTTCAGAGGCATATTCCATAATCATACTCTGGATATACGCACTTGCCTCGTCCCTGTCGGTATACTTCCCGTATTCCTGCATGCTCACGGGAGTTCCGATATAAATCCTGCTTCTCTTGAACGCTGTGAGATCGGGATACAGATATACAGGCAGAATTTTTGCGTCGCTCTTTTCGGCAAGCAATATATAGGACGCTTTAAAGTCGAAAAATCCGTATTTTCTGGGGTTTACAAATCCTTCAGGAAAAATACACACCACTCCCCCGTCTGAAAGTATCTTCGTTGCCTGTTTGAAAAATCCCAGGTTGGGCTTTTCCTGTTCTACATATAGACAATCGAACAAAGAAGCAATGATTCTGGGAAAAAATCTCTGCTTCAGATCTTTGTCCGCAACGAACCATATCTTCTTTTTCCTGCCGTAAACGAGATAGATGAAAAACGCGTCGAGATTTGAATAATGATTGCTTACTATGATCGTGCCGTCTTCTATATTATAGCTTGTATTCCCCTCTTTTTTGTAAAGAAGAAACGGCCAGAAAAATATATAAACAATAACTATAAATATGTGTCTTGTCGCTTTTTTCATAAAAATTTGCGGCGCGTATTTCGCGCCGCGTAAAGACTTAGTCTTCTTTTACCAACGTAATGTTGATAATCGAATCGATAGTATTGGAAAAACCGAAACATTTGTTGATTTCCCAGGTACTTTCGCTCTGTGCCACAACTTTCCAACCCTGAGCAGCAAGAGCATTGAGCTTCTTTTCTGCTTCTTTGGGTACACACTGCAAAATTGTATACTTCATAACTTTCCTCCTTTGTTTATTAATAGTTATATTTTATACCTTGCAGCTATTTTTGTCAATATTGTTAACAAAAATATTTTGTATAAGACATTTGTGTAATATCTTGCATTTATACATTTTTAAACACGTACACAAAACAAAATCAAATACACATATTGACAACTTCTGTTCAGGGTGTTTTAATATAATCAGAGACTATGATAAGGAGAGGAAAAATGGATAAAGTCATCACAATAAGCCGTCAGTTCGGCAGCGGAGGCAGAGAATTCGGCATAAAGCTTGCGCAGGAACTCGGCATTCCCTTTTACGACAAAGAACTGATCGCCCTTGCGGCTCAGGGCACTGCTATGTGCGAAGAATTTCTTCAACATCACGAAGAAAGCGCGCCTTCAATGCTTTCGGGCGTGTTCTATTCCACGTATTTCATGCCCATGTCAGATCAGATCTACATAGCGCAAAGCAACGCGATAAAAGAACTGGCAAAGAAAGGTCCGTGCGTTATTCTTGGCAGATGCGCGGACGCGATCCTCGAAGATTCTGTCAAGATCTTCGTGCACGCAGATCTCAAGAAACGCGTGGCGCGCAAGAACGCGCTCAATCTGGGCATCGAACCTGAAAAAATGGAAGCCCACGTCAAGAAGATCGACAAGAAGCGCAAGAAATATTATGAGTTTTACACCTATCAGAAATGGGGCATGGCAGAAAATCACAACCTCTGCCTCGACAGCGGACAGATCGGCATAGACGGTTGCGTAAAGACCACTCTTGCCTACCTTGCGAGCATCGACGATCACACCGATCTCGAAAATCCCGGCATTCACGGCTGATACGGCACGACCGCAGAAGAAAACGCAAGCCGCGCTCTGACAGCGCGGCTTTTTTTAGGCAATTTGCAGAAAACTCTTCTTCCCGCATTTTTTTCCCGGCGGCAAAGAGGTTTTGTCAGGAAATTTTAACGTTAAAAAAGCGCGGCATATCACTGTGCCGCGCTTAGTATTTATCGGAAACCTGTCTTACAGACCTATAATGTTGAATATAAGTATGAGAAGCATACACACAGGCGCAACGAACCTTATCATAACGGTAAAATATCTGTCTCTGAAGCTGTTTACCCTCAGCCCTATTTCGTCCTTGATCGCCCTGAAGTTGACGAAATAACCGGCTATCACGCACGTTCCGATCGCAACGAGAGGCATAAGTATGCTGTTGCTGACATAATCGAAAATGTCAAGAAGCGTCATATCTCCTATCGAAAGCACTTTGAGCACCCCGAAACCGAGCGCCGAAGGTATGCCGAGAAGGAGCACCACGCCGAAGACGACGAGACATGCCACCCATCTTTTCATACCCAGATTTTCTCTCAGCACCGCGACGATCGCCTCGATCAGCGATATCGCCGACGTAAGCGCAGCAAACAGTACAAGCAGGAAGAACAGCGCGCCGATTATGCCTGCGCCCGGGATCTGGCTGAATACGTTGGGCAGAGACACGAACATGAGCGTAGGGCCGCTGCTCTGCATCACGTCTGTCGGAGAGGAAGCGAACGCGAACACGGACGGAATGATGATCAGTCCGGCGACAATAGCGAAACATGTGTCGAAAACGCTTATCTGACGCGCGGACTTCTGAATGTCGGCGTCTTTTTTCATATACGAGCCGTATGTGATCATAATACACATCGCGAGAGACATCGAATAAAACAACTGCCCCAGCGCGGCAAGGAAAACTTCCGCGATATTTACGCCTTCGAGTTTGGGCACGAGAAAATACTTCACGCCCTCAAGCGCGCCTTTCTGACACATTGCAAAAATGGCAAGACCCACCGAAAGTACGGCGAGAAGAGGCATCAGTATCTTTCCTATCTTCTCGATTCCCTTCTGCACGCCGAAAATTACGACCGCAAAAGACAGCAAAGCGAATACGATGAAAAACACTATCGGCTGCCACGGCGAAGAAATGAAATTGTTGAAATAAAGCGCGGCGTTCTCTCCCGTCATAGCGCCGGTCGTGCCGTCGCCGGAAATATAAGCGAACAGATATTTCGTGACCCAGCCGCCGATAACGCAGTAGTAAGGCACGATCATCACCGGGACGACAAGGCTGACGAACCCGAACCATTTCGTCTTTTTGTTGAGCTTGGAGAATGCGCCGATGACGTCCTTCCCCGTCAGTCTCCCGATCCCTATTTCAAGCACGAGCAGGCTGAAACCGAAAGTGACCGCGAGCGCGATATAGACGAGCAAAAAGATCCCGCCGCCGTATTTTGCGGCAAGATAAGGAAATCTCCAGAGATTGCCGAGACCCACCGCGGAACCTGCCGCCGCCAGCACGAAGCCTATCTTGCTGGTAAAGCCCTTGTGCTTTGCGACTTTTAATTGCTCTCCCGCGCCCTGTCCGACATTGTCTGAAATCTCCTCAGAGACAATTGCGTTCTGTTCATCCTGCATATGCTCCCTCCGGATGGTAGGTGTTTTACTATTTTACCAGTAATATCCTTATTTAGCAACTCAAAACACGGAATTTTGGCTTTTTATACCATAAAGTGTTACCTTGATGTGATTTTTTAAACGGTCGGATGATGAAAAAAGGCGGCTTTCGCCGCCTCAGGTTTGCACAATATCCTGAATTTTTTTGTCATATCAGTGCGTATGTCTGCATAAGCGCCTGCATCCCGTCAAGATAAGAATAAGCGCTGCGGTAGCCGTCCATCACAGATCTGAGACCGAGCCACACCACTTTCACCATCTTCGCGCTTGCGATCTCGAAAGCGTAATAAAGCCCTTCAAGCATTGTTATGTAATCGTCCTTAGTCTCATCTGAAAGTCTTTCGTCCGAAACGACAAGTTCCGTCAAAGACGTGATATATGGCACGACGTTTTCCTTGACGATGTCCTGAACGACGAAATCTCCCTCTCCGAATCTCGCCTGTTTGTCGTCCTCCTTCTCGTCCAGCACGTTTTTGAACGCAAGCACGTATGCCGCGATCACGCTGTTGCAGAACATCCTGAAGGACTGATCTATGTCGTCAGATTTAAAAAAAGTCTTGAGGAATTTGTGCAGGCTCTGAGTCCCTCTGTCAAACTCGTACAGAAGCCCGGTGACGAGCGCGACTACTCCCCTCGAAGACGCGGGAAGCTTGAAGGAATTGCCGACTATCGCCGCCTGGAACTCCTTCTTGTAATCCACCCCCGTGTTGCATTTTGCGACGTAACCCATAAGCGACGGATTCGCGGCAAGATAACGCAAAATCCCTTTTATCGCGTTGCCCGCCATAATAAATCTGCCCTTGGAAAAATCGTTGCACCTGGCAACGAGCCCGGTATACGCCTGCATCACGCTTTCGTTTGCCATAAAATCTCCTCTTCACTCCTGCGCGGAGTAATAATAACCTTATTTATATATTATACCCTTGCGGAGCGAGTATTGCAAGCAAATCAGGCTCGCCGTTCTCTCTTGCCACACGAATACGCCCCTGAAAATGTAAAATTTTGAGAAAATCGTTTAAACCATTGCAAAAGCGCCGAGGTTTAATTATAATATTTAAGAACAATTTTTTCGGAGTGTACATTATGAAATCAGTAAGTTTGCTTCTCAACACGACCGAGAGCGTTAAAAAATTCGTCAACATCATATCCGCGTACGACTATGACGCTGACATAAGGAGCGGCAGATACGTCGTCGACGCGAAATCCATCCTCGGTCTTTTCTCTCTCGACCTCAACAAACCCGTAGTTCTTGAAATTTACAGTTCCGACTGCGACGATCTTCTCGAACAACTCACCCCGTTCATATACGTCTGATAACCATGCTTGACGCTAAAGCTCTCAACAAAGTCATTCTTCTTTTCATTTTCGACAAAATGGAAGTCGCGATGAAAGAAGACATAATAATCGAAATGGCAGTCTCCAACGAGTGGCTGGCGTATATTGATGCAAAAGAGAGTTTTTCAGAACTGGCTTCAAGCGATTTTCTGACCAACGTTTCTCCGCGCGGAACGATCGCGCACTACTCGATCACGAGCGACGGCAGAGAATGTCTGCAACATTTCTACACGGAGATCCCCTCTTCCCTGCGCGACGCGATCACCGAACACGTCAAGAAAAACAGGCTTATTTACAGGAGAAAACAGGATTATTCTTCAGACTACTACAAGAATTCGGACGGCAGTTACACCGTGTTACTCAAGATAGAGAGCGTGACCGTTCCTCTGCTCGAACTCAAGCTCAACGTTCAGAACAGAAACACCGCAAAATGGCTGTTCAAGCACTGGTCAGACAAAGCCCTGAACATATACGAACTGATACACGAAAATCTCGTTGAATGATAGCTAAGAAATCATATAAACGATTGTCCCGTTGCCGCAAGGCTTCGGGATTTTTAATAAAATAACACCGCGGCGTCATCCCGCGGCGCTTCTTATCGAGCCGATTCGTTTCAGCTTTTCAATCCTGACGTCGAGTCTGCAAAGAAATCGTCCCTTGCCTGCTGTCTTATTTCGTTGGTCGTGCTGAACGGGACCCTTGTGGTCAACTTGTTCTTCGCCGCAACGATTTTATACGTAGGCCACTGGTTGATCAGGCTGTTCCAGAGATATACGGAATCGTTATACAGATCTCTCGCCGCGGTGATCTCTCTCTGCAGATAAGAGTTCTGACGCATTGCTTCCTGAATAGACTGATGCGCCTGCAATTCAGGATACTGCTCAAATGCGAGATTCAGGCTTCTGTTCATACTTTCCACCTCTCCCGCCTTCAGTTCTCTTGCAACTTCAGCGTCCGGATTGCTCCCCGCTCTGTATGCAGCGACGTCTGCGAAAACCTTCTTGTCAAGATCAACCGCTTTGCTCACCAAGGACGCGCAACTGCGCAGAATGATGACTCTCTGTTCAAGATAATTGTCGATCTGCGACGCATTTGACTGAATGTTCTGCTCAAGCCTGTCCAATCTGTTCTTAGCCTTGATTTTCATGATCAGAAAGATGATCCCGGGCAAAATACCGAGCACCCACAGAATTATCTCGAAAAACAGTGAACCTTTGCCGACCGTGATCGGAAGTTGCTTGTTTATCACTCTGGCGTCTCTTCCCTGCGACGTTTCGTCGTTCATTTCGTCAAGCATGTTTGCCATAGCGCTCTCCTCCTTATGTTATTGTTTTTTATACTTTGCAAAAGCTCTTTCAGCATCTTTAGTGATGTCTCCGACGTATGCGAAAATGCCGTTTCTGTAAGCGCAATCCCCTTTTCTGACGCTGTTGACGAGAGAAAGGAATTCTTCCTGATCCTCGATCTCTGAAAATTCGCGGGAATTAAGATCAAGTTCCACAAGACACATTGTCTTTGAATTCTGCACGGGCAGGTATTCGTCCCATTCAACAGGCACGTCGTAATATTCGCGGTAAGGCTTCTCGATGCACGCGTTCAGCACCTGGCTTTTTTTCACCTCGTAAACGTTGCCGTCTGAATCTGTCTCATATTCCACCCATTCGACCTCAAGCGAACCCTCGTAATATTTACTGCCGATGCCGTACGAAATGTATCTTTCGGTAAAAAACGGACAATCGTTCAGAGTGCCTGACAAAATCTCGGCTGTGGACTGATCTTCTTCCATATCCTCGTCGAAATCGTAATTTTCATTGAGAAACTTACTCCTTGATGCGCTGAGATTTTTGTCAAGTCTGATCAACGGCACCGTTTTATTGACAAGATCAAACGTCATATTGTCGGAAAATGCGGAGTTCAGAGGAGCAACCTGAGCATAACATTCGTCAAGTTTGGACTCCCTGTCTTCAACAAGTTGTCTTGCTATCTCTTATCTTTCCCTGATCTCTTTGTTCAGCTTCACGCATATCAGAACGATCATTGAGATCGCAAGAATGAGTCCGACGACCATGAGAGGTATCACGACAAACAGAGACGGTTCAATACTGACAAGTTCCAGAAAATAAAGTGCGCCGTAAATGTCGAAAAGAAAACCGATGATCATGAAAATAATCGCGACAATTCTTTTTGTCTTCGACTTGTTTGCCCTTTTGATCGCTGCGTCTGCGCTCGCGCTCGCGTCGATATACTCTTCGACCGAAGCAGCGTTCGCATTTTCGTCAACTCCGGTTTCCTTGACCAGAGCGTTCACATATTCGGTAGCGTTGTTTCTTAAATTTTCTTCAAAAATCTTATATTCTCTTAAAGGATCCAGTATCTCAAAATCCATATTGCCCTCCGATCGTCAGATGCCGAGTACCAACGAAGACAACTTATTGATCCTGGAAAGTATCTGCACCTCGATTATCGGGAAATGATGCATCCGTAAAGTATCATCAGTAATCTCAGCAGATTGCTTCCGTCGGAACGTCCGCGTGATTTGAGCACGGAAAGATTATTATAACATAAACAGCCAACCCCATAAATACAAAATTCAGAAAAGGTATGAGTCCCAGAAGCAGGAAAATGTAAAATCTTGCTCTGACCGTCTTTATCATCCCTTTTATTTCTTCTTCGCTTGCTCCGTCAGTCCATTCGCTGAACGAAAAATTTGTCATTCGTGCCATAAAAAACCTCCAAAATTAATATAAAATATCCGTTTTACTACGAATATTCGTAATGATTATGCGAAATAAATTATTAATTGTAACAATATTTCGTTTAAAATATACGAAGAATATAAGTATTAGGAGGTGTGACATGCAATCTGACTATATATTGGATAAGATCAGATATCTCAGAGACGCAAGAAAATGGTCTGAATACAAACTGAGTGAAGAATCGGGTATTCCTCAATCAACCATTTCTTCCTGGTTCCTACACAAAGCGGTTCCTTCCATCGCTTCTCTTGACGCAATATGCCGGGCTTTCAATATTTCTTTGTCGCAATTTTTCTGCGAAGACGAAACATGCACATCTCTCAACGAAAATCAGAAAGAACTGCTTATTCTCTCTCAGAAACTAACAAAAAGGCAGTTTGATCACCTTCTGGGATTTTTGTCGGAAATCTGAAGTACGTCGACTCGTCTGATTTTCGGAATAGCAGATTTTATCTGTACGATACTGCCCCGATTCGCCATAGCCGCAATCTTTGACGCGTGCAACGATAATGACACAATAAAAACCCGGTCCGCTCGAACGGACCGGGTTTTGTTGATCTCTCTATTATAGATATTTCTGTCAGCCGTCGTTTCTGACTCTGACCCCGCACACGTTGCAGAACTTTGCGTCCGCGTCCAGTTCAGCGCCGCAGTTCACGCATTTCCTTACGGTTGGTTTACCGCATTTGCGGCAGAATTTGCTCCCCGGGGGATTGATCTCTCCGCAATACGCACAACAGACCGGCTTGGGTGCGTTCTCTTTTTTTGATTTTTTAGTACCGATCGCCGCCGCCGCTACGCCGGCAAACGCAAGCGCTATCCCGACCACGGAAAGAACGGTTGCCGCCGTGGTGTTTTCAACCCCGACGATAAACATGACGACCCCCGCCAGCGTGGCTATCAGCCCTATGACGGCGACTGCAATCCCGGCTACGCGCAGAACTGCTTTGAAATCGCTTTCTTTATTGTCCGTTTTCTGATCCATAATTAAACCTCACGCTTTTTCTTTATTATATAGCAAGGGGAATACTCTGTCAATATCGAGCCTGCGCAAAAGCGCCTTGCGGCATATTTGCCGGAGCCTTTCACTCAAAGACGTTCAGGCGGTTTTTTCTACGCTCTCCCCTCCTGCCGAGACAGGCTCTTTTTCCGCCGTTTTTCCTTCGTCCCTCGCCTTGATTATCGGGAGATAGTAAGCGACGTGTTCTTTTATGCCGTAGAAGTTGAGCGGCAGAGTGTCTTTTTCTTTCAGATATCTTTTATACGAGCCGCCGCCCCACGGCGATCTCGGCTCAGGATTTCTCCGACTGAACGCAAGCCGCGACAATTTGTAAAGCACGGCGATGTAGACGAAGAATACGGCAAGATATTCTATGATAAACAAATGGTTCTGATCGAATCCCGGGATCAGCAGGAAGTCGGGCAACACACATTCCTGGATGAACATTATGTTTTCGGGCTTGTTGTTGACGTGATCGTATCTCCATGTGAATGCGGCGAGCGTGCCCCACAGCAGGATAAACAGAAATCCCGTCAGCGCCTTCCACAGATCTTTGTAACGCAGCGGTTCAATGGTAAAGTTCCAGATAAGACCGCCCAGGTACAGACAGTAATGCATGACGATGCTTTCGATAAAAGTGAAGTTGGTCATGTCGCTGTTTACGAAAGAAGCCGGAGAAATACTCATTGCAAGAAGCTGAACAAGTCCTGCGAAAAAACCTACGAACCTGCCCGTTTCCTTGAGTATCCTTGAACCGGAAAGATATGCGATCGGCATCAGGAAATAGCTGACGGAGCTGATCTCGACCGGGATAAGCTTTACTGCGTCCTGTCTGAATATCGTGGGCATGAGCGTGAAATGCAGGATCTTGTATACCAGCACGAACGTCATGAGACGGTACATGAATTTTTCCGCTCGCTCCCTCGATTTGCCGAAAGTCTTCATCACGACGAAAGGACTGACGACGGCGGCGCCCAACCCGGCGACAAGGCAGAATACCTGCCAGAACGTGTTCATCAGCATATCACCAATCCTCCTTGTGACTGAGCTTTATATCCGTATAAAACTCTTTGTATCTGCGCTTGAAAGCCTCGGCGTCGCTCTCGTATTCCTGCGCTCTGTCGAGGTCCTCCTCTTCTTCAATGCAATCGCAGTCCTCGTCGTATTTTTCGGCGAGTTTCATCTTTTCGTAATCAGTCATCATTCACCTTTTTTCTTCTGATTTTTCAGAAGATCCGCCACGGCGTCGTACCCCATTTTCTTCATACGGTAATTGCGCGCCGCAACTTCCACGACGACGGCGAGGTTTCTGCCCGGCATCACGGGAAGCGTGAGTTTGGGCACGCTTATGCCCAGGATCTCTTCATACTTTTCTTCGTTGCAAAGCCTGTCGAAATCGGCGTCGCCGTTCCACTGCCTCAGCTCAATTACCATATCTATGCTCTTGTCGGGAAGCACGGAAGACACTCCGTAAAGACTCCTGACGTCTATGATCCCTATGCCGCGCACTTCCATGAAGAATTTGATGCGCTCGGGAGCCGTTCCGATAAGCTGATCTCCCAGCCTTTTTACGATCACGGCGTCGTCCCCGACCAGCCTGTGTCCGCGGTGTATCAGTTCGAGCGCGGTCTCGCTCTTGCCTAGTCCGCTTTTGCCTGTCAGAAGCACTCCGATACCGCTGATCTCAAGGAAGGTCGCATGCACACTCTGCATCGGAGCAAGCAGTTTTTCGAGATATCCGGCTATGTCTGTATTCAGCGCCGTAGTCGTCTTGTGCGACAGGAAGACAGGCGTGTTGTAACGCGAAGCGACTTCAAGCGCGAGAGAACTCGGATTTATCGAGCGGGTGTAGATCACGCACGGTACGCGCTTGGAAAAAAGCATCTCTATCGCCTGCTCTTTTTTGTCTTCCGGAAGCGATTTGATGTAGTAATACTCCGCGTTGCCGATCATCTGCACTCTGCCTTCTCCGAAGTAATCGTTGAAGCCTGCGAGTATAAGTCCCGGACGGTTGAGAAGCGCCGAGCGGAAAGTGATGTAATCCGTCTCGTTGCCCTGAAGAAGTTCGAGATTGCAGTCCTGGCAGAAATTCTTGATCTTGACGCTTTCGCTTATCGCGTACTCGCTGTCAAAGACGTTGGTCTGTTCGTTTTCATTCATATCAGTCTCCGCAATAGTTTTCTATTATCCACGCTATCGCGTCGTGGTTGTTGCTCGCGCCGATCACGTCGGCGGCAGCTTTCGTCGTCTCCATGGCGTTCATCACGGCAATGCCGAGACCGGCGTATTTTATCATCGGGATATCGTTGTCGGCGTCTCCGACGCAGATTATCTCCTCTCTTTTCAGACCGTGCATATTGCACACTTTTTCAACAGCCGCGCCCTTGCTCAGCCCGTATGCTGTGAACTCTACCATAAACGGCTGAGAACGCAGAAGCGAAAGTCTTCCTTCATACTCCCTGCCGTACTTTTCCGCAAGCGGCAAAGCTTTCTCTGCGTCCACCATGGCAAGCAGTTTATTTGGACGTGCGCCCGTGCGCGCGACGTAATCCGAAAGCTTCTCTCCCACAAAGTTGCACTCTATCCTGCATATGCTGCAAAACAGGTCTATCGCCTTATGTGGCTGAGTCCCGTAACACTTGTCGTCGATATAGACCATGTTGACGGAGATCCCTTCCTCCTCGAGTTTTTTCAGACAATCCACGGCGACGGCGTTGTCCATAGTCTGTTGCCAGAGCGCTTTTTTGCTTTCAATGTCGAATATCCCTCCGCCCTGATAGACGATGACTTCTCCTTTCAGACCGAGCGCGGCGACGTGCGGATATATCGCCTGAAAAAGGCGTCCGGTGGCGACAAAGAACTTGCCTCCCTTCGCCTCGTATGCGTGAATTGCGTCGGTATTCTTTTGCGAAACTTCGTAATTGTCGGAATAAAGCGTTCCGTCAAAATCGCTGAAAATTGCTTTGTACTTCATAACTTTATCTCTCACGCGGGGGTTGCCCGCATATATTTATCATATTACCGCATGCGCGTTTTGTCAAACGAAATTCCTTCTGCCGGTTTTCCCGGGCACGCAACGTGCTACTGTCACTCTTTGTGAGCGTCGTCCTTGTGAAAAGCCGCGTATACGTTCTCAGCCGTTCTCCTGTCGATACCTTTGACTGCCGTCAGTTCTTCCACCCCGGCTTTCTTTATGTTGTCCAGCGTCCTGAAAGCGTCGAACAGAAGTTTTACCCTTGTCTTGCCCACTCCTTCGATCTCCATAAGCGCGCTTCTGGTCTGAGACGTCTTTCTGAGGCTTCTGTGGAATGTGATCGCGAAACGGTGCGCTTCGTCTCTTATCCTCTGGAGAAGCTTCAGCGCGTAACTGTCTCTCGGCAGTATCACCGGATCGCTCTTTCCCGGCAGGAACACTTCTTCTTCCCTCTTAGCCAGACTTATGAAGTTTATCCCCTCTGTGTCGTATTCTGAGACCACTTCCATCACGCTGCTCAGCTGACCCTTGCCGCCGTCGATTATTATCAGATCGGGGCGAGAAGAAAAACTGACGTCTCCCGCCCTGTCCTTCAGATCGGCAAGTCTTCTTTTGAGAGTCTCCTGAAGGCTGGCGAAATCGTCGTTGCCGGCAACTGTCTCTATTTTGAATTTGCGGTAATGCGACCGCTCGGCTTCGCCGTTCAGGAACACGACCATGGAAGCGACCTTGTTTGTGCCGCTTATATGCGAAATGTCGTAACACTCCATTCTGACCGGGAGCTTGTCCAGCTTCAGATATTCCGCAAGCTGGATGACCCCGCCCATCGTCATGTTTTCCTTCCTTTCGCGGACGGAAAGCGATTTTTCAAGATAATCCCTCGCGTTTCCTTCAGCCATATCCGCAAGTTGACGGCGCACTCCCTGATGCGGACAGATCACGTTGATCTTTTTCCCAGCCTTTTCGGTCAGGTATTCCTGCAACACGTCCGCGTCGTCGATCGGACACGAAGTCACCGCTTCGGAGGCGATATATCCGGTCATATCGTAAAAACGCATAATAAAATTGGACAGCGCTCCGCTTTCGTCGAGAGACACTCCGTCAACGACATGCTTGTCTCCTCCAACAATCTTTCCGCCTCTTACGAAGATCACCGCAACGACGGTGTTCAGCCCGTTCGACACGATCGCAAACACGTCCATATCGAAATCCTTGGGAAGCGCGCCCACCTGACGTCTGACCAGCTTTTCAAGCACCTGAAGCTTTTGTTTGTACGCGAGCGCGAGTTCGTATTCCTCTCTGTCAGAAGCCTCCGTCATCTTTTTCGTCAGGATCTCTGCGATCTTCTTGTCATTGCCCTGCAAAAACGAAATTATCTCCCTGACGATTGCGTCGTACTCCTCCCTCGAGATCAGTCCGGCGCACGGAGCGGAACAGCGTTTGATGTGATAGTTGAGGCAGGGTCTGTGATTGCGTGGAACTTTCGTCAGATCCATTTTGCACGAACGCACGGGAAACGCGCCGTTTATAAGCCCGAGTATTTCCTGAGTGGAAATGCCCTGCATGTACGGTCCGAAATACCTCGCTCCGTCGTTTTTGAGCTTTCTGACCACTTCAACGCGCGGGAAAGGTTTTTTTACGTCTATCTTTATGAACGGATAACTCTTGTCGTCCTTGAGCAGTATATTGTAAGGCGGCTTGTGCTTCTTTATCAGATTGTTTTCGAGCACAAGCGCTTCAACCTCGTTCGCCGTGATGATATAATCGAGATCGTATATCTTCTCGACCAGCTTCATCACCTTGACGGTGCGGTTGGATTTGTTGCCGAAATACTGATGAACGCGTTTGAACAGATCGCGCGCCTTGCCGATGTACAGTATCTGACGCGCTTCGTTGTACATAATATAAACGCCGCTCTTGTGAGGCAGGTCTTTGAGTTTTTGCTCCAATTGCTTCATACCCGTAATTATATCACACTAAAAAAATAATATAAAGCGATTTGACCTGCCGCGCAAAAGCGGCTGTATGCAAACAGAATACAAGCCTTTCCGGAATTTTGCCGAATTTAAGCTGCGCTTAAAAACGTCGCGCTCCGGCAAGCGTCAGTCTTGAAAGTTTTCAAGGCAAAACGATCGCGCCGAACGGAGATATCGTGACGAAACTCTTGCCGTGCTTTTCTCGAGCATTCTTCAACCGGCGTTCTGAGCAAACTGCTTCGCGCCCGTCAGCAAAACTTCGTTCACGTAAGGATTTACGACAGCGTAAAGTATAAGTTTGCCCGCTCTGCGGCAATCGACGATTTTCGCGTCTTTCAGAAGTCTCAGCTGATGCGAAATCGTGCTTTGCCTCATCGAAAGTATAAATGAAAGATCGGCGACGCACAGTTCCTTCATCGACAATGCGGACAATATCCTGAGCCTTGTGTCGTCTGAAAACACGTCGAAGAATCTGGCAAGATTTTCCGTGGCGGCTTTGGGCGGCATACTGCGCATTATGCTTCTTTCCTGCTGTTCGGTGATTGTAAGACATCCGTCGTAATACATTTTTTCTCCTTTCAGGCGGCGTTATATCCGGAAGACTACACTTCTTTTACCGTTCCGTCACTGTCTGCAAATTCAGAACAGCGATATGACGTGCGTCCAAACAACCACAGGTAAGCACGACAGATCAGCCGATACCGCAAGTTGACAGGCATGATCGCTTCACAGTCAAAGCTCGTCCGTTTTACGGACATAACCGGTATTCCGAAAAGGCACGCAGACCTGTCTCCGCAACGCATGCCGCATAAATATTTTCGTATGAACATATTATATAATGTTGAAAAAGCTGAAAAAACGACGCTTTTGTCGTTTAAAGAAATAATTTGTAAAAGAGGTGTGCCATGAACAATATTCTGCTTTTATTACTGCTCTGCTGCGGCGGAAACAACGATCAACGCGCCGCAAACTGCTGCGACCCGATGACGCTTATACTCTGCTGCCTTGCGTTTTCAAAATGCCTGGGTACAAACGCCGCAAATCTCACCGGAACGACTTGCTGCTGACGTATTGACACGGTTTACAAAAGTCCGTTTTTGATGTAAAATATAGAAAAAGCTCCAGAGGATACAAATGAAACGTGAGATATTTATAAGCGACAAAAATTATCGACCAATAATGCAGTACGTATTTGAATGTCGAAAAAAAAAACAGATTTGGAGGCTATGAATAGATCCACAGAGATCTGTGCAAAAGAAAGTGTACCCTATTATGAACTTTCCGATGTCAACTTCAATTACATAAGCAGAATTGCAAAAATTTCCTTTTGTAAAACCGTAAAGTATCGTACCATTGAAAAGTATATTACCAGAAATTACGTCAAATACCCTGTATATTCAGAATGGAAAAGCAGACTTTCAGAAATCAAAAAAATGTAAGATTAAATAACAACGATCTTGAAAGTCTAATATATGATAACGACGATTTAATAAAAAAATTTGCGTTAGAAATCATTTATAAGCTAGACGACCCTGAACTATTTCCATCGTGGTATTTACGCGAGTATTACAAAAATGAGTTATCAGCAATAATAGACACGATCAATAATGAAACGTTAAATATTACTGAAGATTTAAAAAATCGAATACTCAAACTTGAAAACAAAATCAGAGTACTTAACAGTACGAAAATAAAAACCGAAAGAAAACTCAAAAAAGCAGATAAAAAATATAATCGTGTAAATAAAAAAATCGAAGCAATTAACTGTTCGAAAAAAAATCTTCTTTTATGTATTATTTCCTTCGGAATATATCTCTACATAAATTCGGATTATAGAAAAGCAAAATTACTTTCAAAGCTGGATTATCTTAAAAAATCGATTGAAAGTGTTTCTAATTCACTAAATGAAATAAATGGATCAATATGTGAAATTACAGACCAGATTTCTAAAAACGATAAAAAAATAGCACAACAACTTGAGGTCAGTGCAAAGAAAATTTCCGATTTCAAAATGTTGTATCGCAATAGAATAGAAAACATACAACCCCTTGAAATTGATATAAATCACACAAGCAAAGATTTTATTCCTATAAAATCAATAAGCTCATTTAAAAAAGAGCAGATTATCGGTTGCTATATCATAATGAACAATGAAAACGGCAAATGTTATGTCGGACAATCAAAAGATGTGTTAAAAAGATTACGTCAACATTTCAAAGGCACCGAGCCTATCAATATAATCTTCGCCAAAGATTATTATTCATCATCATTTGAGAAAAAAGAAGATCTATTTTCAGTTAAAATAATACCATGTCAGACAAAAGACGAACTTGACCGAACGGAAAGAAAACTTATTGAAGAGTACGGCGCAAGACAAACGGGATACAACAGTACTGTCGGAAACAAATAAACGGGGCGGAATCGCCCCGTCTTTTTTAACTTCAGCAACCGCATCCGGAACGCGAAGACGCGCGAGAAAGATCGCTTGTGCTTACAAGCGCCAACACGGTGACGCAGGAGTTCTCGTACCAGCCGCACGGATTTACGTAATACGGCAGGACGGCCATCCCGCAATTCGCGTCGCAGGAACTGTTGCTCTGACAATTGCAGCCTGAAGAACGGGAAAAGCAAGAACCCGATCCCTGACAGCAATTATTGTTGAAATAACACATATTGCACTCCTTTTCTCACGGATTATGCCGCGAGACAGTACATACTATGCCGTAAAAGCCGCGTGCGTGCCACGTCGGTTTCTTTCAATATTTCAGTATTATTAATTATTATCAATTATTATCAATTCCGATTAATTATCTGAAGTTTGATTTGAGTTGTTACGTTCCTACGTTACGCGATAAAAAAGCCGTGCGCCGTTCGGCTGAACGGCGCATCTTTTCTTTGGTCTAGAGCAATATGCAAAGCACTCCGCCTTTACCTTCGTTGACGATCCTGCCCACCGTCTTTTTCAGTTTTGTTCTCGTATCCGCAGGCATAGATGCGAGTTTCGCCGTCAATCCGTCTTTTGCTATGCTGTCAAGAGATTTGCCCAGCATATTCGTCTTCCACACTCCCCTGCTGTCCTCTCCGAACCCGTCCAGCCAGTCTTTCAGAGCTTTTTCGTCCTGAGACTCGCTCATGATGGGGCTGACCTCTGTCTCCACGTCGATCTTCATTATGTGGTATGAAGGCGCGCTCGCTTTGAGCCTTACGCCATAATGAGAGCCTTTTCTGACTATCTCCGGCGCGTCGAGATTCATATCGTCGTCGGCAGGAACGACTACGCCGTAGCCGAACTCGTCAGCCTGTTTTACCGCTTCGGCAAGTTTGTCATACTGCTTTTTCGCATATCCAAGAGACTTTATGTATGAGACAAGCTCAAGATCGTTTTCTATTTTCAAATCGCATTGACGGCTCAGCACTTCGTAGAACAGTCCGGGAACGGGCGCAAGTTCGAGAGTGATCTTTCCCGTGCCGAAATTTACGTCCACGTCAGAGACCTTCTGTATATATTCGTCGTTTTCGAACGCCGCGGAAAGCTTCCCATAGTCGCCCATAACTCTTACGTTCTCAGCGCCCGAAACAGCTTTTCCAATTATGTCTGAAATTATCTCGTTGTCTCTCGGAAGCGCCTGAAGCCACTTGGGCATCATCACGCCGACG
>CASFWW010000026.1:0-3484 GCA_949298505.1 uncultured Christensenella sp. | reverse complement strand
TTCTTCGGTGATATGCGCGTGAGAGTCGATGATCATCTTATTTCGCTGCCCGCCGCGATAGCCGCTTCCGGCGCGACGAGTTTAAGGTTGCCGTCCTTGTCCTCCGCGCACAGCACCATGCCTTCGCTGAGTATGCCGCGCAGTTTGACCGGCTTCAGATTGGCGACGACGACAACGCTTTTGCCCACCATCTCTTCCGGGGTGTACCACTTGGCGATGCCGCTGACGATCGTGCGCGGTTTCTCTTCGCCAAGGTCGATCGTGGAGCAAAGCAACTTGTCCGCCTTTTCCACTTTGCGGCACTCGAGAACCTTGCCGACCTTGAGCTGTACCCTGGCAAAGTCGTCGATCGTGATCTCCGCGGGAGCGCTCTCCTCTTTCTTTTCCTCTTTTGCGGGAGCGGCTTTTGCCGCGTTTCTCTCTTCGTACATCTTATTCGCCTTTTCTGTAACTTCCTTTACGTCAAGTCTCTCGAACAGGGTCTCGGGATTTTCCGCGGTCTTTGTGCCGTTTTCAAGAAGCCCGAATTTGTCCAGGTCTTTGAAGTCGCGGCATTTTGAAGAACATTGCTCAAGCACCTTGCCGGCAAGCGTGGGCATAAAGCATGTCATCACTGACGATCCGATGATTATCGTTTCGGTAAGGTTGTAAAGTACGGTCGCCAGTCTGTCCTTTTTGCTTTCGTCCTTTGCAAGCGCCCACGGAGTGGTCTCGTCTATATACTTGTTGGCGCGGCGGAACATATTCATAATATCTTCCACAGCGTCGGCAACTCTGTAACCGTCTATCTTCGCCGCAACTTTGCCGTACATGCTCTTTACGGTATTCATGAGGTCCCAGTCAGGGTCTTCGTTGACTCCCTTGTTTTCCACGATCCCGCCGAAGTATTTGTTGTTCATCGCAAGCGTGCGTTTGACCAGGTTGCCGTAGACGTTGGCAAGTTCGCTGTTCACGGTTTCGCAGACCGCTTCCCACGACACCTGACCGTCGTTGTCGAACGGCATCTGCGAAAGCAGGAAGTATCTGACCTGATCAACTCCGAACACGCTGACAAGATCGTCTGCGTAAATCACGTTGCCTTTGGATTTGCTCATCTTTCCGCCGTCCTGCAAAAGCCACGGGTGACCGTATATCTGTTTGGGGAGCGGCTCGCCGAGCGCCATGAGGAATATCGGCCAGTAGATCGTGTGGAAACGCACAATGTCCTTGCCGATGACGTGCACGTCGGCAGGCCAGTACTTTTTGTAAAGTTCACCGCTGTTGCCGTCCGCGTCGTAGCCGAGACCGGTGATGTAGTTGGTCAGCGCGTCAAGCCAGACGTATACGACGTGGCGCGGATCGCTCCTGACCGGTATGCCCCAGGAGAACGACGTGCGGCTTATGCACAGGTCCTGAAGCCCGGGCTTGAGAAAATTGTTGACCATTTCGTTCTTGCGCGAAACGGGCACGATAAATTCGGGATGATCCTCGTAATATTTCATCAGCCTGTCGGCATACTTGCTCATTCTGAAGAAGTAAGCTTCCTCTTTCGCAAGTTTGACTTCTCTGCCGCAGTCCGGGCATTTGCCGTCCACAAGCTGACTTTCCGTCCAGAAAGACTCGCAGGGGGTGCAGTACCAGCCCTTGTACTCGCCTTTGTATATGTCGCCCTGCGCGAGAAGTTTTTCGAAAATTTTCTGCACCTGCTTTTCGTGATAATCGTCGGTGGTCCTGATGAATTTGTCGTAGCTGGAATCCATCAGATCCCATATCCTCTTTATATCCGCAGCAACCTTGTCAACGTATTCTTTGGGCGTGGTGCCGGCGGCTTCCGCTTTCTGCTGTATCTTTTCGCCGTGCTCGTCCGTGCCCGTCTGAAGGCGGACGTCGTAACCCTGCTTGCGCTTGAAACGCGCGAGAAGATCGGCAAGCACAATCTCGTAAGTGTTGCCGATGTGCGGCTTGGACGACGTGTAAGCTATCGCGGTGGTGATATAGTATTTTTCTTTCATGACACACCTCTTTTCAGATATTTTGCGTTTTGTCTTTCCTATTATAGCGCGGGCGACGTAAAAAGTAAAACAAAATCGTCCGGGCAGGCAAATTATTGCCGGGCGCTAAGATTCCGACGGAACGGGTCGTGCGAGTCAAAGCCGCTTTAGCATAACGGCGGGACTGCTCAAATAAAATTTAGCGAGGTATACCATGAACACAATGTTTTTCGTAATGACGGTCGCTTCTCTGATACTGCTGACCGTGGTCTCGCCGGACAGCGCCTTTTCAATCATGATAAGCGGCGCAGGCAATGCCATATCTCTGGCGTTCAAGCTCTGCGCGATATACGCGATCTGGCTTTCGGTGCTGGACATAATGCAGAAGGTCGGCATGAACCGGGCGCTGAACAAACTCTTTTCTCCGATAACCAAAAGACTTTTCAAAGGAGAGGACGAAAAAACGAGAGAGTTCATCACTCTCAACTTTTCGGCAAATCTCCTGGGTATGGGAAGCGCGGCGACCCCTCTCGGCATAAAGGCAATGGAAGGCATGCAGGACGGATCGGACAAAGCTACCGACAACATGATACTTTTCATGGTAGTGAACGCTACTTCGATACAGCTTCTTCCCGCCACTATAATCGGGTTGCGCTCATCGTACGGCTCTGCAAGCGCATCGGATATTATCCTTCCTTCCCTTATCGCTACGGCGGTATCGACTGTCTGCGGAGTGCTTCTCGCAAAAGCGTTTTCACTTACCTCAAAACGCAGAAAAAAGGAAGCTCCCGCCCTTCCTCAGCCGCTTAAAGGAGCTAAGTTAAAGTGAGCAAATTTATCCTGCCCGTGTTTATTATAGTAGTCCTTATAATAGGCTGCGTAAAAAAGGTCGGCGTATACGACAGCTTTGTCGAAGGCAGTCGACAGAGCGTAAAACTCATCCTTGAAATATTCCCTTATATCTGCGCCGTGCTCATTGCGGTAGAATTGTTTTCTCTCAGCGGACTCAACGCATATTTCAGCCGTTTTCTCGCGCCCGTATTCAACCTCTTCGGTATTCCCGAGGAATTGTGCGAACTTGTCGTGATACGCCCTCTTTCGGGCAACGGCTCGATAGCCATACTCGAAAATATATACAAGACTTACGGCGCGGACAGTTACGTCGCCCGTTGCGGCTCCGTCATCGTCGGCGCAAGCGAAACGGTATTTTATATCGCAACAGTTTACTTTTCTACGACTAAAGTTAAAAAGTTGAGATACGCTATACCTATATCTCTGTTTTCCTGTTACTTAGGCGCAATCATGGCGTGTCTGCTGTGCAGGTTTATGTAAAATTAAAATCATATTCAGCCGATCTGCAAACCGTCCTTAATTAGTGAATTGTCAAACCAAGTGCAACACTTTTTGCAATTCTTGTTCAAATAAATCTGCCGGTGTTTTGTACCCAAGCACTTTTTTAGGTCTGGCGTTAATTAACGCCAGATTCTTTTTCAGAGTCTTCTCTCTCACGTGAG
>CASFWW010000025.1:0-38359 GCA_949298505.1 uncultured Christensenella sp. | reverse complement strand
TATTCACGCTTTTCCCAGTTTATTGGGAAAAATAGATTTTACCAATAATTTTGGTAAAACCAACATCTGCAACGGTTTGATTTGCCGGCGATTTGGTGAAATAAGCAATTAAAATCGCACAGAACAAGTGTTTTACCAATATTTTTGGTAAAATAAGTATCTGAAACCTTTTATTTATGTTGTTAGTTTCTTGGTAAAATCAGCATTTAAAGCCGTATGAGTTGTCTGTATTTTAGTAAAATAAGAAATTTAAAATACAAATAATTTTAAATTTTACCAATATTTTTCAGAAAAATATATGTTCAATTGCTTTCTTTGTGTCAATCCCTTATCTTATTTATATTTATCCGGGACCTGAACTATCTTAGGTCTTTTGACCTGAAAATTTACATGGCGTTATAAATTTAAATATAGTTATTGTATATTCAGATAATTTTAGTAAAATAAGCAGTTGAAAACAGAAAGGTTTACCAATATTTTTGGTAAAACCAAGGGGTAAAACGTTTTGATTTACCAAAGTTTTTGGTAAAATCGGGAACAGCGCGTCAATGATCAGCAACAAGACGAAAGCAATGATTGCCGGGCGGAGATGAAGTTTATGTTTCGGGTCTTTGGTTTTCACGTCTGAAGATACAGTAGCGTTGCGATCAGAGTCGCTGTCACGGCGCAACGGCTCACGCGGTCATGCGACAATCGGGGCGGGACGATACTGGCGACGACAAGAACAAAGCGGAGCATTGAAAATCATTTGAATAGTCGCGGTTTTGAGTTCAGTATCTTGGATTTTCTGGTTTCTACGTCTGAAGACAGTGTGCGGAAATTGCCCGCGACGGTGTGTTTCAATGAGCCGTCCGGGGAAAAGACGGCGGAGACGTCTCTGAAGTGGGCAAAAGCGGTCATACCGTAGACGAAGGAAAGAGAGGAGAGGAGCTTTTCGTCGAGCGCAGTCATATTGCGCTCGTCGAAGATCTGAACGCTTTTGCAGTCGGAGAGAACGAGCGCGCGCCAAAGTTCCGGATACTCGAAGTCGCGCCCGACGAGCAAGCCTGAGCGCCCTTCGTCAAGGTCGTAACAGCGCAGGGAGTTGCCTTCTGAAAAACCGGCGCTCGGGGATATGCGGTCACTGACCCCGAGCAGCTTTCCTTTGCCGAAAGCGATGACGCTGTCGTAGCGGTCGTCGTCAATCGTAGCGCGAACGGCGCAGAACACGAACGAGCGGGTAGCCGCGGAAAGGCGCAGTAGGGTGGAGACTGTTCTTTGATCGCCGTCCAGCTCCTTGCGCATGTCAAGTCTGCCAACGACGGAGCGGTGCAGACATATCACGTCGCCGCGCTTTGCGTGCGCGAACGCTTGCCCGAGAGCCTGTTCGGGCGGAATCAGGGAAATACAGTAAAGCACGTTTACAATATATGCCGGAAAAACAAATTCCGCCCCTTTCGAGGCGGAACGTTTTATTTACGGAGTCCCGGAGGAGAGTTTATGAGTTCAAACAAAGAAGAAGTGTTATTTGCGTGAGAGAGAGACTCCGATATTTAGTTGTAGGCTTGTTTGTTTTTGTAAGCTCATTATATTGCCGTCTGATTAAAAGAACGTGAAAGAAAACGCTCTGAACGTAATCTTTATGTAAAGTCAAACGCCGCCCCGTAAAAGAGGCGGCGCATACGGTCAGACGATTTTTCAATCGAGAGATACAGACACTGTTCCCGACGAGCCATAGAACTCGCACGATATTCTCAGATAATAAAATTTTGCCGTCGAAGCCGGCGAGACGATCGTCGCGGCAGAAAAGCCTGAAGTAAATTTTAGTGAAGAGGAATAAGGGTTTTCATATAGGGTAAGCGATATGCTGAGGGTATCGTTGCTTTGGACCAATGCAGAGACGGTGGCGTCCGTATGCGCAAGGAATTCCACCCAGAGATCTTCGCCGTTTCTTACGTTGAAGCTTTTGGATTGGTTTGCGGACATAACCACGGCAGAGTTGGCTGACGTGTGTTCAGAGAAGTCATTGTCGGCATTGATTGCGTTTGAAATGACGGGAATCATAAGGCAGAGAACTAAGGTCAGAAGTAGTACGATTGCCGTGATTAAAGCAACGATGTTTGCGGTTGTTCCGTAAGGCTGCGTTTCCCGGGATTTTTTCTCTGTCATTTCATCGAAAAGAAAAGCGTGAAAATTTATTCCGCCAAGGCTGTATACGTACCCGAAACAATTGATCAGAAAATGGACGGCGAAAAAGCCCGTGCTGATCAGCGCGCCGACCATCCTGAAGATGAAAACGAACGGATAACCTATGATAAAAATGAAAAGCTGGACCAGAGGCTGATCGTGCTCTTTTTTCATCGTTCCGACAAGAAAATCGGCAGGAGAAACCGTCATTTTGTATAAAAACAAAAGGACGTAGAAAACCGCCGCCAGAAGAAGCGTCGCAATCAGAAGCGGAGAAAGCGCGATTCCGAGAATTATCGCGGGTGCGGGTCTGAGTCTGCGGTAATTGCCAAATTCGAATATTTCAGCTATCGTATCTGAAGTTTTTTTGTAAAAAGTGGTCTGAGACCTGGATTATTCAGAGTCTGTTGTCTTTGTGCAGACAGACTTGTCAACGTGTTCGCAACTATTGTCCGGACTTTCTTCTAAGCTTGCGACTTGTGGCGACGTTTCGGATTCTACGTTAGAGAGGTTCTTTTCTTCTTCACTCATAACACACCTGTTGGTTATAATAATGAGATTATAATATCCGGTATGGAATTTGTCAACAAGAACCATAAAAAAGCCCACCGTTTTCACGGTGGGCGGTGAGTTTACTAGAGGGAGATAAGAGGAGTGTTTTTAATAGGTGTTTGGAAGAAGTCTTTTATGTTTTGTGCTCCGGCTCTAGTATGGGGGTTGTCCTTTTTTGTACCTTCATTATATCTTCGCTTGATTAAAGGAGTGTTAAAAAACCAAAAAATCGAAAATTTTCAAAAAAACCGGAAAAACGCTTGTCCGTCGGGAAGAAAAAACATACTACTGCGCGCATGCGCGAGGCGCGTAAACGCGTGCATATCCTTTTGATTATCGCGCGTTTTAATCGTGCTTTAATCAAAAGGAAATATATTTTATTAGAAAAGATCAAAAAAACAGCCGTTATGCGAGCTGACGCGAAAAATTTGTGGTATAATCGGCTTAGAGGTGCTTATGAAAATTCTGCTTGTTGAGGACGAAGTTCAGATGTCTGAAGCCATTGCCGGGCTTCTCAGGAAAAACAAATATCTCGTCGAATGTGCTTTCGACGGCGAAGAAGGTCTGCAGATGGGCATGGTGGGAGATTACGACGTCATCATCATGGACATAATGATGCCTGTCATCGACGGCTACGAAGTGGTCAGACTTTTGCGCAAAAGGGGCATCACCACTCCGATTATCATGTTGACCGCGTTGTCTTCGGTTGACGACAAAGTGAAGGGTCTCGATATCGGCGCGGACGACTACATGACCAAGCCGTTCTCGATAGACGAGCTTGAAGCCCGTCTGCGCGCGATCGCGAGAAGACGCGGTCAGGCAGTCGCGGACAACAACATCAAGGTGGGCAACGTCACTCTAAACATCAAGGAGTTCACGCTGTCTGCGGGCGGAAAAAGCGTTGCGCTGTCAGGCAAGGAGTACGAGCTTGCGTTCTGTTTCTTCTCCAATCCTAGCGCGGTATTCACCAAGGACGAGCTGATAAACAAAGTCTGGGGCTTCGAGTGTGATTTTGAGTCAAACAACCTTGAAGTTTACATTTCGTTCCTGCGCAAAAAGCTCACTTTTCTCGACCCCGACGTCACGATATCGTCTGTCAGGGGCGTAGGTTACAAACTGGTATGCAAGGGCGCAAATGGATAAGGTTTTAAATCAGTTAAAACGCAGATTCATCATTGTATTCATGATCGTGGGCGGGGCGTTTCTGCTTCTCGCTTACGGTTCCATTTTTGTCGTCAACGTCACTCAGACCGTGGGCGCGATAGACAAGGAACTGAGCGGGGTGTTGGACAAGGCTCCGTTGCCGTTCGAGGACAAGGACAGCTGGCTGCAACGCTCGGATTGCGTGATCCTGGTCAGGCAGGAAGACAATATCACTGTCTACAATGCGGATTCAATAGACGAAGAGACTGTCGAAAAGATCGTGGAAAAGACGGTCGTGAGAGACGAGGAAGGTTTCAGCATTGACGGCAGTTATTACAAAGCGACCAAGCGCAACGTGCTCGGCAACGATGTTACCGTGTATGCGGTGTACGACTGGACGGCAGACAGGGAGGACCTGGCTGAAGCGGGCGTGGTGACCGGGCTTGTATACTTCTTTTGCCTTGTGCTTTTGTTTATATTCGGAAACATGGTGGCGAAACAGGTTGTCGAGCCGGTCAGGAATTCTTACGAACAGCAGAAAAAACTCGTGGCAGACGCTTCGCACGAGCTAAAGACTCCGATCGCCATAATAGGGGCAAATCTGTCGCTGATATCGAGCGAGCCGGATTCTACGGTAAAGCAGAACGAACACTGGTTCAGGAACATTGAATCTCAGCTGGGCAGGATGAGCGCGCTTATCGCCGACATGCTCGAACTGCACAGGGCGGACGACGCGAGAAGCAAGCCCAAGACGGAAGAGGACGTTTCCGGGATGCTGGACGGAGTGTTGCTTTCTTTTGAGGCGAGATGTTTTGAAAAGAACGTAAATCTCACACAGGATCTTCAGCCGGAAGTAAAAACGCTTTGCATAAAGCAGAACATCGAGCGCCTTTACGCGATAATGATGGACAACGCGCTCAAGTATACTCCCGAAGGCGGCAGGATAGAGGTAAAGCTCAGAAGCGACAAGAAAAACGCCGTCATCAACTTTACCAATTACGGCGTGGGGATCAGCAAGGAGCATCTGTCCAGAATATTCGACCGTTTCTACCGCGTGGACAACGCGCGTACGCAGAGTCAGCAGGGCAATAGCTTCGGGCTGGGGCTCAGCCTGGCGAAGTCCATAGTCCTCGATCACGACGGCACGATCACGTGTGACAGCGACGGGTCGACTTTTGTGGATTTCAGAATAGAACTTCCGCTCAGACAGGGGAATAAGAAAAAGGCGTCTTCGGGCGAAAAGAAAGAGAAGGAAGGCGGAGAAAAAGACTGACCTTGCGAACAGAACTCAACAAAGAGAGGCGACGAGCCTCTCTTTTTTCGGTCGGGTATACGTTTTCGGGACGGTCTTGAAATGTCGTGGAATCCGTAGTATAATAATTAAGCGGCTGAAGGGACGAAACGCGTTATCCGAAGGGTGAGAACGGTTCCTGTAAAGGCGGCAAAGGAGAAAAACATGTTCAATTTTTATATTCCGACAAGACTGATCTTCGGCGCGGGCGCGCTGGAAAAACTGAGCAAATGGGCAAACCTCGGCAACAAAGCGCTTGTCGTGGTCAGCAACGGTAAATCCACCAAGGTCAACGGCTATCTTGACAGAACGACGGCGCAGCTTGAAAAGGCGGGCGTGAAATGGGCGCTTTTCGACGAGATAGAGCCAAACCCGCTGAAAGCAACCGTTGAAAGAGGCGCGCTGGCGGCGAGAGAGAACGGTTGCGATTTTATAGTCGCGCTGGGCGGCGGCAGCGTTATGGACGCGAGCAAGGCGATAGCTTCAATGGCGACCAACGACGGCGACCTGTGGGATTACGTGTGCGGCGGCACGGGCAAAGGGAAGCCGCTTCTCAACGCTCCGCTTCCGATAATAGCGATAACCACGACTGCGGGGACAGGCTCAGAAGTGGACGAGTACGGCGTGATCACAAACCCGGAAACGCACGAAAAGATAGGTTTCGGCGGAGACGTGAGGCTTTTCCCGGTCGTCGCGATCGTGGACCCCGAGCTTATGACCACCGTGCCGCCTAGGTATACCGCATACCAGGGGTTCGACGCGCTGTTCCACAGTACGGAAACGTACATCTGCAAGGGTGCGAACGAGATGAGCGACATGGTGTCTTCTACCGCGATAAAGAACATCGGCGCAAACCTTGCTAAGGCGGTGAACGACGGCAAGGACATAAAGGCGCGCACCGCCGTCGCGTGGGCTAACACGATGAGCGGCTACGCGATGGTCATCGGCGGCTGTACGAGCGAACATTCACTCGAGCACGCGATGAGCGCATATCACCAGGATCTGCCGCACGGCGCGGGTCTGATCATGATAAGCCTCGCGTACTACAAGCATTTCATAGACGCGCACGTATGCGACGACCGCTTTGTGGATATGGCGAAATGGCTGGGAAAGAGCGATGCGACAAAGGCGGAAGATTTCCTTACCGCGCTTGCGGATCTTCAGAAGGCGTGCGGAGTGTACGGGCTGAAGATGTCGGATTACGGCATAAAAAAGGAAGAGTTCGCAGTGCTTGCGGACAATGCGCGTTCGGCGATGGGAGGTTTGTTTACGAGAGACAGGAAAGAGCTTTCCGCAAAAGATTGCATAGAGATATACGAAAGGTCTTATCTCTGAGACGGCGCTCAGGCGCGCGCACAACGGATTTTCCGGCGGCGCATTGATGAAAAACTTCGATAAAAGAGTTTTTAATAAAAGAGTAAAAATAAAAAAACGGGGGAGCGTGTCCCCCGTTTTTTTCGGCATTCAGCCGCGTTTCATGCAAGCCCTGTCCTGGCAAGATAAGGCTGAAGCCTTTCAAGGTTGCCGGATACGATCTCTCCGTTCGCGGCACGCTCTCTGAATTCGTTGCCTGAGACCCAGACGTACCCCGACGTTTCGCCCGGCTGAAGCGTGACCGAGTTTTTGTCGCAATCAGTTTCGCAGAGAAAAACGAAATAGATCGTCCTGGTTTTGTCGCTTGCAACTCTGGTTATCTGTTCCAGTTTGTCTGCGACGATCCCCGTTTCTTCCCTGAGTTCGCGTTTTGCGCACGCGATCTGGTCTTCCCCCTTCAGGGCAGACCCGCCGGCGCTGGCTTCGTACATGCCGGGAAAGGTCTTCTTTGCCGCGTCGCGTTGCATCAGCAGGTAAGATCCGTCGTCGTGACGCACCAGTATCTCGCAGACCAGGTGGTAAAGCCCTTTCGGGATCCTGCAACCGCGGATCAGGGTAATATCAGCTTTGGAGCCGTCTTTAAAATAGCCGTCCCACAGTTCCATATGAACCTCCTTGTAGTATAGAAAAGAAAAACTTTAATGTATATTATCCACTAAGTTTTAAAAAACGCAAACGTTTTGTGTCAAATTAATGTAAAAAATAAGTAAAATCCGCACTACGGTTTTGTATAAAATGTCAATAAAATCTCATTTGAAAAGGCAGATTTTTAATAAAACAAAACATATATAACTGAATAATATGATTAAAACGGATAAAAGCTCAGCTTAATCGGATTATGGACGATACGGTAAAATTGAGACGAAATCAAGTAAAACGTCCGGTTCAGACCGCCGGCGAACCCGAAAACGAGAGAGAAAACGTCGACGGGTCAGGCGCTTCGCCGTTTTTCAAAAGACGTAAAAAATATTCGTGAAGCGAGAGAGAGGACTTTACGGAGTTTTCAAATATTTCGGGATAAGAAAAGTTTACCGTATTTTCCGCGCCGACGTACTCGGGATATGAGCGTTTTTCAAGGTTGAGAAAATCGTAAGAAGGCTCGTTTTTATCAGGCAGGAAAAAGCCGGTGATATATGCGGGATAGCCGAGTTTTTTTGCGGCGAAACGGAGAACCGCGCAAGGCAGGGAGTGCGGTTTCAGGAATACGCGCTGATAGCGGTACATTCTCGACGGCAGTTTCAGGAGCAGTTTGTAAGGCACTTCGGTTCCGAAGACCTTGTTCACCGCGCCCGTCCATACGTCAGCGAGACTTTTCGCGGCGCGCTTCGTCGAGGGGAGCATGCTTTTCAGAGAACAGGTATTTTCCGCGGCGAGTTTTTTCATTTCGCAGTCTATCCGCGTTTCAAGCATCATATGCAGACATTTGTAGAGGTGAGGCGGATATACCGCCGTCAGCCTTTCTTTCGCTTCGTACACCACATAGGGATGTATCGCGCTGTCCAGCGCGTAATGAGTCAGAAGCCCGAGAGTGTAGGCGAGCGGTTCGGGTCTGTTTTCTTCCCGGCAGTAGTTCAGCGCGGCGGCGAAAAGCTGCGCTGTTTTCTCTCTGTGCGTGCGCGCGCCGTAGCCTTTGAACTGCCCGAACGCGTAAAAGAGCATGTCTCCGCCCTGCGCGCCCAGAATAAAGCAGTCCGCGTATTTTCTTATCACGGAGTCTGCCGGGCTTTTTTCTATGACCGCTTTTGCGGCGAGATAATGAGAAATGTAAGACGCCATGAAGATAGTATAACAGAAATATCGCGGGCATAGCAACTCAAGGACAAAAACAGATAAAATAAGGCAGGATATCTTTTTCAGGCGCGTTAAAACGGCGCGATACCGTATGCGGGCAGAAATAAAGCGCATTGCCCGTACCGTTAAAATCGGCGGTATTGACAAAAAAGAGAGATGCGGTATAATTTAATTAAGATGAATAAATGTCAGCCGGTTTTTCGGAATTGTAGCCGCAGAGGAGAGCAGTTGTTTCTTTCTGATCAAAACGGACCGTCAGGGGTTTCGGAAACAACGTAAATGAGATGCGGCGAAAAGTCGCAATATGCTTTTGAGGAGTGTAAACATGAAAGACGACGGCAGAAAGACGACAAAAAATTTGGTAATAATTCTCGTACCCGTGTTGATTATATGCGTTATTTTGCTTTGTTTTCCGGTTGCTTCGGCAAGCGTGGTGTCAGAGGGCAGGAGCGGCGCGCAGGTCGGAGAACTGTATGTTTACGGCAAAGAAGGTTTTGAATCCGAATACGTGAAAATAACCGTAGATCTTCAGACCACGCCGCTGGACAAGAACGGGAATTACAACGAAAGTTATGACGGAAGAGCGAGGCTGGAGACTTCGCTTTACAATCCGTCCGACAGCGCTTCCACGACCACGATCTATTTTCCCGAGGGCGCGCCGGGCTACGGCGATTTGTCCAAGGACCGCAAGGTCAGTCTCGGGGATGAAGTTCTTGCTCAGCAAAAAGCGTACGTTCTTGGTTTCAGAGGGGCTCCGATCTCTGAGAAATATATGGACGCAGTGACCGGCGTTTTCGATCCGGACGGCGCAATATCCCCTGACGAAAAAGTTTACGTCTACGAATATTATCTTTCTTTTCCCGAAGACGAAGAAATAATACTCTTTCTTAACGGCTACGACGGGGATTTCCCCGTGGTAGCACAAGGCGCGGAAAAAGTCAATTACGTTGTCGGCGAATCCCGCTTCGGATTTTATTCGGTCAGACCTGAAGAGAAGAGACTGCTGACTGTTGCGAGCGTGGGCAGACCTCTCGACGGCGCTGTCTGGAAGGCGGCGAAGAGTTACGGCGACGCCGCAAAAGGGGAATATTACGACTCCGGGATCACTCAGCGCAGCTCAAGCGAAACGTCGTATAAGGACTATGTGAAAGGCAGGCTTTACTGCCCGGAAGAAGGAAAAGAAAACCTTTACGCCTGCGTCACAGCAAGACTTGCCGGGGCTGATTTCGTGGATGAGGACGACCTGTTCGCCAGCCGCGCGTATACCTGCATAAGCATTGTGAACGTCACGATCCCGGCGGGTGGAAGAAGGGTGTTGACCGTGGACGAAAGATTCTTCCCGGGCATAATGAAAAATTATTCTCCGCCCGTATACGTGCTTGAAACGGCGGTCCCGTTTAACAATTACGGCGACCCGGATTTCTATATCGAAACGACGATCAACACGTCGCTTTACATCAACGATTCCGATCGGACGCTGAAAAAATCGGGCGCGTCTTATACGTTCCGCTCAGAGAAATTCTCCACGGCGGATATGACAGTATACCTTTGCGCCTCAAAAGAGCCTGACAGCGTTCCGTCTGAAGGGCAGGCGGCGTTTCTCACGTTGATCTACATGATGATGGCTTCGCCTGCGGTGGCGGCGGTCGTGATCGTCGTGCTGATAGTCCTTGTCGTCCTGCTCGCGGTGGGAATAACCGCGCTTATTAGGTGGCTGATAAAAACGGCAAAGAAGTCTGAAGACTGACCGGAGTATTCTGCCTGGTGCGCTGACAAAGACGCGGCAAACGCCGCGTCTTTGTCGTCTGATAAGACTAAACCGTATATTTGCGCGCTTGCGGTTTCATTCATTACAGTGTATAATATAATATATGCGCGAAAATCTTATAGGCGCGGACGGAGAAAAACTCCTTTCGCGTTTTGACAGACTTGCCGTTGCGGTGAGCGGCGGCAGAGACAGCATGGCACTGCTGGACTGGTTTGCGACGTCGGGGAAATACGGCGGCGGTTTTTTCGTTGTACACGTAAATCACAATCTGCGCGGGCAGAACTCGGACGCGGACTGTGCCTTGGTAAAGGAATATTGCGACGGCAAAGGCATAGAACTTCTCGTGTACAGCGAGGACGTGAAGGGCTTTTGCGAAAAATACGGCTACGGTCTCGAGCAGGGCGCAAGGCTCGTCAGGAGAAAGATTTTTTCCGACATCGTAAAAAGCGGCAGGGCGCAGAGAGTGGTCACTGCGCACCATTTGCAGGATTTTTCCGAAAGTGTGCTTATGCACGTGTTCCGCGGCAGCGGCATCGACGGGCTTTGCGGGATAAAAGAGGACGACGGCATGTTGATCAGACCTCTGCTTCAAACCGACAGGACCGAGATCGAGCGGTACGTCGCAAACCGAGGCGTAAAGTACCGCGACGACGAAAGCAATTCCGATACCGCGTATACCCGCAATTTCTTGCGGAACGAAGTGCTTCCGCTGATAAAGAAAAGGTACCCCAATCTGGACGGCTCGCTTTCCGCGCTGGCGAGGCAGGCGGGATACGCCGGCTCGTATATCTACGGGGAGAGCGCGTCTCCCGAACTTACCGACGGCGAAGCGGTGCTGGATGCCGGTGCGCTGGATCAGCCCGAAGCGGTCGCGTCAAGCAGTATATTCAAAGCGCTCGGACTTATCGGCGCGAGAGTGGACTGCGAGGGCGTGCATATCGAGGCGGTGAAGTCGCTGAAAGACAAAAAATCAGGCGCCCGTGTTTGTCTTCCGCATTTTGTGGAAGTAGAGAGACACAAAGATAAGCTTTATTTTTACCGCAAAGAGGAAAAAGATGAAAGAGTTTATCCTTTCGGAGAAGAGGTTTGCCGTATGGGCGGATACGACGTTTCGGTGACCGCGGAAAAAGGAGATCTGACCTTTGATCGCGACAAGATCCCCGAAGGTGCGGTGATAAGGACAAGGCGCGACGGCGACAGGTTCAGGAAGTTCGGCGGAGGCGAAAAATCGCTGGGCGATTATTTCACGGATAAGGGAATACCTCTGCACAGGAGAGACAACGTACCGCTCGTCGCTGTCGGCAGCGAAGTCCTGATTGTCTGCGGCGTGGAGATATCCGACCGCGTAAAAGTTGACAAAGATACGAAAAACCAAAGATATATAAGCGTTAGGCGGAGGGTAACGCCGGGCGCGACAACGGAGTGAATATGTATTACGACAACATTGAAAAGGTTCTGGTTTCAAAGGAAAGCATTGAAAAGAGGACGGAAGAACTGGCAAAACAGATCACCGAAGATTTCCGAGGCAAGCGGCTGCTCATGGTTTGCGTACTCACCGGCGCGATGGTCTTTTTCGCCGATCTGATCAGGAAGATAGATCTGCCGCTTGAGGTGGACACGATCGTCGCTTCCAGTTACGGCTCCGGCATGACGACAAGCGGAAGCGTCAAGATCTCCAAGGACATCAAGTACGACATATCCGGCAAAAACGTGATCCTTGTCGAGGATATAATAGACACCGGGGTCACTCTCAAGACTCTGACCACTATGCTTGCGACCCGCAATCCGGAAAGCCTGAAAGTCTGCTCCCTTCTTGACAAGCCATCCAGAAGGAAGGTGGACTTCGAGGGGGATTATGTGGGTTTCAGAATACCCGACGAGTTCGTCGTGGGGTACGGGCTTGACTATGCGGAGAAATACCGCAACATCCCCGAGGTCTGCACGTTCAGACCGGAGAAATAAGATGAAGATCCCGTCTTCGCTTGAAAAACTCGCGGCGCTTTTCCCGTCGCGGCTGTATCTCGTCGGCGGAGCGGTGCGCGACGCCGTCAGAGGAGTGGAGACGGAAGATTTCGATCTCGCGGGAGCGGCGCGTCCCGACGAGGTAAAGAACGCGCTTTCGGGAAGCGTTTTCAAAGCCTGCGACAGTTCTCCCAAACTCGGCACGCTGATCATATCGGGCGGGGGCAACCGCTTTGAGTATACCACGTTCAGGACGGACAGCTATCCCGAGGGGAGCGGAGCGCACAAGCCCGATCAGGTGGTCTTTACGGACGACATAGAACTTGACTGCCGCCGCAGAGACTTCAGGTGCAACGCGATCTATTACGACGTGAAAGAAGGGAAGATCGTGGACCCGCTTGACGGAGTGAGCGATACCGGACACGGATTGCTCAGGACGACGCGCAGTGCGGAAGAAGTCTTTTCGGAAGACGGACTCAGGATAATGCGGCTTATCCGTTTCGTATCCGTTCTGGGGTTTGCTCCGGACAGGGAAGCGGTGCGCGCCGCGAAAGAACTTTCAGGAAGGCTCAGGGACGTTTCCTGCGAGAGGATAAGGGATGAACTGGACAAGATCCTTTCCGGAGACAACGTGGTCGAAGCGCTCGAACTCGCGCTTTCCGTCGGGGCGCTCGGAGAGATATTGCCTGAGCTTGCCGCCAACGATGGTCTGGCTCAGCCCGCGCAGTTTCACAGATACGACGCGCTCAGACACGCTTTTCATACGGCAAAATGCGCGAGGAGCGATATAAAACTTGCCGCCCTTCTGCACGACGTGGGCAAAGCCGAGGCGTGGAAGAGAGACGGCAACATGCACAATCATGCCGAATACGGAGCGGTTCAGGCAAAGCTGATCGCGCAGAGGCTCAGATATCCCAACGCCGTCATCGCCGAAACCGAAACGCTCGTAAGGGAGCATATGTACGACATAAACGCGAACGCCGGCGTCAACAAACTCAGGCGTTTCGTGGCAAAAAACAATGCCGTCATAGACAAGCTGATCGCGCTTGTCCGCGCGGACAGCAAAGGAACGGGGCTGTTCGACGATTGTCCGAGGGCGGACAGGTTTGAAGCCACTCTCGCGGAGATGAAGAGTAAAAAGATCCCGTTCACGGTCGGAGAACTGGCTGTCAACGGAAACGACGTCAAAAGACTGGGGTTGAAAGGGGAGGAGATCGGCATGGCGCTTTCTTTTCTTCTCAGAGAATGCATAGACGGCAGGCTGGAAAACGACAGAGAAAAACTGCTGAAAGCGGCGGCGAAGCTGACTTCGGACAAACGCTGTCGCAAGGAGGATTTATGACAATACCCGAAATACTTACAGTGGCGTTTTCCGCGGCGGCGTGCGTATTCGCGCTGATCGCGGTGATAGCGTCTTTCAGGAAAAAGAAGGAAAAGGACGATAAAAGCACTGAGGAGATCGTCAACAACATAGGAGACGCGGTCAGTCTTATAAACGCGAACACGCGCACGGAGACGGGCGCGGCGAGAGAGGTGGTCGTCGCGGCGTTCACTTCTGCGAATTCCGCCACGGTAACTTCGCTCGACACTCAGCTCAAGGCTTTCGGAGACAGCATCAGGGATTTCAAGGGCGACGTCAGCCGCGCGCTCGAAGATATGAGGAGGCTTCTCAAGGAGAACGAGGACGCGACGAGGACGGCGTTTTCCGCAAGCCTGGACCAGATGCGCAAAGAGTTCAAGACAAGCGTGGACGACATGAGAAAATCGGTCGCGGAAGATCTGAAGAACGTGCGCGAGGACAACGAAAAACAGCTGACCGAAATGAGAAAGACGGTGGAGGAAAAACTTGCAGAAACTCTGGACACCCGCGTCAAGAACGCTTTCGAGCAGGTGAACAAGAGCCTTGAGTCCGTCCAGCGCAGTTTCGGAGAGATGAAAGAACTGACGGGAAGCGTGCACAACCTTACCCGTGTATTTGCCAACGTAAAGGCAAGAGGAAACTGGGGAGAAGTGTCGCTTGAAAGTCTTCTGGATCAGATACTGACGCCCGACCAGTACGAAAAGCAGTTCATGATCGCGCGTTCTGAAAACACAAGGGTCGACTTTGCCATCGTGATGCCCGGTCAGGGGGGAGAAAAGGTATATCTGCCAATCGACGCGAAGTTCCCCGTCACAGACTACGAGAATCTGATCGCCGCGAGCGAGAGAGGGGACGCGCAGGCTGTCGCGGCGGCGAGAAAGCAGCTGCTCGAACGTGTCAGACAGGAAGCGCAGAGCATAAACGCAAAGTACGTGAAGCCGCCCAGGACCACCAATTTCGCAATGCTTTATCTGCCCAACGAAGGACTTTTCGCAGAGGTGATCAGAGATGGCGCGCTGATCGCGGATCTTCAGGCGAAATACCGCGTGAGCGTATGCGGACCGACCACGGTGACCGCGCTGCTCAACAGTCTGCAGATGGGCTTCACTTCGCTCAAGATACAGAAAAAGAGCGCGGAGATCATCAAGCAGATGTCGGGTATAAGAGCGGACTTCGCAAAGTTTACCGAACTTCTCGGCACCGTCAGGAGCCGTGCGGAAAAGGTCATCGGCGCGATAGACGACCTGGACAAACGCAACGATATGATAGGCAAACGCCTTAAAAAAGTGGGCGAGATAGACGGCGGTGAAGTCGCGCTGATAGAGGTCGCCGCAGACAGAGACGCAAACGGGGAGGATACGGAATGAAAGCAGATCTTCACATCCACAGCAAATATTCTGACGGTACGGACGGCGTTGAGGAGATCGTTTTCAAGGCGAAGGCGGCAAGGCTCGGTCTGATCGCGCTGACCGACCACGACACGGTCAAGGGCGTGAAAGAAATATGCGCCGAGGGTCGCAGACAAGGGCTGAGAGTGCTTCCCGGCATAGAGATGAGCACGTATGCGATCTGCGAAGTGCACGTGCTGGGATATAACGTGGACCCCGATTCCGACGAACTGAGCGCAAGGCTGGCGCAGATAGAGGCTCAGCGCACTGAGAGGATAAAAGCAATTCTTTCAAATCTGAAGAAATACAATATAGAGCTGGACGAAAGCAGTATATTCGACAGGTCGGGCACGGTGGGGCGTATGCACATTGCGAAGCAATTGCTTGCGAAAGGCTATTGCCAGACCGTCACGGAAGCGTTCGACCGTTATCTGGGCGAAAGAGGGCTTGCGTACGTGCCGTCGAAAAGGATAACTCCGCTCGAAGGCGTGAAACTCATCAAATCCGCCGGCGGCGTCGCGGTCATAGCTCATCCGCTCCAGTTCCTTCAGAAAGGGATCCTCGGAGATCTGATAGGCGGATTGAAGACTTACGGGCTTGACGGCATCGAGGTCTGGTACCCCACTCACACCCCGGAAGACACGGCAAAACTGTACGAGATAGCGAAAAGGGAGAGGCTTGCGGCGACGGGCGGCACGGATTATCACGGCGCGAACAAGAAAGGAGTAGAGCTCGGCGACGTGGATTACGCGCCTGACAGGTACGCGCTTGAGAAGCTGGGCATTGTCGCGGCAAGGAGACAGCCTGAAAGCCGGCGCGGTGAAAGGCGCCCTTACAGGCAGGACAAGGGCGGAACGCGCTGAGCAAATTCCGGCAAAGCCTGCCGACCGGCGGACTGCCCGGAGATATTTTACAAAGATCAGAAAGCGGCGGAAAGCCGCTTTTTTCATGTCTGCGAAAGGGAAAATTCAGGAAAAAACTGTCAGAAAACGGGCGTAATAAACGGCAGCCCGGGCGCAGACTAAAGACGTATGAGAAAAACGTTTGCGGTCATTATAACAGCAATTGTGCTTTTGCTTGCGCCTTCCGCTTTTTCGGGATACGGCAATTTTCGCGAGGGGGAAGGGCTGACCTGTGTTTCGTTTTCAGACAAAAGCGGAGGGCAGGGGGAGGAAAAAGCGGCTTCGGGACATTTTGCGAGAGGCGAAGCCGAAGGGCGAGAAGCCGCTCCGGAAAGGACGGAAAGAAAAGAAGCGACGGGCAGAAAAAGCGCCGCGCTGATAGCGAGTTATACCACGACATTTGACAAAAACGTGACTGCGAGAAGCTACAACATCGCGCTCGCCTGCAAGAACTTCTGTTATTACAGAGTGGGGGCGGGAGAGGAATTGTCTTTCAACGGCGTAGTGGGCAGACGCACGGTGGAAAACGGTTACAGGGAAGCCAAAGTGATAGAGAACGGGGAGTACGTTCCCGGCGTCGGGGGAGGAGTGTGTCAGGTTTCGACCACGCTTTACAACGCGTGGATCACGGCGGGTCTCGGGGTGGTCAGCGTACGCGCGCACTCGCTGCCGTCCTCTTACTGCGAAATGTCGAGAGACGCAACGGTTTCCGACTGGATCGACCTGGTGCTTGTCAACGACAGCGGAGCGGACGTCGTGGTCAACGCGACCGTGACGGGGAACAGGGTGAGGTTCGACGTCTACGGGGTGCTGGGAGAATACGTCTACCGCTACGAAAGCAGGCTGATAGAAAAGACCCCGCCGCCCGAACCGGTGCTGGAATACGTGGACTACATCGAGGGAGGGCTTGAGAGCAAGCAGATCTCGCCGGCAAAGAACGGCTATGTGACAGAGCTTGTCATGCACGTATACCTCGGCGGCGACGAGATAGAAAAAAAGACCGTCAGGCGCGACGTTTACAGAGGAGTGGCGGCGAAAGTTCTGGTAAGGAATTCTTACGATTAAAGCGTTTAACAAACACGGGCATGAAAATTATTTGACAATTGCCGGCAGACGAAAAAAGTTTCAGCCTGCCTGAAACCGGGGCGTCGAACGCGCCTTTCGATCACGGCAGAGACAAAAGGGCGGAATAATTTCCGCTCCGTATTATACAATATACCGAACAAACCGTGCGGGGTACGATATGGATCTGTCTTTTTCAACCGGCGGCGCTTTCGGGATCGCCGCAGACGCGCTTTTGCTTGCCGTAGGGCTTATATTGATAATAAAAGGCGGGGATATCTTCGTCGACGCGAGCGTTAACGTCGCCCGCGCGCTCAGAGTGCCGGAAATAATAATCGGCGCGACGGTGGTTTCAGTCGGGACTACGCTCCCTGAGATAATCACTTCCGCGACGTCGGTCGTAAAAGGGATGACTGAAAGCGACGCCGCGCTTACCGCCGGGTACAATTCTCTCGCCGTCGGCAACGCGGTCGGGTCGATGATGTGCAACGCAGGGCTGATCCTCGGCATTGGCATGCTTACAAGACCTCCGCGCGCCGGGAAAGGTTTTGCCGCGAAGGGGATATTCCTCGTTTTCGTCACTGCGCTTCTTGCGGTTTTTTCGGTTACGGGCGGAGAGATATCGCTGTGGGAAGGGATCGTTCTTCTTGCGCTTTTCGTTCTTTTCACCGGTCTGAACATTTACGAAGCGGCGGCTTTCAGGTCTGAAAGTCCGTTGTCCGGCGTTGCCGTAAAAGAGTCCGGCATTGAGCTGCGCAAAAAGGTCAGAGGCAGAGACGTTGCGTTTTTCGTCCTGGGCGCGGCGGCGATCGCGCTCGGCGCGACCCTTCTTGTGGACAACGCGCAGAGCCTCTGCATTGAGGCGGGCATACCTCAGCAGCTTATCGGGATAACGGTGGTTGCCGTCGGAACTTCGCTTCCCGAACTCGCCACCGCGCTGACTTCGCTGAGAAAAGGCGCTTCGGATATAGGACTCGGCAATATCATAGGTGCGAACGTGATAAATGCGACTCTGCTTTCAGGGCTGGTCGCCTGTATCACCGGCAGCGCGCTCCCGGTCGACGCCGTCACGGGAAACGTCGCGGTGTGGGTCTCTCTCGCGATAACCGCGATACTTGTCCTGCCCTCTGTTTTTACTGGAAAAACATACAGACCGCAGGGCTTTGCGATGCTTGCGTTATATTTAGGATTTATAGTGTACAATATACTTTGCGTTGTGTTATAATATACGGGTAGAATAATTTCGGCGGACGTGACGTCCGTCACGGAGGGAGAAAATGGATTACAAACAGACTTACGCGACGTGGGTCGAGAACTGTTCCGCAGAGGAAAAGAAAGAGCTTTTCGCGATTGCGGACGACGACAAGGAGATAAAGGAAAGATTCACCTTGCCGCTCGCATTCGGCACGGCGGGAATGAGAGGTACGATCGCGCTCGGCATTTCCAACATGAACGTATACACGGTCGCCCGTGCGACGAAAGGTCTTGCGGATTATGTGAACGGGCTCGGCAGGGCTGAGGCGGAAAGAGGGGTCGTCGTCTCATACGACACCAGGCGAATGAGCTTTGAATTTGCGTTGATAACGGCGCGCGTACTTGCGGCGAACAAGATAAACGTGAGGCTTTTCGAGGACGTCAGACCGGTGCCTATGTGCAGTTACGCCGTCAGACACACCAACGCGATCGCGGGCGTCATGATAACCGCAAGCCACAATCCGAAGGAATACAACGGCTACAAGGTATACGGCGAGGACGGCGCGCAGATGTCGCCTGAGGCTACCGCGGTAGTCGTCGACTTTATCGACAAGACGGATTATTTCGGTATAAAGCTTGCGGACGTAGTCACTACGGACAGAAGCGAGATAAAAGGAAAGGACGGATTTAAACTTAACGACTGTATCACCGTTATAGGCAAGAGCCTTGACGAAGATTATTATGCCGAGATCTCAAAACTTTCTCTGTCTCCCGAAGCGGTCGCCGCTGAAGGCGCAAAGATGAAACTGGTATACAGCCCGATACACGGCAGCGGATACGTGCCCGTCACGACCATGCTTTCGCGTATGGGTATAAAGGTCGAAGTCGTAGAGGAGCAGAAAAATCCCGACACCGAATTTTCGACCGTCGTTATGCCCAATCCCGAACAGCCGGACGCGCTCAGACTGGGCATAAAACTTGCGGACAAGATAAGCGCGGACGTAGTCATCGGCACCGACCCCGACTGCGACCGTATGGGCGTTGCGGTCAGAGACGACAAGGGCGAGTTCACTTTGCTTACCGGCAACCAGATAGGCGCGCTCCTTCTCGATTATATCCTTTTGAGACACAAAGAGAGAGGAGATCTGCCCGCCAACGGCGCTGTGGTCAAGACGATAGTCACGACCAGCCTTGCGGACAAGATCGCCAGGAATTACGGCATGACGGTTTTCGACGTGCTGACCGGCTTCAAGTTCATAGGCGAGAAGATAAAGGAGTGGGAAGTCAGCGGCAAACACACCTTCATGTTCGGTTACGAAGAAAGCTACGGCTACCTTTCGGGCACTCACGCGAGGGATAAGGACGCAGTAGTCGCCAGCATGCTTTTCTCAGAGATGGTGTGCTATTACCAGTACAAGGGCAAGAAGCTTTACGACAGATTGCAGGAGATATTCGAGACCTACGGTTATTTCGCTGAGACAAGCAAGTCGTTCGCGTTCAAAGGTCTCGACGGCATGCAGAAGATGGCTGACATCATGGAAAAGGCGAGAGCGGAATATTTCACCGAGTTTGCGGGCATAAAGACGGTTTCCAAGCTGGATTTCAAAAAGAGGGTGGAGACTTTTGCGGACGGAAAGACCGCGCCTATAACCCTGCCCGAGACCAACGTCATAAAATATACGCTCGGCAACGACGAGTGGGTGTGCATAAGACCCAGCGGAACGGAACCCAAGCTCAAAGTATACGTGTCCGTCAACGCAAAGACCGCCAAGGATGCCGACGAACGCAGAAAAGAGGTGCTCGAAGCTGCGGAAGGCAAGTTGCTTTAAGACTCAGGACTACTGAATATGCTTTTAAAATCAACGGAAGTCATTATCGGGCTTCCGTTTTTTTGTCCGAAGATTTTTCGCCGAGGTATTGAAAAATCGTACGTTTTAAAATATAATGAATAAAAAAAGGGGATTTATGGCGAAGATTTTGAAGAAACTCGGTTTTGCGTTTATCGTCGCAGTTCTTGTCGTAGTCATTATAATAGTTATCTGTTACTTTCTGGGCAGAATGTCCACTCCGCCGTGGGCAAAGGCGCAAGACTACTATCTTGAAGACGTCAGTCCTTTCTGCGGACAGACAACTGTCGTAACAGTGGAAAACGACGGAAAAGGCCATGTTCTTTACAGAATAGTACTGAGCGATAACCATCAGAAATACGCAAATAAGACCCCCAGCGAAAATGCAATAGAAAACATATATCTTATCTGCATGTTTGAACAGGACTCCTACAGCTATATCATTGAAAGCGAAAATTTTGCCATCTGCACCGACGATCCGACAGAAGATAATCCCGAATTCACGCAGTTTCTCAGCGATAACCGTTGGGGCGAAGAACACGTCGACAAGCTGAATCCCGTAAGAATAGACAGACCTAAATACAAAAACGACGACGAAAACCGCAACGCCGCGGCACAGTTGAAAGCGGAAACGGCGTCAGGTAAGGAGGCGGGAGATAACGAAGGATATCGTTTTTCGCTTATAAATTACGATAGCAACGGGAAATACCTTTACGTTTATTTCGATAAACTTGAAAAAGAAGCGGTTTTCTATAAAATAACGGTAAGCGAAGAAGAGGCGATCGCATATGCCGAGAGCGGGGAAGCCGACATCTCGCAGGGCGTTGAAATAACGGAGTTCGATCCTTGCAGATACAAAGAGATACTTGTCGGACTTTCGCAGTTTTTCAGATAAAAAAGCCCCGAAAAGGGGCTTTTTTATCTACATCCGTATTCTTCGATAAGCTTTTTGAATATCTTCACGTGCAGTTCTTCGTCGAGGATTATCCTTTCGATAAGCGCGACTATCGACTTGTTGGAAAGCGCGGCGATCGTGCGTTTGTAGGCGGCGATCGCGTTCAGTTCGCCTTGAAGATCGGCTTTGAGTACGGAACACAGGTCTTCCGCATAATTGACCGCGCTCCCGGACCAGAAACAATGTCTGCCCGCGATAACGGGATCGCCGCCGCTTTGGATTATCGCTTCAGCCAGCATTTCGTGGTGCGACATTTCTACGATCGCGATTCTTTCCAGGACCTTTGCGACTTCAGGGTATTTTTCTTTCAATATGTAGCTTTGGTATGCGTATTGCATTATCGCGGTCGTCTCGCTTTCCCTTCCGGCGTAATCGTCGGTCAGCGCGGTCACGTCGCCGCGGGAGACGGAATACACTGTGAGTTCCGGGTAGGGCAGATCGCTTGCAAATGTCTGAAAATTTGTCATTTTACTCCTCCGTTTCAGAGATAGGGCGGCGAAAATTCGCGCCTTGTGCATAATATGCCGTTTCCCGGCGCAGATGTGTATAGGACTTTTCAGACTTTGCCGCCCGCATTTATTCTCCATACATAAAAAATACTGTAAAAACGCTTGATAAATCTTTATCGGTGTGCTATTATGTTTTAGCAATCATAAAATCGGAGGGGTATTCTCAATGAATATCGTATATACGCTCGGTGCGATAGCAAACGTTCCGTATGAAGTTTCTCAGTGGCTTGAGCCGCTTTTGATGATACTGATGGCTGTGATAGGCATCTGCGGTATCGTCTTTGTACTGATGCAGAAAGGAACCAATGACAATATAGGAAGTCTGGGCGGAGATGAAAAAACGGATACGTATGCGGACAAGAACAAGTCCAGAAGCAGAGAGAGCGTGCTCAAAAAGCTCACGGCGGTCTGCTTCGTGCTCATGCTGGTGCTCGCGGTCGTGTTCTTCATAGTCAAGAGATAACGAAGAAACAAAAGAATTTCAGCTCCGTCTCACACGAGACGGAGTTTTTTTGTTTTATAGCCCTGCGGCGGCGATAAAAGGTTCGGTTTCAGGCGTGCATATCGGACAGCCGCTTGTTGGACCTTCTTAAAAGAAGGAGCGCGGAAAGGCAGTGAATTTTGTAGTAAAAGCGAGAATCCGCAAGAGGCAAAAGCGGCTTACTGCGCCAAGAGGGCAAAAGTGTTGTAATGGCGCGCGCGTTGTGATAAAATATATACTAATCGGTAAATCATTAATTATATGGAAAGCATTAAAATAATCACCGCCAACAAAAAGGCATATCACGAATATTTTATCGACGAGACCTACGAAGCGGGCATAGTTCTTGCCGGCAGCGAGGTCAAGTCGGTGCGACTCGGGCACATAAATCTGAAAGACGCGTTCTGTCTGGTCCGCGACGGGGAGATGTGGCTGGTAAACTGCCATATCACGCCGTACGAAAAAGGCAGCTATTTCAATACGGAGGCGACTAGGACGAGAAAGCTCCTTCTGCGCCGTCACGAGATAGACCGTCTGCGCGGAAAGGTGGAGCAGAAAGGTTTCACCCTTGTCCCGACGAAGGCATATTTCAAACAGGGGCTCGTCAAGATCGAGGTCGGTCTTGCGAGAGGTAAGGAACTGCACGACAAACGCGCGACCGAAGCGAAAAAGACGGCAAAACGCGATATAGAAAGGGCGATCAAAGCACACAATCAGAGAAGTTGAAAGACAATTTTCAGCCTGACGGCGAAAGGAGACATATATGAAAAAAATAGAGACCACTTGCGTACACGGGGGCTATGTCCCCAAGAACGGCGAACCCAGACAGACGCCGATCATACAGAGCACCACGTTCAAATACGACACCAGCGAGGATATGGCAAAGCTGTTTGACCTTGAAGCGGCGGGATATTTTTACAGCAGACTTCAGAACCCGACCAACGATTACGTAGCGGCGAAGATCGCTCAGCTCGAGGGCGGCACCGCGGCGATGCTGACGTCTTCGGGTCAGGCGGCGAACTTCTACGCCGTATTCAACATTGCGACCTGCGGCGATCACGTCGTGGCAAGTTCGACCATATACGGAGGCACCTACAACCTGTTTGCGGTGACGATGAAAAAGATGGGCGTAGAATTTACCTTCGTTGCGCCCGATTGTTCAGAAGAAGAACTGAACGCGGCTTTCAGACCCAACACGAAAGCGGTTTTCGGAGAGACCATAGCCAATCCCGCGGTGATCGTGCTTGACATTGAGAAATTCGCAAAAGCGGCGCACGCTCACGGTGTACCGCTTATCGTGGACAACACTTTCGCGACTCCGGTAAACTGCCGCCCGATAGAGTGGGGCGCAGATATCGTGACTCATTCCACCACCAAGTATATGGACGGGCACGGCGCGGCTGTCGGCGGCGCTATCGTTGACAGCGGCAAGTTCGACTGGATGGCGCATGCGGACAAGTTCCCCGGGCTTTGCAAGCCGGACGACAGCTATCACGGCATAGTATATGCGGAAAAGTTCGGCAAAGAGGGCGCTTTCATCACCAAGGCGACCGCTCAGCTGATGAGAGACTTCGGTTCTACGCAATCTCCTCAGAGCGCGTTCATTCTCAATCTCGGGCTTGAAAGTCTGCACGTAAGGATGCAGAGACACTGCGAAAACGCGCAGAAAATGGCTGAATTCCTTCAGGCGCACAAGAACGTTTCCTGGGTCACGTACTGCGGACTCAAGGGCGACAAGTGCTACGAACTGGGGCAGAAGTATCTGAAGAACGGTTCGTGCGGCGTGCTCAGCTTCGGCGTGAAGGGCGGCAGGAAGGCGGCTGAAAAGGTGATGGACAGCCTGAAGCTGATCCCCGTGGAAACGCACGTTGCGGACGCGCGCAGCTGCTGTCTGCATCCGGCGAGCGCAACGCACCGTCAGATGAACGACGAAGAGCTGATAGCGGCGGGCGTAAAGCCGGAACTGATCAGACTTTCAGTCGGCATTGAAAATATTGACGATCTGATTGAAGACGTAAACCAGGCGCTCAACGTGCTCGGCTGAGAGCGCTTAAAATCCTAAAGAGGAGTAAGAAATGCCCATAGTCATACCCAAGAGCCTTCCGGCGTTTGATATACTGAAGAAAGAAAACGTATTCGTGATGCCCAAACTGCGCGCGATGACTCAGGATATCCGTCCGATAGAGATCGCGATAGTCAATCTGATGCCCACGAAGATAGAGACAGAGACGCAGCTGATGCGCCTTCTGGGCAACTCGTCTTTGCAGGTAAACGTGACGTTAATCAACACGGACACGTATAAAAGCAAAAATACGCCTCTCGCTCATATGCAGAAATTCTACAAGACTTTCGACGAGATAAAGGGGCTTCATTTTGACGGAATGATCATCACCGGCGCGCCCGTGGAGACCATGCCTTTTGAAGAAGTCGCATACTGGGAAGAGCTTGAAAAGATCATGGATTACGCAGACAAAAACGTCACGTCCACGATATACATCTGCTGGGGAGCGCAGGCGGGGCTGAAGTATCATTACGGAATTGACAAGCACGAACTGCCCAAGAAGATGTTCGGAGTTTACGCGGCGCGTCCTTGCGACGATACCGAGCTTCTGCTCAAGGGGATGGACGACACGATCTACATCCCGATGTCGCGCCATACGGACATAGACTGCGACGCGGTGATGAGAGACGACCGCCTCAAAGTGCTCGCTTACGGCGACGAATGTAAGATCGCGATAGTCAAGAGCCTTGACAACAAGAAGTTCTTCTTCCTCGGTCACAGCGAGTACGACCGCGACACGCTCAAGAACGAATATCTGAGAGACCTGGACAAGGGACTTGACATTGACGAACCTTGCAACTACTTTGTCGGTGGCGACGTCAACCGCATAGACGTGAAGTGGAGAAGCACGGCAAACCTGATCTACTACAACTGGCTGAACTATTACGTATACCAGGTGACCCCTTACGACCCTTACGCTCAGGACGGCAAGGACGAGTAAAGAGACAAAGCGAAACGAACAAAACAAAACGCGCCTTTTCGGGCGCGTTTCTGTTTGAATGTTGCCGTAATTTACTTTGTCGGATCAGATGAATAACCGTCACGGTATCAGGTCTGCTTACCCGCTTTTTAACTTTTATGGAAAAAGAGGAGAGCGGCACCGGGTCAATATATAAAACGTATGAGCGTGTAACGCGACGGAACTTCTACGGTAAGAGTACAGCCGTATGACGGATTTCTATTTTGTAAAACAGTTGACGTTTTCAAATCCTGCGAGATAGTCTATCGTTACGTCGAAAAATTTTGCCATCGCGACGAGAGAGGACAGTTTCGGCTCGCATTTTCCCTGTTCCCACAGACTTATTACAGACTTTCCCACTTTGAGCGCGTCTGCCAACGCGACCTGTCCCAATTTCTTTTCTTTGCGCAAAGCCCGCAATCTTTTTCCGAAAACATTATCCATAATTATATTTTTACATAAAACACAAAGAAAAGCAATACCTTTAGAAAAAAACGAAACAAAGTAAATCGCTGCCGTAAAAATCCCTTCTTTGTCATCAACAGCATTTACCGTTAAACCGCGCGAATTATCGAAAGATGTTTTTCCCGATAAACCGGAAAAACCTGCAAAAGTTGCTTTTCCCAATAAACCGGGGAATCCTGCAAAAGTCACTTTTCCCAATAAACTGGGAGAATTGACGAAAGATGTTTTTCCCATTAAATTGGGAAGCCTGTAAAAGTCGCTTTTCCCAATAAACCGGGAGAATCTGCAAAAGCTGTTTTTCCCAATAAACTGGGAGAAGTTGCAATATATCGACCGTTTCCCATTAAACTGGGAAGCCTGTAAAAGTTGGTTTTCCCATTTTATTGGGAAAATCCTGAAATCAACTTTCCAAGACAATGTAAGGGAGATAGAAATTCTATCTGAAAATGGAGCGATTGGGTTGAGAATAATCATGAATTAATGATCTTCCTTGTGTTTAGGGTAGACCCTGTAAAAGTCACATTTTCCAGTATTCCGGTAACAAACGAAACAGCCGAATTTCCCATTATATTGGGAAAGAGGGCAATGAGTGTCTTCCCATTATTATGGGAGAAGTTGCAAAATATCGACCGTTTCCCATTAAACTGGGAAGCCTGTAAAAGTTGGTTTTCCCATTTTATTGGGAAAATCCTGAAATCAACTTAAGCTGGGAAAGCCTTTAAAGTCACTTTTCACCTTAAACTGGGAGAATCTGCAACAGATAGAATTTCCCATTAAACTGGGAAAACTTATAAAAATTTTTTCTCGGTCTTCAAAGGAAGCGCAAGGACCTGTATTCCCAACAAACTGGGAAAATCTGCAACAGACCGGCTGTTTCCCATTTTACTGGGAGAACTTGCAACAGTCGTTTTTTCCATTATTCCGGGAGAGCCTTTTAAAAACGGTTTTCCCATTTTATTGGGAAAATTCTGGAAATCAACTTAAACTGGGAGAATCCGCAAAAGTCACTTTTCCCATTACTCTGGGAAAATCTATATAAACGTTTTTCCGGTTTATTGGAAAAATTTCCGGCGACTATCATTTTTGTTTTTTTGAGAAAGTTTGCAAAAACCGTCTTTCTGTTTCAAGTCTGAGACTCAAAGAAGACGGGGATATACGAACGGCGTTTGTGAAGATGCTGCACTTTTGCCGGGTTTGCGTACCGGAGTTGATGTGAGAGCCGTGAACTGAAAAGGGGTACGCGGTCATCGGGTTTTGGTCAGACCTTATACGTCGAAAACTTAAGGGCAGAGGAAGGGTCAACGGGAAGTTCAGACAGAGTATGCAAGGCGTCGATTGAAGATGAATGAGCAAAAACACATTTTAATATTCCGTTTAAACATTTACAATCATATAGTTGTAAATTTTACGCGCACAATGATATAATATCAGCGTGAAAAATTTATCAATACACGCGTGCAAACGCGCTTAAGGAGATTTTTATGAACAAGATGTCCATTAAAGACGTTGACGTAAAGGGCAAGCGCTGCCTTGTCAGATGTGACTTCAACGTGCCGATGAAAGACGGCGTTATTACCGACGACACCCGTATCACGGGCGCTCTTCCCACCATCAAGTATCTGATGGATAACGGCGCAAAGGTTATCCTTTGCTCGCACATGGGCAAACCCCACAGCATTTTCAGCGCTACCGTTTCTCTGAACAAGAAGGAGAAAAAGGCGGTCGAGGCTCTTCCTGAAGAGGAGAGAGCGGCAGCTAAGCAGGCTTATATCGACAAGGCTCTCGCTACCGAACCCAAGAAACTTACCCTTAAACCCGTTGCAGACAAACTCAACGAGCTTCTCGGCGGCAAAGTTACTTTCGCTAAGGACGTAGTAGGCGAAGACGCTCAGGCTAAAGTTGCGGCTTGCAAAGAGGGCGAATGCGTACTTCTCGAAAACCTGCGTTTCCACGCTGAAGAAGAGGGCAAGGAGCTTGAATTCTGCAAGAAGCTGGCTTCTTACTGCGACATCTATGTAAACGACGCTTTCGGCACCGCTCACCGCTCTCACGCTTCCACCGCGGCTATCGTAGAGTACGGTCTCGTAAAGGTAGCTGTCTGCGGCTTCCTCATCGAAAAGGAACTCAACGTTATGGCTAAGGCTCTCGAAGCTCCCGTCCGTCCGTTCGTTGCGGTACTCGGCGGCGCTAAGGTGGCTGATAAGCTCAAGGTTATCGAAAATCTGCTTGAAAAGTGCGACAGCCTGATCATCGGCGGCGGTATGGCTTATACGTTCGCGGTTGCTCAGGGCAAAGAGGTCGGCACCTCTCTCGTAGACAACGAAAAGGTCGACTACTGCAAGAGCATGCTTGAAAAGGCAGAAAAGCTTGGCAAGAAGATATATCTGCCCGTTGACGCGGTAGTTGCTAAAGCGTTCCCCGATCCTATCGACGCTAAGATAGACGTAAAAGAGGTTTCTGTCGACGCTATCCCCGCGGACGAAATGGGTCTCGATATCGGCACCAAGACCAGAGAGCTGTTCGCAAGCGTTATCAAGGGCGCTAAGACCGTCATCTGGAACGGACCTATGGGCGTTTTTGAAAATCCGACTCTCGCAGAAGGCACCATCGCGGTCGCAAAGGCTATGGCTGAAGCCGAAGACGCGATCACGATCATTGGCGGCGGCGACAGCGCGGCGGCAGTCAAGACGCTCGGCTTTGCAGACAAGATGACCCACATTTCCACCGGCGGCGGCGCTTCTCTCGAACTGTTCGAAGGAAAGATCCTGCCCGGTATCGCTTGCCTTAACGACAAGAAGTAAGAAAAAACTTTACGGAGATATAAAAATGAGAAGACCTATTATTGCAGGCAACTGGAAGATGAACAACACCAAGGCGCAGACATACGCGCTTCTGAACGACCTCGTTCCGCTCGTCGCGGACGCTGAGGCAGAAGTCGTCATCTGCGTGCCCTACACCAGCATCTGGGCGGCGGGCGAAGCTATCAAAGGCACCAACATCCACCTGGGCGCAGAGAACGTGCACTGGGCTGAAAAGGGAGCTTTCACCGGCGAGATCAGCGCGGACATGCTGCTCGAGCAGGGCGTCGAGTACGTCATCATCGGTCACAGCGAACGCCGTCAGTATTTCGGCGAAACGGACGAGACCGTAAACAAGAGAGTTCTCACCGCTCTCGCCAAGGGACTCAAGCCGATCATCTGCGTGGGCGAGACCCTCGAAGAGAGAGAAGGCGGCAAGGTCGAAGAAGTGCTTGTAAGACAGACCACCGAAGCGCTCAAGGGCGTTGGCAAGGATCAGCTCGACAAGATCGTCATTGCGTACGAACCCGTATGGGCTATCGGCACCGGCAAGACCGCTACCGCTCAGGACGCAAACGACACGATTGCAATCATCAGAAACACGATCGCGAAACTGTATTGCCCCAAGTGCGCTGAAGAGAAAGTGCGCATCCAGTACGGCGGCTCAATGAATCCGAAGAACGCGAAAGAGCTGATGGCTATGCCTCAGATCGACGGCGGACTCATCGGCGGCGCTTCACTGAAAGCGGTCGATTTCTCTCAGGTCGTAAAGTACAACGGCTGATAAACGTCAGAACAAATACAAAAGCGCTCCTCAAGGGGCGCTTTTTTCGTATGTTTTGCGGATAACAGCGATTTACTTGACAAATTGAAAAAAAGTATCTGAAGGGCGAGTTTATCAAATACATGTTGGGAGCGCATCGCGAAAGATGGCGAGTACATCCTTGAAAAGATGCGGGGAAATAACAGATCACTCTTTTCGCGAAGGGTCGCCATAAAAAACACAGGCAGGCGGTTGAGTGAATGTCAGGGCACGGATTGCCCGGCAAGAGCGCAAAAAGAGTGCGGGATAAAATAACCGTTCCCGAATGTCGGATTGCAATAACAATAAATTATACCGCAAAAATTAATTGACGTGCGGAAAACCGTATGGTATAATCATGGGTAAATTGGAAAACGATGAAATAATTAAAAACAAAAAAAACAAAACGGAGGAGGTTTTTATGTACATAGTAAGTTTTTTGAAAAACTTATTTCGCCCACGTAAAATCTGGTGTTCTTTATACTTTCTGGCGAATCTGGCAATCGTATTCTGTGTTTTCGGTTTCATATTGTCAGGCGGCAACGATGTAGACGCGGGAATGTTTGTGGCAAACGGCTTTATCGGTATTGCGATCAATACTGTCATCACGTTGATATCGCTTTCACCGATAGGCGAAGCGTACGTCAGGATGAAAGAAAAGGTCAAGAAGGTGGAGAGAAATGCCGACACTGAGGCAATTTACGCTATATTTGACGAGGTATACGCGGCGGCGAAAGCAAAGAATCCCAAGCTGGGAGACAAGGTAAAGCTGTATTACAAGCCCACCGACGAGGTCAACGCTTACGCTCTCGGTCACAGAACGGTCATAATCACCGGCGGACTTCTGAAAAGCATGGACGCAGACATGATAAAGGGTGTGCTTGCGCATGAATTCGGTCATATCTCTAGCGGAGATTCGGATCTGAAGCTGGGCATATCCGTTTCAAACAGCATCCTTATGATATTTATGGTGCTCGTCAGCATAGTAATTGGTTTCTTTTCGGCGATCGTCAGCATCGCTTCGGAAACTTCAAGCGGAAAGGCGCTGGGCAGAATGATAGGTGTGATCGGCATATTCCTGGTCACAGCGGTTTACGGTCTGTGGGCAAAGATCGGCATGCTTCTTGTCAATGCGACTTCGAGAAAAGACGAGTATGCCGCCGACGCTTTTGCGGTGGATTGCGGCTTCGGCGCCGATCTGTACGACGCGCTTGACGCGCTGGACGGAGTAAAGACAAAGTCAGATTTTCTGTCTCTGCTTTCTTCCACTCATCCCGACACGGTGGACAGGCTTGCTGCGATAAAGAAAAGACTTGAAGAAATGAACTCCGAGAGTTTAACCAAAGCAGAATAAAACGCATGCCGAAAGGAAAAGCAGAAAATCAAAAAGCCGACGGATACGGATCCGTCGGCTTTTGCTTTTAAAACAGGAAAAACTGCTTTCGGGACGAAAGCGGAACGTTGTTCAGGTCAGAGGTCTTCCGACGGTTTGACTGTTGTAACATATGAAAATTTTAAGGAATTTTTTATAACTGTACTGAATGGGTTGACGCGGATCGGGTTTGATTATATAATATGGTTATATAATAATATGTTATTATTAATAATCTACGGAAAAGGAGAAGAAGCTTATGTCTAAAAAAAGCATTGAAAAAGAAGCTGAAGAACAAAGGAAACAGGATGAAAAATGGAATGATTATGAGTTGCCTGAAGGATTCGTTCCGAACAAAGCGTTGCTGTTCGGTTTCCAGGCAGCTTATGCAATCGTGCCTTTGATTTGCGCAATAATACTGATGGTGCTGACTATAGCGCCGTTAAGCGCCGGTCAAAGCGTAACGACTTTTATTGCCGATGTAATATCTGAATCAACGACATACGTCATAAGAGGAGTGGTCTCGTTGTTTATCGTACTTGCCGTCATAATTATAACGCTTGAAGCGGCATCGAGAGTAGCAGAATCTTTGTCGATTAACTTTGCGGGAGTGCAAAAGAGAGCTATAAGAGAGGCGTTTGGTTGTTTCCTGGTCGCAGGCGTCTTGCCGCTTGTGCTTTGTTTTGTCGGCAAGAGATTTATGATAGGCGGCTTTCAGACGTCATGGGCTATCCCGATGGCAGTGACGTCATTTGTTTATCTCATATGGATTATTGTTGAAAGTTCGATAAAAAAAGATGTAAAAACAGAGCAAGGAGAAGAACCGTCTTTACTGTATAAAAGTTTCTTAAGCGTTTACGGAGAAAAAGTTAAAAGCAATCAGAAAAAAATAAGGGTTGCCAGAGAGCTGATAGTATCGGTCCTTGTTATTGGCTTACTGGCAATTCAGATAGCGGTACCTTTTACAAGCGAAAAGGAATATCTGACAGAGGAAAGGGTCGCGACTTTGCAGGAAAACGAAGACCTGACATTTGATGAACTTCTCGATACGCTCGGAACTCCGGCGCACTGGGCAATATCAGAAAATAAGGAAGATGCAATTTACGTTTTTTACGGTTCCGAGATGACCTGTTCTGTTTTTAGCAAAATAGATAATCTCGCGCTTTTGCCCGTAGCAAATTACGCTGAAGAAAAGGGGAAAGTCATATCCGTTTGTATTGTTGAAGTTAAGGATTCGAAAGTGGCGGATATTGTTTTTTACGAAGATATAACGGATATAAGCATTGATATAGATTTTTCTTTCTGAAAAATTATTGAGATAGGATACGTTAAGAGATCCGGAGAACCGACAGGTCGCGGCGTATTGATGATCCGGGCACAAACATTTTTTCAGCGCTCCTTTCAGGGGCGCTTTTTATATCCGTTTTTATGCTGAAGCTTTGGTTTATATGCAAGACTTATTTTTGCAAGGGATTGTCAGGCACATGCCGGAAAAATCAAGTAACGGAGAAAGAGTATCCGGACGGGATCGGTTTTGCCGCTTGTAGTTGACTTGTTTTATTTTTTAAGGTACACTGTTTAAAGGAACAGAAGTTTCAGACAAAGATTCCGCTGCTTCAAAGGCGTCTCTGAGAGTTCGCCTTGGCGGGATCTTATTTATTTTTGTCGCCGAAAAGGGCTTTTTCCCGAAAAATGCAAAAAACGGGCTATATAGTTTATAGACTTTTTGTGTTTTTTTAATTTACAATATCATTGAGGAAGAAATAGTTTTCAAGAGGGGAATTATGAGGGAAAAGACTAAAAACAACATATTCATATCTCTGATAGTACTTGCGGTGGTTGTCGTATCGCTCGCGTTGTTTTTCGGCGCGTACGCGCTGTGCATGTTCTGCGGAGAAACCGAGATCACGCTCGATCTGAACAAGAGGCATCAGACGATCGAGGGCTTCGGTGCGTCGTCGGCATGGATATATCAGGACATGTACAACTTGGAGCCTGCGCTTCAGGACGAGGCGATGGAACTGCTTTACGGTGACAGCGGACTCATGCTGAACACGTTCAGATACAATATCGGCGGCGGGAGCAACGAGATCGGCGGTTACGGCGAAGGTTCGCTGAACGGCACGAACAGCTATTTCATTGCCGAAAGGTTCACGGGAGATTATTCCGTATTCGCTGACGAGAACAATTACGATTTCACAAAATGCGCGGTCGTGGACGGTATGTTCGAACAGGCGCTCGCGAAGGGAAATATCACGCACGTCGTGTTTTTTGCCAATTCTCCGCATTATCTGATGACCAAAAACGGAAAGACGCACGGCGCCGTCGAGTACGACAACAACCTGAAAGAGGAGGCTTACGGCGCGTTTTCCGACTATCTTCTCGTTTCAGTCAATTATCTTTACGAAAATATAATCTGCAAATACGATCCCGACATCAAGGTTTACATAAGCCCGGTCAACGAACCGCAATGGAAGTGGGGAGGAGAGGGGGCTTCCCAGGAGGGTTGTCATTACGACCCTGAGCCTCTCGGCAAGTTCTACGACGTGTTTTACGACAAGATCACTGCGTACAACGCCGCTAACGGCACGGATTATATAATGGATATTTTCGAAAGCGGAAACTACAAGATACCCGATTCGTCCAACGTCAAGAAATACCTGAAAGAGCTTGCGAAATACGACTGGTTCGACGAAATTGAGGGCATATCCGTACATTCTTACGCCGCAAACAATTCGTCTTATTACAAAAAGGTGTTTGCCGACCATATGGAGAGCAGATATCCCGAAAAGAAGATAAGCGTCAGCGAATACTGCGTGCTCGAATTCGGCGTGGTAAAGGACATGACGATGGGCGTTTACAACGCGCAGACGATACTGCGCGACCTCAGAGACCTCGATGCTGTGAGCTGGAGCTGGTGGCTCAGCGTTTCGCAGGGCGATTACGAGGACGGGCTGGTCTACTGGAACAAGACGGAAAGCGGCAACGTGATCAACACTTACAAGCGTTACTACGTGATGGGGCAGTTTTCCAGGTTTATTCCCGAAGGAAGCGTCAGGATCGACGCGGATTACAGCGATTTTCTCGGTTTTAACGGGGTGGACTGCGTAGCCTTCGAAAGACCGGACGGGAAGATAGCGCTCGTCGTGATAAACGACAGCAAAAACGCGCGTACGGTAAAGTTGAACGGGGATTTCTCGACGGTTACCGAGACCGTGACCGACGACACCGTGAACTGGGGCGTTTCGGAATACGACTTTGACGGAAAACTGGAATTGTCCGCAATGTCGGCGACCACGTTCGTGCTGTCCTGAAAGCCGGAAGAAAAGGGCTGTTTTCAGCAGTTATATAAAAATATCGCAATAAAAACACAAACGACCGCGCCGGATGAACTTTACGGCGCGGCAGTTTTGTAAAATTTTTATCGGTTCAAGTGGGGCATAAGCTACGGCGCGGCATCAAAAGAGCATAAAAAACGGCTTGAAAGTGCACGAAACGTCAAAATTTCGCCAAAAATTGACTGTTAAATTTTTAACACCCTATTTACAAAAGGCGGAAAATGTTATACAATATTAAACGGCAGACAGGCAGGTCTGACCTGAAATGATATGAAAGGAGAATTATTATGTCAAGATTTACGTTGCCCAGAGACCTTTACTTCGGCAAAGGCTGTCTGGAAGAACTCAAAAACCTCAAAGGCAAAAAAGCGATCCTCGTTATCGGCGGCGGTTCGATGAAAAAATTCGGCTTTGTAGACAGAGCTGTGGAATACCTCAAAGAAGCCGGCATTGAAACCATGTTGTTTGAAGGCGTAGAGCCGGATCCTTCCGTGGAAACGGTCATGAAAGGCGCGGCGGCGATGAGAGAATTCGAGCCTGACTGGATAATTTCCATGGGCGGAGGTTCGCCTATCGACGCCGCTAAAGCGATGTGGGTATTCTATGAGTATCCCAAGACTTCTTTCAAAAAGATATTGACCCCGTTCTCCTTCCCGACGCTCAGAACGAAGGCGAAATTCTGCGCTATCCCGTCCACGTCAGGTACGGCGACGGAAGTTACAGCGTTCTCAGTCATTACCGACTACGATAAGGGCGTGAAATATCCGCTGGCGGACTTCAATATAACCCCCGACGTTGCGATAGTCGACCCCGATCTTGCGGATACGATGCCCAAAAAGCTGGTAGCGCATACGGGTATGGACGCTCTGACGCACGCGATCGAAGCGTACGTTTCGACCGTCGCTCAGCCGTTTACCGATCCTCTCGCAATGGAAGCGATAAAGATCATTGACAAAGATCTCAAAGCAAGCTATGACGGAGACATGAAGGCTCGCGAGAATATGCACTACGCTCAGTGCATGGCGGGTATGGCGTTCTCCAACGCGCTCCTCGGCATCACTCACTCTATGGCGCATAAGACGGGTGCGGCGTTCGAAACGGGGCATATCCCGCACGGCTGCGCAAACGCTATATATCTCCCGTACGTCATTCAGTACAACGCTGTCAACAAGAGAGCGAAAGAACGCTACTGCGAAATCGCGAAGGCGTTGGGGCTCAAAGGAAAGAGCGGTACCGCTCTCGTCAACGCGCTGTGCGACAGGATAAGAGAGATGAACGCTTATTTCGGAATTCCTGCTTCGCTTAAAGAATACGGCATCAACGAAGAAGAATTCCTCGCTAAGATAGACGGCATCGCAAAACTCGCCGTCGGCGACGCGTGCACGGGTTCCAATCCCAGACCTATAACTCCCGCCAAGATGAAGGCGCTGTTCACTCACGTATATTACGGCACGACTGTAAAAGTCTGAAGAAACAACCTCTTTTATAATAACCTCTTAATTTAAAACAATAAGGAGCCGCAATTTAGCGGCTCCTTATTGTTTTCTCCCCGCACGGCGCGGTAAAAGTTATTCCTGGGGCTTATCTTTCACGCGCCTTTCAGCGGCGCGCGCTTGATAATATGTATACTATTACCTGCGCGCGCTCCGCTAAAATCCGCATTGAAATCTTATGCCCGATGAAGAACTTTTACCGCGCCGTGCGGGGAATACTATTTAATTTTAGGGAAGCGCGCCTTTTACGCTTCTTTTGCCGACGCTCGCTTGATAATATGTATACTATTATCTGCATTCGCCTCGATAAAATAAGCATTAAAAATCATCGCCCTGAGCCAGACTTTTACCGCGCCGTGCGGGGAATGTTTTTTAGAGTTTTTAAAGAATATCTTTTAAGCGCCTTTCAGCGGTGCACGCTTGATAATATGTATACTATTACCTGCGCGCTCTCCGCTAAAACCCGCATTGAAATCTTATGCCCTATGAACAACCTTTACCGCGCCGTGCGGGGGATATTTTTTAGAGTTGTTTAAGCATATCTTTCACGCGCCTTTCAGCGGTGCGCGCTTGATAATATTATACTATTACTGTCACATAACTTTATGGACAGTTTTCAAAATTTCTTTAGGTAGTGTGTACGACGATATGATAAACTCTGTATTATGTATCAATTTTGCTAACGGTTGTCAGGAAGATTTCATATTTTGCTTAATATTGCTCAGCGACCTCTTAGCAAAACAAAACCAAAACAGCACACACGAGACGATGGCGGAAATCAATTCCGTTATCCAAAACGAATGCCATACGCCGACGGCCTGAAACAGATAAGACATAAGAAACGCTATGGGGAGAATGGCGATATACCGAAGCAGAGATATGATCAAAGACGGCATGCCTTTGCCAAGCGCCTCGAATGTTCCGCTTATTACGACGGAGATCGCCGAAACAATAAATCCGGCGCTTATGATGCGCAGGGCGACCGCTCCCTTTTCCATTGTCTGCGGAGTATCGGTAAATATGTCCATCAACTGCTTGGGAATCGCAAGACAGAGGATCGTGCCTATTACCATTACGCCCAGGCTGAGCAACAATGTTACTTTGAATATGCCGATAACTCTGTCTTTCCGTCCCGCACCAAGGTTATAGCTAATTAACGGGCGTATACCTTGCACAATGCCGCTTATGGTGAAATAGATAAACGTCTGCAATTTGTAATAGACACCCAATATCAGAACATAGACTTCGGCAAATGCCGCAAGTATGGCGTTGAGCACCGTTATCATAAAGGAGGGCAGTGCCAGATTTAAGGAAGCCGGAATGCCCACAAAATAAAGTTTACGGCATATTTTTTCTTCTCCGCGGCGCTCCAACCGCAAGCGCACGGGTATCTTTGCAAGCAGGAATACGGCAATATAGCTGATAAGCGACAGCGTCTGTCCTATCCCTGTCGCGAGCGCTGCCCCGAACACGCCCATTGCGGGAACGGCTCCGAGCCCGGAAATAAATATCGGATCGAGTATAATATTGGCGACGGCGCCTATCGCCATGCAGAACATCGTCGTCTTCATTTTTCCCGTCGCCTGCAATACTTTTTCGAACGCCATGCCGAGAGTCAGCACGGGGGCAAACGCAATGACGACATAGAAATAGTCGAGACCGTATGCAATTATTTGCTCGCTGTCGGTGAACATGGATATGAACGGGCGTATCAAAAGCACGCATATCCCGGCAAGCACGATGCCGTGTAGGGCGCTGAGAATAATGCCCAGCGTTGCCGAACGGTTTGCCTCCTTTCCGTTATTCGCTCCGAGATAGTAGGCGACTGCCGCATTTATTCCGACGCCGAACCCTACACCTATGGCGTTCGCGAGATTCTGAAGGGGATAGACGATGGATATGGCCGTCATGGCGTCTTCGCTGACTTGCGCGACGAAAAAACTGTCGACGATATTATACAGCGAATTGACGAGCATGGATATGACCATCGGCAGAGCCATTTTCAAAACAAGCGGCAATACCGGCTTTTCTTTCATGAATGTCTGATCCATGGAATATTCTCCCGAAGTCATATTTTTATGATATAATCGGCTTTTCTTGCGGTCGCCTTGGGAAGATCCGTTGCGGGATAGCCGAGAGCGAGCGCGCCCACCCCGCGCAGCGTTTCGGGCAAGTTCCAATCTTTCAGTAACTTTTTGCCTTTCTCGCTGTCGAAGATCTCACGCTCCCGATGTACCCAAACAGAGCCGAGGCCGAGGGAATGGGCGGCAATCATCATATTTTCCAGAACGCAGCTTCCGTCCTCCACAAACGTATTTGCCTTTCCGTCGGCAAGAACAAGAATGATTACGGGCGCGCCGTAGTAAGGGTCGGTATCCTTGCCCATGACTTCCGCATTCAGGCGCGCTATCTTATCGCGATATGCGGCGTCTTTGACGGCTACGATAACGGGCGACTGTCTGCCTCCTCCCGTGGGCGCATACGTTCCCGCCTTCAATACGGCGTCGAGCAGTTCTTCCGGTATTGCCTTTTGACTGAAAGAGCGCACGCTTCTTCTCGTTTCGATGGCTTTAATAACACTGTTTTCCATAAAAAATACCTCCGTTGCATAAAAAAACGCCGCACAGCTAAAAGCTGTGTGGCGAAAAGATGACTTATCAGGAAAAATCCACAACGATTTTCGCTAAATATAATATCACGTTAGAAACTGCCTGTCAAGTGTTTTTAAACGGTCGATTGACAGCGTCGCACAAATTTTTTATAATATGCTAAACGTGAATGCAGGAGGAATCAAATTGTTCGATACAATACTTTTCGATTTAGACGGAACATTGACGGACCCGTTCAAAGGAATCGCAAATTCCGTCATCTACGCGCTGAAAAAATTCGGTATCGCCGCCCCGGAAAAAACGCTGCTCAAAAAATTTATCGGGCCGCCTCTTACGGAATCCTTTTCAAAGTATTGCGGATTAAGCTGTTCGGACGCTTTACGGGCGGTGGAGTATTATCGGGAATATTTTGCCGCAACGGGAATTTTTGAAAACAAACCATATACAGGAGTGCAGGAGTTGCTTTCCGAATTGAAAAAAAGCGGGTTTACAGTCGTAGTGGCGACGTCCAAGCCCGAACAATTTGCAAAAACTATTGTACAGCATTTCGGATTAGAACAATATTTCAAAGAAATCTGCGGCGCTACCATGGATCAGAGCAGGACACAAAAGGCAGATGTGATTGCTTATGCCTTAAAAAAATGTGAGATAAAGGACAAGAAGCGTGCCGTTATGGTAGGTGACCGTGAACATGATATTATCGGAGCAAAAACAAAC
>CASFWW010000024.1:0-26789 GCA_949298505.1 uncultured Christensenella sp. | reverse complement strand
TGACCTCATGCATGTCAAGCATGCGCTCTAACCAACTGGGCTATGCCTCCACGCGAGCAATGCAATTATAGCATAAAAATCTGAGTGTTGGCAAGGAAAATTAACGGGTTTATAAAAAATATGGGGAAATCCGAATGAGAATATATTTATATTAAATATATGTGTGCTATTTAATCACAAATGTTTGCTTATTCTACGCTGTCGAAAATGCTATTGAAAATTCCTCTGTGATATGTTACGCTGATATATGGAAAAAGACGTATAATATACGATTTGTGCTGATTTGTTTCGGAGGTATAAATGGAAAGTGCAATAGAGAAATACGTTTCGATAATCCCAAGCGTAAGGCAGAAAAGATTGCAGAGAGAGAACTTCAACGTATTTTTTCATTACGGCTTAAACACTTTTACAGGAAAGGAGTGGGGTGACGGAAAGGTCGATCCTGCAGTTTTCAATCCCGAATGTCAGAATACTGATCAGTGGATCAGAACGGTAAAAGAAGCGGGCGCTTACGGCGTTATTCTGACTTGTAAGCACCACGACGGTTTTTGCCTTTGGCCAACAGAGACTACGGATTATAATATATCCGCAACGCCTTACAAGAACGGCAAGGGCGACGTTGTGAGAGAGGTAAGCGAGAGCTGCGCAAAATACGGTGTCAAATTCGGCGTATACCTTTCTCCGTGGGACAGAAATCACCCAAAGTATTCAACTCCTGAATACAACGACGTTTATTGTCAGCAGCTTAGAGAACTCCTTACTAATTACGGAGAAGTGTTCTGCGTATGGATGGACGGCGCTTGCGGCGCTTATATGGACGGTAAAGAAAAGCAGGAATACGACTGGGAAAGATATTTTGCGCTTATCAGAGAGCTTGCTCCCGATGCATGCATAAGCAATTGCGGTCCTGACGTAAGATGGGTGGGCAATGAGGGCGGATTCGCACGTGAAAGCGAATGGAACGTTGTGCCCAAGTTTGCTTACGACATTCAGACCATAGAGGACAATTCTCAGAAGGCTGACGACGGAAAGTTCGCTGAAAAGGGGGCAGATGTAGTTTTTTCTGATCTGGGCAGCAGAAAGTTTCTCTCAAAATACAACAATTTTATATGGTATCCCGCAGAGGTGGACGTATCTGTAAGACCGGGTTGGTTTTATCATAAAGCGCAGGACGGATTGGTAAAGAGCCTTGACGAACTGCTGAGGATATATTATACGTCGGTGGGAGGCAACTCATTGCTTTTGCTTAATTTCCCGCCTGACAGAAGAGGACTCATTCAGGAAAACGACGTAGCCTTGGCGCAAAAACTGGGCAAGCACATTTCAGACAGCGAAAAGAAACTGATAAATATAAAAGAAATAAAAGCTCCGATAGCGGAAAAAGGCTGCGCGGCTGAAAACGTAAAAGAATACGGCTACGACAAAGAAACGGGTGATCCGCTTTCATATTATACGCCTGAAAAAGAGAGCGACTGCTACAGGATAGAGCTTGTTCTCGAGAAAAAAGAAAAGATAAACAGAGTGAAAATCGTTGAAAACAGCGCTTTTTCTCAGAGGATAGAAAAATTCAGCGTATATGCCGATATAGGCGGCAAGTTTAAAAAAGTTTACGAAGGCAGTACCGTCGGCTACAACAGGATATGCGTATTCGATAAAGCAGTCAGTGCCGATAAGATCGTTATTGAAATAGAGAGCTGCCGCAAAAAGCCATACATCGAGTATATCGGTGTTTACGGAGACAACGGAGTCAAAATCAAAAAGCCAAGATTTTTCAAGCTGAGACAGTTTATACACGAAAAATCATATAAATGGTTCATTGAAAAGGAAAATAAAAAATATTGCTCAAAATAATCGGCGCCCGTGTCGATTAACGCAGATAATCGGAGGATGGAAAAATGATAAACGTAATACCTGCACCTTTGAGTGTAAAAGAAAAAGAAGGCTTTGTTTCTTGCGGGAACAAGCTGAATGTATCGGGTGATTTCCCTGAAGCGGCAAAATTCGTTGCATCATATCTGGGCAACGGAAACGGAGGGGAAGGCGTCAAACTTATCTTTAAAAAGCAGGACGGTATAGCAGAAGAGGGTTATTCTCTCAAGGTGGGGAAAAACGACATAGTTATTTTTGCATCGACAGAAAAAGGAGCTTTTTATGCAATTGCAACTCTTGCTCAGATAATTGACGGAAACAAAATTCCCTGTTGCGAGATAGAAGACAAGCCGAGATATGCATTCAGAGGTTTTATGCTGGACAGCGCAAGGCATTTCTGGAGCGTTGAAACGGTAAAACGCTATATAGACCTTATGGCAAGGCTCAAGATGAATGAATTCCATTTTCATTTGTCTGACGATCAGGGCTGGAGAGCAGAAATAAAAAAATATCCGCTTCTTACTGAAAAAGGCAGCATAAGACGTAACACCCAGCTTTCTCTTTACGGCTACAATTCAGGCAAAGAAGCGCATGACGACGTTGAATACGGCAGAGGTTGCTACTACACTCAGGAGCAGCTTAAAGACATCGTTGCATACGCAGCGGAAAGACACATCGAAGTCATTCCGGAAATCGATATGCCGGGTCATATGGTGGCGGCAATATCATGTTATCCCCAGCTTTCATGCAAAGGAGAGCCCACAGAGGTTTCTACCAGATGGGGTGTAATGGACAATATCTGCTGTTGCGGAAAAGAAGACGTTTTCAGCTTTGCAAAGGACGTAATAGACGAGCTTTGCGAGATATTCCCGGGCAGATTTTTCCATATCGGCGGAGACGAAGTCCCCAAGAAGAGATGGAAAGAATGCCCTGCTTGTCAGGAAAAGATACGCAAGGAAGGTCTTAAGGACGAAAACGCGTTGCAGGGATATTTCAACAATAAGATGGCTGAATATCTCAGGAGCGAAGGAAAGAGAATGATAGGCTGGAACGAGATCCTCGACGCGCAGGATATAATGGATACGGATATCGTGGCGCAGTGGTGGGTAAATCACAGCGTTGGCAACTCTCAGGAAAAGAAATGGATAAAGAGAGGCGGAAAGGTGGTTATGTCGCCGGTGGGTTATGTTTATATGGATCATCCTTTCCATATTAGACCGCTGAAAAAGACATATTCTACGGACGAAAGCTTTCTTGGAGAAGGAGCTGGCAGCGGAATACTGGGCATGGAAATTCCTCAGTGGACAGAATACATTCGCTGTGAAAAGAAGCTGGATATGCTCACCGTTCCCAGACTTATCACTTTTTCTGAAGTATGCTGGAGCGATCCGAAGAAGAAGGATTATTCGGATTTTGAGCGCAGACTCGAAGGCAAACGCGGTTATTTTTCTGCAATAAAATGTTCGATATGTCCTCAATATCTTTACAGAGGAAAAGTAAGACCCTGGTATGCCGTTACGGCGGGGCTTAAGTGGGCGCTCTGGTATAAGAACGTCAATTACGAATGGGATATAATGAGAGACAAACTGTAAAACGATTGATTTTGCCGTAAAGCTGACGTAAATTGTTGGCAGGACTTGAAAACATCGGCAAAACCGTGTAAAATATACTCAGGTGCAAAACCGAACGTTTAGCTGAAAAGCAGTATATTTTCGGGTTAAGGTAGCTTCACGGAGGGACAGCGTTTGTTATGAAAAAGCACAGAGGGTTAAAAATATTTATTGCCGTATTGGCGTCTATAGTTGTAGTCGTCGGGGTTTTTGCGGCGGCGTTTGCGCTGAGTTCGGTAAAGGGTACGCCGAGCACCGAAGTATGGGAGGCGGATATGGAGTACAAAATAGAGAATACAATTACGTTGCAGAAAACGCCGGGTAAGGATTTCGTTGTTCTCAATCTCACAGACATACAGTACAACGATTTTCTTGACGTCGCAGGTCAGCGCACGCAGACTGAAGAGACGATCAGAGAGCTTGTCGCAAGGGTACAGCCTGATCTGATCACGATGACTGGCGACCAGATCTGGGCGCCGTTTGTAAAATATTCCATTGAAGACCTTATCGAATTTATGGATTCTTTCAGGATACCGTGGGCGCCGATAAACGGCAATCACGACGGCGAAGGCAACGTGGATCTGAACGCGGCGGCGGAAAAGTACGAAGAGTCGGAATACTGCCTGTTCAGGAAGGGCCCCGGCAATATCGGAGGAGTCGGCAATTATGTCATAAATATAATGGAAGGAGACGTGATAGTCGAGTCTCTGATAATGATGGATTCGGGGTCGGGCGCAGATTTCGGAGATATGCCGGAAGAGGACAAGATGTATTATTGGGAGCTTGACGACGATTTTCAGCTCATGCGGGATAAGAACGGAGAACTTGTCGAGAGACAGATCGGGCACGATTACGCATATATTCAGCCCGGGCAGGTCGAATGGTACCGTTGGTGCGTTCGCGGCGCCGCGGAATACAATGAGAGCAAAGGTGCGCCTGCGCCGGAATCCGCGCTGTTCATACATATCGCCCTGCCGGAGTACTATTACGCATATTGCGATTATCTGCTCAGCGGCAAGAGCGAGGAATACGGCTTTTTCGGAGAGATGAGAGAAGACGTGTGTTGCAGCAAGAAGAACAGCGGCATGTTTGACGCGATCCTTGAAGAAGGGAGCACGAAGTATGTGTTCGCCGGGCACGACCACGTCAACGACTACTCTCTGATCTACAAAGGCGTCAGGCTCACCTACGCGCTCAAAACCGGCGACAGGTGCTATAACGACGATGACAAGAACGGCGGCACCGTGTTCCGGGTGGGAGAAAAGAGGAGCGTGACGCACGAATACGTCGTGACAGATTGACGAAGGGGCGCAAGCCCCTTTTTTTTACATCAAAACGCCGGACCGAACGCCGTATACCGGGCGGGCGCGGCGCTCCGTGTCTGCCCGCGGGAGACGCTACGTTAGCGGCAGGAGACTTCAGGCGCAAATGCCGAAAGAGAATTCAGGGTTGATAGTTTTCCGAGATTAATGTATAATATATGTAAAGTAATTTGGGAAAACCGGGCGTATGAAGAGAATATTTTGCATAATTACCCTGATATTAACGTTGCTTGGAACGTGTCTTTGCGCGGTCGCGTGCAAAAAAGAAATAAAAGACGTTGCGGCTGACGACGAATATCTGGGCACTTCTGACGAAAAATACAGAGTGGAAGGGATGAGCGCGTTCGATCTGTTCACGCAGGCTCATGCAAACTGGCTTGAAGACGACGCGTATTTCAGAGAGGAGACGCTGAGTTTTTCTGTGTCGTCCGTGCTCGGGGTCATGGGTACGCGAAGCGTGCAGATGAAAAGAAAGGTCGAAGGCGACAGAATATTCAATCAGGAGATAACAAAAGGCGACGGCGTGGTCTCCGATATGACTTCAGCCGTGAGATACTATTACGACGGAAACAACGCTTACGAGCTCAGCGTGACGCACGAAAACGATCTCGATCTGAGCGGGGCTGAGTATACGGTGAAGAAGTGGGGCGAGTTTGTTCCATTCACCGGGGACGTGCCAGAAAAGAACTATCTGATGACAGAGCGCTGGACGATATACGAACTGACGGACAAGGCTTGTCTTGCGCAGGAATTCAGCGACAACGTGTACAAAGTCGGCGACGTATATTACTTCACGCTCATTTTCGATTGTAGCAAAGAGGCGATGAAGAAATATCAGCCCACCCTTCTCAGCGAATACGCAGGCAACATGTCTGCGCCGGAAAGCACTTTGAAGATGGAGAACACCGTGATAGACGTTGCCGTGAAAAATATCGGCGGCAAAATGAGGTTTACCGCGTGGTACAGGAGCGAGACTTACAGCGGCAAGGCTAAAAACATTATGGAGACGACCTGCAAGGAGACCTGCTACAACAAGATGACCTATACTGGTTACGCCGTTACGGATGAAGATCTTCTCAATCTGGCGTAAACCAATTCAAGTGATAAAAAATCAAGGAGCCGGAAGGCTCCTTTTTTATACGTCCGTTATTGGCGGGACCGGCATTTCCGGAGTTATTTTCTGATGACCGTTTTTGTCGGAGATATGTCGTCTTTCGAGAGTTCCTCAAGGAAGTATCTTTCAAACACGTCTGATTCTATATGCCTTGAGAAAGAGATGTTGCATATTCCGTTGAAACTTATCGCCGTCACGTAAAACGGCGCGTAAAGCGGGTTGCCTCCTATGACTTCGTAATCGAGCACTCCGTTTTTCGCCAGGTTGTTTTTCACGAGACCCAGGTTGCTGAAAGAGGTGTTGCTCATCCTTTCTCCGAGCAGGGTGTCGCCCAGGTCGACCAGAAAATCGCTGATAAATCTGGGGAGGAAGCCCAGCACGCCGTGCATCAGGTTCTTTCCGTCGTTCAGGAAAGATTTGAGTTCGTCCTCGTGAGTTGCAATCTCAAAATGCTCGCGGAGCTCCTTGATCAGTTGAGCTTTGTCTCCGCCGAACGTTTCGAACTGAGTGGTCGCGACGAAGTTGGTCAGCGTTGTGGTCGGAAAGCGTTTTCTGAGGTCTATCGGCATTTGCAGGCGTATGCATTTTTTGCTGCCGCGTTCGTCGCGTAGTCTCAGGAAGGTCACGCAAAGCGTTGCCGCGAGATATTCGTGCAGGGTAGCGCCGTAAGATTTCGCAACGGGTTTAGCAGAAGCGAGATCGAAAGAGTATGTGGTGGAAACGTTTCCTCTGTCCTTTATGACCTTTTCGTCCAGCTTGAACTGAGCGCGGCCAAAGCTTCTGGCATTGTTGATCTTTCCCTTTTTGTTTTCGGCAAAGCGCAGATAACCGTCTTCGAATTCTTCGTCCGTCGCATGGTCTCTCCAGTCAAGGATGTTGGTCATATCGACGTCTTCGCCCAGCAGAGTGAAGTAGCACGCCAGCAGACAATTCAGAAATCTTACGCCGCCGTTGCCGTCGGTAAGGATATGGTAAAGTTCCACGCAGATCATGTTTTTTTCGTACATGATCTTGAAAAGCGGCTTTTTTGCATATCTGTGATAATGCTCTCTCTGAGGATTGAAAGGCTCGACGTTCACTTTCATTTCCGCGACCTGGAGGGTCCTGAGTCCGTGCCATCTTCTTTTGATGATGACGGTGTACATCGGGAAACGCGGCACTACGAGGTCTGTGGCTTTCTGAAGAATTTCAGGGTCAACGTCTTTGTCGAGGTTTGCTATTATGCGGAATTGAGAACGCGTGTTGCTTATCGTTGCAAACGGCATCGCGCCAACCGAGATGGTGAATTTTCTGCCGGTATATTTCATTGTTGTAATCTCCTTTAAGGTCTGAAAATCTGAATCGTAAAACAAGAAAGCCAGAAAGTTGTTCAGATAATTGCCGTTGTTATCGGCATGTGACGTTATTTCCTTATCTAAGATAGCATATTGAAAAATGATAGTCAAACGGTAGAAGGGCATAATTATTGATTATAAAAATAGAAGAGAGACTCCCAAATGTAAAGTTTTTGTAAAAAAGCGCGTTTTCGGGTTGCAACTCATATATTTATAAAATAAAAAAAATTTTTGTCCGGAAGCAGTCTTAACTTTCCGGAGCAGCGGTGACGCGGATGTGCGCGGAAAGAAAGCGGAGGCTCGGACGGAAAATGAGCGAGGAAACGTTTATTGTATTTACAATTGAAGCGGCTGCATGATATAATATTCAATAATACGGGGGAATTTTTATGTTCGGAAGATCAAAGAAACCTGAGAGAACCACGTTTGTCATCATAGCCGGATGCGCCGGGGCGGGGAAAACCACCGTCGGGAAAGCCGTTTCCGAAAGAATGAAGTGGACTTATATAGACAAAGACACCGTCACCAGACAATATACGGATTTTATTCTTTGCGCAAGCGGGTCCAGCGAAGGCGACAGAGAGTCTGAATTTTATTGCGAAAAGATAAGACCCATTGAATACGACATCACGCTGAAGCTTTGCCGCGAGAATCTTGAACTCGGCAACAGCGTGGTGCTGACAATCCCTATGATCGCTGTGGTGCAGGATTTCAACAAGTTTGCTGAAATGATAAACAAACAGTATCTTGACAGGATCGGCGTCGTCGTCAGATTTGTCTGGATAAATCACGATGAAAATCTGGAATATGCCAGAGTCTCCAGGCGCAACGCTTCCAGGGACCGCTATAAACTTGCCAACTGGTACGAGTACAGCTCCGGGCTTGCGGGAATAGCTCCGGATAACGCTTTCGGAGCATATATTTTTTACAACGAAGTGGACAGGAATCTGAACGAGGAGGTCGAAAAGCTGATAAAATGGATTCAAAAGTGATTTTGCTTTCGGGGACTCCGGCGAGCGGAAAAAATACCGTAACGGGATTGCTTTGCGTGGCAGACTCTTCTTTTATTATGTTCAGGAAACACAGGGGAATACCTGATGGAACAGAGCACAAACCCGGGTATACAGACATATCCGTAAAGGAGTTTACCAAAAAAGCCGGGAGAGGCGACTTCGTTCAGTATCATGGCAGGTACGGCAGGTTTTACGGCGTTGACGGCAAGCGGCTGAAGTATTACTTGTCGCGCGGAAAATGTCCTGTCATCCACGTCGGGAAGCTGGAGAATTATTACGCGCTGGAGAAATCCTTGCGCGAAAAGGGAATACCGTTTTGTCATATTCTGATATGGTCGCCGCTGGAGCAGATAAACGAGAGGCTGGATTCAAGAGAAAAATCCGAGGACCAGAAAAAAGTGCGTTATTCTGCCGCCAAGGAGGAATTTGCGGATATAGCGTCCGCGCTTGAAAAAGGGGAGAGACCTTACGGACTGGTGATATTCAATTCAGACGCCGAAGCGTCGGCAAAAGAGATCGTACAGTTTGTGCGCCAAGGTAAAACAGACGGCAGCGGAGACGGTTATCCAGTGTTGCGTAATTATATAGAGGGAAACAGAGAATGGAAGATCTGAATTCTTTGGGAATCAAGAAATCGTCTTATACCGGCGAGAAAGTGGTCAGAGAAGCGATCTCAGGCGAGTATAAAGATCTCGTCTTTGAAGACGCTCTCTGCATACAGGACGTCATGCTTTCCGGAGAACAGGAAAAGCTTGTGTTTGACAATTGCGAATTCAGGAAGCTTTCTCTGAAAAAAGTGCTGGGCAGACACGTTCATTTCATCAACTGCAAAATTGGAGTCTTCGAATATTACAACAGCGGAGTGGACACCCTTGTTTTTGAGAGAAGTACCGTGGACAACGCCACTTTCAACAAGAACAGGACGCTGAAAGACGTCAGGTTTCTTGACTCAAGGTGCGGAAGGATCGACGTGCTCAACAGCGACATGCAGCTTATTGAGATATTGAGCATGTCCGAAATAGGAGAAATCAGGTTCGAATACGGAGCGGACGTGGAAAAGATCGCGATAGGCATGTCCAAAATCGGAACTCTGGTCTCCGACAATATGCCGGGATTCGATATAAAAAGCGGGGTTTCCGTTCAGAAGCTTCAGATACAGGTCGTAAGTTTCAAAGAATTGTGGAAGAGATACCGTCAGGAAAAAAAGGAAGGCGTGGCAGGATTGAAAAGGCTGTCCATGCTCGTACTCGCGCTTTATTCTTCGTACGTTGAACGCAATCTGTTCAGCGAAAGCGATCAGTGTCTGTACATAATGAGAGACGTCAATATGTACCTCAGGATCAGACAGGCGGGGAAGAAGCTCAACAAATTCGGCGCAATGGCGAAGCCTCTGATATGGCTGGAGAAAGCGCTGTATGCCGTGGCGTACTTTACAATCGGCAAATGTTTCGGTTGGGGAATTCGCATAACAAACAACATAATTTCAATGCTCGTTTCGATATTTGCGTTTTCAGGCATATACGCCGCATTGTCCGGCACGGATACTGTCAAAGGCGTAATCGTAGATTCTTTTATGAACTCTCTGAAATACTTCTTCAATCTTGACGTGGTTTACGGAGATCTGCCCTCTGCGATGCTTTATGCCGCATATGCGGAATCGATACTGGGGATATTCCTTCTTACGATCATAACGGGCGTTGTGGTCAGAAAAATCGTGAAATGACGGAGTACGGCGTTGAAAATATTCGTTGAAAATAAATACGCGGCGCGTTTTCCCGCGGCAATAAAAAAATCTCTTGAAGAAAAGGGCAACGTCTTCTGCGATTGCGAGGCGGAGTGCGAGGCGTACGTCGGCACGTCGCTCGATCGCGAAAAACTGGACGCAATGAAGCGTCTGAAAGCGGTTTTCGCGCCAAAGACGGGAGCGGACAAATTTCCTCTTGCCGGGATGAGGGAGCGCGGAATTTCTCTCACGGTCTCTCACGCTTGCGCGCCTTACGTTGCCGAGCACGCCTTTGCGTTGACGCTTGCGCTTCTTCACAGAGTGATCGAACTCCACGGCGATCTTCGGGAGGGGAACTGGAACGCAGGGAGATCATGGTGGAATTCTCTGAGGGATAAGACTGTCGGTATAATAGGATTCGGAGCCGTTGGCAGAGAATACGCAAAGCTGCTCGCGCCTTTCGGTTGCGTCGTTATAGCCCCCGACAGAGGGAAAGAAGTGCCGCCCGGAGTAAAAAAGGAGCCGTTACAAGCGCTTCTGAACGAGAGCGACGTTCTGCTTTTCGCGTTGCCAAGAACTGACGAAAGCGCAAAATTATTAACGGACGCGGATTATGCTCTGTTGAGCGGCAAATTCGTAATAAACGTCGGCAGAGCGGAGACGCTCAAAGAAGAAAAGATATTCGGACTGCTTGAGAGCGGAAGTCTTGCCGGATTCGCTTCCGACGTCTGGTCTGCGGCGCAGGGAAGATCTGAAAAAGAGGCGGCAAGGAGCGTTTCAAAATATCCTTTCGTGAAATTCAGGAACGTCGTGATGTCGCCGCATTGCGCCATACACGCTTCTAAAGCCGAAAACGTCGCCGTTGAGGATATAGCCGAAAAGCTTGTCGTTTTTTGCGACGGAGGAAAGGTTTCCAACGTGGATTACGACGCAGGTTACTGAGCGGAGAGAAGATAAACCGAAACGCGGAAAATAAAGCGGTCGGATGAGTGAAAATAAAAAAAACGGGGAATCGTTTCCCCGTTTTTTATTCTGTCTGTAATGTCTGCTCAGCTCAGCTTCAGATAAGCATATGCTGATACGTTGACGTCGGCATAGGTTTCTGCGGTCTGCATCGTTATGCTGAGGCACAGGTAATGGAAATCCGTGTCGTCGGGCATCGTTACGGGCAAAGTCGCCGTGAGTATTACCTGACTGCCCGATCTTCCTGTTTCGCTCACCTGAACGTTTTCCGGGTCTATCGAGACGTTTTCGTCGGAGTAGATGACGTTTTCGTCGATAGTGTGACTTTCTTCTCTGGTTATCGTAAACGTGTCAAGCAGAGCGGGATCGTAAGCCGCTTCGTCAACGTACAGATCTATGGTGATCGTGCCGTCCGTGACGTAGTTCGTGACGACGTTCATGTACCCGTTGGGATCGTTTTCTACGACCGAGTAATTGAGTATTATCGGCGCGTTGCCGTAGTCGTTCTGAGTCGTTCCCCAGCGGAAATTCACGTCGTCGATCAGAGACACGGTGAAAGTGTAGTTTCCGACCGCGATTTCGTTGAGAATTATATAATAATCGTACGAAGTTCCTTTGAGAGTTCTTACGACTTTTGCGGAAGCCCCCTCGTCGCCATCATAGAGAGGAGTATCCGAATTTTCAGCGTATACGGGCAGTTTCTTGCCGTTTCCGTCGGTGACTTTTACTATTCCGAAAAATTCCGAGAGCAGATACTCGTCGTTGGAATAGCTGTTCGAGTTGAAGAATTGAAGGCCGTTTTGAGTGCAGTCGTTCAGTTCAACGTCTCTGTTTACCACAAGCTGATCTTCGCCGTCAAACTTGAAGGTATATTGTTCCCACCCAACGAGTCCTTTCGTCACGGCAACCGTACATTCTATATAGAGGTTATCCGTGTTGTAGTTGTCAAAACTCGTGTCGGGGGAGAGTTTGACTTTGTATTTTTTATCCGGCGTGGCTGCGCTGACTTCATCGTCGGGATTCATCCAGTCCGACGTGGAGAGTTTTACCGTTTCTCCGCCTTTATTGGTAGTCGTGAACGAATAATCGGGTCTGTATATCTTGGAGACTTTCGCGTTGCCGGGGCCGTCGAAGATGTCGAATTCATAAGAGACTTCCAACGTGGGCAGGGAACCGATCTCGAGGATCTCTTTTTGTACGGTGACCTTTTGCATTTTCGTTATCTGAGCGTCGTAATTGCCGGAAGCGGACAATTTCAAATAGAAATAGTATTCTCCGGCATTGACGTATACCTTATAGGGGCTTCCGTCCGGCTCGTAAGGATAATATATAGACGAAGCGAATTCGAGATTGAATAAAGTATCTGCGTCCATAACGGCATCCGAGAAGTTCTCGTCGTACACGTCAACGGGAATGTAATATATATAAGCGTTCGTGTCGTCGCCGAAATAAACGAGGGGATCGGCATATCCGCTGACGGCGATAATCTCAGTCAGGTCGGGTATTGCGCTGTATATCCACGAAGAGGGAAGACCTGTGATCTCATACTCCGCGTTCATTGCCGGCAGTATGCTGAAGTATACGCTTGCCTTTGCGCCTTTATATTCGTAAACGTACTCCCAGGTGCCTACATCGTAAAGCACGGGGGTATCGGCAACCGTTACGCCGTCTTTTTTGATCTCGGCAAGTTTAAGCTCCGGCGTGTCGGATGCGAGAGGCGAAATCGAGCCGTCGTCGTACTGGACTTTAAACTTCAGAGAAGAAAGGTCGGGATAGTCTCCGCTTTCTTCGGCTGATTTTTTGTAATAGAAATCGCCCAGATTATATGTTTCGTAATCAAAACCGTCTGCGCCGGTTATCGTAAGTACGCGCACGGTCTCGGGATCGCCGCCGCAGGCTGTTATGCCGACGGCAAGGCAGAGGATGACTGCCGTGAATATCAGCGTGCTGATTAATTTTTTCATAATAACCTCCTTGCTTTGCCCGACCGATTCACGGTCCGGCATATCGTAAAACGAGCGCTGAACGACAAGGATGAGACGCTTTGCTCTTTTTTATAATAACATAATAATAAATAATTGTAAATAGACACGATAATTTACTACATAAAGCAATAAAAAGTATTGAAATACGCAAAAAAATGCGTATTGTAATTTTTGTTGCGGCGTGTTAAAATAAAATCAGAAATATCCCGGGAGGAAATTTATGAACAATATTCTGTTTATCAAGATTTACGGAAAGGCGACAAGAGAAGAATGGATGGAAGTCAATCGCTATTACGCAGAAAACATTGCCGAGTTCAGACAGAACGCAAAGGCGATGGGGTTCGAGGTCAGGATAGCTTATATAAACACGATGTCCTTTGACAACGTGTTCGCAGAGATATCCAGCGACAATTTCCTTTCCAACGAAAAAGAAGAGGCGGCTGAAATCGTCAGGATGCTGACGTCTGAAGTAAAGGTGGCAGAAGACGGCACCCGTACGATCGTGCCGTCAGACGTAAAGATCATCTACCGTCAGATAACCGCATATTGAAAATTCCCGGCTGACGGGCTGTCTGGCGACCGGAGCGACGCTCAGACTGTGTTTATCGCGCCTGAGAAAAGCGCGGTTCAGTAATTGTCGGTGATCGCAAATCCGAACCCCTGTCGGCGACGAGATCCTGCTTTATTGCCGTGTATCCGTCTTTATTTTTGAAAAATGCCTTGTGCCCGCGTCGTAGCGGTCGATCGCGTCGGCGTAAAAATTGCGCACGGAATCGCGTACGCTTTGAGGGGATACCACGTACGCTTCTTTGCCGAATCGTACGAAGTACTGGATTATCTGATTGTGCGAACATTCGAAATAATAGTCGTTGTTCTCGATTTTTACAGGCACGGGACGGTGTACGTACATCTTTTTGAACAGTTCTGTTCCTCTGTGCGATAATTGTATTCTTACTTCGCCTTCGTTTTTACCGTAACGGAACTGCGGACCGTAGGCGAGCATTTTTGCAAAAGTCGCCTTTTGTTCATCAGTGAACACGGCGTTTTCCGAAAGTACCGCCACGCTTTCTATCCTGGAAAGTCTCATCGGCAGGCAAACGCCGTTGTTGCAGGAGAGCAGATACACGTGCAGTTCTTCCTTGGAGTCTGTAAGCGCGAAAGGGGAAAGTTCATGCTTCTTATTGCCGCTTAAGGAAGTCGTCGTCACGAAGATCTTCTTTTTTTGTCCGACAGCCTGCATTATCGCGTCATATTGCGGCATAAAGACTATTTTTTCGCGCTCATCCTGAGGAAGGGACGCGTACGATGAAAACATATTGCGGAAATATTCCGAAAGGGTCGCGCCTTTAAGCAGATATTCTTCTGTATACGCGATGACCGGTTCTGATTCCTTTGTCGGTTTGACAGAAAGGGCGCAGTCGAATTTTTCGCGGCTGCGCGCGGCGTTCAGCTTGTTGATATGCGCGGCGATCTCATAACACAACGCTTCCGTATCCTGACCTGATGCCTTGCTTTTCGACAGCTTCTTTTTGAGATATTCGAAAAGTTCCGCTTCTTTAGCGCGGTAAGAATCGTGATAATTCACTATTATGCGGGTGTAAAGCGCGTTTTTGTTGAGCGTGCGCCCGTCCTTTTTATAAAATTCGAAAGACTCCGCGTCTTTTATAAGTATATCCGCCGTCTCCTTTGTCACGTTTATCTTGATCTTTTCGGTCATTTCCGGCTTTCTCCTTATTGGTCTGATAACAGTTTACCATAAAAAGTGGTCATATTCAATAATATTAATCTTTTTAAATTCGTATAATAACGGAACATATGGCTTATTAATATGAAAAAACGTTTTAAAAAGGTGGTCAAAAAAAATTATAACTATTGACAATTTACAAATATTGGCAAAGGTGGGATAATGATCTTGCGGAAGGGAAAGGAGAAAATAGTGAAAGAGACAGGGTTGAAAAGAATGTATCTCGGGTTGCCGAAAGAAGTAAGAGATCGGCTTTCTTTTGAAAGTTACGCAGAACTTCCGGAGGCGGTAATAAAGCATCTGACCCCGTTTACGAGGAAAGAATATAAAGAATACCTTGACGACACGGGATATTTCGGTTCCCCGGAAGAGGACGACTACTTATGGGCGGAAGAAGATAATAAAGAGTATTTCAAGGAGGACAAAAAAATGAAGATATGTCATATTCAGGCAATGAAGCAGATCAAAGAACTCGAAGCGCAGAAAAAGGCGCTTATCTATTTCGAAGACAACAACTGTACAGTGTCTTACAAGGAGGGCGAGATTAAAACAACGTCGTCTTACGACTATGCGAGGACACGCGAAGAAATTGAAAAGATCGACGCGAAGATACGCGCTGTCCGTTGCGCGCTCGCGGTGGCAAACGGCGTGGTAAAGGTGGACGGCTTCGACGTTACTCTGGGCGAAGCGCTGATCCTGCTCGCGCAGATGCAGAACGAGAAGGCGCAACTCGAAAGCCTCGCTTCAAGAAAGCAGAAAAGCCGTTCCGTAACTTATAACGGCGTCGTCGAATACTGCGAATGCGTCTACGACGTTGACGAAGTCAAAGCGCAGCTCAAAGACCTCAGGCTCAGGATATCCGATCTTCAGATCGCGATCGACAGGGCGAATCTTACCAATTACATAGAGGTGAATATTTGAGGTGAACGGCGCGCGCCGCGTGTGCGGTGGTTCCTTGAATAAAGATTTGGCACAACCGGGGAGTAGATCCGATAATGGCTGCGTTAAAAGTCGTTACGGTTCAAAGTTAAAGTTAAAGATCTGACTTAATAAGTTTTACGGTAGAGTTTATCGTTGCCGTATCTTTGAAGATAATTAACAGGCGGAGTCTTTTTTCAGAAAACTTTCGGCGGCGGAAGTAAGGTTCTATGCCGCTTTTGATAATGAATATCATGTAAAAGTTTGACCGCGCTCGCCCGGGACGGTGTTTTTGCGAATTTCCCGTCTTTAAGGGGGTAGGCAGGGCGACGCGGTTTTACAATAAAAATGACGGCGTTTTGCGATTTTGAGCAAAACGCCGTCGTTTCTCACTGATTTTCCGTTTGCTGAAACTTTTAATGTCAGACAGCGTTTATTATACCCGTGAACAGAGGAACGTCGCCGCTGTCCGTCACGATAAACCCGAAAGATCTGTCTACGACGAAATCCAGATAGACTTTTTCGTATTCCTCGGGTCCCGGACCGGCGGCTCCGTCGCCGGCTATTACGGTGACGGCCGCGCCTTCTATCCCTTTTTTGTCTACGCTGAGCTTAGCCACGTGTTTTACTTCGGGGCAAAAGACGGGGGAAGAGAAAGAATCGTCGATAAGCCCGCTCATATTGCAGGCGGTCGTGAACAGGTCGGTTATCCCCATCGCGGAAAGCACGCCTTTTAAGTTGCCGTCGAATCCCGCATTGAATTCGGGGAACAGACAGCGGGTATAGTACTGTTTGCGCGCTTCGTCGTCTATCGCGTTGAAATCGCTTTCCGCATTTACTGCGGCGAGGTTTTCTGCGGTGAAAACGTCTTTTACGTCTGTGCCTTCGTCGGGAAAAACGAATTTTATCTTATATCCCGCATAGGTCTCAGTATAGAAAGAGGTAAAACCGTTGCCTTTGAAAGCTCTGCCTGCGAGATAATCGGGCTGTAAGAATTTTTCGCTTGTTTCGCCGTCTGCGCCTTTGAACGTGTAATCGTGGTCGGTTAAAGAAATATCATCGCCGTATATCAGCCATGTATCTTTGAGGTAAAGAGTGGATATCAGCGTGAAAAGAGTATCGGTGCTCAGATCGAAATCGCAGTCGATAAGCCCGCCGGTCTGTTTCTTCACATAATAACGGACGGCTTTGTTTGCGTTTGCGTTGTCGCCTGCAAAATCGGCAGAGTAGGAATAACAGAAGTATTTATCTGAAAGGGTATCTATCGCGCTTTGCCTGAACGGGACGTTTTCGCCCAGCCATACGGAGTTGTAAAGCGTGAGCTTTCCTGTCCTGAACTCGCGTTGAAGAGAGCGGATGAGCAATCCGTAGTTTTCAAAAAGAGTGTCGTAAGAGGTGTTCATCGCGCTTAGTATCTGACCGCGAGTGTTGCCCCCCGCACATTCCGCCGCCAACGCGAGAGCCGCATAGACGCTTATAGGCGATATCGCGAAGTTTTCGTCTTTTTCGCCCGTGATCTTCGCCGAAAGATCGAAAGAAAAAGTTTTCGCCGACTCTCTTAAGACCTTGTATCCTTCGCCGGTCAGCTCAGAATATCCGGGGGAGCTCATCGCGGCGGGTTCGCCAAGCGTCCTGCTTTTTCCCTGAGAGCAAGCCGCAAACGCCGTGACAGCGAATATCAGCACCAGAAGCGTGGCAAAAATCTTGATTTTGGTTTTCATATTCTCCTCCTTTCGCTTGATTGAGAAAACGGTTTTCACAATATATACGCTTAAAAGGGGCGGATTTTTCGGAAATACTGCGAAAATATCGCGCGCTTAGCGAACGTATGCGTCGGATGACCTGTTAAAAGATACACACGGATAACGGGTTTGCTTACGCCTTGTTCTTATCCAGTCTTATCAGCGTTCTCAAAGTGTTTTTCGCGGCCTCCTGAATTTCGGCAAGCGTGATACAGCCTTCTTTTCCGACTGATTTTATCAGATCTTTATACTTTTTGTAGCCCTTCGTAGAGTAGGTTATCGTGCCCGGCATCAGTACGTCGACGCGGGAGCGGATCCTGTATGCGTTGTCGTTGATCTTCGGAAATTCCGGACTGGCGCTTTTTTTCATCCACCAGTCCGTGATCACGGTGCCGTCAAAGCCCCATTCTCCGCGCAGGACCACTGAGACGGTGTCGAAGTTGTAGTGACACCAGACCCCGTTCAGCTTGTTGTACGAGGTCATGATATTGATCGGGTTGCTTTCCTTGACGCAGATCTCGAAGCCCTTCAGATAGATCTCGCGGAGCGCGCGTTCGGATACGCGGCTGTCGCAGACGTTGCGCCTGACTTCCTGATTGTTGCATGCGAAATGTTTGGGACATGCCGCCTTGCCGCGGCTTTGGATACCCTTGGTGAACGCGGCGGCGAATTTGCCGCTGATCAGCGGGTCTTCAGAGTAATATTCGAAGTTTCTGCCGCACAGCGGATTGCGGTGTATATTCATGCCTGCGCCGAGCAATACGTCTGTGTTGTAGTGGATCATTTCGTCGCCCACTTTTTCGTACAGCTTTTCAACCAGCGCCGGATCCCAGGTGCAGGCGAGAGCGGTGCCGCAGGGGAGGAGCGCGTTGTAATGCCCGATCCTTATCCCGGCGGGTCCGTCCGTAGTGATCACCGCGCGCACGCCTTTTTCTTCAAGCGACCTGATGATCCCGCCGTAAGAACCGGCGTTTCCGGACACGCCCTGAGGCGCGTTCATGCAGCCGTAGCCTCTTGTCAGAGCCTGCAATTCCTCTACGTTCAGGACCGCGACGAAATCGTCGACGGAGAATTTGCCGGAGAGCACGTCCCCGAAGTTTTCGCCGTTGTATTTTCTCGGCGGTATTTCCGCGGGGAGAGAGTCGAGTATGCGTTTTTTCAGGTCGTAGTCCGCGACCGGAGTGGGTTCGTAAGCCATAGTCACCTCGCCGTCCTTTTCGACCGCTTTGAGTCTGTCGAACGGGTCTTTCACTCTGCATACGGGGGTAAGGGTAACTAAAACCTTGTCTGTGTTCAACGTATATCTGCCGGCGATCGTCTGCGTCCTCACGCTGTTGCCGACGAAGAATACGTATTCTCCCTTTTCGAGAACGTACGAATATGCGTTGCCGGTAACTCCGCCGTCGTCGTAAGACGAGTATGCGTAGTCGTCGCAGGTAAGGGTCACGCGTTCGCTTGCGCCGGCTTCGAGAAGCGCGGTCTTTGCGAAGGCGACCAGAACTTTAGAGGGTTTGCCCAGTTTGCCCTGCGGCGCGCTTGCGTAAAGCTGTACGACCTCGCGACCGGCGCGCTTGCCCGTGTTTTTCACTGTCACGCATACCTCTGTTCCTTTTTCCGTCTTTTTGAAATCGTCGACCTGTATTGAGAAATCGGTATACGAAAGCCCGAAACCGAACGGGTAGAGGACCTTGTCTTTCTTAAAGGTCTCGAAGTATCTGTATCCTACGTAGACGTCCTCTTTGTATTCGTTGTAATCCAGCCCGCCGAAGTTTGCGGACGAAGGATAGTCGTCGTAAGTTTCGGCTATAGTGTCGGTCAGTCTGCCTGAAGGATTGACTGCGCCTGTCAGCACGTCCGCGACCGCGTTGCCGCTTTCCATGCCGCCCTGCCATGCGTAAACCACCGCGCTCAGTTTGTCGCCGTACTTTTTCGTCCACGACATGTCTATCACGTTGCCGGCGTCTATGACTGCGACAGTCTTTCTGAAAGAAGACGTAACTTTGTCAAGGAGCGCAATTTCTTCGTCGGTCAGGTAATAACTGCCTTTTTCAAGCGTATTTTCTCTGTCCTCGCCCGCGGCGCGACCTATGACGACCACTGCGACGTCGTTGTTTTTCGCGGCGACGGTCACAAGGTCGGACGGGACGTCCGCTTCGGGATAGCACATCGGCCAGTGCCCCCACCAACCGTCGTTAGGCTCGTTTGCCGGTTTCGAGCACCAGTTTTCGTAAAACGCCGCCACTTCTTTGTCCAGGGTGACGAAGCCGTTCTTTTCGGCTTGTCTGAGTGCGTCTGCGAGATTTACTTTATAAGGCGAGTTGACGTTGCCGCCGCTGCCGTAACCGACGTAAAACCAGTTGATCTGGCACCTGCCGAAAACGGCGACTTTTACGCCTTTTTCGAGCGGCAATACGCCGTCGTTTTTCAGGAGAACGATCCCGTCCGCGCCTGAACGCCTTATCAGATCGCCGATGCCGGGAGTCACGTATCTGTCGCCGGCGGCGACGTTTTCTTCCTGCATAAGACCGTTGCCGGTGAATCTGTCGCTTATTTTTTTTATGAGTTTTTCAATACTTTTTCTGATGCTCATGATCTGCCTCGCGCATATAAGATACTTTTATAATAGCAAATACGGTATAAGCCGTCAACGGGTCTTGAAAAATGAGGAGGACATATTGTATAATTTTAACGGGAGCCGGACAATCCGGTGACTTTCAGACTATATATTCACGGTGAAGTCGTCGTATGGACAAAAGAGTGAGGAGAGTGAACGCGCTGCTCGGGAAACTGAGCAGAGGAGACGAAAAGGCGCTAGACAGCCTGTTCGTGGAATTCGGCGCGCTTTTTCTGAATATCGCGAGGAAATATCTGTTCGACAAGTCTCAGGCGGAAGATCTGCTCAGCGAAGTCTTTCTCGACCTGGTAAGGAACAGGGCGAGAAGCTTTACGCGCGGTTTCAACGGTCTGAACTGGATATACGCTTGCATAAAGAACAAGGCTTACAGGTTCAACGGCAACGCGCAGGCGGCGGAAGAATATGACGACAACAAATCGGCGGAATATTTCGTGTCTGACGACGACAGGAATGCCGACGTCAAGAACGCGCTGTCCGGGCTGACGGAATACGAAAAGTCGCTGATATACATGCGCTACTGGCAAGGGTTTACGGTCAGAGAAACCGCAGAAAAGCTCGGGAAGCCCCGTTCGACCGTGCACGGCGACGAAAAACGCATACTCGGAAAACTGGTTGAAAAGCTGGACGGAGATCAGCAATGAAAGAGAAAAAAGTCAAAGAGAAATTAACGTCGGCATATGACGACAACTCTCCCGTAGACGGCAGCCGTATTCTGCGTGCCGCGAAGAACGAGCTGTGCGCGGAAGTCAAACCGGAAAGGGCGAAAAGAGCCGTGACGGCAAGGATTGCGCTGACCTGCTGTTGCGCGGTGCTGGTTTGTTCCGTCGTGATAGCCGTGCTTCTCTCTATGATCGCGGGCACGGGCGGTTACGATACGACGGAAGGCATTTCCATGCAGGATTATTTTTACAAACAGAATATTGAGCTTATATCCTTTTCGTCTGTGATCGGCGGGGCAGACTCGCCTTCGGGAGGAGACGATTCCGTGAATCCGGATGTAGACGACCCCCTCGTGCAGGGATTCACACTCAAAGGCTGCACGATAACGCGTACGAAAGACGGAAAAACCGCGGCGGTCAGCGAAGCGTACGTCCGCGCGCAGGAAGAGATAGTCGTCGCGGCGTTTTTTACCGACGATCAGGAAGTGCTTGAAGACGTCTGCCCGTCTTTAAGCGGTGAGAAAGAGGAGCTCGTCGAGGACGGAGTGGCGATATCATATACCTTCGACGAAACGGAAAAGATCTGCGTTGCGGAGCTTGAGCTGAAAGGAGTGAAATTCCGCTTTTCTTTTTCGGGTACGGAAAAAGAAACCGCGCTCGGTTATCTCAGAGTTTTTGTCCGGATTCAGTATTGAATTATGCGTTGTCCGATTGCCGTCTGGTCAGCTTCGCGTTTATATGATACTATAACGATTGAAATAAGGGTTATCCCGTCGGCGGATCTATAAAACGCAAACAATATTTAGCATAATTCCGGCTTGTGCAGAAAAAGCGAGCTAACAAGTAAAGGAGCGGAAATTTATGAAAAAATCGGTGTTCATTATTATTGTTTGGGTCGCGGTCTTATGCGCGTTTTTATTTTCCGCCTGCACGGGCGCGGTCAAAGACACAATTGTGGATCCTGTCGAGTACGGCATAGGGATCGTCCCTACTGAAAATTATAATGAGATAGAATTCAATACCGCCTGCGGGTTTTTCACTATTGAGGCAGAATATACGACGGATTCCGCTTCCGATTTTCTTGTTGCAACTTCGCTCCCTGAGTTTAGAGAGTGGTGCGACGGCAGAGACTTGCCGTATTTCGACGAAAGTAAAGAGGGGTATGACTCTGCAACGGCGGTAAAGTTCAGAGAAACTTATACTGACGGATATTTTGAAGAAAACGCCCTTGTTCTCATACATTACGTTATGAGCAGTTACGACACTTTCGACGTTGACGGATTAAGGCTTTCGGAGGGTTTTCTCGCCGTGGTCTGCGTCAGACCGAAAGGCGAATATCCGACCGACGACGTTTTGACCGCGTATTTCGGCATATTTGAAGTGGCGAAAGACGACGTTTCGGACGTAATTGCGGTGAATATCGGGTTTATCAGAAAGTAGATCTTCGTAAAAACGGCTGTGACCTGAGGCATGAAAAATAAAATGTGTATGGCTACGCTAAACTATTCGGCAGTCGCCCAGCGACCGCCCCGCGTGGCGAGAGCATAAGTCGGCTGGCGCGAAGCGGAGCAGAGGTAGAGAAACGGGAATTTAAACTTAGCACAAGTTACAATAAAGCGGATGCGCACCATAAGGAGTATTCGCTCAGCTATTCGTTGCGGAGGTTGAAAGTTACTGCAAATCGCGAAAGCGGCGTTTACGCCGCCGAATTCCGATGAACGCTTCGCTTTTCATGAGGGCGCGACGCGTTAAGAAAACGTGCCGGTGGCACGTTTTTAGCCAAAGCGGGGAGCAATTTGTAATTGCGACCTGGGGATCAATAGGATGCGCACCATAAGGAGTATTCGCTCAGCTATTCGTTGCGCAGGTTGAAAGTACCTTCCAACCGCGAAAGCGGCGTAAACGCCGCCGAATCCCGACGAACGCTTCGCTTTTCATGAGGGCGCGACGCGTTAAGAAAACGTGCCGGTGGCACGTTTTTAGTCAAAGCGGGGAGCAATTTGTAATTGCGACCTGGGGATCAATAGGATGCGCACCATAAGGAGTATTCGCTCAGCTATCCATTGCGCAGGTTGAAAGTACCTTCCAACCGCGAAAGCGGCGTAAACGCCGCCGAATCCCGATGAACGCTTCGCTTTTCATGAGGGATTCAAGAACTCCATTTTGTGCGTCATCTGACAGAGGACGCACTTTTTTATAGCCTTATAGGAGTTCGTAAGGAGCACCGAAGGTGCGACGGAATAGCGAGCGAAGCGAGCGTCATGATTTCGGTGCTCCTTATGGTGCCCTAAAAAAGAGGGCGCAAAACCTTGCGTCCTCTGTCAGATGGCGCACCATAAGGAGTTCGAATCCCTAACCTTCGGTTCCGTAGACCGACGCTCTATCCAGTTGAGCTAATGGTGCAAATGCCCGGATCATACCCGATTGCTTAATTATTATAGTTTGATAATTTGATTTTGTCAAATATTTTTGAGAATAAATTATCTTTGACGGCGCGGTGAGGGTGATGGTATAATATCCGTATGCAAAAGGAAAACGACGCGCCTGAAATGAGGCTGGACGATCTTGAATATAAAGGACTTGAGCTGTGGCAATATCCGTCGCTGTACTGTTTCACTTCGGACGCGGTGCTTCTCGCCAATCTTGCGAAGGTGAAGAAAGGCGACGTCGTCGCTGACTTCGGGACGGGCAGCGGGATAATCGCGGTGCTTATCGCCGCAAAGACGAACGCGGCGAAGATATACGCGCTTGAAAAGCAAAGCATAATGTGCGACCTGGCGAGAAAGAACGCGGAGCATAACGGCTTGTCGGACAGGATCGAAGTCGTCGAGGGCGACATCGCGGAGGCAGACAAACTTCTCGGCAAAGAAAGCGTCAACGTCGTCGTATGCAATCCGCCTTATTTCAAGAAGGGCAGCGGCGCGGAAAGAGAAAGGGAAGAAATTGCACTCTCCCGTCACGAGAGCAGTTGCGATCTGAAAGGCATAATAGAAAGCGCGGCGAAAGTGCTCAAATACGGCGGCGCGTTGTATATCGTTCACAAGGTGGACAGAATGGCGGAAGCGGTAGGATATATGCAGGCGGCGGATCTGAAGGTCAAGAAGATAACGCTGGTATACCCGAAGGCGGACAGGGCAGCCGACGTGTTTATCGCAGAAGCGAGAAAAAACGGCGCGGACGGAATGAAGCTGGAAAGCCTCGTCGTATACGAAGAAAACGGCTCGATGACGGCGGAAGCAAAAAAGCTTTACGCAAAGGAGTAATATGGAAAGAGGAAAACTGTATATAGTCGGTACGCCGATAGGCAATCTTAAAGACATAACTTTGCGCGCGCTCGAAACGCTGAAAGAGGTCGACCTGATAGCGTGCGAGGACACTCGCCATACCTTAGGGCTTCTTACTCACTATGAAATAAAAAAGCCGCTTATAAGTTACTATAAACCCAAAGAGCGCGAAGGCGCGGAAAAGATAATGAGAAATCTTGCTGAAGGCAAGAACGTGGCGCTTGTCACCGACGCCGGCATGCCGTGCATTTCAGACCCGGGGAGCCTGCTCGTGAAAGAGGCGAGAGAGGCGGGCTACGAGGTGGTGTCCGTACCCGGACCGACCGCGGTCACGACGGCTATGGCGCTCAGCGGAATTCTGGAGCCCGTGTTTGTATTCATAGGTTTTCTCCCTTCGAAGAAAAAGGACAAGACGGCGCTTTTGTCGCAGTATAAAGACGTCAAAGCTTCCCTTGTTTTCTACTGCTCGCCGCACGATCTGAAGGAAGATCTGAACTGCTTTTACGAGGCGTTCGGCGCAAGAAAAGTCAGCGTGATAAGAGAACTTACCAAGGTCTACGAAAGCGTTGAGGAAGGAATGCTGGGCGAGTTTGAGACAGAGCAAGCGCGCGGCGAATACGTGGTCATAGTTCACGCTCCGGAAGATGTCGAAAAGAGCAAGCCGGAAGGAAGCATAGAAGAGCAGGTGGGCGCGCTTATGGCAAGCGGGGTCAGTAAAAAAGACGCGATAAAACAGGTCGCCAAGCAGAACGGTCTGCCTAAAGACGAAGTGTATAAAAAATTTATCTGAGGGAATATGAGCAAAGCGGTTGAGATACAAGGTCTAAAAAAATATTTCGGAGAGGTCAAAGCGGTCGACGACATTTCTTTTGACGTTGAAAAAGGCAGTCTTTTCGCGTTCCTCGGGCTTAACGGCGCGGGAAAAAGCACGACGATCAACGTGATCTGCACCCTTCTCAAAAAGGACAAAGGCAGAGTTATCGTCGCAGGCACGGATATAGACAAGGATCCGGTGACGATAAGAAAGAAAACGGGCGTTGTCTTTCAGGGATCCATACTCGACGACAAGTTGTCCGTTGCAGACAATCTGATGATAAGAGCGAGATTTTACGGGATATACGGCGAAAGATGGACGCGCCGTTTGAGCGAGCTGGACGACCTCCTCGCGGTCGGCGAACTTCTGAAAAGGCCGTACGGAAAACTGTCAGGCGGGCAGAGGCGCAGGGTGGACGTCGCGAGAGGGATCATAAATTCCCCGGAAATACTCATTCTGGACGAGCCTACGACGGGACTTGATCCGCAGACGAGGAAGACTGTCTGGGAGGTTGTTGAAAGACTGAGAGAGGACAACGGCATGACTGTGTTCCTCACCACGCACTATATGGAAGAAGCGGCGAGCGCAGACGACGTCGTTATCCTGGACGCAGGAAAGATAGCGGCGAGAGGCACCCCGGCGGAGCTTAAAAACGAGTACTCCAGGGACAGACTTATAGTCTATACGGAGCAAAGCGAGGCGTGCGACGGAGCGTTTAAAAACCTGAACTGCGTTTATGAAAACAACGCATACAGGATAACGGTCGAAGACGGAGAAGAAGCAAAAAGATTGCTTGCTTCTCACGCAAAACTGATTAGTGATTTCGAACTTGTAAAAGGGGATATGGACGACGTATTTCTGAACGTGACGGGCAAAAAACTGACGGGAGGGGAGCAATGAACGCAAAAAAGCTGAAAGACGACGCGGCGGTCGTTTCCGGTCTTGTTTCGCGCAGTCTCAAAATATTTCTCAAGGATAAGGCGAGCGTGTTTTTCTCTCTTCTCGCGCCGCTGATAGTTCTCGGGCTTTACCTTCTGTTTCTCGGGGACATACAGATGGACGGCATAAAATCAGCATTTGAAGGCGCGCCGATCGAGGAAAAGGCGCTTAAAAATTTCGTTGACGCATGGATGCTCGCCGGCGTGGTCTCCGTAGCATGCGTTACCGTTTCGTTCTCTGTGCAGGGGATAACGGTGCAGGACAGGGAAAAGGGCGTGCTCAACGATATGCTTGCCTCTCCGATATCGCGCGGGATCATAGATTTAAGCTATCTGATATCCAATTTCGTCGTGACTCTTTGTATTTGCCTGATCGTGCTTGCCGTCGCGTTCGTGTACGTTGCGATAACGGGCTGGACTCTTTCGTTTGTAGACGTGGTTTTGCTGATCGCGCTCACGATAATGTCGGTGCTTTCCGCAAGCGTTATATCCACACTCGTAGGACTTGCGTTCAGAACGAGCAGTCAGCACAGCGCTTTCGTAGGGATAATAAGCGCGGTGATAGGTTTTGTGATGGGCGCGTTCATGCCGTTGTCGGCATTCCCCAAGGGGGTGCAGTACGTAACCCTTTTCGTGCCCGCTACCTATTCGGCTGCGCTTTACCGCAACCTGTTCATGCGTGGCGCGCTGGAAAAGATAGACGCGGCGCTTCCCGGGGCGGGAGACGGACTTAAAGGCTCTTTTTCAATGGAACTGAACTTTTTCGGAAAGACGATTGGCGCGGATATGCAGGCTGTGATCTTCGCGGCTTTTATAGCGCTGACCTTAGCGGCGTGGATCGCGATAGCTGTCGCGAAAGCGGTAAAAGAAAGGAAACTGCGTTGATATCAATTCGTTGAACTGAATAAGATACTCTTCTTTTCAGGGAAAAATAAATAATTTATCTGCCGTTAAAAGTCTTAAATACAGATTACGGCGCAAATAATAACGAGTGAATTGTCAAACCAAGTGCAACACTTTTTGCAATTCTTGTTCAAATAAATCTGCCGGTGTTTTGTACCCAAGCACTTTTTTAGGTCTGGCGTTAATTAACGCCAGATTCTTTTTCAGAGTCTTCTCTCT
>CASFWW010000023.1:0-111981 GCA_949298505.1 uncultured Christensenella sp. | reverse complement strand
TTTTTTTCGTGCTAACCGGTATTGAAAAAGTGACGCTCCGTTCGTTTCTCACTACGCTATTCCGTCGCGTTGCTCCTTACAAATCCGGTTAGCAGCTCCATTTACGGCACTGTCCAGACGGACAGTGCCTGTTTTTTTCGTGCTAACCGGTATTGAAAAAGTGACGCTCCGTTCGTTTCTCACTACGCTATTCCGTCGCGTTGCTCCTTACAAATCCGGTTAGCAGCTCCATTAAAAAAGGCAATCCACTTTTGGTTGCCTTTTTTAATTGCCTGTAAGATTGTCAAACCTGTGAGCGAGTCCGTACCCGGTTTTAATAATAAAAACATTTTGAGTGAGCCCTTTTGCGGTTCGCGTGGCTTTTAGTTTTTTTTCATAAAGTTTGAGGAATGGTGATGATTGCTGAAGTGTTCATATTTATTCATTTATTATATCGCTTCTTCCCAGCAGATATTCAACAGAACAACCTAGATGATCGGCAAGGATAATAAGGCTTTCTAGTTCTGGGGAGCAGTCGCCCGATTGCCAGCGGTACAGTATGCTTGAATGAAGGGCGGTCTCTTTTGCTATACGGTATTTGTTTGTTTTAAATTGCTTCATTATAACGGGCAGGCGCTCGCTAAACGGTTTAAGATCCGAAGGCTTAAAGACTTTTTCTTTGTCGGACCGCCCCAGTAAATAGTCGATACTGCAGCCGAAGAATCCGGACAGAATTATCGCCAATCTTAAATTGGGGAGCTGCGCTCCGCGCGCATATCTGCATATCGTATTTTTCGGGATATCAAGCCTCACTGCAAGAGCGGTAGGTTTCAGGTCGCGTTCGCTGAGTAATTCGTTAAACCTTTCGGTAAATATAGATAAAGCGCTCATTTTGTTCCTCAGTCAAAAATATATTGAATTATAGTTACTTTTTGTTGAAAGTAACCGCAATGCGATATATAATATAAGAAAACAAGGGAGAGCTTTTATGGATAAAAATATTGATAAGACGATTTTTGATGTGATTCTTGAAGAGGATTATACTGAAAAAGAACTTGCAAAGGGTATATTGTTTTTATTGAAAGAGTATTACATAGGCAGTTTTAAAGCAGATGGCGAGAAGATACGTATGCATTTTGAAAACGGGCAGAAATTCGTTTTAACGGTCAACGAATATAAAGAAGGCTAATCCCCCGTTCCCATTAAGAATGCGATGGCGGCGAGATAGAAATCGCGCAGTTGTGTCACGACGTTGTATGGCAGGGCGACCGAATCGACGAAGCGGATGAGGGTCAGCGTGGTCAGAGAAAACAGCCCTATGACCCCGGCAACGTTCGTCTGCAATGCTCTGCGGGGAGAATTTAAGGATTCGCCTGAAATGGACGTCGCTTTGTGCGCTCCGAAATTTTTGCTCAGAAAATACCCTGCCAAGACCGCGGCAGACGTGCGCGTGACCACGTCCAGTACAGACTTTTCGTCTCCGTCCGGCAGCGGCAGGAATACGCAGAGCGTCATGTATACCAGCTGTATCGCTAAGTACGCCGTCAGCCATACGTCGCTCGCATTAACGCTTTTAACAGCCGCGTTTACGTTCATCTTCGTCATCGGTTTCATCTTTTCATATTATGATTTTTCTGACGGCTTCGGTGAGAGCCGTTGCCGGCGAGGCAGAGAAGATCAAGTGTTTCACATCAGACATATTATTCTGGTCATGCGTTTGTAAAAATTAGGTGCCCGTGTAGGTTATCTGCTATATTTCCGTTACGGTTCCGTCACGCCCGATGCCTGCAACAGCCGTAGTTTTTCAGGCTGATTTTTCTTGATGCTTTAAATCCGAGATGTGAAAAAATAAAAAAGCCGGCGCCGTTTTTTTGTTTGCCGCCCGGCGTTTTTTTATCAAATACCTGCATATCGGACCTTATTTCGACGTTATCCGTCAACAGCTACAACGGTCAGCTATATATATTTATTTTTTATTTATTGCACATAAATAGATCGTGTGTTATAATTACAAGTAGCAAAATAAAATATAAGAAGGTAAGATATGAATATAAAGTTTTCTCCCCCGGATATTACTCAGGCGGAAATAGACGAAGTTACAGATTCTTTGAAATCCGGATGGATTACGACAGGACCCAAAACAAAAGAATTTGAAAAGAGGATTGCCGCGTTTTGCGGCACGTCGAAAGCGGTTTGTCTGAATTCTGCCACCGCAGGTCTTGAGCTTGTGCTCAGGATATTCGGAATAGGCAAGGGAGACGAAGTAATAACAAGCGCGTACACTTATACCGCCAGCGCAAGCGTTATCGAGCACGTAGGAGCTAAGATCGTTCTGTGTGATGTCACAGACAACGGCTACGAGATGGATTACGACGAGCTGGAAGGGCTGATCAACGAAAAAACCAAAGCGGTCATCCCCGTAGATATTGCAGGCAAGATCTGCGACTATGACAGAGTGCGCGCCATACTTGAAAAAAAATCCGACGTGTTCAGACCGTCGAACGATTTGCAGGCAAAGATCGGAAGGGTGTTGTTGCTGGCAGACGCAGCTCACAGTTTCGGTGCAAAAAAGAACGGTTTAATGAGCGGCATGCACGCCGACTTTACTTCTTTCAGCTTCCATGCGGTCAAGAATCTGACGACCGCAGAGGGAGGAGCCGTTGTCTGGAAGGATATCGAGGGCGTGGACAACGACGAACTCTATCACGATTTCATGCTGTGGTCTCTGCACGGACAGAGCAAGGACGCATTGGCGAAAAATCAACTCGGGGCATGGGAATACGACATCAAAATGTGCGGCATGAAGTGCAATATGACGGACATAATGGCGTCGATAGGTCTTGCTCAGCTCAGGAGATACGAAGGGCTGCTTGCCCGCAGAAGGGAGATAATCGGGAAGTATGACGCCGCGCTCAAAGGCTACGGCGAGACGGTCGTGCATTTCGGCGACGATTTTTCCTCAAGCGGACATCTTTATCTCATCAGAGTGAAAGGGATAGACGAAAAGAAGAGAAACGCGATAATTGTCAGAATGGCGGAGAAAGGGGTGGCGACCAACGTGCATTACAAACCGCTTCCAATGCATACCGCATACAAGGCGCTCGGTTTTGACATAAAGGATTATCCCAAGGCTTACGAAAGATATAAAAACGAGATAACGCTCCCGCTTCACACGCTGCTGACGGACGAAGAAGTGGAATACGTGATAGATACGTTCAAAATATCGGTGAGAGAGGTAATGACTGATGTTGAATGAAGAAGACAAGACAGTCTCAATAGAAACCGCAGACGACGGCACGGCAGACAGCGCGACTGAAACCGCCGGCAGTATCGATAATACTGACGAGACCGCCGGAAGCGGCAGGGCGGAGGTGGATTTCGACGCGCTTCTGAAAAAGAAAAGATTTTCGCTTTTTCTCAAACGTTGTTTCGACATCACGGCTTCCGCGCTGGGGCTGCTCGTACTTGCGATACCTTTTCTGATAATCGCCGTAATAATAAAAGCGACTTCAAAAGGTCCCGTTTTCTTCAGGCAGGTCAGAGTGGGAAAAGGCGGAAAGGAGTTCCGCATATTCAAATTCCGCACAATGGTAGTCGACGCCGAGAAAAAAGGCATGCAGATCACCGTCGGGGCGGACAGCAGAATAACCGGCATCGGCAAGTTTCTCAGAAAGACAAAAGTTGACGAACTGCCGCAGCTCATAAACGTGCTTATCGGGCAGATGAGTTTTGTCGGACCGCGCCCGGAAGTGCCGAAATACGTGGCGATGTACAACGATTATCAGAGGAATATTCTGAAAATCAAACCGGGAATTACGGAGCTTGCTTCGATCGTTTACCGCGACGAAAACGACGTTCTTGCGAAAAGCGATGACCCTGAAGCGACTTATATCAACGAGATAATGCCCAGGAAAATCGAGCTTAACATAGAGTACATGCAGAAGATGGGCTTCTGGTACGATATAAAACTGATATTCATGACCTTTGCGGCGATATTGAGGTGAAGATGAAATACAGCGTGCTGATGTCCGTATATAAGAACACGGATAAAAACGAATTTGTCGAATGTATCGACAGCCTGAAAATTCAGGATCCCGCGCCTGAGGAGATTGTCTGCGTTATAGACGGACCGGTGGACGGAGAACTTGCCGCGCAGATAAAAGAATACGGCAACGATCCGTTGTTCGTATTTGTTCCTTTGGAACAGAACGTGGGGCTCGGCAACGCTCTCAGAGAGGGCACGGCACATTGTTCCTGCGAATGGATTGCGCGTATGGACAGCGACGACATATGCGCGCCTGACAGAATGGCAAAGCAGGTCGCTTTTCTCGAAACTCATCCCGACGTCGACGTTCTGGGAAGCAATATCGCCGAATTCATAGGAACGAAAGACAACGTCGTCAGCGAAAGGAAAGTACCGGGCGAGCATAAAGACATCTGCGATTATCTGAAAAAAAGATGTCCTTTCAATCATATGACCGTTTTCATCAGGAAATCCGCGCTGGAAAAAGCGGGCGGATATCTGCACTGGCATTATAACGAAGACAGTTATCTGTGGGTCAGGATGTATTTGTCGGGCGCGAAGTTTGCGAACATTGAAGAAAATCTTGTTTTTGCAAGGATAAACGAAGCGACTTTCCAAAGGCGCGGAGGTTACAAGTATTATAAAAGCGAACGCGATCTTTTCAAATTTATGTATAAAAACAAGGTCATCGGGTATTTTGATTATCTGATAGCCAAAACGATAAGATTTGTCGTTCAGGTCCTTATGCCGAACAGCGTAAGGCAGTGGTTTTTCAAGACGTTTGCAAGGAGTTAATATGAGAAAAATCGAAATAGACGAATTTAAAAAGATTTTGGTGGAAGTTATGGATGACATACATGATTTCTGTGAAAAACACGGGATAATTTATTATCTGTCAGGCGGAACGTTGCTTGGCGCAATACGTCATAACGGCATTATTCCGTGGGATGACGACATTGATATTCACATGCCCAGACCGGATTACGACAGATTTATGGAGCTTTATCCGAAAGAGGGCAAGAATGTGTTGCTGGAACATCGTCTTAACGAGGACTATAAGTATCCTTACGCGAAGCTGTATAAGAAAGGTACGCTCATTGTCGAAAAGGGTGCGAATGTCGGAGTCGATATAGGAATATTCGTAGATATTTTTCCGCTCGATGCGCTCGGTAACAGCGAAAAAGAAGCGAAAAAACTCATGAGAAAAATATATCCTTATGTTAATCTCAATCTGAGTCTTCTGGTAGAGCAATGGCGCGAAAACGTGTCTTTCGTCAAGAATTTTGCGATATGGAATCTTCACAACGTTGCGCTTATGATGGGTGGGCATAAAAAACTACTGAAAAAGATAAACGAAATCATACGCACGTATGATTATAACGAAAGCGCATACGTCGGTGAATTTATTGACGAGGTGCAGTATAAAAGAATAACCGACAAAAAATTGCTTGACGTAAGGTATCTGCACGACTTTGAAGGCAGGCAGTACTATATCCCTTCCGGATACGATAAGATACTGACTGATTTTTACGGCGATTACATGACCCCGCCTCCGCCGGAAAAGCAGGTGCTTACGCACGGTCTGGAAGCATACTCTTTGGAGGACTGAAATGAACGTAGCCATGATTTTATCGGGAGGGGTCGGAAAGAGGCTGGGAGGAAACGTTCCCAAGCAATACCTCACGATAAAAGGAAAAATGATAATCCAATACGTCATCGAAGCGATACGCAAGAGCAGGCAGATCGACAAAATCGTCGTTGTCGCTCACAATCCGTATGCGGAAATGATAAAAGAAAAGTTCGACGTTGACGTGTGTCTCGGCGGCGAGGAACGCAACATCACGCTGAAAAACGGTCTGAATTATATACGTGAAAATTACGATTGCAAAAAGATAATGATCTTTGACGCCGTTCGCCCTATGGTCACTCCCGAACTTGTCGACGATTATATGGACAAGCTTGACGAATACGACATAGTTTTAACCGCGCAGAAGATTACCGACAGCCTCGGATGTTACGATATGCATGAGGTCAGAAGAGAAAGATATTATCTTCTTCAGTCCCCCGAGGCGTACCGTTTTGACGCGCTGTATAAATATTTTGACAGCGAAAGCACGCTTACGGAAGTTGCTCAGCAATTGCCGGAAGACATGAAGACTTATCTCAATTTCGGCTTCAGCGACAATCTGAAGATAACGTATAAGCAGGACCTTTTTCTCGCGGAACAGCTTCTCGGGCTCAACGAAACAAAGGCGAGATTCGAGGTCAGAAGGCTGAAAGAATATCTTGGAAAAAACTATTCAGTTGAAGCTGAGCAGTGGATAAACGATCTTCCGCAGATCATAGAGTATCTGAAATTCAAGTGGAAGTTCGACGATTATTCCATTAACTCAAACGCGCATTTCGGAATTGTCATAAAAACAGAGTCTTCACAGTGGGGCAAGGTCGTTGTAAAGATAGTTCCGCCGTTTATCGGAAGATTCGAACACGAGCTTGGCGTGTATCTCGATTATGCGGACAAGGGGATCATGTGTCCGTTGTACGACTATGACAGATCGTTTTGCGCTTTGCTCATGAAACAGGCTTGTCCGGCGGATTTTGCCGATTTTACCGTTGGAAACGAGAAGAAGATAGAAGCGTTTTTCGACAGGCTCAATGAAAAACTTCTGCCGCGAGACGAGGGAGAAAACGATTACCGCAACATATTGCACGGGAAGTTGCTCATGACGTCGGAAGCGCTCGCTTACGGCAGGCAGATCGACGAGTACGTCAAAGAAGCGGTCAGGATATACGACGAGGAGTTCGGGAAGGATAAGACATATCTTATTCTCGGCGACGTGCATAAATATAACCTTATCGAAGACAAAGACGGCTACGTCGCCATTGATCCGATAGGGTATATCGCAGTCAAAGAAATAGAATATGCGAGATACATAGGCACCGTGCTGACGGAGGATATGGACAATATCGAAAACAATCTGCAAAGGGCGGTTTCATTGTTCTCAAAATACTCAACAAAAGAGAGAATAATCAAAGCGCTGTTTGTCGACGTCGTGTTCAGACTGCATAATACGACTTTTGAAAACGACGACGACGTGCTGGCTAAGAAGTGGTTGAAAGTAATTGAAGTGATAAATAAGGAAAATTAGCCTCGATGTTGGATTTCATCCTGTTCACGGTATTTATTTTTATAATGGCGTTGTTGCAAAAAATGGAGTCAATAAAAACTGTTGCTTATAATAACAATACCGTTTCAGAACTGAACAAAAAAAAAGATAAAGGAACGTTTATGGTCATCGCAATGGTGGTCATGATGTTTCTTGCAATGTTCAGAGGGGTAAACGTCGGTTCGGATACACAAGCCTATCATGATATATTCTATAATATCATCTATAATCCAGATTATTCGCATGCGTCAAGATATGAAATAGGATATATTTTATTGAATAAATTTGTAGGGTTGTTTACTAAGGATGCACAAGGGATAATAATCGTTACCTCATTTTTTTACTATACGGTTTTTATTTGGTTTATTAAGAAGTACAGCAAAGATTATTCTTTTGTTTTGTTACTTTTTTATTTAATGGTATTTTCTGAAACCATTAATATAATAAGACAACAGATCGCAACGGCGTTTATTCTTATAGCCATAGACAGAATAATTAATGCGAAAACATTCAGATCTTTAATATGGATAGCAGTAGCGTGTTTGTTTCACACCAGTGCCGTTCTGTTCTTTGTTCTGCCTTTTACGCAGTATTTCCGTTATTATAATTCGGTTGCGACAATCGGGTTATTAATTGTAGCGGTTCTTACTTTTGGGAAATTATTACCTAAAATAGTAGGGGTTATAGCTCCGCAATATGAGCATTATTTTTACGGATCGAACGCAGGAACCGGAGAAGTAACCGTATTTTATGAAACAATGAGAGGTATTGTGTTTCTGGGATTAGCGGCATACGTACTTAATCTAAATAGGCTAGATAAATTTATGGTTGTTGATGGTAAATTGGGATATAATCAGCAAAGAAATTTTGTTCTTTGGGTCTTATTTATTATTTTAGCCGTAACAATAATGAGTTTCAGTCTATATGTTTTCAGAAGATTTGCGATATATCTTGGAATAATAAGTATAGTGTTGCTGTCTAATTATATCAATAAAATTAATCCGAAATTAAGTACGCTTATGAAGATATCGATAATATTGGTTCTTTTGGCGTATTATGCGGTTTTGCAATATACGAGACCAACATGGAATTCTGCTTTTCCGTATGAATTTTTTATATAATGAGAATATAATCAGATAATACAAAAAACGGAGGAGAAATAATGGGGTTTAAAGAAAAATTGCTAAAATTGCCAGAGGTTTCGATGAAGACAAATATTTTGGCTTCAGAGAAAGATACTTTAAAACAAAGGTGAAATTTTTAAAATGGTATTACAGATGGCGCATAATAAGGATGGAAGGAATGTCGGCATATATCGGAATACTTGATAACGAAGAGGGCAGAGACGTTTTTGCAGGCAGACCCATTTTAATACACGGGATATCCGGAATATTTATTTGTGCAACCGCCAGGATCGGTAAAGATGCAAAAATCATGCAAAACGTAACGATAGGCAAAAGCAATAACGCTTCGCCGGTTATAGGGGACAACGTTTTTATCGGTGCGAATGCCTGCATTATAGGTGGAGTCAAAATAGGCAACAACGCGCGTATAGGCGCCGGGGCGGTCGTGGTAAAGGATGTGCCTGACAATACGACGGTCGTTGCTCAGCCGTGCAGATATATACTCAAAGATAAAAATTATAATTATTTGGTCGATATAGACAGATGACGAGGACAGAATGAGAATATTACACGTTTTATCATCTACAAACGTAAACAGCGGGATAGCTAATTTTATAATGAATTATTACAGGAAAATCGACAAAACAAAAGTTCAGTTTGATTTTTATGTTTTTACGGATGTAAGTGTAAATTATAATAAAGAAATAGAATCTTACGGAGGGAAAGTATATTATTTTACAAAACCGGGGTTTGTTTCATACTTTAAAGCGATTCGAGATATGAAACAATTTTTTGCTGAGCATAAAAATGAATATGACATTATTCATTGTCACGAGATATTGGTTGCAAAACAAATTTTTAAAGCTGCAAGAGAAAGCAATAAAAATATAGTTTGCGTTTCTCATAGCCATAGTAGTAAATTGTCGGACTCTTACATTAAAGCTATTAGGAACAAATTGCTTGTAATCGGATTGATGAGGACAAGCGATTACTGTTTCGCGTGCAGTAAACTCGCTGCGATTTGCGCATACGGGAAGAAAGTCTTAAAAAGTGAGAAATATCGATTGGTTTACAATGCCATAGATTTGTCTAAATACTATTTTAATGAAGAACTCAGATTAAAAAAGAGGAAAGAATTAAACGTTGAAAACGATCTGGTTTTAGGAAATGTCGGAAGGCTTGATTCGAATAAAAATCAATTATTTGCAGTTAAAGTCTTACTCTCTGCATTGAAATCGACTCAGAATATAAAACTTATATTGGTCGGAGACGGTGGAGACAGGGCTTTTTTGGAGAAATATGTTATTGATAACGGAATCAGTGATAAGGTAAAGTTTTTGGGTATAAGGTATGATGTTGACGAGATATTAAATGCATTTGATTACTTTATTTTTCCATCGAAACACGAAGGTTTCGGAATATCTTTGGTTGAAGCTCAAGCAAATGGACTCAGGTGTCTGTGTTATGATGATTTGCCGGAAGAGATATTTATAAGCGAGTATATTAAAGCGTTTGATAAAAAGTCTTTACCTGAAGAATGGGCAAAAGAAATAATGTCAAATGACGGAAAGTCTTACGATAGAAAAGAAGGATATAAACAAATCAAAGAGGCTGGTTTTGATACTATAGATTGCGCTATTAAATTAACTGAAACATATTTCGAAATATCAAAAGGAAAGAGATGACGCATTTATTGTTGATGACTGCTTTTGTCTTGATTATGGCGATTTGGCAATGGTCGATATCAAAGAAAATAGCAGAAACAAACATACAGATATGCTTTGGTACAAAAAAAGATAACGGCATTGTCATGATAACCGTGTTACTGGTTATGATGTGCCTTGCTGCGCTTAGAAGTTCTGAGGTGGGAAACGATACAAAAGAATATATCAGAATATTTAATATGGTCATTTCTGATCCTGACTATATTAATGTTACAAGGTTTGAAAAGGGATATTTATATCTGAATAAATTTATCGGATTATTTACCCACAATCCGCAGTGGGTATTAATTGTAACTTCATCGATTTATTATCTGATATTTATATGGTTTTTTAAAAAACACAGTAAAGATTATGCTTTTACACTTGTTTTGTTTTTCTTTCTTATGTACGGAGCGACGTTAACGATGATAAGACAGCAATTGGCGATTGCTTTTGTTTTTGTAGCATTTGACAGGATAATGAACAAACATTGCATAAGAGCAATGATATGGATATTGGTTGCATTTTTATTTCATTCAAGTGCAATTTTGTTGCTAATCCTGCCAATTCTTCCGCATATTAAGTTTAATAAATGGTTGGCGTTTATAATAATTTTGTTATGCTCATTGTGTGCTTTTACAGATTTGCTTTATAAAGTTTGCATAGTGTTGGCACCAAGTTATGCACACTATTTTGACAGCGCATATGTGGGAAGCGGTTGGCTTGCGGTGTCATTCAACTTGTTTTGCAATTTAATCTTTTTTGTGATAATATGGTTTGTGTTGAATCGAGACAAACAAAGCGTGATAGTGGAGGAAAGCACTTTGACTGCAGAAAATGAGAAAAATCTGCAATTGTGGATAGCTTTCATTGCTTTTGCCGGAATGATATTGGGATACAAGATTAATCTCGTAGATAGAATAGTTCTGTATTTTACAGTGTTTGCAGTGTTGTTTTTGCCCAATGCATTGACAAAAACAAATTCCAAATACAAAATGCTAATTGTATTCGGTATAACTTTGATGCTCGCTATGTATTTGATCATTGTTTTAAAATACAGACCAAACTGGAATAGAATATATCCATATACGTTCTTTTGGCAAGATTAATGATTAAAAATACTGGAGAATAATTATGAATATTAAAATGAAAATTATTACAGTCGCAAATAAAATTTTATCAAAAAAAAGTAACGAAATTGTATTTTACGGTCGGAGTAAGTTTGAATCTAATCATCATGCTTTGATTCAATATATGATAAGGAATGGCTACAACGAAAAATATAAGATTTATTTGGTTGTATCTAACGAAAACGATTTAAAGCATTATAATAATATAAACAATGTATATCCTGTACCTGGCATGTTTAGCGGAGCATGGCATACATTAACTGCAAAAACCGTGTTTCATTGTTATGGTATGGGCAAGATGAGATGCAAAGTGCCGGATAAGCAAACAGTATTCGATATATGGCACGGCACTGCGTTAAAATCATTGGGTAAGTATGATGAAAGCTATTGCAAATCTTCCACATATATTTTAGCGGCTTCAGATTTTGCAAAAGAATATTTTAAGGAGTGCTTTGGTTACAAAGAAAATCAATTTTATATTGGCGGCTATCCCAGATGCGATTTGCTTTTTGAAGATATTGACGTATTGAGTAAATTCGGTATAGTAAAGAACAGCTATTCTAAAATAGTATTATATATGCCTACATTCAGAAAAGCTGCACAGTTCGGATACGACGATTCCGATCGTGAATTTCCTTTGTTTACAAAAGACTTGTTGGTTGGATTTAATAAATATCTTGATTTAAAAAAGATTATGTTTATAATAAAACCACATCCGGCACAGGATAATATACCGCTGTTGAATGAATTGAGCTTAAGCAATATAAAAGTTATAAAGAACAATGAGTTATTAAATAAAAAGATATTGCTTTATAGTTTGGTTTCGGGGGCAGATATATTGTTGACTGATTATTCGTCAATATATTTTGACTTTTTACTTACGCAAAAGCCAATCGGTTTTGTTATAGACGACATAAACGAATACAGCGGACATAGAGGTTTTGTCGTTGACAATCCTCTGGATTATATGCCGGGAGAAAAGATACAAAACGTTGAAGAATTGAAAAGTTTTATCGACGGTATCTTAGTCGGAAAGGACGATTGGAAAGAGGAAAGAAAACGCATAAACGATTTGGTCAACGCCGATCAAAGCGGGGGGTTCTGTAAAAAAATACTTGATTTTGTAGGCATAGTGAAATAAACTGATATTGTGGTTTAAATGAAATACTTATGAATAAATATAAAAGATTGCTATCCAACTCAATAATATTTGCTTTTGGAAATCTCACCGTAAAAGCGGCGCAATTTTTTATTCTTCCGCTTCTTACAAAATATCTTCTTGAAAGTCAGTACGGCATTGTTGAAAACACAGTAGTTACTTTGCAGGATTTGTTCATGCCGTTATTTACGCTTGGACTTGCGGAAGCGTTGTTTAGATTCTCGGTGGATAAAAGACATACCCCTGAAGATATAATTACGAATTCGCTTTCGGTCGTTTTGATCGGTGTAGCGGTATTTTCTGCCGGCGATCTGATTTTTTATTTTATAATGCACGGCACAGGATCGCTGTATGGTGAAACTTTTATGTTACTCCTTATACCGTTATTTGCGTTCAGATGCGTGAAAAATCTTCTGTCAGAGTTTACGAGAGGAATAGGAAAGACGGTTGTATATGCTACGTCAAGTATTTTGGAAAGCGCAGTTATGCTTTTATTGGCGTATCTGTTGATTATATTTGGGGGAATGGGGATTTACGGTTACATTATTGCTTTGATTTCGGCTCCGATTGTAGGTATAATATTTTTGTCTATACTTGTAAATCCATTAAAATATTTTAAAATTTCAGCGTTTAACGGCTTCAAATTAAAACAGATGTTGAAATATTCTGTGCCGAACGTATGGAATAATATAAGTTGGTGGATAGTACAGACTTCCAGCAAATATTTAATGGTTTACTTGTCGGTTGTAGCCATTGCAGGGCTTTCAGGTAGTCAGGAACTTTACGATCAGGCGTGGGCCGTTTCAGGCGTTTATACGGCTACAAGTAAATTGCCTTCATTGATAAACGTTGCCAGTTCTATATTTTTACAGGCTTGGTCGTTGTCTTCTTCACAGGAAAAAGAGAGTAGCGATCATAATGAGTTTTACAGTAAGGTATTCAGATTTTATTCTCCTGTAATATTCATGGCTACGGCATGTCTGATGCTCGTTTTGCCTTATGTGTCTAAACTTTTGTTGAAGGGGGATTTTTACAGCGGTTGGACATATTCTCCGCTTCTTATAATGGGTGCGGTTGCGGGATGCTTTTCCTCTTTCTTTGGGGCGTTTTTCGGCGCATATTACAAAACTGTTTACGCTATGATTACGACTTTGATTGGTGCGGGAGCGAATTTGTTATTGTGCTTGGTCGGAATACCTGTAGTGGCAAAATACGTCGGACTGGAATACGTCGTTTACGTCGCTATCGGCGCATTTTTCCTGAGTTATAACGCAATTTTTATTTCGAGAATTTTCTATGCGAAGAAACTCGTTAAGCTTAATATTAACTGGCTAAAATTTGCCTTGCTTTACTTGCTCAACATAATTGTTGCAGTGGTATATACTATCAATGTCAGTTTGAAATGGATCTTCGCTCTGGTTTCAATTGCGGCGGTAATAGTGCTGAACATAAAGGAAATAAAAGAGATTTTAAGTATTTTTACAAAGGTGATCAAAAATCGCACGGCAAAGAAAAACGCGCCTGTTGCGGAGACCGGATCGTCGGAAGACGTCAATGCCCTGGACGATAATCAGCAGGAAGGACCTGAAGAGAATAAAAAAGACGAAGGAAGCGAGAATAACAAAGACAGTTAAAATATAAAAATGCTATTTTATTAATGTTAGAAGGAGACAAAAAATGAAAAAAGTAATAACATACGGCACTTACGATCTGTTGCATTACGGACACATAAATCTTTTGCAGAGGGCAAAGGCGATGGGGGATTATCTGATCGTCGGTTTGTCTACGGATGAATTTAACTCTCTTAAAGGAAAGAAGTGCTATTTTTCGTTCAATGAACGCAAAAAGATGCTTGAGGCGCTCAGGTGTGTGGACCTGGTAATTGAGGAAAACAGCTGGGAGCAGAAGATAAGCGACGTCAAAGAATTCAAGGTCGACGTTTTCGTGATGGGCGACGACTGGAAAGGCAAGTTCGATTTTCTGAAAGATTATTGCGAGGTGGTCTATCTGCCGCGTACACCCGAAATATCGACTACTCAGATCAAAAAAGACCTTGGAGAAAATAAATAGTAAAGGGTGAATACAATGGAAGAAAATCAAATAAGTGTTATCGTTCCTGTTTATAACGCTGAAAAGACTTTAGATTGCTGCGTGGAAAGCATAATAAATCAAACGTATAAAAATCTTGAAATAATACTTGTGGAAAACGGGTCTACAGACAGGTCGCTGGAAATGTGTAAAGAATATGCCGCCAAAGACGAGCGAGTTAAAGTGTTTGTGTCAGAAAAAGGCGTTTCCAAAGCAAGAAATTTTGGGTTAAGCGTTATGACGGGACAGTACTACGCTTTTGTAGACAGCGACGATTATCTGGACGTTACGACATATGAAAAGTGTTTTAATAAAGCGCTTGAAACTGGCGCGGATATGGTTTTCTTTTTGATTAATAGTGTATTTTGCGGAAATATAACTAAATCAATAGAAAAAAATATTGGGAAAGTTATAAGAGATAATGATACAAGATATTTATTTTATAGCGGATCTGAAAATGTCAGAGGCGGGCCAATACGTACGTTATATAAATCCGAACTTTTGAGAGATGTACGTTTTAACGAAGCCATGACACATGATGAGGATCGTGTTTACATGTTAGAATGTTTGAAGAGATCTCAAAAAAAAGAATTGTTAGATGAATATTTATATTACAACGTAAATTTTCATAGTGTTCCTTTTGCTTATGCAAAAAAGTATAGGAACAGAGATAATTTTGTAGAATCGTCTCAAATTTTTTGTGAATATGCTGAAAATTATTTAAAGGAAACCGGTAATGAAGATATAATGTATTCTTCCCGTTTTGAGTTTTTGATAATGTTGATAAATTCAATAGTCGGGACAGAAAAACATTATGTAAAAGAGATCAAAAAGCTTTGTTCCAAACCTTATTGGAAAGAGTCAAACAATAAGACGGCATATAAGCAATATCTTAAAGTGTCGGCTACTTGTGGAAAAGTCGTAAAGCTCAAGGCGTGGCTTGTTTACCACAAACTTTATTTTACGTACGGCATTATGGCTAAAACTTACGCAAGAATGAAAGGCGTAAAATAATGGGGTTTATCGGGCTGTTATGGCGGCCCGATTTTTGTATTGGTGCGGCATCCTCCTTCAGAGATAAATCTGTCGAATTATCCGGATTTCGCAACCGAAGGTTTACAAATTGAGTGGGTTCGATAGGTGGCTGAACGGGTGAAACGGATGGTATAATAACGTCGTGGACCCGGGAGTTACCGAGGTGCAGAATAAACCGGGCGATTCAACGGTAAACGCGGCGTGAAGAAGGTGTTTACCGTGCTTGAAACCGTGCTTTACATCATCCTGCCTTTCTTCTATATTTACTGGTATTACAGACACGGGCACCAAATTTTTGCAGAAGAAAAGAAGCTCGGCTACGGGACTCGCGCGTTGAATGCCGGCACTGTTCTGTTTGCGGCTTTCTCACCGCTTATCGGAAGCGTGATAATGCAAAGCAGGATCAATTCGCTTCTTTCCGCGTCAGCGGGAGAGGCGCAGTCTCCAAAGGAAGCGTGACTTTGAGCGAAAGCGGATCCTTGCATAATAATATCGAAATACGAACCGTAAAGACCGGAAGGGTCATTCTGCCGCGGCTGTACGCCGCGGCTTTTCATTGTCATGCCGGCGGAGAAACAGCGGACGGCGCGATAATTTTCTTTTCGGCGCTTAAAAACATAAACAAACTTGCCGGTTATATTGCAAACGGCGCGCCGTAGTGGTATAATATTTTTATATTAGACAAAGAGGAAAGACTATGGATATTTTCGTTTCTTATTCCAACAAAGACATAGAAAAAGTCAAGCAGTTATGCTCGAGATTTGCCCAAGAGGGGCTGAAATACTGGGTCGCGCACGAGAATACCGATTACGGCGACCAGTACGCCGCGACTATAATCAATCAGATCGAAGAAGCAAGGGTGTTTCTCGTCGTGGTCTCGAAAAGCTCCAATCTGTCCACTCACGTGATAAACGAGATCAACTCTGCGGTCATGAGAAACAAGAAAATCGTTTCCGTGCTGCTGGACGAGATCAAACTTTCCCCTGCTATGGAATACTACCTTGCGAGTACTCATTATCTGGTTTACAAAGACGACGCGTCGTTTTTCGATCAGCTTATCGGCAGGATAACTTCTTTGCTTGGGAAAAAGACGAGCGAAGGAAGCGGCGAGGACAGCGACGATATAGAAAAGATGGCTGAAAAGGGAGACGCTCAGGCGCTCTACGAAGCGGGCAAGAAGTATTATTACGGAAGCGGCGGCGAGAGAAAGAATCTGTCCAAGGCGTTCGAGTGCTTTTCTCTGGCGGCGGAGATGGGTCACGCGCCGGCGCAGAACAATCTCGCGTGGTGCTACGAAGCCGGAGACGGCACGGAGCAAAACTGGGCAAAGGCTCTGGAGTGGTATACGAAATCGGCTGAAAACGGTTGTGCGATCGCGCAGTACAGCCTGGCGTGGATGTACGACAACGGGATCGAGGTGAAGAAGAATCTGAGCAAGGCGATAAGCTGGCACATCAGGGCGGCGGAAAACGGGTACGGGATGTCGCAATACAAACTTGGGCTTGCCTATCTGAACGGAACGGTCGTCGATCAGAACCCGATCATCGCCAATCACTGGCTTATGCTGGCGGCAGATCAGGGCGTGGTTTTCGCTCAGTACAAGCTGGCGGAGAACTACTACTTCGGCGTCGGATGTCAGCGCGACGTGATCAAAGCGAAGACGATGTGGATACTCGCTTCAAACAAAGGTTACACCAAAGCCGAAGAAGCTCTTGAGAAGTATTACGACATCTATTACAACAGCGACGACAAGAGTTTCATCATCTGAGGAGAGAATATGATAATCAAAAACGCATGCATAGAAAACTCTGCTGAGTTGAAGGATATACTGATCAAAGACGGCGTATTCTGCCGCATCGGGAAAGACATTGACGCTGAAGGTGAGGAGGTCATCGATCTTCAGGGGAAGCTGGTGTTGCCTCCTATGATCGAGAGCCATATCCATCTTGACGCGACGATGACTGCCGGCGAACCCAGGTTCAACAAGAGCGGCACTCTGTTCGAAGGGATAGCAATATGGGCGGAGAGGAAAAAGACTCTGACGAAGGCGGACGTGAAGAAACGCGCGGCGCAGGCGATACGCGCGGAAATGCTGAACGGCGTGCAGTACATCCGTACGCATGTTGACGTATGCGATCCGACTCTCACGGCGCTCGAAGCGCTTCTCGAACTGAAAGAGGAGATAAAAGACAAAATCACGCTGCAGATCATAGCTTTTCCGCAGGAGGGCATCCTGAGCTATCCGGGCGCAAAGGCGTTGATCGAAAAGGCGGTGGACGCCGGCGCGGACGGTGTGGGCGCGATACCTCATTACGAGTTCACGAGGGAATACGCGGTGGAATCGCTCGGATATGCCGCGAAACTTGCTGCGGAAAAAGACCTGTTCCTTGATGTGCACTGCGACGAGACGGACGACGAGTCCTCAAGAGGACTTGAAACGCTTGCCGCCAAAGCGATAGAATACGGCAACGGCGCGAAGGTCACGGCAAGCCATACCACGGCGATGCATTCTTACAGCGAAGCGTATATTGGCAGACTTATGAGGGTGCTGAGACTTTCCGGAATAAATTTCGTATCCAATCCGCTTGTAAATTTAAATCTTCAGGGCAGGTTCGACGGATATCCCAAGCGGAGAGGTCTGACGCGCGTGCCGGAACTGCTCGGGAACGGGCTGAACGTGTCATTCGGGCACGACGACATAAGAGATCCGTGGTATCCTCTCGGCAACGGAGATCTGAAAGAGGTCGTATACGCCGGACTGCACGCTCTGCATATGACCGGGTACGACGACATCATGAATAGTTACAGGTTTATCACTCACAATGCCGCGAAAACTCTCGGGCTTTCAGATTACGGAATAAAGGAAGGCGGAAGCGCGGATTTCGTCGTCATTGACGCACCCGACTATTATCAGGCGGTCAGGGATCATTCGGGAGTACTTTATTCTTACAGGAGCGGAAAACAGCTGTGCCGTAAGAAGCCGGGCGAGATCCTTTCGGAGACTGCGTTATAACGGACAGGAGAGCGTCGGAATGCTAAAAAACGGTAATTAATGCGCATATGTATCTTAAAATGCACAAATGTAAAATGTGAAGCACCAGTTTGTACATATCGCTTGCCATTTTTTCTTTTTGTGTTATACTGTAAATGGTGAAGCAGGTCTTTGGACGGCTGTGCGTAGCATTGTCTCCCGAGGGCTTGTGATACGGAAGCAACAAGTCGGGCAACCGACAACATAAAGGATATCTATAGGAGGATATTATGAAAAAGGTAGTATTGACAATATTGGTAATTGCCGTCATCGCAACGATGTGCTTTACCGCAGTTTCCTGCAAAAAGAGCAAGACCGTCGTTGAATGTGAAGAACTCACCATGCTGATGGAAGGCAATTATTACGTTGGCACCGAGGGCACTGTGGATCTCTCAGTCGCGCTTCCGGGCAGCGGATATACTGTCTCCGGCAGCAACGCGACTCTCGACGGCAGCGTTCTGACGGTCAAGAGCGCCGGTGACTTCAATCTCACTTACAAGCCCGAGGATACCGAAGCTGAAGGCATCCAGGAAGACGGGACCGTCACCCTTACGGTGCATGCGTCCGAAGGCGTGAACGTTTCCGATTGGGCAGGGCTCGTTTCTGCGATCGCCGCTTCCAAGAACGTTATGATCCAGAACAACATCACTTCTGAAGGCAAAGATGCCGTTGAGGTGATCAATTCGACCATTTACGGCAACGCTAAAGAAGTCGTCGTCAATTCCATCGTCGGCGGCACCGTCAAGACGAGAGGCGGCAACGCGTTCAACGTCAGCAACGGCAACAAAGCCGTGTTCCAGGACGTTTACTTCTACGGCAAAAAGTATAATGAAGGCGAAGAAGTTATCCTTGAAAACTGCGAAGGCTACGGTCAGATCGTCAACGGCATCAGCACCGACAACAGCAAGCGTACTCAGGTCACGATCAAGCACTGCATTTTCGAAAACTCTCAGAAGATGGTTTATCTCAAAGGCGCGGTCGACTGCACGGTTGACGGCACCGTTATGAGAAACGGCGCCGACGCGCTTCTCGCGGCAGAGACCTGCGAGTACGACGGCGTCAATCTTATCGTCAAGAATTCCGTTTTCGCAAACTCCGTCGTCTGCGGCATAATCCTGTGCGGCTGGACCGAAGTTGCGAACGAGAAAGGTTACTGCTCGCTCAGCCTTGAAGGTTTCGTAGACATCTACAACTGGAAGAGCAGAGACACCGCGAAGCTGATGCCCGCAACCGAAGGCGCAGTTCTTGCAGGTATGGTCAACGGTCTCGTTCAGAGCCAGCTCGGCAAAGAAGAATACAACGGTTATTTCTCCAAGGGCAGCGACGGCAACGATTACGTACACTTCGGCATTGTTATTCTCGCGACCGGCAAGCTTTCTTCCAACCAGTCGAAGGTTACCGGAGCTGAAAACGTAGGCCTTGTGCAGAAGAGCTTCCCGTTGCCCGATGCGGCGAAAGAAATCGCTCACACCTGCCTTCTGTACGGTATCGATCCTGAAAACATCACCATTCAGCCCACCGAAACTCTCGACGACAACAAAGCTCTCAGCTACGAGCTTATTCACGGCAGAGAATAATACAGGAAAAGAAAAAGCACGGGCGGTCCGCAAGGACCGTCCTTTTTTTTGCGTTATTTTCCCGTTGACAGTGTTTGCGGATAAAGTTTTAAAACAAAAGCCGGCACACAGGCGGGCAAGTAGGTTGCGGTTGAAAAGACGCGAACTCCGGACGCGCCGGATCGGAACGATTGCAGCGTACGGCATTTTCAGAATTCTTCTGCGGTCCGGAGAGGAGAGAAAGCTTTCGCCGTTTTGCCGCCGTAAACGCGTATTTAACGAAAAAACAGCCAGAAAGCGGTGCGAAAAACGGTATAAAATGCGATTTTGCATATAATTTGCGACGTATCCGGCGCGTCCGAAAAGTTTCAATAGTATTGTCAACGCGCAAAATCTTTGTTATAATATATACGTGAGTTCGGGGCAAGGTTTGCATTGGTATTATAAATCACTTTTCCATGGGCAGGAATGCCCGGAATTTTTGTAAGGAGTTGGATATGGAGCAGGAAAATCAGACTGTTGCCGAAGTTGTCGACGAGCGCAAGCTGGTCGAAATAACGCTTGAGTGCAGCACAAACGTAAGCTATTATCAGATCCAGAACGATACCAGTCCGATTAAAAGACTTTACGTAAAGAACACCAGCGGAGCGGATATCGAGGACCTTCAGGTCAGGATATCTTCTCAGCCGGATTTTTTGTTGCCCTGCACGATAGAGCAGAGCGTGCTTCCGAGGCGCACCACCGCCAAGTTCGAAACGACGGCGAAGCTTTCTCCGCTTTACATGGTCGCAGTAGACAGCGACATGGAAGGAGAGATCGTCGTAGAAGTCCTGACCGGAGACACGGTTGTCGACAGAGCCGTCGCGAAGGTCACAGTCACCGCTTTCGACAAGTGTAATTTCGGGACAAATCCTGAAGTTCTCGCCACGTTCGTCAGGCGTACGGCGCAGGTTAACACGCTGATAACTCAGGTCAACAACAGACTCAAAGACTGGAAACTCGCGCATTTCGTCGGTTACAACGGCAACCGCAACGGCGTGCGCAACTATTTTGCCGCATGTTACAGTGCGCTCGGTGACGAGCATTTCGACATGGCGGAGCCCAAGGCGGAGGATTCAGAGGTCATTCAGTCTCATAAAAACCTCTTCGCTTCCAAGGTCGCCACACCGCTCGAAGCGGCGCTCGTATACGCTTCACTGATAGAGGCGAACGGTCAGAACGCGGTCATAGGCAGAGCGGGAGGGAAATGGTACGTCGGCGTATATCTTAGCGATGAGTGTTCTCAGGACGCCGTGTTCGACGACGTGGACGCGCTGGTCAAGAAATCGGAAAAGGGCGTGAACGAATTCACGATGATCTGCATAAGCGACCTGTTTGACGGAGTGGCTTTCGAAAAGGCGGAAAAGAACGCGATAACGGCGCTCAGGCGCGCTTACAGCGTGGATTTCGCCGTGGACATCAAACGCGCGCGCATAATGCATGTGTTCCCGCTTCCGGAGAGAGTGTACGGTCCCAAGGGTTACGACCTGGTGCAAAGCTCGGATTACATGACCAGCGTCGCGCCTAAACAGTTCAGAGAATACAGAGGCGAGATCGGCGGGCAGAAAGAGATAAACAGAGTGACGCAATGGGAGCGCAGACTTCTGGATATGGACATGCGCAACGCACTGCTCAATTTCAAGGTTTCGCGCACCGCCGTCAAACTGCTGGTGCCTTCACTTGAAGACTTTGTTGGCGCGCTGACCGAAAACAGGACGTTCACCGTGGATTGCAGACCGTCAGAAGGTGTGCAGAATCCGGACAAGCTGGGCGAAGGCTTTGAGAGAAGCTCCTATCTCAAACCGTTTGTGGATTACGTCGCGTACGAATACAAGAACAAGAGGCTTCTTACGGTTTACGATCAGAAAAACCACGACGCAACTTTGCAGAGGCTGATCAAAAAAGAAACGTCCATCCAGGAGGAGACAGGCACGACCACGCTTTACGTCGCCGCCGGCTTCCTGAAGTGGAAAGAAAACGAGCACGGCGAGGACAAGTTCGCTCCGCTCCTCCTTTATCCGGTGACGATAAGCAAGAAGGGCGTGGCGGCTCCCGTATATACGGTCGACGTCAACACGGACGACATACGTCTGAACAGCACGTTGCTGGAATTTCTGTATCAGGAATTCAATCAGGACATAAGAGGACTTGCCGAAGTTGCACTGGACACTCAGCAGAATATCCTTTCGGTCATCGCGCGTCTGAAGAAAGAAGTGGTGGGCAGAAAGGGCTGGGAGATCTTCTCCAACGTGTTCATCGCCAGCCTTTCTTTTGCAAACTATCAGCTGTGGTACGACGTCAAATACAAATCCGACATGTTCAGAGAACATCCGATCGTGCGTTCTCTGATCAACAATAAGCTCGAACTGCCGGAGGGCGCGTTCGATCTTTCTTCAAGAAGCAGCGATGAAGCGTATACGGCGGAGGAGAGGATGTATCTGCCTATATCTGCGGATTCGTCGCAGTACAGCGCGATCTACGACAGTCTGTCAAAAAGCTTTGTGCTCCACGGCCCTCCGGGAACGGGCAAATCCCAGACGATCACGAATATAATAGCAAACAATATAGTGCGCGGACGCCGCGTTCTGTTCGTCGCGGAGAAGATGGCGGCGCTATCAGTCGTTCACAACAGACTGCGGCAGATAGGTCTGGGCGATTTCTGCCTGGAGCTTCACAGCAACAAGACAAACAAGAACGCCGTGCTTTCGCAGATCGTCAGAACGATGTCTCTCACAGAACAGAAAGAGACGGGCGACATTGACGATAAACTGCAGGAGATCAACACCTGCGTGGAAAAATTGCAGAAAGAGCTTGACGCTATGCACCGCAGGAGATATCTCGGAGTGTCGCTGTATCAGGCTATCATGGGCTATTTCGAAAACAAGGATTCGAGAGACTGTCTGCATATCGACAGCATGTTTTACGAAAAGCTGGTGGAGTCCACTTTCCAGAAATATATCGAAATGCTGACCGAACTCGCCCTCAGAGCCAAGGAGTGCGGAGACATAGAAAAGTCGCCTTTCAGACACATCGGGAATTTCACTTTCGACGAGAAGTGGAATGAAGAAGGTTCGGCGATACTCGAAGTTTTCGAACAGGAACTGAAACATCTGAGGCAGTATGCAAAGATGCTCACGCCGCTGTTCAACATGCGCACCGTTGCGCTGACGACGCCCAAGCTCAAGGCGCTTTACAGGATCTGCAAGTCCTTTGAAAGCGACTGCGTGAGAAAATATTTTTCCGCGGCGGCAAAGGGGAAGAAGCCGCGCGGCATTGTGGATTCGTACATCGAAGCGCGCTCCAAAACAGACAATATGATCGCGGAATACACGTCGCGTTACGGGGTGTATCCGTCCGGACTTCCGATGAGCGAAGTGGCTGACGCCGCAAAGACGGGAGTGTTCTCGCGTGCCGTCAAGAGGGTCATTCCTCCGGATCTTGACAAGAAGGACAGGACCGCGTTTGCGGAATATCTGCTCAAATGCGAACAGACCCGCGATGTGTTCGAGCGCCGCTCAGAGGAACTTTCGGAGATATTCGGGATCAGGAGCGGAGATCGGGTCACACTTGACGCTTACGCGAACCAGATCGCGGCGCTTTACGAAAACGGGAAGCAGTTGTATGCGGAATTCAACGGCGACGTGTTCGACGACAGCTGCGCTTCTCTCACAAAGTACGGTGTTAACAACTATACCAAATTCTATATGTACGCATACGAAAGTTGCGCGCGTGCGGAAGCGGCGTTCTGCCGGGTGTTCAATACCGGCGGTTACAGCGGCGGCAACGACCTGAACGCAAAAGTGGAGTACGTGGGAAGCCTTCAGAAAAACTTCGGCTTTATCCCCAACTGGTGCAAGTATCAGGAAATGGTCGAAATGTGCCGCAAGAGCGGTCTCGATTTCGTGCTCGAACCTTTGCAGGACGGCGAGATCTCCGCAATGGAAGTGCTGAGCTGTTTCAAGAAATGCGTATATTACAACTTCATCAGAAGCGAACTTCTGCTTGACGATGTGCTGTGTCAGTTCTCCGGGCTCAATCTCGAAGAAGTTGCGGCGCGATTCAAGGAACTCAGCGAGGAATACGAACGCCAGACCAGGAAGCTTCTTTACGAAAAACTCGTTGCCAACGTGCCCAAACCGGACGCAGAAGGCGAGCACAACCTTGAGAGAGTGCTGCTTCTGAGAGCGGAAAAGTCGAATATGAAGGGCACAACGCTGCGCGGACTGTTCTCCAAAATACCGCATATACTCGCGACGTGCTGTCCGTGTATGCTGATGAGTCCGACGTCGGTCACGCAGTTCCTGGACATAGACATGGACAAGTTCGATCTGGTGATATTCGACGAAGCCTCTCAGCTTCCGACATGCAAGGCTGTGGGCTGTATCGCGCGCTGCAAGAACGTCATCGTCGTCGGCGACCCCAAACAGCTGCCGCCCACGACCTTCTTCAACGTGGATTACAAGGACGATGAGCATTACGACGTGGAGGATCTGGACAGTATTCTCGACGACTGCCTTGCGCTGGGCATGCCCGAAAACCATCTGCTGTGGCATTACAGGTCTTTGCACGAGAGCCTTATCGCGTTCTCCAACGCGATGTATTACGGCAATACGCTTCTCACGTTCCCGTCTCCCAACGAGCTGAACAGCAAGGTCTCCTTCCGCTATGTGGACGGCGTTTACGAGAGGGGCGGACTCAAGTGCAACAAGAAAGAGGGCGACGAGCTTGTCGCAGAGGTCATCAGGAGGCTGAAAGATCCGAGCGAGCGCAAGTACAGCATAGGCATAGTCACCTTCAATATCGCGCAGCAGAACTATATCGAAAACGAGCTGACGAAGCGCATCCACGAGAACGGGCTTGACGCGGAAGCTTACGACAGAGAGGAGCCGGTGTTCGTCAAGAACCTTGAAAACGTGCAGGGCGACGAGAGAGATCTGATCCTGTTCAGCGTGGGATACGCGCCCGACAAGAACGGCAAACTTTCTCTCAACTTCGGTCCTATCAACCAGAGCGGAGGCTACAAACGTCTTAACGTCGCGGTCACGAGAGCAAGAAACGAGATGGTGGTCTTCAGCGGTATATCGGGGCATATGATAGACCTCAGCCGCACCAACAGCAAGGGCGTCGAAGGGCTGAAAGCCTTCCTCGAATATGCCGAGAGGGGCAGAGAAATGCTCGCCATCAACTCTCAGGATATTGCTGAGAGAGGATGCGGCATAGGAGAGATGCTCGCAAAAGAACTCAAGGACAGAGGGATCGTCTGCGATTACAACCTCGGCGTATCCGATTTCAAGATCGACGTCGCCGTCGTGGATCCCAAGAACAAGAACAGGTACGTGCTGGCGATACTTGCGGACAGCGAAAACAGCTGTAAGCTGCGCGGCGTAAAGGACAGAGTGACCATGCAGACGAAGATCCTGAGAAAACTCGGCTGGAACGTATATCAGCTGTGGACCGTCAATTACTACAACAATCCGCGCAGAGAGATCAACAAGATAAAGGATTATGTGACCGCGCTGACGCAGAAGAAAGTCCTCAGCAAGAAGGTGATCAAAGAGGTGATGGCGAAATACCGCACTCCGTACAGGTCGTATACGGTAAAGCCACTCAGCAAACCGGGCACGGATTACGTACTGGACATAGCCAGCGAGGACAAGATCAAAGAGCGCATACGCGCGATCATAGACAGAGAATCCCCGATCGAAGAACATTATTTGCTGGACAAGCTGACGAGCATCTACAACATCCCCGGCACAGCGAAGAAGGCGATAGCGCAACTCGTAGAATACGTGGGCGCGTTCGACGGCTTCAGAAAGGAAGTGGGAGGAAAGGTATTCTACGTCGACAAGCCGGTTGAAACTTTCCGTCCGTCTGACGAAAAGATAAAGCGTGACATCACCAGGATATATCCCGACGAGATAATCGCCGCGGTCAAGTGCGCGATAGAGACAAACGTCGGGATGACGCGCGACGCCGTGGTCAAAGAAGTCGTTGCGCTTTTCGGATACGGCAAGAAGACGAAAGCCGTCGCAGACTGGATAGACAAAGCGATCGAAACCGCGCTGGACGAAAAACAGCTGATGATCACGGTTGACGGGATATTGACGACCTGACGGTGAAAAAGCCGGAAAAACGAATACTTATCCGCAATTTTGCGGATAAGTATTTTTTTTGTCGTATTGCTTGCGAGCGACGGACGCATTTGAAATTTACTCTGAAAAAGCGCTCAGTAATAGTGGGTCAGCGTTTTTTGAGAGGGTAGGTAACTTTGCCCATAAAACAACGCGTGGGTTCTTTTTCTATCACGAGACCGCAACAGTTGCACATTATGCATTGACTTTTCGTACATTCTCCGTTTTTGAGTTTTCTTGCGAAATTAGGCTCGCAGATAAACGGACGGCACATGGAGACCGCCGCCATTCCGTCTGCCACCAGTTTCCGCATTTCCTCGACGTCGGATATGCCGCCCACGACGATAAGGTCGGTTTTCACTTCTTTTTGAAGCGCGTATGCCGCGGGGACGTTGAAAAGCCTGAGCGGTCTTGGCTGAGGGATGAGCGGGTTGAACAGCTTAGCCGCGGCAAGCACGATCCTGTTGAGAGTGCGCGGCATACTTGCGAGAGGCTCTCTGTACGCAAATATCGCGTCCATCGGGAACCGCTTCGATCTCATTGTGTTCATGCCGTCCTGCACGCTTCCGCACGACACTTCGATCGCGTCCACGCCGTATTCTTCGAGCAGTTTCGCTACTTTGACGGCGTAATCCACCCTCATTCCTTTTCTGCGCTTGTCGGTTGCGGACAGCTTGACCCAGATCGGGAAGTCACTGACGGCGGTGCGGGCTTCCGTGAGGATCTCTTTTACTATGCGCATGCGGTTTTCGAGCGAGCCGCCGTATTCGTCTTTACGCTTGTTGCCGTTCTCGGAAATGAAATCGTGCAGAAGATAGCCGTGCGCGAGGTGGAGCTGCGCTCCGTCGTAACCGTATTCTTTTGCGCGAACGATCGCGCTGACGAAATCGTTTTTCACGCGCGTTATGTCTTCCTTGGTCATTTCGCGCGCTTTGTCCGGGTAGAGGAGGTGGCGTTTCGCGGTGGGCGCGATCTTTTTTATGCCGATCGCTTTGCTCGAAGTCTGCCTGCCGCAATGAGCGAGTTGCGCCACGATTGCCGCGCCCGCTTCGTGTACGGCGGCGGTCAGCTTTTTGTATCCGTCAGCCGCGTCGGGATTGAAAAATCCCAGACAGCGCGGGTAATTGGAGCGCCCGTCCGGGCTTACGATCGCATAGCCTTGTATTATGCATCCCACGTCGTTCTTTGCGAGATAGACGTATTTGCGTATGAGTTCTTCGCTCGGGCCTTCGTTTGCCGGGTCTGCCAGTCCGTCGTGAGTTGCGCTTCTTACGATGCGGTTTTTCATTGAGATACCGCCCACGGTGCAGTTTTCAAAAAGTTCCATTGTCGTCACCTTTATTTTCCGAAACGCGCCACGAGCGCGTCGTATTGTTCGTCTGTGATATGCATCACGCTGCCGTGTCTCGGCGAAAAGTCAAAATCGTAATATTTAGGGTCTACGCGTTTGAAAGAGGTCATATCCTCGGTCTGCTGAAGCACGAAATTCCCTTTGCTGTAGCAGTCGAGCATCATGACGTAGCTGTCCGTGCCGCTGATATTGTATATGAAGTTGCCCTCCACGTCAGAGAAAAATACGCTTACGAGAGAGTCCTCGGGTTCTTTGTACGGACCGCTCGGGGATCCTGCGGCAGCGTAACGTATGCGGCTTTCGTTTTCGTCCTTGTAATACAGATAAAAAACGCCGTCCTTTTCGATGATGTCCGCGTCGATCGCGTCGTTTCCGTTCTCGGGAGCGAACAGTATTTCCGGCTCCGAGACAAGCGTTTTGAAATCTTTGGTGTAAGCGTACCAGACCACGGTGCCGCTCCAGCCCTTTTCCTCGCTGTTTTCGCAGTTCGCCCAGTAAAGCATATATGCCTGTTCGCTTTCGTCCCAGATTGCCTGCGGCGCCCACGCGCGCACTGTGTCGGGGAGTCCGTATTCCCTGATGTCGATCAGTCCCGTCTCAGTCCAGTCTGTCAGGTTTTCGCTGTGCCAGACGATAAAGCGGTGATTTGAAGACCAGCCGTCCTCGCTCCGCATATCTGTTGCGAGAATGTAGAAGGTGCCGTCCTGCGCCTTAAAGATATAAGGATCGCGCGCGCTTCCCGTGCCCAGAGTCTGGGTGATCACCGGCTTGTTGCCGTTCAGAGGAGAGAAAGAATATCCGTCTTCGCTGACGGCGAAACATATGCGTTCTTCTTCGGGTTCGTTTCCGGTAAAATACGCCATCAGGTATTTTCCCGAGTCTCCGGTCGCTTTGTCTGCATAATCGATGACTCCGGTCAGATACAGCGCGACCGGGACCGCCACTGCCGCAATTACAAGCGCGACAGCCATGCAAACAACGACGATTTTAACACTTTTATTCATAAACACCTCGCAAATTTATTTTAAAATAAAAAACGACTCAGGTCAACGGGTTTGGAAAAACCGGACGGAATTACATGAAAAAGTTTTAAAAAATTGCTTTGAATTAAAAAATATTTCCTTCAGATATTGCAAATAGCCGGCGGATGTGTTAGAATTTATTCATGTCATGGAACACTATTAAATTTTACGGAGGAAATTTATGACAACTGATGAAATCGTTTCTAGCTACAAAAATGCTTTGGCTGAAGTCGAAGCACTCGGCGCGACTTTTGAGGACGCGATGAAGAAACATGACAAGGATTTCAGCAAAGAATATTTCTGCTGGATGTTTGAATCTCTGCTTCAGTACTCTCTGCTCGAGATGTCGTGGGTGGATGGTGTGATCAATCCCAATGAGGTTTTGCTCGCAAACAAGGTCACGAAGTACGGTGACGTTGTTTCTCTGGGCAACGCACTGCTCAAAACCAATGTAAAGTGGACCGATCTTCTCGATATGAGCGCCAGCGATATGAAGAGATGGCTGGCAAGCTTCAAGAACGCTCTGACCCCGATGAAAAATATATTCGTCGGACAGTTTGCGGCTTTCGACAACGTCGCTCCCGGCGATTCTCTCGACAAGCTGACTGACGGCGTCACTTCGTTGCTCGTTCTATTCTGCGCAATAGACGGCAAGTCCGAAGAACGCGAAAAAGAGGCGGCAAAGAACTCACTCATAGTTTCTGTGCTTGTCGACATCGCCAGACTCATTAAAAACTGAATAAATAAAAAAGGAGCCGCACGGCTCCTTTTTTATTGGTCGGCGAATATTATCTGTTGCGGAATCTGCGTAAGACGCAACGGGTAATAACCGCTAGGCAGCCCGAGCAATTGAGCCGGGAGTATAGGAGCCGACCACGGATAACAAAAAGAAAACGTCGCGTATCACGCGACGTTTTTTGGTGACTCTGTGGGGAATCGAACCCCAGTAGCAGCCGTGAGAGGGCTGAGTCTTAACCGCTGGACCACAGAGCCATTAATGTTTGCTTGCCCGGATTTCGCCGTTTTGAGCATTATTATATTATCATACGCTTTGGGTTTTGTCTATCTTTTTTTTGTAAAATGGAAGAATTTTATGTTTTTTCGTCATCTGCAAGCTTTTTTTTGCTTTGCGAGAAATGCGCATCGACGACAGACGATACCGGAGGGATAGTTTCAAAGGCGGGAATCGGGTGAAAAACCGTATGAGCGCTCAAGGCAAGCGTATGTGCAGCGCCGTTTCGCGTCCGAACGGATTGTCCGCTCGTTGACAACGTTTTGCCTGTGCTATATAATATTTACAATACCGTTTTCTCTGTTGCGGAATGCCGGAGTGAAGCAGGATTTTATAAAAAATGCGCCGCATCCCGTGAAAGATACGGCGGAGGAGAGAAATGATCGGAACGTACAAGAGTGCGGTGACTGAAGCGGGGATGGCTGTTCATCCGGATTTTTTAATAGAAGGTAGCAGGCTTTTGAAATATAAAGGCTCGTCTTCAAACGTGGAAATCCCGTTCGGTGTGACCGAAATAGGCGACCGCGCTTTTTCCGACTGCGTGACAGTCAGAAAAGTAAGCGTTCAGTGCAACCTTACCCGTATTGGGGACGGCGCTTTCGAAAATTGCAGCAAACTTCGTGAAATCGTGATCCCCGTCAGCGTGACCGTTATCGGAGCGACTGCTTTCAAGAACTGCGCAGAACTGGTATCTGTCAGCGTTTTTTCTCCGGGTAAAAGCTCAGCTCCTTCAAGCGAAGAGGGAGAAAGTGTACGTTTTCCCGAAGGAGTAAAGGAAATCAGAAAAGAGACCTTTTCAGGATGTAAAAAAATAACCAGAGTCGACGTACACAAAGGGATCAGGAAAATTTTCGAAAGGGCTTTTTACGGATGCGAATCTCTGAAAGAGGCGGTCCTTCACGAAGGCTTGGAGAAAATAGGCGATATGGCTTTCGGGATCTGCAGAAACCTGGACAGAATCGAATTGCCCAAAAGCGTTGCCGAAATAGGGAGAGGCGCGTTTGAAACGAAACGCGTCTGGAGTCACGGCAGGAAATTCTTTACTTCAAACGACGTAAGAATCCTCGAGTATCCCAACGTCATCACGTCAGATTATGCGTTCGTTCAGGATAAGGAGCGCGCGAGTCTCACGGAATACAAAGGAAGCGATACCAAAGTAAAAGTGCCTGAAAAAATATTTTCCCAGCCTGTCCGGTTTTATGTCTCAGGTCTCGGCAGAGCGTATGCCGGCATAAAGGAGCTTGAAGAGATAGAGATCGGGAGCAATATAACCGAGATCCCTCCTTACGCATTCAGAGGGTGTGAAAATCTTCTCAGAATAACGCTCCCCAAAAACTTGAAGAGTATAGGCTTCGGCGCGTTCAGGGATTGCATCAGCCTTACAGAGATCGTGATCCCGGATTCCGTGACGGAAATAGGCGAAGGGGCGTTTGAAAACTGCGTAGGATTGTTTTCTGTAAAACTTCCCGGGAAACTGGCAAGGTTAGAAAACAAAGCGTTCATGAGATGCAACGGTCTTACGCAGATCGACATCCCTGAACGAGTCAGAGAAATAGGCGACGACGCGTTTTTCTGTTGCGGGAATCTGAAAGAGGCGAATTTCCCGTGCACGCTCGTCGATATCGGAAAAAGGGCGTTTTATCAGTGCGTAAATCTTGAAAAGGCAGAACTCCCCGACGGATTAGAGGAAATAGGCGACAAGGCTTTTTACGGGTGCGGCAACTTGAAAGTCAGGCTGCCTGAAAACGTCAGAATAATCGGAGACGAAGCTTTCAGAAAATGCAGGATAGGTTTGGCAGACAGGCTGAAGCTGATCGGATCTTCAATGAAAAAATAACGCTTGTCGTCCTTTGAATAACGACTGAGATAAAAACGCACGCGAGTGAAGCGTGCGTAATTTTTTTGCTTTAATCTACACGGGCACGAAAAAATCAGAATTTTATCTTTCTCAGATCGTCTCCGAGAAGTTCTCTGGTAACAGAATAATTCTTGTTCGTCATGCGTGAAACCGTACGTTCGCCGTACCTCAGCATGAGTTCTTCCAGATTGAGGTTGGAAGTCACCATCGTCTTTTTCCCGTTGACGAGACGAGTGTTGATCACGTTGTAAAGATATTCTTTTGTCACGCTTTTCAGCATCGGTTCTGTGCCCAGGTCGTCTATTATCAGCATTTCGCAGTCAAGGATGAATTCAGTGTAGCGCGAACGCCTGGAGACGTCTGAAGTGTGGTATTTCAGCATAAGATCCACGAACTCGAACGCGGTGACGAAACAGACGGATATTCCTTTTGAAGAAAGTTCGTTGGCGATAGCGTATGCGAGGGTGGTTTTACCCACGCCGGACTGACCGGTCAGCAGTATGAAGTCGACGCGCGTTTCTTCGAAGCGGTCGCAGAACTCCTTCATCTTCTCGTAGAGAATACCGAGCGATCTGCCCTGAGCGCAGTTTGTATCCGTTGCCAGGTTGTCTGCAAAAGTGACGTGAGGGATGCGCCCGGTCCCGGTGTCCTCCTTGACGAGGGCAAGGTAGAGCGGCATTGCGCAGGAACAGAGCTTTTCGCCCACAAAACCTGTGTCGCCGCATTTTTTGCAGTGAACGTGTAGAGAGAGGTCAAAGCCCTTTTCGGCGACGATGTTGTCGAGCGCCGTCTTTGCGGCGCGATATTTTTTTTCAAGTTCCGGGGTCGCGTTGTCTGCCGCCTTTGCGCGAGCGTAATCCACAGAAACGGCTGAAAACTCTCTTTCTGCATCGGCAAACTCAGGATCTTTGCGCGCGGCCGCGCAACGACGGTTCCTGTCGTTGTCCTCTTTTTCTCTGAGCGCCGCATAGCGCGCCGATATAATCCTGACGTATCTTTTTGGGTATCTCATATCAGATCTCTATATCCTCGTAGTCCTGCAGGTCTCCGAAAAGGGAACCTATTTCTTCTTTGGTATACCTGCGTTCGAGTTTTCCTCCCTGAGGGCTTTCTTTTCCCGCTTGCGGCTGAGAGGCGAGCAGAGTTTTGACCTGAGAGAGTTCAAACGCTTTCGCTTCTTTGCAGCGCGTCAGAAGTTTCGTGACATAGCCCACCGCCTGCGGTCTGCCCTGAGCGAGAGACGCGCAGTAAAGAATCGCTTCGTCGTCAAAGCCCCAGTCCGTCCACAGCGCGTAAGCGTCGCGGTCGCTCTGAGTGACCATACGGGATGTGCAAGCGGTTTCAAGCACTTTTTTGATTTTCTTTTCGCGTTCTGCGAGCTGACCTAGATATTCGTTGATGCTTTCCACGGTCACGCAGCCCTGTTTGTAAAACTTTGAAACGATAGCGTTCATACCGCTCAGAGAACGTATTGAATTTTCGAAGCAGTATTCCGCGATCAGCGTCAGCGCGCTGTTGTCAAAGCCCTGAGAGAGCCACACGCAGACGTAGTGGCTGACCACTGTGTCGAGGTTTTCGTATCTGACGCCTATGATTCTGGTGACCTCTTTCGCGAGGTCGAACATGTTCTGTTTTTCTTCGCTGTAAGCCTTCATGTCCGCAACCGTCAGGCAGTTGTGAGAAAAATATTCGTCGAGTATCTTGTCCAGCCTCTCCATGCCGCCGCGCTTTTTGCACTGCTTCGCCGCAAAGAGTATGCAGGCGAGATCGAAGCCCCAACTCTGCGTCCACTTGACGTAAAGTTGTTTGTCTTCGATGTCGACGGGGGATTTTTTGCCCAGTTCTTTTGCGATCATTCTGAGCGCTTCCGAGCTGGCTTCCTGCCTGGAGATCATTTCTTCTGCGTCCTGAACTGTGCGCACGCCGCTGTCGTACCAGCTCTGCGCGACGGCGAGCACGTATTTTTCGCGCACGTCGTATCCCTTGTAATTGACGCAGTATCTCGCGATCATCAGCATGACTTCCTGAGGCATATGAGTGGATTCCATGAAATCGTAATATTTAAGGTAGTCCGCCTGAGTGAAGTCTCTGTCCGGGAATATTTCGTGAAGCTGAGCGTTGAATTCTCCGTATTTTGCGGGTTTGAAGTATCTTATCTTTTCGTCCATGCCCCTGACGTAGTTGTAGCGCACTTCGAACGGGTCGGAAGAAACGACGGTCACAAGCCCCTGTTTTTCCCAGTAGCCGAACGCTGCAATTATCATGTCTTCGCTGACGGAGAGGACGTTGCAGAAATGGGGAAGGGTGTTGTCCGCGGCGACGGGATCCGAGCAGAGGTAAAGCCCGAGCATATACGTCTTGAGCTGAATTTCGTCAGCTTCAGGCATATAGTCCGTCACGAATTTATTGTCGAGTACGACGCATCCCTTGCGCGCGCCTTCGTCCGACATCCGGCACAGCCCCATTTTTCCCTCCTTGCATAAAAAGAATTTCCTTATTGAAAAAAGAATATATTTATGCTAAACTGATATGGTAAAAACATATTAACATATCCGGGAGCTTTTTGCAATTGCCGCAGATAAAAAAAACGGGTAATATAAAATCCCTTGAAGGGCACATCATATTATAAGGAGAAAGTATGCAGGGTTTTGAAGAAAAAGAGATCGCCGTGAGCGTCGGGACCGCCGTTGTCGCGCCGACGGAAGAGCCTGAAGAAAACGCCTACCTTGCGATAAGAAACGTGAGCAAGGTTTTCAAAAAAGGAATCGCGCGTTTTATAAAAGGCAAAGAAGGCATAGTCGCGCTCGACAACGTGTCTCTCGGGATCCGCAAGGGCGAGATCTTCGGTCTGCTCGGACCCAACGGCGCGGGTAAATCCACCTTGATAAAAGTCGTCACCGGGCTTGTGATCCCGGACAACGGAGAGGTCACGCTCGACAATCTTGACTTCAGGCGTGACAAAGAAGAATATATGCGCAGGATAGGCGCGCAGATAGAGACCCCGGTGTTTTTCAACAAGCAGTCCGGCTGGTGGAACCTCTGTTACCTTGCAGATCTTCAGGGCGGACTTCCCGAGCAGAGGCTCAAAGACATCGTAGAACTTGTCGGGCTGTCGGAAAGGATAAAGTCGCGCGTCGGCACATATTCCATGGGTATGCGCCAGAGACTGGGACTTGCGCAGGCGATAATGCACAAACCCGAATTCCTCGTGCTTGACGAACCGATAAACGGACTCGATCCGGACGGGATCGCACAGGTCAGGGATCTTATACTCAGGCTGAGAGACGAGTACGGCACGACGGTGATGTTTTCGTCTCACATCCTTGGAGAAATGCAGACGCTTTGCGACAGGGTGGCGTTTATGTCCCGAGGCAGGATCGTCGCCGTAAAGACAAGGGCGGAGATAGAAAGAGGGCTCGGCGACGTGGTGATACTTTCCGTGCTGTGCGACGAACCCAACAGGGCGGCGGCGGTCATCAACGAAAAATTCGGTTTCCGCACAAAGGTGCAGGCGGAGACGCTGTACGTCGAAGTCAAGGGCGGAGACGCGGCGGCGATCAACAAAGCGCTGATAGAGAACGGCATATCCGTTGTAAGCTTCAGCGTCAAGAAGCGTACGCTTGAAGAAATGTACAAGGAGCTGACGAAATGAAAGGATTTTTAACCGCGTTTTCACTTGAATGTAAAAAGGTTTTTTCGTCCAAAGGCTTCTGGATCTTCGCCGTCGTAATCCTCATACTGTGCCTGATCGTCACGGTGTCTTTCAGGACGCTCGGAGATATGCTTCAGGGCATGGACAATTCGGCGCTGACAGGCAGCGTTTCGGCTGCGGAAATGGCGGACATGTACCGTGTGGAACTTGACGAATATTACGCGCTTGTCGAAAGCGGAGATCTGAAGATAGAGGCTTCGACGACAACAGAGACCTATCTCAAGAACATGATAGCGATGTACGACTACTTCGACGAGAACGGTATAAAACCGGATAGGATCACCACGCTGGGCGCGATCGGGTCGATAAACATGAGTTCGGGCGACTATGTGGTGATGATGTCTATGATCGTGTCGGCGTTCGTGGCGATCATGGCGATCGTGCTCGCGGCGCGCGCGGTAGCGGGAGAGACTGATGACGGGACCATGCGCATGCAACTGACAAGACCCGTGAAGAGGAGCGTTCTGCTGACGGCAAAGACGGGCGCGGTGTTCGTCACCTCGCTTGTTCTCTCCGTTGCGCTGAACGTGTTGTTTATGGTTATCGGAGCGATATTTTTCGACGGCGCGACGCATAACGTGTTGCTTATAGACGCATATCAGAATATAGCGATAATAAACCCCTATGCGGCAATTTTCCTTTTGACGCTGTTCAACGCGGTGACGCTCGCCGTGCTTGTTCAGTTTACCGTTTTCGTGGGGAATTTCGCCAATAAATCCGCGGCGCTTGCGATACCTCTCGTACTGTTTCTGTTTGCGGATACGATCGCGTCGCTTCTCTACGACACGTGGATCCCGTTCGTCGGACTGTTTACCAATCTGAGCTGGGCGACGGCGCTTACGCCGGCAGGCGCGCCGATCAGGGGAATGAGCATATACACAATGATCGCTGTGACTACGGTGTGGTTCGCAGGTATGACGGCGGTCAATTATATTGCGTTTGAAAAGAGGGACTTTAAATGAAAAAGACGACATTTATAATTATTGCGGCAATGTTGGCGATCGTGATCGCCCTGGGCGCAACAGCATGTTCGTCGAGCAGCGGATTCTGGAAACTCAGCAAGATCGACGTTGACGACGTAACGCGCATAGAACTGGTCAACAGCGGCGGCGCGATAAAGGTGCTTGAAGGCGAGAGAATGCAGAATTTTATGGATGATCTGGGAAAACTTGCGGTCACGAGAAATGACGACGAATATCCGGACGATTCTTACGATTACTGCGTCAGGATATATCTTTCGGGGACAGACGGCTATCTGAGATATTACCTGGGACAGGAACTTGTGAAGATAGACATAAAGTCTGGCGCGAAAGAGAGTTTTTACATCTTCGACGACTACGACAAGGCGAGAGATCTGGTGTCAGCGTACTTTTACGCGGAATAAAGGCGAAAACAAAAATACGGAAGCGGCGTCGCTTCCGTAAAAACTATTCTCTGCAATCTTCTATGACCAGAAGGTCTGCTCCGAGGTCGTCCACGAAATCTTCGGGTCTGAAGCGCGTGTTGTGAAAGAGGGCGAAATTCTTGTAGTGCGCGGGGAGTATCACCGGAGTGGAGAGGTCAAACTCGCGGCATATTTCAGATACCCACAGCCGGTAGTTGTCGTAGCGCATGGGGAGCGGATTTTCGTAAATAAATTCTCGTAATATCCTGTCTCCGACGACAGTCTTTGCCCAGATCTTCATAACGTACTAATTGTACTCCGGGGGCGCGTTTTTGTCAAACGTATAATTTTGGAAAAATAATTGACAAGAGGCTGTTTGTTATATAAAATATAGTATGTTTATTATTATGCGCGACCCGAAGGTTGCTTGCGGAAGCGTCCGGCTCAGGCGCCGGGCATACTGCATGGTACGGCGGAAAAAGGCTTTTCCGGAAGGACAGGGAGAGCGAGTACGGTTTCAGACGGGCTGGTCCCGCGTCGGCACACGTTGTGCGGCGGGGGTGATCCGGGCACAAAACCGCGATATGCCATTCGGGTGGAATAAGCAGGGGAGGTGCAGTTATGGGAAACAAGGTCATTTCCGAAGCGGTCGTGAAGCGTTTGCCGCGTTATTACCGTTATCTCGAGCATCTTGAGCAGGAAGGAGTCACCAAGGTCTCGTCCGGCAGGCTCGCTCAGCTTCTCGGGCTCACCGCTTCTCAGGTCAGGCAGGACTTCTGCAATTTCGGCGGGTTCGGTCAGCACGGATACGGCTACGACGTCGCCAATCTCAAAAAGAATCTTGCGGAAATACTCGGGCTTGACAGAAAATACGATATGATCATCATCGGTGCGGGCAATATAGGCAGAGCACTGGCAGGTTACAGGAACTTTGCCGGGGAAGGATTTATCGTCCGCGCGCTTTTCGACATAGAAGTCAGGGACAAGGAAATAGGCGGAATACCCGTGTATAAGATGGAATCGCTTGCCGATTACGTCAAAGAAAACGGCTGCGACATCGCGGTCATTGCTACGCAGAAAAACGCCGCGGCGGACATTGCCGACAGGCTTGTCGCGCTCGGAGTCAAGAGCATATGGAATTTTGCTCCGATCGATCTCGATCTGCCCGACGACGTATCGGTGGAGAACATCGCGATGAGCGAAAGTCTCTACGTCCTGAGTTACAGGATGAAAAACAAACAATAAAAAGAGAACACTCTCTAAGAGGAGGAAAATATAATGGCAAAAGAATTTTACGTCACAGCCGAAGGGCTTGCGGAACTTCAGGAAAAACTCGATTATCTTAAAAACGTAAGAAGACCCGAGGCTTCGGAGAGGATCAAGCAGGCTCGCGAGTACGGCGATTTGTCCGAGAACGCGGAATACGACGCGGCAAAAGAAGACCAGGGCATTATCGAGGCGGAGATTCGTACCCTTGAGGCACAGATAGAAAACGCGGTCGTCATTGAGGACTCAAAAGCCAAGGGAAGCAGGATCATGATCGGAAGCACGGTCACGTTGCACGATATAGATATGGACGAGGACCTCGTTTACCGCATCGTCGGTTCCACAGAGGCGAACATAAGCGAAGGACTGATCAGCAACGAAAGTCCGCTCGCAGTCGCCATACTGGGCAGGAAAAAGGGCGAGACGGTAACAGTGAAGGACAACGCCGGAGACAGCTACGAAGTCAGGATCATCGACGTTAAGTAAAAGGAATTTATGGAAGAAAGAGAACAGAACACAGCTGAAGTAATACAGGTCAGGCGCGACAAACTGGACAAGCTCGTAGAGGAAGGAAAGAATCCATACGAGGTGGTGAAATACGACAAGGACGCTTACGCTCAGACCGTCAAGGACGATTACGCCGACTACGAGGGAAAGGAAGTTTCGCTCGCCGGCAGAATGGTCTCCAAGAGAGTAATGGGCAAGGCTAGCTTTGCTCATCTTCTCGACTGCACAGGAAGCATACAGCTTTACGTCAGCCGCGACGACCTCGGCGAAGAGAATTACGCCGCGTTCAAAAAGACGGACATCGGCGATATAATCGGCGTGAAGGGCGTCGTTTTCACGACCAGAATGGGCGAAATTTCCGTGCATTGCAAGAGCGTGGAACTTCTCAGTAAATCCCTTCTGCCGCTCCCGGAAAAATATCACGGGCTCAAGGATACAGATCTCAGATACCGTCAGAGGTACGTTGACCTGATCGCCAATCCCGAGGTCAAAAAGACTTTCGTGACCAGAAGCCGCATAATCAGCGGTATACGCGCATATCTCGACGCTCACGGCTTTATCGAAGTGGAGACCCCGATCCTGAACACGATCGCGGGCGGAGCTACCGCGCGTCCGTTCATCACGCATCACAACACGCTCGACATCGATATGTATATGCGCATCGCGCCCGAGCTTTATCTGAAAAGGCTCATCGTCGGCGGTTTCGAAAAGGTGTACGAGCTGGGCAGGATGTTCCGCAACGAGGGTATGGACACCCGTCACAATCCCGAGTTCACGATGATCGAAATGTATCAGGCATACACGGATTTTCACGGCATGATGGATCTGACGGAGAACATCTTCGGGCATATCGCGGATACGGTTATAGGTTCCAGAAAGATAACCTATCAGGGAGAGGAGATCGATCTGTCCTCTCCGTGGAAGAGGATCACGATGATAGACGCGGTCAGAGAATACGTCGGCATCGACTTTGAAGCGACCGGGGATATGAAAGAACTGAAGGCGCAGGCTAAAAAGGCGGGCGTCGAGTTCGACGACGACATCACCTGGGGCAAGCTGCTTTACGAGTGCTTCGATCAGAAGGTCGAGGACAAGCTGGTGCAGCCTACTTTCGTCTACGATTATCCGGTTGACGTTTCCCCTCTCGCCAAGAGAAAGCCGACTGACAAGAGAATGACCGAAAGGTTCGAATTCTTCATTACAGGCAAGGAGTTCGGCAACGCGTTCAGCGAGCTGAACGACCCGATCGACCAGAAAGAGAGATTCATGGCGCAGGTCAGAGAGAGAGAAAAGGGCGACGACGAAGCGCAGATGATGGACGAAGATTACGTCAACGCGCTGATGTACGGCATGCCGCCGACGGGAGGTCTCGGCATAGGAGTCGACCGCATGGTGATGTTGTTTACCGACGCGGCAAGCATACGCGACGTGCTGTTGTTCCCGACGATGAAACCCGTCGAAAAACAAAAATAAAGGAGAGAGCAGTCGAAAGACTGCTTTTTTTGAAAGAGAAGACGATGCAAAACGGCGCACCTCTTTACGACGCGGTAGAAAAAGCCGCGCGCACGGCAAAAGCCAGATTCTGTATGCCCGGTCATTCCGGTTCGGGCAAAGGAGTTCTGTTCGCTTCCTGCGCTCTGGATTACACCGAAGTACCGGGTCTTGACAATCTGGCTTGCCCCGAAGGGGTGATCCTTGAAGCGGAAAGACTTGCCGCCGCCGCTCAGGGATGCGCGCGCACTCTGTTCGTCACCGGGGGAAGCACGACGTGTATGCACGTGGCGCTGTCGCTTGCGAAAGAACGCGGCAACGTGGGTTGCGTCGGAAAAATGCACAAGAGTTTTTACAACGGGTGCGCTATTCTCGGGATAAGTCCGGTATGCTTTGCGGACGTTGACGATTTTCTGTCAAAACCTTTAAAAACGCAAAACGTGTCCACCGTTTTTTATACGTCGCCCGATTACTTCGGCAACGTCGTCGACGACGGAAAGCTGCTTGAGGAATGCTCTAAAAACGAGATCCTGACGGTGGCGGACGCGGCGCACGGCGCGCATTTTGCATACAGTTCGCTTTTGCCGCAAGCGGCGGCAGGCAGGGCGGATGTTTCTTTCTGCAGCATGCACAAGACGATGAGCGTATATACCGGCGGTGCGTTGATCAACCTCAAAGACGACTCGCTTTACGACAAGGCGGTCTATTACAGGCAGCTGTGGCATACCACCTCTCCGTCCTACCTTGTGATGGCGAGCATGGATCACGCGAGAGAAGTTTACGCGCGGCGCGGAGAGGAGATCTACGGCGGAATACTCGCGGCAAGGCGGGAATTTGAAAGAGAGGCGGTAGGGAAGTGGTTTTCCGTCGACAAGAGCGACGACGTCTCAAGGCTCGTGATAAGTTGCGGCGGGCTGGACGCTCAGCAGGCAAACGTCGCGTTGGCGCAGAAGGGCGTATACGCCGAGGCGGCTATCGGCGACAGTCTGATATTCATACTAAGCGAAAGCAACGTCTCTTGTCTTAGGCTTCTTCTGAGGACGCTGGCAGAGTGCAGACCTCCGGCAAAAGCGCCTGAAATATATGCGCCGGAAAGGAAAAGAGCACAGGCGACGGGCGCGGTAACTTTCGTTCCCGTAAGCGAGGGAGCGGGCAGAGTGTGCATGAACGAGGTCGGATTCTATCCTCCCGGGACTCCGTTCGTCGGACGGGGAGAAATACTCACCGCCGGGGACGTGGAGACGATAGCAAAAAACCGGGGATGCACGTTTGGACTTGTAAACGGCAAACTCGTTGTGTTACAATAATATTACGCGCATGGCGCGCGGAGGGATCATGAAAGGGAGTTTTATCACGTTCGAAGGTTGCGAAGGCGTGGGCAAGACCACTCAGGTGGAAAAGCTCAGGCGCTATCTTGAAGAAACCGGTCAGCGCGCTTTGTTTCTGCGCGAACCGGGCGGCACCGTGATCTCCGAAAAGATAAGAGAGATGCTGCTGAGCAAGGAAAACGACAGGATGAACGGCAAATGCGAAGCGTTGCTTTATTCCGCGGCGCGCGCTCAGCTTCTCGGAGAAGTCGTCGTACCTGCGCTCGAAGAAGGCGTCACCGTGATCTGTGACAGGTTTACGGATTCCACGTTCGCATATCAGGGCGCGGCGAGAGGACTGGGAATTGATTTCATCGACGAACTCAACAGACTGACATGCGGCGACGTCACGCCCGATCTCACGGTATTTCTCGATATGCCCCCGAAGAAGGCGTTCGCGAGAAAGGGCGGAGCGGACAAGAACGACCGCTTGGAGAGCCAGAGCATCGAATTTCACGAGAAGGTATACGCAGGCTACAAGGAAGTCGCCGCGAGATACCCGGAGCGGTTCGTCTGCGTCGACGCGTCTGCGGACGCGGAAAGCGTCTGGAAAGAAGTGATAGCCCTGATAAGGAAAAGGACCGGGGTGAGATAGTATGACAGAAACGGAAAGACTGCTCAGAGCTTCAAAGCCTTTTCAGACCGTGGTCGCTGACAAGAAAAAGGGAGCGCTCAATCACTGTTATCTGATACTCACGGATGACGACGAGGCGAGAACGGGGCTGTGCCGTCTGGCGGCGAAAGCCGCGCTTTGTCCCGACGCGGGATGCGACAGATGCGAGGTTTGCGAAAAGATCAACGACGGCGCATACGTCGCGCTAAAAATAAACGAAAACGTGAAGATCTCCGTGGACGACGTAGGCGAGCTCATCGAGGACAGCTATTTCACCGGGTTTGACGGCGATCTGAAAGTTTATGTCGTCAGCAATCTTCAGGGGATGAACGAGAAAGCGCAGAACAAGTTTCTGAAAACTCTCGAAGAACCGCCCGAAGGCGTGGTGTTCATCCTTGGAGCGAGCCAGCAGACGGCGGTGCTCCCGACCATACTTTCGAGGTGCAAGAAGTTGTATTTCGAGGGCTTCACTCCGGCGCAGATATACGGCGTTCTCACTGAAGGCACGGAAGAGCCAGACGACGAAACCGAACGTGCGGCGACGCGAGCTTCCGTGTGCGGATTCGGCAATCTGACGAGGGCGAAAAAACTTTTCGCAGACAGCGAGTTTGGGGAAAAATTTTTCCTGCTGGTGTCTGTTTTGCGCAATCTGACCTCGACAAAAAAACTTGACGCTCAACTGGTAAGGTTGCAGATCGACAAGAATAATCTGGACGGCTATCTGGACATTACGGAGACCGTTTTCAGACTTATCCTCGCGTCAAAGCGTGGAGCCGCGGACAAGGGCTTTGAAGAACTCGGAGCGCTTGAAGCGGAATACGGCTACCCCGAGGTGGTCAACATACTTGAACTGATATTGAAATGCAAGCGCATGAGCGAGAGCAACTGCAATCCGCAGGCTGTCGCGGATACGCTTTTTATAGGAATTCTGGAGGTAAAATATCTATGCCGGAAATAGTGGAAATAAAATTCCCGTCCAATCCCAAGACGTATTATTTCGATCCTAAAGGGATACAATTCGAGGCGGGAGACAACGCGATCGTAGAGACTGTCAGAGGACAGGAATACGGCAAGGTCGTGGGACCCAACAGGACGGTCGCAGACGACGCGATCAAGGGACAACTCAAACCCGTGATACGCAAGGCGACGCCCGAAGACGACAAAAGGGCGCGCGAAAACATTGAGATGAAAGCCGCCGCAATGGAGCTTTGCAATAAAAAGATAGCCAAACACGGGCTGAAAATGAAGCTGGTGGACGCAGAGTACACGTTCGACCGCTCAAAGATCGTGTTCAGCTTTACTGCGGAAGGCAGAGTGGATTTCAGAGAGCTTGTCAAAGACATCGCAAGCGTGATGCACATGAGGATAGAACTCAGGCAGATCTACGAGCGCGACGACATAAAGATGAGGGGAGCTTTGGCTATGTGCGGCAGACCGTGCTGTTGTATAACTCATCTTGCGGATTACGAAAAAGTGACCGTGAAAATGGCGAAAAACCAAAACATATCCCTCAATCCGACCAAGGTCAGCGGTATGTGCGGCAAGTTGATGTGCTGTCTCAGATACGAGAACGATTATTACGTGGAGACCGCGAAGCTTCTCCCCAAGGTGGGGTCGATCGTTTCGACAGAGAGAGGCACCGGGCGAGTGGAAGAGACGGATATGCTCAAAAGGCGCGTAAAAGTCGCAATCCAGAACGACGAAGGAGTGATCACGGATTACTTCGAGGTAGGTGAGTTCGAGGTGGTCGGAGCGCCGCAGAAGCACAAGCAGAGCAAGGAAGAAGAGGAATACGAAAAAGAACTCAGGAAAATGGAAGAGTGACGCCGCGAGTCTAAGACCGGTTGCCGCGTAAAATACAGGCGGTTAGGCGCCACTAACCAAAACGCACCCCTCAAATTTTTGAAAAGGGTTTACAACCTCGGGTGCGTGTGGTATAATCAAATCACAAAATCTAAAAAGGAGATTTACGAACATGGCATACGTTATCGGAGATGGATGCATTAAGTGCGGTAACTGCGCGGCAAACTGCCCCGTTGAAGCGATCAGCGAGGGTGACGACAAGTACGTTATCGACGCAGACACCTGCATAAGCTGCGGCACCTGCGCGGCTGGTTGCCCCGTTGAAGTCATCAGCGAGGAGTAATCTTTAATAGACTGAAATGAAGAACGGGCGCGGGACACCGCGTCCGTTCTTTTTTTCGTCACGTTTGATTTAATTCGTTCAAGTCCTTTATTTTTGCGCGCATATATGATAAAATTATCAAGATAACGAATTTTACACGTCGGAGGAAAGATGAAAAAAGACTTCTTGTGCATGGAAGGCGTCAGCGCGGCGACGTTGACAAAGCTTATGGACGACGCGGTCGAGATGAAAAAGATCGTTCTGTCAGGCGACAAGTGCCGCGACGTTCTGAAAGGAAAGACGGTGGCGACTCTGTTTTACGAGAACAGCACCAGGACCCGCTGTTCTTTCGAGGACGCGGCAAAATATCTCGGCGCGACGGTTACCGTCGTGGACGTCTCCACGTCCAGCGTTCAGAAGGGCGAGAGCATTCTCGATACCGGCAGGACGATAGAGGCGATGGGCACGGACGCGATCGTGATACGTCATTCCGCGAGCGGCGCTCCCAGATATCTTGCCGACAACGTGAGTTGCAGCGTCATCAATGCCGGCGACGGCTTGCACGCTCACCCCACTCAGGCGCTTCTGGACCTGTTCACGATCCGCGAGAAGTTCGGCAGAGTAAAGGGGCTGACGGTTACGATAATAGGCGACGTCAAGCACAGCCGCGTGGCGAGGAGCAACATCGTTTCTCTGAACACAATGGGCGCGAAAGTAAGAGTGTACGGTCCTCCCACGATGATACCTCAGGCAGTCGAAAGGCTGGGATGCGAGGTCTGCGGTTCGATCGAGGACGCGTTCAGGGGAAGCGACGTGATCATGGGTCTGAGGATACAGCTCGAGCGTCAGCAGAAAGGGCTTTTCCCCAGCTACGGAGAATACGCGCGCTTCTTCGGCATAAATCCGGAGAGGATGAAACTCGCCAACGAAGACGCGATCGCGATGCATCCGGGTCCGGTCAACAGAGGCGTGGAGTTTTCTTACGCGCTGTGCGAGGACGGGTGCTGTTACAAAGACGTGCAGGTCACGAACGGAGTTGCGACGAGAATGGCGCTTCTCAAATGGATCCTGGAGGACTGATATGGAAAAACTTCTTATAAAATCCGCGCTTGTCGCAGGCAGGAAAAAGGATTTGCTGATAAAGGACGGCAGAATAGAAAAGATCGCTGCAGGGATAGACGCAGACGGCTGCCGCGTGATAGAAGCCGACGGGCTCACCGCGCTCCCCGCGTTCGTGGATATGCACGTCCATCTGCGCGAGCCGGGCTTTGAGTACAAAGAAGACATAGAGAGCGGTTCTAAAGCGGCTGTCGCGGGCGGCTTTTCGGCTGTATGCTGTATGCCCAACACCAAGCCGGTGATCGACAACAAATATATCGTCAGATACATCAAAGACAGGGCGAAGGAAGTGGATCTCGTAAAGGTATATCCGATCGCCGCGGTCAGCGTGGGCGAGAAGGGCGAGACGATCTCCGAAATGGGCAAGCTCAAAGAAGCGGGCGCCGTGGCGTTTTCAGACGACGGCAGACCCGTGGAAAGCGCGCAGCTGATGAGGATCGCGCTCGAATACGCGAGCGGCTTCGGGATGCCGGTCATCAGTCACTGCGAAGATCTTTCGCTTGTCAACGACGGCGTTATGAACGAAGGGTATCATTCGACGCTGGTCGGACTGAAAGGCATAACCCGCGCAAGCGAAGAAGTGATGGTGGCAAGAGACATCGTGCTTGCGGAGACGCTGGGCGCGCGCGTGCATATAGCGCATATCAGCACGGCAGGCAGCGCTAGGCTGATCAGGGACGCGAAGGCGCGCGGCGTAAAAGTCACATGCGAGACGTGTCCGCACTATTTCGCGGCAACGGACGAACTCTGTCTTTCCGGAAACGCGGACGCGAAGGTCAATCCCCCTCTCAGAGAGGAGAGCGACAGGCTTGCGATGATAGAAGCGATAAAGGACGGCACCGTGGACGCTATCGTGACCGATCACGCTCCCCACGCCGCGTACGAGAAAGAAGGCGGCTTCATAGGGGCGGCAAACGGCATCAGCGGAATAGAGACTTCGTTCGCGCTTTCCTATACCGCGCTGGTCAGGACGGGAGAGATCACTCTCGAAAAGCTCAGCGAGCTTATGACGGCAGAACCCGCTTCGATAGTGGGCGTAGAGTGCGGAAAGCTGGAAGAAGGCGGGCTTGCGGATATCACGCTGGTCGACCTGAACGAGAAATACAGGATAGACAAGAACGAATTTTTCTCAAAGGGAAAGAACACGCCTTTCCACGGCAGAGAGGTTTACGGCAGAGTCCGTTATACCGTGGTGGAAGGAAAGATAAAATACGAGAGGTAAACTATGATAATAGACAAACTTATTGACGCAATAAAGAGGACTGACAACCCGTCCGTGATAGGTCTGGACACCTGCGTGGACTATCTCCCCGACGAGATGAAGGAAAAGTGCCTGACTCCGGATGACGCCGCGAATTACATCACCAAGTTCAATTTCGACCTTGTGGACGCGCTCAAGGACGTCGTGCCCGCGGTAAAAGTGCAGGTGGCGTACTACGAGATGTACGGCGTGGCGGGCATACGCGCTTTCAAAGACACGCTTGCATACGCGCGCGCAAACGGCTTGATAGCCATCGCGGATATCAAGAGAAACGACATCGGAAGCACCGCGGCGGCTTACAGCAGGGCGTATATCGGCGCGACCGAGCTTGCGGGCGGCGTAAAATTCACTCCGTTCGAGAGCGATTTCGTGACGGTGAACGGCTACCTCGGAAGCGACGGCGTAAAGCCTTTCGTAGCCGACTGCGAGAAAAACGACAAGGGTATTTTCGTGTTGGTCAAGACGTCCAACCCGGCGAGCGGAGAACTTCAGGACAAGCCGCTCGGAGACAAAGAGACGCTTTACGACGCAATGGCGGATCTCGTCGACGACTGGGGCAGGAACCTGATCGGCAAATACGGCTATTCGTCCGTCGGCGCGGTCGTCGGCGCGACTCACAAGGAGCAGGCGGCAAGAATAAGGGCGGCGCATCCGCATCTTTTCTTCCTGATCCCCGGCTACGGCGCTCAGGGCGGCAAGGCGGAAGACCTCGCCGTGTGTTTCAGGGACGGCGTTGGCGGCATAGTCAACTCGTCGCGCGGCATACTGTGCGCTTACAAGAAAGAGCAGTACGCTGGGCTGAACTACAAGGACGCGGCGCTCAAAGCGGCGCTGGATATGCAGAAAGATCTGGCAAGGTGCATCAAATGAAAGACAGAACAGCGACCGTGGTCTCCAATGCGCCCGTAGCGGACGGGATATGGTATATGACCCTGCGCTTCGAAGATCTCGAAGAGATAAAGGGCGCGCAGTTTCTCGATATAAAACTGCCCGATAAAAGCAAGATATTGAGACGTCCGTTCTGCATCTGCGATTTCGACGCGGAAAAGAAGACTGCGGACGTATGTTACGCAGTCGTCGGCGGCGGCACAAAGGAGCTTACCCGGGTGAAAGAGGGCGACAGACTGAACGTACTTCTGCCTCTCGGCAACGGCTACGTGCCCAAGGGCAGAAAAATAATGCTGATCGGCGGCGGTATGGGCACGGCGGTCCTTCCCGCAGTCGTGACCGCGAATCCGGACAAGGAATTCCACGCTTATATCGGGTTTGCAAACGCGGGCAAAGTAGCGCTTGAAAAAGAACTGGCGGCAAAATGCGCTTCGGTGACGGTGGCGACGGACGACGGCAGCTACGGCAAGAAAGGCTTCGTTACGACGGTCGCGAGAGAGGCGGCGGACTTCATAAAGCCGGACGAGATCTTCGTCTGCGGTCCGGAGGTCATGTACAGGGCGGTCGCGAAATGCTTTGAGGGCGTGGACGTTCCCGTTTACGTTTCTCTCGAACAGCGCATGGGTTGCGGCATAGGCGCCTGCCTCGTCTGCAACTGCAAGGTGAGACGCGCGGACGGAGAGGGCTACGTCAGGGTGTGCAAGGACGGACCGGTATTCCGTCTTGACGAGGTGGTGTTATGAGCAATCTGAAAGTAAACGTCGCGGGCGTCGAATTCAAAAACCCGATAATCACCGCGAGCGGCACGTTCGGTTTCGGCAAGGAGTACGGTGAATTTTATCCGCTTTCCGCGCTTGGCGGCATATGCACGAAAGGTCTGACCCTTAAAAAGAGAGAAGGCAATCCGCCTCCGAGAGTCGCGGAAACTTACGGCGGTATGCTGAACAGCGTAGGACTTCAGAACCCCGGCATAGAGCATTATCTCGCCGAGGACGACAAGAGACTGGCGGAAGAGGACGTCGTCGTGATCGCAAATATCGCGGGATCCACTCTCGAGGACTACATAGCGATAGGCGAGAGGATAAACGACAGCCACGCGGATATGGTGGAACTCAACATATCCTGCCCCAACGTCAAGCAGGGCGGCATGGCTTTCGGCGTGCTTCCCAAAAACGTTGAGGAAGTCACGCGCGCAGTCAAAAACGTATGCAAAAAACCGGTGATAACCAAGCTGTCTCCCAACGTGAGCTGCATCGCGGACAACGCGAGAGCGGCTGAAGCGGGCGGCGCGGACGCGGTATCGCTGATAAACACCATTTCCGGCATGGCGGTGAACTACAGGACAAGGCGCCCGATACTCGCCAACAACAACGGCGGTATGTCCGGTCCCTGCGTGAAGCCGGTCGCGCTGAAAATGGTATGGGAATGTTACAATGCGGTAAAGATCCCGATAATAGGTCTCGGCGGCATAACCTGCTATACGGACGTGCTCGAATTCATGATATGCGGAGCGCGCGCGGTGCAGGTCGGCACGGCGAACTTTACTGATCCCACCGCGGCGTACGACATAGTCAAAGACCTTGGCAAATACGTTGAGGAAAACGGCATGGACATTAACGACCTGGTCGGCACGTTGATCCTGAATTGACGTTTTACAGACACAGGCAGGAAAAATTTAAATAAAATCGGAGGAAACAGATATGATGACGACAGAACAAGCACTCGAAGTATACCGCAGCACAGGCGCTATACTCAAAGGACATTTTAAGCTTACGTCCGGAAGGCACTCTGACACCTATATGCAGAGCGCGAAGGTTTTCGTTGACCCCAAGGCAAGCGAGACCCTCTGCAAGGCGCTCGCCGAAAAACTGACCGACGCCGGCGTTGAAGTCGACGTGGTGATCTCTCCGGCGATAGGAGGCATACTGATGGGATACGAGGTCGCGAGACAGCTCGGCAAATCCAACATATTCGCCGAAAGAGAAAACGGAGTCATGACTCTGCGCCGCGGCTTCACGATCGAGAAGGGCACGAAGTTCGTCGTCTGCGAAGACGTCGTTACCACGGGAGGCTCGGTCAAGGAAGTCATCGCGCTCGTCAAAGAAGCGGGCGGCGAGGTCACGGCGGTCGCCTCTCTCGTTGACAGAAGCAACGGCATGGTGGATTTCGGCGTAAAATTCGTCAACCTGATCAGCATGGACATCACGTCGTATGAGCCGGACGAATGTCCCCTTTGCAAAGAAGGCAAGATAGAACTGGTCAAACCCGGTTCCAGAGTCTTCACCAAGTGAGTCGCCTATGTGGAAGAGAGTAGAGAAAGCGTATTCCAGCCTGCGCAACAGAGTGGATTTCAAGCCGCAGATAGGGCTTGTGCTCGGCAGCAGACTGGGAGCGATCGCCGAGAATATCGAAAGCGTTTACAGCGTTCCTTTCGACAGCATACAGGGGATGCCAACTTCCACGGTCGAGGGACACAGCGGAAGATTCGTTTTCGGCTATATCAACCGCGTTCCGGTGGTCGTGATGCAGGGCAGAGTGCATTATTACGAAGGATACACGCCTCAGGAGGCGGTGCTTCCGATACGTCTGATGATCAGGATGGGCGTAAAAGCGCTTATCCTTACCAATGCGTCCGGCGGCATAAGAGAGGATCTGAACACAGGCGACATCATGATGATAACAGATCATATTTCGCTTGTTCCGTCTCCGCTTATCGGCAGGAACGATCCTTCTTACGGCGACAGGTTTCCCGATATGACTGAAGCTTACGACCCGTCTCTGAGGGAGATCGCGCGGCAGGCGGCAAAGAAAGCCGGCGTAGATCTGAAAGAGGGCGTCTACATCCAGTTCACCGGTCCCAACTTCGAGACTCCCGCCGAAATACGCATGGCGCGCGCTATGGGCGCGGACGCTGTGGGCATGAGCACCGCTATCGAGACGATAGCGGCGGTGCATATGGGCATAAAAGTGCTCGGGCTTTCGTTCATAAGCAACAAGGCGGCGGGACTGAGCGGTGAAAAGCTCAGCCATCTGGACGTGCAGGCAGAGAGTGTAAAGGTTGTCGGCAAACTCGGCGCGATAATAAAAGAAGTGGTCCAGCTGGCGTCCAATAAATAAGTTTTACGCACACGGGCAGGGAAAATCACGTTCATGAGATTTCCCGCTCCGCAAAATCCGCCTTCGGGCGGCAACGGTAAGGTATGAAACTGAGGTTTTTTAACGGCAAGATACTTACGCCGGACGGCGTTATAGACGGCGAACTTCGCACTGACGGGGACAGGATTGTTTATCTGTCTCCGGTATCCACGCTTGACTGGCAGGACTGGGACAGGGAGATCGATCTGAAAGGCGATCTTCTCGCGCCGTCTTTCAAGGACGCGCATACTCATTCCCCGATGACCTTCCTGCGCTCGCGCGCGGAGGACATGCCGCTCAACGACTGGCTGTACAAGCAGGTGTTCCCTGCCGAAGGAAAACTCACCGACGAGGACTGTTATTATTTCACCAGGCTCGCGGTAGCGGAATATTACGCAGGCGGCATTACGTATTGCTCGGAAATGTACGGACATACCGAGGCAGTCGCACAGGCGTTCGCGGATACCGGTTTCGGCGCGTATATCGGCAGCGGCATTTTTGATTTCGACGGCGGCTACGACGATATCGTGAAGAGGGCTGAGGAACTGAAAGGCAAGCTCGACAGGCTGCCGAGGATAAAGTATTCGCTCGCGATGCACGCGCAGTATACCTGCGGGGACGAAACGTTGAGGGCGGTGTCCGACCTTTCGAAGAAGTTTTCGCTTCCCGTGCATACTCATCTTTCTGAGACGGCGGCTGAAGTCGCTTCGTGCAAAGAAAAATACGGCATATCTCCCGTAAAACTGCTTGCGGAAAAGGGTATATTCGATCTCGGAGGCACCGGATACCACTGCGTGCACGTCGATGACGAAGACATTGAGATAATGAAGAAGCTCGGGGTCTCGGCAGTCACTTGTCCGTGCAGTAACCTCAAGCTTGCGAGCGGCATAGCTCCGCTCAAAAAACTTATCGACGCGGGCGTGACCGTCGGCGTGGGTACAGACGGCGCGGCGAGCAACAACGCTCTCGATATGTTCAGAGAGACCTATCTTGCGACAGTGTTGCAGAAATACCTGCTGAACGACGCGGCAGCGGTCAGCGCGAAAGACGTTTACCGCGCGGCGGTGAGCGGCAGGGCTTTCGGGCTTGAAAACGCAGACGGGCTTTATATCGGAGCACTTGCGGATATGACGGTGACAGATCTGAGCGCGCCCAACATGCAGCCTCATACCGATATCGCCGCGAATCTCGTCTACGCAGGCGGCAGACAAAACGTGAAGATGACCGTCGCGGGCGGAAAAATCGTTTACGAAAACGGGCAGCTTACGTACGGCGAAGACTACGACGCGCTCGTTGAAAAGTGCAACGCCGCGGCGGACAGGATAAAAAATGAACTCAGATAAACAAGCCGCTTTGCAGGCGGAAAAGAAAAAGAAAAGACTGCGCTTTGCGGGACTTGTGATACTCACGGTGCTGGTCATCGCTGCGGTGATAATCACGGCGCTTGCGGTCAGAAGCTGTGAGGAGACCGTCAATCTGGACATAGGTCAGCCGTACGACGCCGGGAAAGCGACCGTTACCGTCACTGACGTGTCGGTGCAAGGGATCGCGGATACCAGGAACGTGTACGCGGTGATCACGGTAGAAGTCGCGGCTGAAAAGGATTTCACTCTCGATCCTTACGATTTTGAGCTGGACGGCATAAGTCCGACGGACACGGGAATTTCCGGCGACAGCACGATCACGACCGGAAAGACGGAGATCGGCGCAGGCGAAACCAAGGAGATAAAACTCGCGTTCATGACGGAGCGCAGTATGGCTGTCAGCTTTCTCACCTACAAAAGAGCGGTGATCAGGCTGGGCAGTATGATAGAAAACGATAACAACCTTTCTTAAGGAGAAGAAATGATACAGGTAACAGATTTGTATTTGCAGTTCGGTGGAAGAAAACTTTTCGAGGATGTGAACCTGAAGTTTACAGACGGCAACTGCTACGGCGTTATCGGCGCGAACGGTGCCGGAAAATCCACCTTTCTTAAAATCCTTTCCGGGGAACTCGAACCGACCAGAGGAACGGTTTCGATAGGAAAAGGACAGCGCATAAGCGTTCTGCACCAGAACCAGAACGACTTTGACGACTGCACCGTCATGCGTACGGTGCTTTTAGGGCATAAACGCCTTGTCGACATAATGGACGAAAAGGACGCGCTTTACATGAAAGAGGACTTTTCGGAAGAGGACGGCATCAGGGCTTCGGAGCTTGAAAACGAGTTCGCGGAGCTGGGCGGCTGGGAAGCGGAAAGCGAAGCGGCGTCTCTGCTCAACGAGCTGAAATTCGGAGAAGAGTATCACGAAAAGCTGATGAGCGAACTGGACGGCAAGCAAAAGGTCAAGATACTTCTCGCGCAGGCGCTTTTCGGCAATCCCGACATACTCATACTTGACGAGCCGACCAACAACCTGGACGCGAAGAGCATTATGTGGCTGGAAAAGTTTTTGATGGACTTCAAGAACACGCTGATCATCGTCTCGCACAACCGTCACTTCCTGAACAAGGTCTGCACGCATATCTGCGACGTGGACTACGGTCAGATAAACATGTACGTGGGCAACTACGATTTCTGGTACGAGACCAACCAGCTCCTGCAAAGGCAGGCGAAGGAAGCGAACAAGAAGGCGGAAGCAAGAGCGAAGGAACTTCAGGAATTTATCGCGCGTTTCTCCGCCAACGCGTCCAAATCGAGACAGGCGACGTCCAGAAAGAAGGAACTGGAAAAACTCACTCTCGAAGACATAAAGCCGTCTATGAGAAAATATCCTTATATCAATTTCGAGATGGAACAGGACCTTGGCAAGGAAATACTCAAAGTCGAGGGACTGACCAAGAAAGGATTTTTCGAGAACGTCACTTTTACCGTGCAGAAGGGCGAGAAGATCGCGTTTTTGTCAGACAAATCCACATCGGTATCCATGCTGTTCGACATCCTCAACGGCATCGAGGAGCCGGACGCGGGCAAGTTCGAGTGGGGCAAGACGGTAAGGCTGAGTTACGTGCCGCAGAATTTCGACGAATTTTTCGACGGTTGCAATATGAACCTCGTCGAGTGGATAAACCGCTTCTCTAAAGACCATACCGAGAGCTATCTGAGAAGCTGGCTGGGAAGGATGCTTTTCTCGGGCGACGAGGTGAAAAAGAGCGCGAAAGTGCTGAGCGGCGGCGAAAAGGTGCGTTGCATGCTTGCGCGCGCAATGCTGATCGCGGGCAACGTGCTCATTCTCGACGAGCCGACCAACCATCTCGATCTGGAGGCGATAACCGCGCTCAACAAGGGTATGATAAACTTTAAGGGTTGCTGTCTTTTCGCAACTCACGACCAGGAGCTTATGCAGACGGTCGCAAACAGGATAATAGAAATCAACGGTACGAAGACGTTCGACAAGCTGACTACCTACGAAGAATATCTCGAAACTATCTGATGAGGTGAAGATCATGGACAAGAAAGACAAACAGTTAATCGCGATCCTGCGCGAGGACAGCCGTTTCACGACTGCGCAGATCGCCGCGATGAGCGGACTTGGCGAAGATGACGTAAAGGCGAGGATAGCCGCAATGGAAGAGGACGGCGTGATCGCGAAATACACAGTGCTGTGCAATACCGAAAAACTGGATTCGGACGCGGTGACCGCGCTTATCGAAGTCAAAGTCACTCCGCAGATGCGCGACGGCTTCGACGCGATCGCGCGCGACATCTACAAGTTCGATGAAGTAAAAGACGTATACCTTATGAGCGGAAGTTACGACCTCACGGTCATCGTAGAGGGCAAGAATCTGCGCGAAGTCTCTCGTTTTGTAACTGAAAGACTTTCCGTGCTCAAAGACGTCACGTCCACTGCGACCCACTTTATTCTTAAGAAGTACAAGGCGGAAGGCGTGGTCCTTGAAAAACGCGACGGGATAAAGAGAGAAGAGATAGTATGAATTACGACAAACACGTGAGCGACGTCGTAAAAAACATCAAGCCTTCGGGCATAAGAAAATTTTTCGACGTTGCGGCTATGTATAAGGACGTCATATCTTTAGGCGTCGGCGAACCCGATTTCGTCACGCCGTGGGAAGCGAGAGAAGCGGCTGTCCAGAGCATAAGGAAGGGCATTACGCAATATACGTCCAACAGCGGTCTTCTGCAACTGAGAGAAGCGGTCGCGAAATACGTTGACCTGCGTTTCGGCGTAAAGTACGACCCCAAGGACGAAGTTATTATGACCGTGGGCGCGAGCGAGGCGATATACCTTGCGGTCAGGACGCTTGCAAACGCCGGAGACGAGGTGATAATCCCGGAGCCGTCATACGTTTCTTACGCTCCCGGCGTTGCGCTTTGCGACGCGGTGCCGGTAAGCGCGCCGTGCAGAGTGGAGGACAATTTCATCCTCACCGCAGAGGCGCTGGAGGCGGCGATCACTCCGCGCACGAAAGCGGTGATACTGCCTTTTCCCAACAACCCGACCGGCGCGATAATGACGAAGCCACAGATTGAAGCGATTGCAGAAGTAATCAAAAAGCACGACATAATAGCGATATCGGACGAGATCTACGCGGAGCTTACTTACGGCGACGCACGCCACGTTTCGGTCGCTTCGCTTGACGGAATGAGAGAGCGCACTATACTCATCAACGGTTTCAGCAAGGCTTTCGCGATGACGGGCTGGAGACTGGGATATTACTGCGCGCCCAGAGAACTCAGCAAACAGATGCTGAAGATACATCAATATATAATAATGTGTGCGCCGACTGCCGCTCAGTACGCGGCGCTGAATGCGCTGAACACCGCTTTTGAAGACAATTTCGCGGCTGTCGAGGAGATGAGAAGTCAGTACGACGTCAGAAGAAGATTTCTTGTGAAAAGACTCAACGATATGAAACTGACCTGCTTTGAACCCAAGGGCGCGTTCTACGTGTTCCCTTGCGTTTCCGTTACGGGTCTCGACGGAGAACAGTTCGCGGAAGAACTGCTTCAGGATCAGAAAGTCGCAGTTGTTCCGGGAGGCGCTTTCGGAGATTCCGGCAAGGACTTTATAAGGATAAGCTACGCATACTCTCTTGAGGACTTGAAAAGGGCGATGGACAGGATAGAAAATTTCCTGAAAAAGAGAGGCGTGCTTTAAAAACGATTTGTAATAATACACGATTTGGCGTTTTTTGACGGTTTATCGTGATAAAAAGTGCATATTTTTAATCTTCCTTTAATAAAAATATGCAAAAAAGAGGGCAAAAGGCACTGACAAAAAATTTTTTAAAAAAGTTGCAAAAAACTATTGACAAAATTTCAAGTCGGTGATAGAATGCAAACTGTAAATAAAAGAGCTCATAATTTTCCCCCTTATCATATAACAAAGGAAGGGAGCTATCCGAGGATCCGGATAGCTCTCTTTCTTTTCTACGGCAAAAGATGAATAACGATAATTTTATACAGCCGTTTCGTCCATAAAAATTTTTACAGACTCAATTCATCTGAAAACGCTGTAATCCGCGTTGTTTCGCCGTTTTGAGCGATCTGTCCGCGATACGCGGCAAAGTCGCCCAAGCCTTAAAACACGTCAGTCTTTCTGATTGTGTCCGCTTTCATTGCAGCATTTGCCGCCGCACATCTTACCACAGTTCTTTGTCTCATGAGCGCGACCGGCTTTCTGCTTGGTCTGATTAGCTTTCTTCATCACTTTAACCTCCTTTTTTCAGGCTGATTATATTGTGTAACGCTCTATGCGTTTTATCCAGTTTAACGCTGTAAATTTTTACCTTGGAAATGCCGCGTATGCGGCAAGTAGGTCGATTGCCGGTTAAGCATTTTCCGTCCGCGAGGGCGAGTGTCCGGCAAAGCCGTGATCGGGATAGCCGCTGTTTTGTCCGCATTTGTGAGGTTGTAAAAAGGTTTCGTCAATAAGGCGAAACGTTAAGCGAATTTCTGAAAAGATTTCCCGCGCCTTTGAGGTAAGAATCAAATGCGGAGTACAGGTCGTCAGGGCACGCAAAAGACAGGCGGTTGTCTTTTGCATAAATTGCAAGCGCGTTGCAGAAACCGTCATCGGTCACGCTTTGCGCGGTTATTTCCGCCGCGAGGAGCGCCTTGCAGTACACTGTCGCGAAATAATCTGTCTGATCCCTGTAATCCGTGATCGCTCTGTGCACGTCGCAGAGAGCGCTTTCTCCGAGAGCGTGTTGGGTCGTCATGTAGTCATAGTAAAATTCCGCGTATCCTTTCAGAATGGTAACTGCGTGATCTTTCATCCCGCGTTTTTTAAAGTAGTACAAAGTCGACCACTGCGCGAGCGCTTCGTCCTGCCACGGGAAGTTTACCTGGTCGCTTCCCACCAGCGAATACCACCACTGGTGCGAGACTTCGTGCGCTACGGTCTTTTCCGTTTCGGCAAACGTCAGCGAGGAAGAGAGCAGGGCGACGTTGGAGAATTCCGCTCCCGCGGCTATGAAAGGGGTAAAGACGAGGTAATATTCTCTGACCGGCAGATCGCAGAATGCCTGAGAAAACACGTTCAGAGCGTTCGCGGCGTATTCCGCGGCATAGCTGTACGAGCCGTCGTGTATCGCGTATGCGGTGTAGCCGCCCGAGGAGAAAGAAGTGACTTCGGCTTCCGGCGCAAGGATCAGGGTCATGTCTCTGAGCCCCTGTGCGCAGCGTTTGCTGCCGTTTTCTCCGGATGCAGGCGCGGAACACGCGATCTGCCAGTCTTCGGGGCAGTCAAGGGTGACGTAGTAGTCTGCGACGTCGAAGACAAACGGGTCGCCTGTCGCGACGTAGTTGTTGAATACAAAGGCTTCCGCGTTTTCGTCATAGCGGCAGAGCTGAGGGTAGAAATAAGAGAGATTGACTGAAAAATCGTTGTAGCCGTAACGCGCGTTGCACAGCGGAAGTGTGAGGTTGAAAGAAAAACGCAGCTCGGTTTTATCTCCCGGAGACAGTGGAGAAGAAAGTTTTACGGTTATCTTGCACGGCGTTTCGCAGAGAGAGACGCTTTCCACCTCTGTTCCGCCCGCTTCGAGGAATACGTATCCTCCGGCGTTTAGCCCGTACGGGTAGGCTGTCTCAGGCGACGTCATGTCCACCGGCGGAGGAGTTTTCAGGGTGAAAGCGTCCGGGTAAAATGCAAAGATCAGTTCGTCTATATCCTTTCCGAACGAATTCACGACGGTGACTTTCTGATCTACCGAGACTACGTTTTCCGCTTCGTCGACGGAGACCGTCATCTCGTAAACGCATGAGGCGGGAGCGTCTGCCCGGGTTTCACAGGAGACGAACGTCAGGAGAGGAGAAAGAACCAGGAAGAGAAGCGGTAATGCCGCGGCTATACGTTTCATACTATTTAATATTTATGACGGGAGCCGGATATGACGCTGAAAAAGTGAGATAAAGACCGACTGCGCCGAAATTGCACCTTGACAATGCGCGCGCGTAAACTTATAATATAATAAACGACAAATAAAGGGCAGAAGCCCTGACGGAGGAATATATGGGACTCGGAAGTTTTTTGAAAAGACAGTTCCGCAAAGTGATTCAGTGGGAGACTGACGACAAAAACGCGATCGTGTGGAAATTTCCGCTTGAACGCAAGGAAGAGATAATGAGAAAATCCACGCTCGTCGTACGCGAAGGGCAGAAGGCGATCTTCATAAACGAAGGTAAGCTTTGCGACGTTTTCGGTCCGGGCACATACGAGCTGGACGAACTGAAAAACATCCCCATCCTGACCGCGTTGTACAATTGGAAGACTGCGTGGGAGACGCCTCATACCGCAGATCTTTATTTCGTTTCGACAAAGCAGTTCATCGACAACAAATGGGGCACTTCGAACCCGGTTATGATGAAGGATAAGGATTTCGGAATGGTGCGCGTGCGCGGCTACGGCGTCTATTCGTTTGCGATCGGCGTGCCGACTTACGCGATGAATGAGTTGTTCGGTTCCACGGGCGGACTCACGGTGTCCGACGTCGACAACTATTTCAAAAAGATCATTGTCAGCGTTCTTACCAATTCTATTGCCGAAAGCGGAGTCAGCGCGCTTGAACTGGCGGCGCATTACGACGACATTTCCGCGATCGCGCTCGAAAAGATGAAAGAAGACTTCGGCAGGATGGGCATAGAGATAAAGGGACTTTACATTGAAAACCTTTCCGTGCCCGAAGAGGTCGAGAAGATGATCGACAAGCGCACGTCCGTGGGAGTCATGGGAGACGCGATGCCCGGATATGCTCAGATGGAGACTCTGGGCGCGATGCGCGACGCGGCGAAAAATCCCGGAGCCAGCGGAAATATGGCAAACGCCGGCATAGGACTGGGCGCGGGGCTCGGAATAGGCAGAATGTTCGCTGAGAACATGGCGGGCGCGGCTACGGCTGAGCCCAAGGTCGCGTGCCCCAATTGCGGCGCTCAGGTGAAGAAGGGCGCAAAGTTCTGCCCTGAATGTGGGAAAGAGATGGCTTCCGACGAAAAGAAAGTGTGCCCCAAGTGCGGCGCAAAGGTGAGAAAAACGGCGAAATTCTGCCCTGAATGCGGAGAAAAGCTTGAAGACAAGACGTGCCCGGAATGCGGAAGTAAGATTCCTGCCGGCACCAAGTTCTGCCCTGAATGCGGCAAGAAAGTCAAATAATACGGGCGGAGATAAGTATGGCTGAACAGGAAGTCAGGGACGAAACGACTGCCGAGGAACTTGAAAGCGATACTTTCAAGTGTCCTGGATGCGGAAATTTTCTCAGATACGATCCGGATTCGGGAAAGCTCAGATGTTCTTATTGCGGAACGGAACGCGACGTTCCCGCTCCCGGACCGCCTATGGAGCTGTATTACACCGCGCTCTCCGAGCAGGGATTTACCGGCTGGGGAGAGGTCAAGTGTATACAGTGCCCCGTCTGCGGCGCAAAGACCGTGCTTGAAAAATATCAGACCTGCACGGTCTGTCCTTTCTGCGGCGCGCCAAATCTGGTGGAGACGGACGAAGTTCCCGGGCTGAAACCCAACGCGGTTCTGCCTTTTCTGATCTCCGAGCCGAAAGCGCACGAAAGCCTGAAAAAATGGATGGGCAAGAAATTTCTCGCGCCTTCCAATCTGAAAAAGACGGCAAAGACTTCGCGAATGAACGGCGTTTACATACCGTCATGGACTTTTGATTCCAACGTGCATGCGAAATACGACGCCCGCCTCGGCAAGACCTATACCGTGACCGTCGGCAGCGGCAAGAACAGACGCACCGAAACGAGGATCAGGTGGTATAACGTCAGCGGAGCGGTCAATTCGTATTTCGACGACGTTCTTGTCGGCGCGAGTACGAGGCTGACTCAGAAACAACTGAACAAGATCGGCGGTTTCGATACGGTGAATTCCGTTCAGTATGAAGAAGAATACCTTTCCGGCTATTCTGCCGAGAGGTACGCTCAGGGGCTGGACGCGAGCTGGGAGGTCGCGCAGAAGATCATGGTCGACAGCGTAAGGTCTCAGATAAGAAATATGTACCCGGACGCTGATCACGTTGACTACATAAACGTATATCCCGTATACAGCGAGACGAAGTACAAGTACGTGCTCGCGCCGATCTGGACGAGTTCGTACAGATACAAGGGCAAGGACTACGGCTTTGTCGTAAACGGCAGGAACGGACAGACTGTGGGCAGCGCTCCTTTGTCTCCGATCAAGACGTTCTTCTTCGCTTTGTTCTGCACGGGAGTGGCGGCTTTGCTGATCTGGATGATATATCTGTTGTTTTTCTCCTGACGAAGCGGCGCGATTATGCTAAAACGCTTGCATTCCTGACCGGGATTATATAAAATAGTGTTGACGAAAGCGGCGGACACGCCGTATATAATATTGATAAAATAAATAATAATATATAAGGGCGAAAGCTCTGACGGAGGTAAATATGATAACGAAGGATATGCTTATAGCAGACGCTCTGAAGCAGGGCAACGTTGACGCGATAGCAAACGTACTTTTCAGCGTGGGCATGCATTGCCTGGGATGCGCTCTTGCGCACAACGAGACCGTTGAGGACGCGGCTAATGCTCACGGCGTCGATGTAGACGAACTTGTGGAGAAGCTCAACGAAGCGGCAAGAAGCTGACAAGAAGCTTTACAAGATTCATTTTGACAAGAAAAAGTAAACGAAAAAAGAGTTCCGTCGGATGTCGGAACTCTTTTTTCGGTAATTCAGACGCCGTCGGGGAGTGAAATTCACAACTGACGGCATAGCCACCGTATTAATTTTGTCGGGTGCAAACCGTCATATCTTGCTTTGGAGCATGACGGTCAGGTTTACGTTAAAGGCGCGCCGTAATATTTCCGGCGCGCCTTTTTGATCGTTGATGAAAAACGGTTGTCGATTGAATAAATTCTCATTCCAACACTGAAATGTCGAACAGGTAGAACAACATGTCGAAGAAAAAGCCGTGTTTTCTTATGTCATACATATAATCCGAAACGGACACCACAAGTCTGATTATAAAAATAGCCAGAAAAGACAAAACGAGAGAAACAGATTTTGTGATCACCATCATCGGCAAAGACAGATAAGAGAGAAGTCCCCATCCCGTAAGGTGCTTTCTGACTCCGCTGTCGCCGTCCTGATGATATCTCGCCGTGCCTATCCTGTAATTGTCGCTGTCGTAAATATCGGCGTCGACGGTTATTTCGGGTTTTTCGTATTCGGGGTGGTACTGTTGATAAGAAGTCGATTTACCTTTTCTTCTGAAACACAGCCTCGCAAAGAATATCCCGAGGGCGAAAACAAGAATAAGCCCGATCGCCATGCCGTAATTTGGAGCGTCGAATATCGAAGCTTTGAATTCGTCTCCCAGAGGGTTGCTTACTCCAAAGAGAGACAGGATCATTCCTATCACTGCCCATGAAGAAAGAGACAAAAACATGAAGATCGGGTAAAGGATCAGTTGCTTAAAAAAAGACGATATTTTAAATTTCGTTGCTGCGTGCATAATACCTCCGTATAACTTCATTTGTATATTATTGATAATTATATTATATGAATTAAACACTCATATGTCAAGTGAAATACAACATCATTGTTATGATCTGTAAGTTCATATATAATGTTAAAAGTACAAAAAGGTAATCATGATGAAAGAAATAAACGTCGAGTTGGGAAACAAAATAAAAATCGCCCGTAAGCTGGCAAACGTTACGCGTGAAAAACTTGCCGAAAGCATTAACGTCAGCCCGAGATTTCTTGCAGATGTTGAAGCCGGGAAAGTCGGAGTGTCGATTCAGACGTTGTATAAGATCAGTCTCAACCTTGGAGTTACGTCGGACTATCTGCTGGGATTGACGGACGACGATCAGAGCGAAGAACAGAACAAATTGATAAACAAGGTAAAAAATCTGGACGGCAAATACTACGGCGTGTTGCTCAGAATGATAGAAGAGCTGGAAAAACTGGGATAGACCTTAGAAACGTGATCAGTCAGATCAGACGCAAAAGGCTGTTGGAAAGCGGGGTAATGAAACGGACGCGTTACAATAAACAAAACTTATAATCAAACCTTTTTGAAGCCAAAAATATTGATTTTACATAAATTTTACATTTCTTTTTAAATCTTTTTTGTTCAAAGATTTGACTTAAAATATTTAAATCTATATAATTCTCAGTGCACCGCGAAAAACGGGATGAAGCGGGAGGTTACTGCAAAAGCAGAGAATTTCCGCGGACAAGGGTCCGGCAATCGGGCGACTAACGGAGGCGAACTGCACGCCTTTTATTAAAGTCGCGGTGTGAAACACACGGGCACGTGAATATGTAAGTTAGGAAAAAGGAGTAAAAGAAAATGGCAGGACAAATCATCAGAATAAGACTCAGAGCTTATGATCACAACCTCATTGACGAGGCGGCAAGCAAGATCGTCGACACGGTCACGAGAAGCGGCGTTAAGGTCAGCGGACCCATCCCCCTTCCCACCGAGAAAGAAGTCGTAACGATACTTCGCGCGGTTCACAAATATAAGGACAGCCGCGAGCAGTTCGAGCTCAGAACGCACAAGAGACTGATAGATATCTACAATCCCACCGCAAAGGCTATGGAAGCTTTGATGAAGCTGACTTTGCCGGCAGGCGTCGATATCAACATCAAACTCTGATAACAGACAAGACAACAATACGGTTCCGCGTTGACCCAAAAAGCGCGGACGGAATAAATACGGAGGTGAACTTTATCTATGAATAAAGCAATCATTGGAAAGAAATTGGGAATGAGCCAGATCTTCACCGAGGACGGCACCGTAATACCGGTAACGGTAGTTGAAGCGGGTCCGTGCCCCGTAGTGCAGAAGAAGACTCAGGAAAAAGACGGTTACAGCGCAATTCAGGTGGCGTTCGGCGAGATCAAGGCGAAGAACGTGACCAAGCCCGTCAAAGGACACTTTGAAAAGGCAGGCGTAGCGCCCAAGAGACATCTGAGAGAACTCAGACTCGACAATGCGGAAAGCATGGAAGTTGGCAGCGTGATCACCTGCGACGTGTTCGCAGTCGGCGACAAAGTTGACGTAGTCGGTGTCTCGAAAGGTAAGGGCTTTACCGGCGCGATCAAGAGATGGAATCAGCATTGTGGCCCGATGGCGCACGGTTCCGGTTATCACAGAGGCGTAGGTTCCTTGAGCGCAAACTCCACTCCTTCAAGAGTTTTCAAGAACAAGAAGATGTCCGGTCACTGGGGTAACGAAAGAGTTACCGTTCAGAACCTGACGGTAGTCAGAGTGGACAAAGAGCGCAACCTGCTGCTCATCAAGGGCGCGATCCCCGGCAACAAGGGCGGCGTCGTGACCGTGAAGTCCAGCTACAAGGCACAATAAGGAGAAGCGAAATGAAAGTAGACGTTTTTAATATAAGTGCACAGAAAGTGGGCACGATGGATCTCTCCGACGCGGTATTTGCTCAGGAATACAACGAGCCGCTCGTACACCAGGTCGTCGTCGCTCAGATGGCAAACAAGAGACAGGGCAACAAGAGCACGCTTACCCGCAGCGAAGTCAGAGGCGGAGGCATCAAGCCCTGGAGACAGAAGGGCACCGGTCGTGCGAGACAGGGTTCCATCAGAAGTCCTCAGTGGACGGGCGGCGGCGTTGTTTTCGCTCCCAAGCAGAGAGACTTCTCTCAGAAGATCAACAAGAAGATGAAGTATGCGGCTACTGTCAGCGCGCTCAGCGCAAAAGTTCAGGACGGCGATTTCGTAGTTCTCGACGAACTCAAGCTGGCTGACGCGAAGACGAAGCTGATGGCGGCGGTCCTCAAGAGCTTCGGTTTTGATTGCAAGGTTCTCCTGATCGTTTCCGAAAACGACGAAAAGATCCTCAGAGCGAGCGCAAACATTGAAAATCTTACTGTGATCAACGCAGATCTCGTCAACGTATACGACCTGGCGGCAAACGCTAAATGTCTCGTTACGAAGGCGGCGGTCGAAAAGCTCGAGAAGGCTTACAACAGCGAGGAGGTAGCTGAGTAATGAACAAGTACGACATTATCATCAGCCCGTTGATGAGTGAAAAGAGCTTCGACGGAATTCAGTCCAAGAAGTACACTTTCAAAGTCGACAAAAGGGCGACGAAAACGCAGATAAAGGTGGCAATCGAGGATATCTTCGGCGTCAAGGTTGAAAAGGTCAACACCTCCAACTACGACGGCAAGACCAAGAGAATGGGCAGGAACGAAGGCAAGACCGCAGCTTACAAGAAAGCGATCGTTCAGCTCAAGGCAGACAGCAAACCCATCGAGTTCTTCGAGAGTTTGACCTGATAGGAGGACTAAGGATATGATAAAGAGATATAAACCTACTTCTCCCGCACGTCGTTTCATGACGACCTCCGCGTTCAGCGAGATCACGACGACGACCCCCGAAAGAAGCTTGCTCGAGAGCAAGAACAAGACGGGCGGCAGAAACGCAAGCGGCAGAATCACGGTAAGACATATCGGCGGCGGAAACCGCAACAAATACCGCATCATCGATTTCAAGCGCAACAAGGACAACGTTCCCGCTAAAGTCGCTTCCATCGAATACGATCCTAACCGCAGCGCGAACATAGCGCTCCTGCACTACGCGGACGGCGAAAAGAGATACATCCTCGCTCCCGTAGGTCTGAACAAGGGCGACGTCGTGGTCAGCGGCGAAAACGCTGACATCAAGACCGGCAACTGCCTGCCCCTTGAAAAGATCCCCGTAGGTACGATGATCCACAACATCGAGATGCATCCCGGCAAGGGAGGTCAGATCGCAAGAGCAGCCGGCAACGCGGCTCAGCTGATGGCTAAGGAAGGCAAGTACGCGATCCTGAGAATGCCCAGCGGCGAGATGAGATATATCCCCATCAAGTGCAAAGCGACCATAGGTCAGGTGGGCAACCTCGATCACGAGATCGTCAGCATCGGTAAAGCGGGACGCAAGCGTCACATGGGCGTCAAGCCGACCGTAAGAGGTGTGGTCATGAACCCCTGCGATCACCCGCACGGCGGTGGTGAAGGCAAGTCGCCTATCGGTATGCCCAGTCCTGTTACCCCGTGGGGCGTTCCCACTCTGGGTTACAAGACCAGAAAGAAGAACAAGAGCAACAAGTTCATCATTAAGCGCATCAACTAACGGAGGATTGAAAGATGAGTAGATCGGTAAAGAAAGGACCTTTCGTAGAAGAAAGGCTTATCAAGAGAATCGTCGCTATGAACGAGAAGAACGAGAAGAAAGTCATCAAGACCTGGTCGCGTTCCTCCACAATCTTCCCCGATATGGTTGGACATACGATTGCGGTTCACGACGGCAGAAAACACGTTCCCGTATACGTTACGGAAGACATGGTAGGTTGCAAGCTCGGCGAGTTCGCTCCGACCCGTACGTTCAAGGGTCACGCCGGCGAGAAGACCACCGGAAAGAAGTAAGAGGAGGCAGACACAAATGGCTAAAAGAATAAGAGAAAAAGCTGCTATCCGTCAGGAAAGTGCGGACAAGCGCCCCAGAGCGATTGCGAAATATGTCAGAATTTCTCCCGACAAGGTCAGAATAGTTCTGGACATCATCCGCGGCGCTAAATACACTGACGCGGTCGCTATCCTCAAAAATACGCAAAAGGCGGCTTGCGAGCCTCTGCTCAAGGTGCTCAATTCCGCGGCTGCGAACGCAGAAAACAACCTCAGCCTCAGCAAGAGCGATCTTTACGTCGCAGAATGCTACGCCAACGCGGGTCCCATCCTCAAGAGGATCAGACCGAGAGCTAAGGGCAGCGCGGCAAGAATCAACAAACGCACCAGCCACATCACCGTCATTCTCGACGTGATGAGCAAGTAAGAAAGGAGGTCAACAACATGGGTCAGAAAGTCAGTCCCAACGGAATGAGAGTAGGCGTAATCAAAGACTGGGAAGCTCAGTGGTACGCAGACAAAAAGAATTTTGCTGATTATCTTATCGAGGACAACAAGATAAGAAACTTCATCAAGAAACAGTATTACACCTGTGCGATCTCCAAGGTCACGATCTCGAGAGTACGTTCTTCCAAGACCGAGATCATCACCGTCAACATTTACACCGGCAAGCCGGGCGTGCTCATCGGAAAGCAGGGCACGGGCGTCGAGCAGATCGTAAAAGAACTGAACAACGTCGTAAAAGGCAAAGAGATCAACGTCAACGTATACGAGGTCAAGAGACCCGATACCGACGCACAGCTCGTCGCGGAGAGTATTGCGGCTCAGCTTGAAAAGCGTATGTCTTACAAGCGCGTGATGAAGCAGGCTATCACCCGCGCAATCAAAGCGGGCGCCAAGGGCGTAAAGGCTATGGCGAGCGGCAGACTCGACGGCGTTGAAATCGCAAAGAGCGAGCAGTATCACGAAGGATCCATTCCTCTTCAGACGCTCAGAGCGGATATCGATTACGGTTTTGCGGAAGCTCATACCACGTTCGGTATCATCGGCATCAAAGTGTGGGTCTACAAAGGCGAGGTCATCGGAAAGACCGGCGCAGCAAATAACGAAGGAGGTAACGCGTAATGTTAATGCCTAAAAGAGTAAAGAGACGTCGCGTGCATCGCGGCAGACTCAGCGGCAAGGCTAACAAGGGTAACAAGATCGCTTACGGCGAATACGGACTGGTAGCCCTCGAGCCGAGCTGGATTACCTCCAATCAGATCGAAGCGGCTCGTATCGCTATGACGAGATACATCAAGAGAGGCGGTCAGGTGTGGATAGACATATTCCCCCACAAGCCTGTCACCAAGAAGCCCGCTGAGACCAGAATGGGTAGCGGTAAAGGTAGCGTAGAGTACTGGGTGGCAGTCGTCAAACCGGGCAGAGTCATGTTCGAGATGGCTGGCGTATCGGAAGAAATTGCGAGAGAGGCGCTCCGCCTTGCGTCGCACAAGCTCCCGATAAAGTGCAAGTTCGTCAAGAAAGGCGAAGAAAGCGGTGAAGAGGTGAACGAAGATGAAAGCAACTAATTTTATGGAAATGACCAACGAAGAGCTTCAGGTTAAGCTCGTCAGCCTCAAACAGGATCTGCTCAACCTTCGTTTCAAGCACAAGAGCGGTAACCTTGAAAACAACAGCCAGATCAGGACCTGCAGAAAGGACATCGCTAAGTGCATGACGATCATTCGTCAGAGAGAACTGGGCATATCCGCAGAGCCGACCAAGACCGGTAAGTCCAAGAAGGCGGCTAAGTGAGGAGGACAAACGACATGGAAAGAAATTTGAGAAAAAGCAGAGTCGGCATAGTAGTAAGCGACAAGATGGACAAGACGGTCGTCGTAGCTATAAAAGAGCGTGTTAAGCATCCTCTTTACGGCAAAATCGTCAACAGGACGAAGAAGCTGAAGGCTCACGACGAAAGCAACTCCTGCGGCATCGGCGATACCGTTCTCGTAGCGGAGACCAGACCGATCAGCAAGGATAAGTGCTGGAGAGTCGTCGAAATCATCGAAAAGGCGAAGTAATAGGAGGCACCACAATGATACAACCGGAAAGCAGATTAAACGTAGCGGACAACTCCGGAGCTAAGGAAATCAAGTGCATCAGAGTACTGGGCGGTTCTTTCCGCAGAAGCGGAAACATCGGCGACGTCATCGTCGCGGCAATACAGAGCGCTATTCCCGGAGGCGCCGTTAAGAAGGGTGAAGTGGTAAAGGCGGTTATCGTCAGAACGAGCAAGGGCGTCAGAAGAAAGGACGGTTCTTATATCAGATTCGACGACAACGCGGCGGTAATCATAGACAATCAGAAGCAACCCAGAGGTACCCGTATCTTCGGACCAATCGCGAGAGAACTGCGTGATAAGAACTACATGAAGATCATCTCCCTCGCACCCGAGGTTATTTAAGGAGGACAGCGAAATGAGTATGAACGTAAAGAAAGGCGACGCGGTCAAGATCATCGCGGGTTGCGATAAGGGCAAGACCGGACAGATCGACAACGTCGATACCAAATCCGGCAGAGTAGTCGTCAAAGGCGACGGACTCAAGACCGAGAAACATTTCGTCAAACCGCGCAACGCGCAGGAAAAGGGCGGCATCGTCGAGAGAGAAAGAGCTATCGACGCATCCAACGTGATGATCATCTGCCCCGTGTGCGGCAAGACCACCAAGGTTGCTCACAAAGTTGATAAAGACGCAAACGGCAAGACCGTCAAAGAGCGCATCTGCAAGAAGTGCGGCGCAAGTCTCGACAACGTAAGCAAGTCTAAGGCTAAGTCAACGGCTAAGAAGGGCGCTAAGACTGCAAAGAAAGCGACCAAGAAGGCTGAAAAGACTGACGCAACCGAGAACAACTAACGGAGGATCCCACTGTGGCAGAAGAGAAAAGAGTTTACAGAATTGCGGAGCTTTACAAGAAAGAGGTAGTACCCGCTCTTGAAAAGAAATTCGCATATAAGAATATCAACGAAGTTCCCCGCCTCGACAAGATCGTCCTCAACATGGGACTCGGAGACGTAAAGGACAACAGCAAGAGCCTCCAGCTGGCTGTAGAAGAGCTCAAGGCTATCGCAGGTCAGGCACCCGTTCTGACCAAGGCTAAGAAGAGCGTTGCAAACTTCAAGGTCAGAGAAGGCATGGTTATCGGAGCCAAAGTTACTTTGAGAGGCGCGAAGATGTATGACTTTATGGATAAGCTCATCTCCATCGCGCTCCCCAGAGTCAGAGACTTCAAGGGCGTTCCCGCAGATTCGTTCGACGGACGCGGCAACTACGCTATGGGCGTTAAGGAACAGCTTATCTTCCCTGAGATCCAGTACGACAAGATCGAAAAGATCAGGGGCTTCGACGTATGTTTCGTAACGACCGCAAAGACGGACGCTGAAGCTAAAGAACTTCTTACGCTTCTCGGCGTACCCTTTGTAAAGTAAGGAGGTTAAGATAATGGCAAAGAAAGCTATGATAAACAAACAGCAGAAGGCTCCCAAGTTCTCGACCAGGGCTTACACCAGATGCAAGATCTGCGGCAGACCCCACGCTGTGTTGAGAAAGTACGGCATTTGCAGAATTTGCTTCCGCGAACTCGCTTACAAGGGCGAAATTCCGGGAGTCAAGAAATCCAGCTGGTAATCGGAGGAATACAGACTATGATGATAACTGATCCTATCGCTGATATGCTCACCCGTATCCGCAACGGACTCGTTGCGAGACACGAAAGCGTCGAGGTTCCCTATTCCAAGATCAAGAAGTCTATCGCTGACATTCTGGTCAAAGAGGGTTACATCGAGAGCGTAGAGCTTGTCGAAAGCGGTGTTCAAAGTGTTATGAAAGTAAATCTTAAATACGGCGCGAAGAAGGAGCGCGTAATCACCGGTATAAAGAGAATATCCAAGCCCGGTTTGCGCGTATACGCTTCTTCCGACAAGCTTCCCAAAGTTCTGGGCGGCTTGGGCATTGCGATCGTTTCCACTTCCAAGGGCGTTATGACCGACAAGGAAGCGAGAGCACAACACGTCGGCGGCGAAGTGCTGGCGTACGTCTGGTAAGGAGGAATAAGATATGTCGAGAATTGGTAGACTTCCCGTTGTTATTCCTCAGGGCGTAGAGGTCACGGTTTCTCCCGAGAACCTCGTCACGGTCAAAGGACCCAAGGGAACGCTTTCAAGGCAGGTAAACAAGGCGATCACCGTAAAGGTTGAAAACGGTCACGTCGTCTGCTCAAGAAACAGCGAAGAAAAAGAAATCAAATCCATGCACGGTCTGTACCGCAAGCTGATCTTCAACATGGTTGAAGGCGTAACGAAGGGCTTCCAGAAAGGTCTCGTCGTCAACGGCGTCGGTTACAGAGTTGTGAAACAGGGCAACAAAGTCGTTCTGAGCATCGGTTACTCTCACAATATCGAAGTGGCGGAGATCGAAGGCATCACCCTCGAAGTTCCGTCTGAAAAAGATATTATCGTCAAAGGCATCGACAATGAAAAAGTCGGTCAGTTTGCCGCAGAGATCAGATCGCTTCGCAAACCCGATCCCTATCATGCGTACGGTATCCGTTACAGCGACGAAGTGATCGCACGCAAGGAAGGCAAGAAGGGTACGAAGTAATAAGGAGTAGGATATGATAAAGAATATTGATAAAAACGCTATCAGACAGAAAAGACACATGAGAATCCGCGCCAAGATAAGCGGCACAGCGGAAAGACCGCGTTTCAACGTGTACAGAAGCACGAACAATATCACCGTACAGATCATTGACGACGTTAAGGGCAACACCCTCGTTTCCTGCTCCACTCTGGATAAGGACGTAGTCAAAGAAGTTGCCGAGATGACAAAGTGCGAAGCGGCAAAGTACGTCGGCGGTAAGGTCGCTGAAAAGGCGCTTGCTGCGGGCATCACCGAGGTCGTATTCGACAGAGGCGGTTACCTCTACACGGGACGCGTGAAGATGGTCGCGGACGGCGCAAGAGAAGCCGGTCTCAAATTCTAATCGGAGGAACGAAAATGGCTAAGAAAGAGAATAAATTCCAGAACAGCGAAAGAGACGAGATGCTCAACAAGCTGATCGCTGTCAGACGCGTTACCAAGGTCGTCAAAGGCGGCAGAACGATGAGGCTTGCGGCGCTTATGGTAGTTGGCGACGGCAAGGGTATGCTGGGTATCGGCACCGGTAAGGCGGCTGAAATTCCCGAAGCTATCCGCAAGGCTACCGCTGACGCGAAGCGCAATATGGTCCAGGTATCGCTTGTGGGAACGACTATTCCTCACGAAGCGATCGGTGAGTTCGGCAGCTCAAAGGTCATCATAATGCCGGCAAGCGAAGGTACCGGAGTTATCGCGGGCGGTCCCGTTCGTGCGATCCTCGAGGTATCCGGCATCAAGGATATCCGCACCAAGTCTCTCGGAAGCAACAACCCCATCAACTGCGTAAAAGCTACGATGGACGCTCTGAAGAAACTCAAGACGGTTGAACAGGTCGCGGCGCTCCGCGGCAAGACCGTTGAAGAAATAATGGGCTGAGGAGGGTAAAAGGATGGCTAATATCAAAGTAACTCTCGTAAAGAGCACAATAAGCTGCACTGAAAAGCAGAAGGCAACCGTTGAGGCGCTCGGACTCAAGAAAGTCGGCTCCTCCAACGTAGTTCCTGACAACGGCTGCACGAAGGGCATGATCAAAGTGGTCAGCCACCTCGTCAAAGTCGAAGAGGCATAAGGAGACAGGCTATGAAATTACATGACATGGCGCCCGCACAGGGAGCAAAGAAAGAGCCCAGAAGACTCGGCAGAGGTATCGGTTCCGGTCTCGGAAAGACCTCCGGCAAGGGTCATAAAGGACAGTGGGCGAGAAGCGGCGGCGGCGTAAGACCCGGTTTTGAAGGCGGTCAGATGCCCCTCATCAGAAGAATCCCCAAAAGAGGCTTCAACAACTACTTCAAGAAAGAATACTCGATCGTCAACGTCTGCGATCTCGAAAGATTCAACGACGGCGACGTTATCGACGCGGAAGTTCTTCTCTCCAGCGGCGTTCTGAGCAAGGTCCTGCCTTACGGCATAAAGGTCCTCGGCAAAGGCGAGCTGACCAAGAAGATCACCGTCCGCGCAAACAAATTCACAAAGTCGGCTGCGGAGGCAATTGAAAAAGCAGGTGGCAAAGTAGAGGTACTATAATGTGGCAGACGCTGGTTAACGCTTTCAAAGACAGAAGTTTAAGAATCAAGATATTCATAACGCTGGGACTTCTCCTGGTGTACAGAATAGGCTGTTATATTCCCGTCCCGGGACTTGATTTCAATGTAGTTCAGGAAGCCGTTACGGGCAATAACAACACGTTGCTTCAGATCATGAACGTCGTGTCCGGCGGATCGCTTGCCCAAGGCACGTTGTTCGCGCTGGGCATTCTGCCGTTTATCAACAGTTTCATCATCATGCAGCTGTTGACACTGATTATCCCTCCTCTCGAGAGAATGAGCAAAGAAGGAGACGAAGGCCGCGCCAAAGTGACTCAGATCACCAGATACGTAGCGATAGCGCTTGCGATCGTCCAGGGCATAGGCATTGTGGTCACCTTCCACAACTCGGGCGCGATTGAACCCACGTTTGAAAGCGAAGCCGTCAGCGGAGCCATCATCATAATTCTGCTCACGGCAGGTTCCACGCTCGTCATGTGGCTGAGCGAGAGAATTACCGAATACGGAATCGGCAACGGTTCTTCGATGATCATCTTCATCGGTATCGTTTCCTCGTTTGCGACGTCGCTGTTCAGCGCGTTCAGCACTCTGGGAGATCAGCCCGATAACATCTGGTACATTCTCGGTTATCTGCTGCTCGTACTCGTCATGTTCCTGCTCATCGTCTTCATCGACGGCAGCGAACGCAGAATCAAGGTAAACTACGCAAAACAGGTAAAAGGCAACAAGATGTACGGCGGTCAGTCCACCTACATCCCGATGAAGGTCAATGCGAGCGGCGTCATGCCCATCATCTTCGCTTCGGCGTTCCTGATGTTCCCGCAGATGATCCTTTCGTTCTTCCCGCAGGACAACGCGGTAGTGGTGTTCTACGCGAGGTACCTCGGCGCAGGAACTGCTGTCTACTACATCTTCACGTTTATCTTCATCATATTCTTCGCATACTTCTACGCGCAGATACAGTTCAACCCGATAGACGTTGCGAGAAACCTTCAGCAGTACGGCGGCACGATCCAGGGCGTAAGACCCGGCAAGCCGACCAGCGAATATCTTGCGAAGATAAACAGCCGTATAACCCTGTTCGGAGCATTGTTCCTCGCGTTCATAGCGATAGTTCCGACTTTCGGTTTCAACGCGCTCGGACAGACGATCGGTATGACCAACGCATTCAGCGCGACAGGTATGCTGATTATCGTAAGCGTGGCGCTCGAACTCGACAAGCAGCTCGAATCGCAGATCATGATGAAACACTACAAAGGATTTTTGAAGTAATATGAAAAACCTCGTATTTCTGGGCGCGCCCGGCGCAGGCAAGGGCACGCAGGCAAAGAGAATAAGCGAAAAGTACGGCATCCCGCACATCTCTACGGGAGACATACTCAGAGCCAACATCAAAGAGGGAACGGAGCTGGGCAAGCTGGCGAAGAGTTATATCGACAAAGGCGCCCTCGTTCCCGACGAGGTGATCATAAAGGTCATGCAGGCGAGACTCGCGGAGGCGGATTGCAAAAATGGCTATCTCCTCGACGGTTTTCCCAGGACCATCGAACAAGCCAAAGCGCTTGACAAGATCACGGAAGTCACGCTTGCGGTCAACATCGTGGTGGACAACGAGGCGGTCGTCGCCCGTATCGCCGGCAGACGCATGTGCGTTTGCGGTGAGAGCTATCACGTATCCACTCATCCTTCGGACGTCTGCGACAAGTGCGGCGCCAGGCTGTACCAGAGAGACGACGACAAGGAAGAGACCGTCAAATCCAGACTTGAAGTTTACGAAAGACAGACCGCGCCGCTCATCGAGTACTATTCCGCAAAGGGAGTGCTCAGAGACGTTGACGGCATGAAGGACGTTGCGGAAGTGACCTCCGGGATCATAAAGGTAATAGATGGTAACTGTTAAGAGCGCGCATGAGATAGAGCTGATGCGCAAAGCAAATCAGATCGTCAGAGATACCCTGGATCTGCTCAGAGACAAGATCAGACCGGGTATGACGACCAAGCAGCTCGACAAGATCGCGCACGATTACATCGTCTCATGCAACGCGGTGCCCTCGTTTTTAGGGTACGACGGATATCCCGCTTCGGCATGTATATCCATTGACGAGGAAGTCGTTCACGGCATCCCGTCCGAAAAGAGATATATAGAAGAAGGGCAGATCGTCAGCGTGGACATCGGGTCTGTCTATAAAGGATACAACGGCGACGCGGCGAGAACGTTCGCGGTCGGCAAGGTGTCTGAAGAAAAGCAGAAGCTGATCGACGTCACGGAAAGAAGCTTCTTTGAAGGAGTGAAGATCCTGAAAGACGGAGTGAGGCTCGGAGACCTGGGACACGCGATCCAGTCTTACGTAGAAGCAAACGGCTTTTCGGTCGTAAGAGCGCTCGTCGGACACGGCATCGGCACCGATATGCACGAAGACCCCGAAGTTCCCAATTACGGGAAGGCGGGACACGGCCTCAGGCTCAGAAAGAATATGACGATCGCCGTCGAGCCTATGGTCAACGCGGGGACGTACGACGTCCGTATGCTGGACGACGGCTGGACGGTGGTGACTGCGGACGGGAAACCGTCGGCGCACTACGAAAACACCCTGGCGATAACCGAAGACGGAGTGGAGATCCTGTCGCTGTGATATGAAAGATTACAACTTGAAGACGGGCGACGTCGCAATATCGAGAGCGGGTCACGACGCGGGCAGAGTTTATCTCGTGGTCAAGATCGTCGGCGAAGACTTTTGTCTGGTAACCGACGGCAGGCTGAGAAAACTGGACAATCCCAAGATGAAGAGATTCAAGCATCTCGTCAGGACGGATGAGCGCGAAGACCTGAAAAAGTCGCTCGAAGAAGGCAAAATTACAGACAAAGCGGTTTCCGCAGAGCTGAAAAAATATCAACAACCGGGGAGGTAAAAATGTCGAAAGAAGATTGCATCGAAGCCGAAGGCGTAGTAATAGAAGTACTGCCCAACACGAATTTCAGAGTCAGGTTGACGAACAATCACGAAATCGTCGCATACCTGTCAGGCAAGCTCAGAAAGAATTACATCAAGATTCTTGAAGGAGATACCGTGAAAGTCGAACTAAGCCCGTACGATCTGACCAAGGGTCGCATCGTCTGGCGCAATAAGAACTAAGAGATCGGAGGATAAAAAAATGAAAGTCAGACCTTCTGTAAAGCCCATGTGCGACAAATGCAGAGTAATCAAGAGAGACGGAAAAGTCATGATCATCTGCTCCAAATACAAGAAGCACAAGCAGAGACAGGGCTAATCACCCTTAATAAAATGAGGAAAAGAAGCTGCGTAGGAAGGAAATTTCTTTCTGCGCGCGTCTTTGTCTTAAAAAGTAGTAAATTTTGTTTGCTATTTTAATATTTGGTATGCTATAATACCATAGCAAAATTATGTGATTATTCGTGAGGGGAGCGGCTGGACAGGCACGTCACACTTCAAAACCTGTCTTCCTCAAATCGTCTAATATACAAACACACACTTTGGAGGTAGTTTAATGGCTCGTATTGCCGGCGTGGACTTACCGCGCGAAAAAAGAGTGGAAATCGGTCTTACCTATATCTACGGTATAGGCAGAGTTACATCCAACCTGGTTCTCCAAGCTACGGGTATCAATCCCGACACCAGAGTCAAGGATCTGACCGAGGACGAAGTTAGCAAAATACGTGAATACATCGACCACAACCTTACCGTTGAGGGCGAGCTGAAGCGTGAAGTTAAACTCAACATCAAAAGACTTACTGAAATCGGTTGCTACAGAGGTATCCGTCACCGCAAGGGTCTGCCCGTAAGAGGTCAGAACACCAAGCAGAACGCACGTACCCGCAAAGGACCGAAGAAGACGGTCAGCCGCAGCAAGAAGAAGTAAGGAGGTAAAGAAAAATGGCAGTTGCTAAAAAGGCCGCTACTAAGAAGCGCGCCGTCAACAAGCGTCGTGTAGAAAAGGGCGCAGCACATATTCACGCTTCCTTCAACAACACGATTGTTACGATCACTGATCTGCAGGGAAACGCTATTTCCTGGTCCAGCAGTGGCAAGCTCAATCTGAGAGGCTCCAAGAAGTCCACCGCTTTCGCAGCGCAGATGGTCAGCGAGGATGCCGCAAAAGTCGCTTACGAGAGCGGTCTCAGAAGCGTAGAAGTCTACGTAAAAGGTCCGGGTACGGGCAGAGAGTCCGCAATCAGAGCGTTGCAGGTAGCAGGTCTGGAAGTTACGATGATCAAAGACGTTTCTCCCATTCCTCACAACGGATGCCGTCCGCCCAAGCGCAGAAGGCTGTAATCAGGAGGTACAAATCACATGGCTAAATATACAGGACCCGATTGTCGTCAGTGCAGACGCGAGGGTGTAAAGTTGTTCCTCAAGGGCGCTAAGTGCGTTTCGGAGAAGTGTCCGCTTGCAAAGCGTCCCACCGCTCCCGGTCAGCACGGCACCGCAAGAAAGAAGGCTTCCGGCTATTCCATACAGCTCAGAGAGAAGCAGAAGACCAAGAGAATTTACGGACTTTGCGAGAAGCAGTTCAAGGGTTACTTCGACAAGGCTGAGACCATGAGAGGCATCACCGGTGACAACATGCTCATTCTTCTCGAAAGAAGACTCGACAACGTAGTATTCCGCCTCAGCCTCGCTTCAAGCAGAGCTCAGGCAAGACAGATCGTCAACCACGGTCTCATCACCGTCAACGGCGAAAACGTGAACATTCCTTCTTATCTCGTAAAGAAGGGCGACGTTATCGCAGTGAAGGAAAACAAGAAAGACAAGAAGATTTTCGAAGAGCTCAAGGCGGCAAATTCCATCGGTCTTCCCAAGTGGCTTGAGTTTGACAACGCGACCCTCACCGGCAAAGTTGTCGAGCTGCCCGAAAGAAGCGACGTGGAGCAGAAGATCGAAGAGCATCTCATCGTCGAGTTGTATTCCAAATAATCGACGGCGTTTAGCAGGAGGTATATATGATAGAAATTCAGAAACCGAGAATCGAGTGCGTAGAGACAAACGAAGGCAGAGAAATGCAGTTTATCGTCGAGCCGCTCGAACGCGGATTCGGTACCACTCTGGGAAACTGCCTGAGAAGGATCCTTCTCAGCGCGCTTCCGGGCGCGGCTCCCGTCGGTATCAAGATCGAGGGCGTAAGGCACGAATTCAGCTCTATTCCCGGAGTTAAAGAGGACGTCACCGAGATCATCCTCAACATCAAGGGTCTCGCTGTAAAGGCTCATACCGAAGACAAGGATTTCAGACAGGTCGTCACCATTGAAAAGAATACGGCAGGCATCGTCACCGCAGGCGATATACAGCACGGTTCCGAGATCGAAATTCTCAACCCCGATATGTATATCTGCTCGCTCGACGAAGGCGCAGATCTTAAAATGGAGATCACGATCGGCGTAGGCAGAGGTTACGTTTCCGCAAACGAGAACAAGGACGAAACCCAGCCCCTCGGATATATCCCCGTCGACTCCATCTTCACCCCGGTGGAGAGCGCGAGTTACGCAGTCGAGAGCACGCGTCTTGGACAGAACATAAACTACGACAAGCTGACGATAAACGTCACCACGAACGGCACTTTCTCTCCGCGCGAGGTCATCAGCCTTTCCGCGAAGATCATGGAAGATCACGTCAACTTGTTCGTAAACCTCGTCGACACGATGAAGGGCAGAGAAATTCTGATCTCTCAGGACGACGAGAAGACTCACAGAAAACTTGAAACAAGCATCGAGGATCTGGACTTGTCCGTACGTTCCTACAATTGCTTGAAGAGAGCGGGTATCCACACCGTTCAGGATCTTACCAAGAAGACCGAAGAGGAAATGCTCAAGGTCAGAAACCTCGGCAAGAAGTCTCTCGACGAGGTCATCAAGAAGATCAGAGAACTGGGATTTGACCTGCGCAGTAAGGACGAATAAGGAGAACAGAAGCAATGAGAAAATTGGGTAGAACCAGTGAACAAAGAATGGCTATGATCCGCAGTCAGGCTTCGGAACTGCTTTGGTACGGGCGCCTCGAGACGACTGTCGGCAGAGCTAAAGAGGTTCAGAAATACGCAGAAAAAATGATCACGCTCGCGATCAACACCTATGAGGACGTCGCGGTAGTGAAGAAAGAAAAGGTCAACGCAAAGGGCGAGACCGTCACCGTCGAGGAGACCGTTGACGGCGTCAGAAAGCTCGCTGCAAGACGTACCATGATGGCTAAACTCAGAGAGATGAAACCCGTCAAAGACGAAAAGGAAAGCAAAGGCGATTACAACAAGCGCCTCGCAGCCGTAAAGCATCCTCTCATAGAGAAGCTGTTCAGAGAGTACGCACCTTTCTATGCAAAGCGTGCTAACGATTGCGGTCAGAAGGGCGGTTACACCAGAGTTGTGAAACTCGGTCAGAGACGCGGCGACGGCGCTGAAGTAGCGATCGTCGAACTCGTAAAAGAGACCCCCGTGAAGAAGTAATTCAAACAAAGCAAAATTGCGCCGTACGGAAACGTACGGCGTATTTTTTTACTAAAATTTCTACGGGAAACAGTTGTCGTTCATGGCTTATAGGACATAATATGAAATGCGGCTGAAAATCATCGGAGCCAGCCGTCAAATGTGCTTTTTGTCTGAATACGAGTATTGCAATAAAGATACAAACGTGGTATAATTTATATGTGAGGTAAAGATGAACGATAAAAAACTGGTTAAAAAGAGAAGGAAAAAGGGGACAGTTCCCATGCTTATGAAGATCGGCTTTTTTACGGTCTTCTTTTTGCTGGGATGGACCGTCGTCATTCCTTACGTAGCTGCGCTGATAATTTACGATGCCGTTTTCGGGACCCGGGTTACGCCTATGTGCAATACGGTCACTTATGACGATTACAAGGACGTGATGAAACGCGAGAAAATGGATTTTTATTCCGGGAAAAACAAGCTGGGAGCCTATCTTTATACCGCAAAGGACGGCAAAAAAGGCAAAGCGCTCGTGCTTGTATGCCACGGGATAGGCTGCAATATGGACGGCTACCTCAACCGCACTCAGTATTTCGTGCGCAAGGGGTACGACGTTTTCACGTTCGACATGACGGGTACGTGTACAAGCGAAGGAAAGAGCATTTACGGGCTCAATCAGTCCAAGATCGATCTGCACAACGCGCTCGAGTTTATAAAATCGCAGTCACGTTTCAATGGCATGCCCGTGCTTATCTACGGACATAGCTGGTCTGGCTACGCCAGCGCGAACGTGCTCAACTACGGGCACGACGAACTTGTCGGAGTCGCTACGCTGAGCGGCTTCAACAACACGTGGGATACGATGTATTTCCATGCGCAGAGATACGTCGGCAAGCTGGCGATCCTCTACAAGCCGTGGAATACGCTGGTGGAAAAGGTCAAGTTCGGCAAATATGCGGGAGGCACCGGCGTTTCGGGCATAAACAAATATAAAGGCAGAGTCCTGGTTTCTCACAGCAAGGACGACCCGACCGTGCCGTATTCCTGCTCGATCATGGCGCACCGCGACGAGATCACCAATCCCAAAGCCGAATTTTTGCTTTTCGAGGACAGAGGGCACACGATGAGCCGCCCGATCGAAGACGAAAAGAAGATCGCGGCAAGCGTTGTCGGAAAGAAGAGCAACATCGTCAAGACTTCGCAGTACAACACTTTCCAGTACAACGTGGATATAAGATACGAATACAGCGACAAGGAAACGGTTTTTGCGATAGACGACGCTTTTATGGATCAGATCAACGCGTTTTTCGAAAAATGTCTTGCAGAACGCAATGCCTGACGCTTTCTCTCCCTCTTTGGAATAAAGGGGGAGATTTTTTTAAATCGCTATTGATAGGAAAGCACTGATGTGTTATAATTAAAACAGTTGTTACAGGCGTATAAGTCAATACTTGTCGCCAAATTTTTAAAGGAATTTCAAAAAATGCTAAAAAGATCAAGCGGTATTTTACTCAACGTTTCTTCTTTGCCGTCGCCTTACGGCATAGGCGGTCTGGGCAAAGAGGTCGACGATTTCTGCGAATTTGCACTGAGTTGCGGTTTTCACTACTGGCAGATCCTGCCGGTCACGACGATAGGTCTGGGCAACTCTCCCTATTCCGGGGTCAGCGCGTTTGCCGGAAATTATCTGTATATCGACCCCGAAACGCTTGCAGGGCAGGGATATATATCCGAAGATGACAGACGCGCGTGTGAGGAGAGCAATCCGTACGCCGTCGATTACGGCAAGGTGATAAACGCGAAGCGCACGATGCTGAAGAAGGCTTACGACAACGTGAAAGACAGGCTGAAATGCGAGCTCGCCGCGTTTGAAAAAAGCGCGCCGTGGGTCAGGGAATACGCATTGTTTATGACTCTTAAACAGAGTTATAACGGCGCTCCCTGGTGGAACTGGCAGGATTGCCACAAGCGTATGAACGAAGGCGCAAAGCGCGGCTATATCTCAGAGAACGCGGATGCATATTACTATTTCGTGTTCGAGCAGTATCTGTTCGACGAGCAGTGGAAGGACGCGAAGAAGCGCGTCAACGCAAAGGGAATGAAGTTTATCGGAGACATGCCGATGTACGTCAGCATGGACAGCGCGGACGTCTGGGGAGAACCGGAAGCGTTCCTTCTCAACGAAAGGCTGGAGCCGAAAAAGGTCGCCGGAGTTCCGCCCGATTATTTCAGCGAAGAGGGACAACTCTGGGGCAATCCTCTCTACGATTACGATCACATGAGAAAGGACGGTTTCTCGTGGTGGATGAAGCGTTTCGACCGCATGGCGGAGCTGTACGACGTGCTCAGGATCGACCATTTCAGAGCGTTTTCCGAATATTGGGCGGTCGATTACGGCGAGACCACCGCAAAGAACGGCGAGTGGTGCGAAGGCGTCGGCGAAGAACTGTTCGCCAAGGTATTCAAAAAACACGACAAGGATTGTTTTATTGCCGAAGACCTCGGGATAATAGACGAAAAGGTCAACGACCTGCTTGCGAAACTGGGTCTTCCTTGCATGAGGGTCTTGCAGTTCGGTTTCGAGGACGGCGACAGCATACATCTGCCGCACAATTTCAGCCGCAACTGCGTCGGATATACGGCGACTCACGACAACAACACGACTCTGGGCTGGATGTACGGACTCAAGGAAAACATTCTCGACTATATGCTGAGATATATCGAGTGCGACCGCAAGGACTTCGGGGGCGGCGGTTACGATTGCAAGGCGACCAAGATATTCATAAGACGTCTTATTTCAAGTTGCTGCAGGCTTGCCGTAGTGCCTTTCCAGGATCTGTGCGGTTACGGCGGGGATTGCAGAATGAATACTCCCGGCGTTGCGGACGGCAACTGGACGTTCAGGGCTACGCGTGACGCGATGAACAGCGTTGATAAAGGCTATTTCCATTACGTCAACTGTCTGTACGGCAGAAACAACGAAATATGCTGATATTCTATACCGTATCAGGCGTCACGACGGACGAACTGGCTGAAATGGCGGATGTTGCGCTCGGAAAGAGAGGAATGGCGCCCGTCGGGAAGATAACCAGAACAAAAAATGGCGCTCCCGTCAGCGATAATTACCGCATTTCATTTTCTCATACCACGGGACTTGTCGTTATGGCATGCTCGGATATGCCCGTCGGGATTGACGTCGAGAAGGACGGACGGAAGGTCCCCGCCGGAATGAAGGACGTCCGCAACTGGACGGCGTACGAAGCGAAATGCAAGCTGACCGGAGAGGGGATAAAGCTCTCCGAGGTCAGGAAAGGCGGCGATTTTACGCCTGGAACGCGCTATCCTTACGTCATAAAAGGGTACACGGTCGCCGTTGCGGGCGGTGACGACGGGCAGATCGCTGTCGTTGACGCAGAGCAGGCAATCAGTACATTTTCGCCGTTTTCGTAGTGTAAAATATCGTCAGGTCAGAAATCTGTTGCATATTGCGTAATAAAGCGGTATACTAAACATGTAAGAAACAGGGCGTGCGGTATACAGGCGCCGTTGTACGGAGGTTAAAATTTATGATACTCGAACAGGTTAAACAAATAATCGCAGATCAGATGGGCGTTTCGGCAGACGATATCAGCGCGGAGACCAGACTCAAGGAAGATCTTCAGGCTGATTCTCTCGACACCGTTGAACTCGTCATGGCGGCTGAAGAAAAATTCGGTGTTGAAATCGAAGAAGACGCCGTGCTCAGCATGGTAACCGTCGGAGACGTAGTCGATTATATCGAAAAACATCAGAAGTGATAATTCAAGAGCCGCAAGGCTCTTTTTTATGCGCCGAACCGTAAAGGTTCCGTACGGCGAAAATATCTCAAATAAAAGGACCGGCGATTTTGAGCCGGTCTTTTGATTTGCGTATTGCTTTGAAGTTTTTCAGGGGTCACAGCTTTAACGCGACGTCCCACGCGCGCCATATGACAGTGCGCAGATTGCCCACTCCGTTCGCGTCGCCGACCAGAGATACCCTCTTGTCCTTGCCCGCTAACGGCGCGGGAGTGTATCCGACAGATATTATCACGTCGTCCGCCTTGAGTACCGTCTTTTTGCCGTCCTTATCGGTGACGGTCACGCTGTTTTCTCCTATCTCGGAAACCTTGCTTTCAAGGTAAACGGGAACTTTGTTATATAAGAAGAAATCTCTCAGATAAGAGGAGTTGGCAAGACATACGCCGCGCACCGCGATAAGGTCGTTTTTCATCTCTACGATAACGGGTTTCTTTCCTTTGAGGAAGAGATCGTAAGCTATTTCACAGCCCGTAAGACCGCCGCCGATAACGACAACGTTTTCGCCTGTTTCCGCTCCCGACAGATACTCGACCGCTTCTTTCGCGCGCTCTATGCCTTTGACATTCATCTTTTTTGCGACCGCGCCCGTAGCGACGACTATCTCGTCTTCTTTAAGAGTTGAAATATCCTTTATCTCGCAGTTGAATCTGACTGGTATTTTCAGGTCGTTTATCTGCTTTATGTACCACTTTATCAGCGCTTTGTCCTTTTCCTTGAAATCGGGAGCCGCCGCGGCTATGAACACACCTCCCAGCTTATCCGTCTTTTCATAAATCGTGACTTTATGCCCGCGGAGAGTCGCGATCCTCGCGGTCTCCATACCTCCTATGCCGCCTCCGACGACAGCGACCGTCTTTTGTTTTTTAGCCGGGATTATATCGTACTTGTGCCCCTGCATCGTCTGCGGATTGAGCGCGCATCTCGCCATATGCGCCGCGTCCTCGAACGCTTCGTCGTTGGCAACGCCTTTATAGTGTGCCATCGCGAAACACGCGTTGTGACAGCAGATGCACGGGCGGATATCGCCCGGCATATCGTTTTTGAGTTTTGTGACCCAGGCGCCGTCCGCCAGGAATTGCCGCGCGACGCCCATAGCGTCTATCTTGCCGTCTTTGATTGCCTGCGCGGCTGTGTCCGGTTCCATTCTCCCTGCGCATACGACGGGGATGTCGACGAATTTCTTTATGTGCGCGACGTCTTCGAGATTGCAGTTTTTGGGCATATATGCCGGCGGATGCGCCCAGTACCAGGCGTCGTACGTGCCGTTGTCCGCGTTCAGCATATCATAGCCGGCGTCCTGCAGATATTTAGCCGCTTTTTCGCTTTCTTCCATGTCTCTGCCTATCTCGTCGTAGACCTCGCCCGGCATTGCGCCCACGCAGAAATCCTTGGTCTTGCTGAGCACGGAATAGCGCAGAGAAACGGGATAATTCTCTCCGCATGCCGCCTTGATAGCCTTGACCACTTCTACGGCGAAACGGTATCGGTTTTCAAAGCTGCCGCCGTACTCGTCCGTGCGTTTGTTGGTGTAGGGCAGGGTGAACTGATCGAGCAGATACCCTTCGTGCACCGCGTGAACTTCAACGCCGTCCACGCCTGCTTCTTTGCAAAGACGCGCGGTCTCGGCAAAAGCGTAAATCATGTCCTGTATTTCCTTTTTAGTCAGTGCGCGGCAGGTTACGTCTTCTGCCCAGCGTGAAGGAAGCTCGCTTGGCGAAGCGCAGATGTACTGAGCGTCGACGAACGGTTTTGCAAGCGCTCCGAGAAGTTTGCTTTTCATCAGAGGCACCATCATGTCGGTTATCGCAAACGATCTGCCGAATCCGGCTGTCAGCTGAATGAACATCTTCGCGCCCGTCTTGTGAAATCCGACCATATAGTCTTTGAGCTGACGGAACATCTTTTTGTTCTTGTAGAGCCATCTTCCGCCGATCAGGTCCTTGAGCGGCGCGATGCCGGGGATGATCAGACCCACGTCGTGGATCGCGCGCTCCATAAAGAAATCGGCGGCGACTTTGTCGAAATGGTTGGGCTCCATCCAGCCGAACAGAGACGTGCCGCCCATAGGGCATAGAACGATCCTGTTTTTGATCTCGACGTCGCATATTTTCCACGGCGTGAACAACGCTTTGTATTTGTCCTGCATATCAATACCTCCTTGCGTATCCGTATATATTATAAAATATTGCCTCGTAACGGTCAATAGCGTATTTTTGTTTTGAAGAAATCCATACCTGACAAGAAAGCGTCTGCAAAAACAAAACGGTTTATATAAATCAGATATATTTAATCAGTCCGCCCCATTAATTTCCGAATCCGCATACGATTAAAAACGGTTATCGTTGCATATACGGAGACAGAAATATCCCGTATTGTAAAAACGGGAAATTTATGACGGCGGCGCGTCCGCGTACGCAGTGTTGATTATTGACGGACCCGCGGTCGGGCAGGTTGGAAAAACGGATTAAATTGTGATTTTTGCCGGCATTTTCAGGCTTCACGCGGTTTGTAATATAATTTATACAAACAATTTCATATCGTCTATGGAAATCGCGCTCCGTAAGTATTACAATAGAGTAAGAAAGGTCGCGGCGCATGACTTTCGTGCCGCGGGAGGTCGTATGGAAAAGGTGTGTTTTTGTTCGGATAACGTAAAAAAAGAGATATATCTCGATCAGGGCGCTTTTGTCGGAGCTTTTTATGAAAACTCATTTACGACGGGCAGGACGAATGTGAAAGAGGAGTTTGTGTTGTTCTGGAGAGAAAGGAAAGGCAGAAGGCGTGCCCTTTATTCTTCGCAATGCGAGGTTTCGCGGCTGGACGACGGGCTTGCGTTCGTCAGCGGAGACTTCAGGATAACCGAAAAATACACGGCGCGTCCCGGCGGTGAGCTGATAAAAGAACTGTTCCTGCGCGCGCCCGGCGAAATATTCGTCGAAGAAGTCAGAGTTGAGGAACTTACCGTTGAAAAAGACGCGTACAGGTGGTCCGCTCCGCTCGCAGGAAAGACGTTTATCCCCGCAAAAGTTGCGCGCCTGGGGCAACCCGTCTTTCTGAAAGATATGTTTTTCGGGCAGGAGACGCCCGTGGGAGACAACGGGATAAGGAGCGGTAAGGCTTCTTTCAGATACCACACGGGAAGACTTATGAGTGAATTGTCTGAAAACGGGGAGTACCGGATGAGACCGTTTGTCGCAGGAGCGGCAAGGGCAGAAGGCGAGCAGCACGTGTCGGACGCGTTTTTTTCATATCTTGACGGGGTGAAGAGGAAAGCCGTTTTCAGAGTGCAGTACAACAGCTGGTATGACAACAAACTGGACATTACGTCGGAAAGGATAAAGAAGTCGTTTACGGCTATCGCCGAGGGCTTTGCCCGCGCGGGGTTCAGAGCGCTTGACTGCTATGTCGTTGACGACGGGTGGACGGAATACGAAAAACCTCTGTTCTGGGAATTCAATTCCAAGTTTCGCGGCGGATTTGCAAAAGAAGCGGAACTGACGCGGGAACTGGGGGCAGAGTTCGGGGTCTGGTTCGGACCACGAGGGGGATATACCGCGCAGACTTACAAGTATGCGAAACTGCTGGAACAGGCAGGTTACCACGTCAACAAGAGATCGAGAGACATCTGCACAGCAGACTCGGAATACGTCGCCGCGATGTGCTCGAGAATGGCAGAGTTCTGCAAATCGTACAACGTGGGATATTTCAAGATCGACGGCTTCGCATACGCTCCGTGCAGAGAGAGCGGGCACAATCATCCGCCGGCTAAAGGGGACGGCATAGCGTTTTACACTTACCTGTGGGAAGAATGGCTGAAAGGGTTTGAATCGATCAGGGCAGTCAGACCCGACGTGTGCCTGAACGTGACGTCTTACGCGCATTGCTCGCCGTGGTTTCTGCTGTGGGCTGATTTCATCTGGATGAACAATGCGTCCGACATGGACTTCGTAGGCAAAGGGAGCGACATGCAGAGATGTCTCAATTACCGCGACGGCAGATACCGCGATCTTTTCGTGAAAAGGCAGTACAGATTCCCTGCCGCTCACCTTTACAATCATGAGCCGACCTATGCCAGAAGGAACTACGCTTCAATGAAAGACAGAGAGGCGGATAAGCCGATAACCTACACGGACGAGGAATTTTCACTTTATATGAAGTGTTGTCTGATGAGAGGCAGCGGACTTGCGGAACTCTATTTTTCACCTGAGATGATGACTGAAGAAAAATGGAAAGCGGCGGCGCGCGAGCTTGAATTTGCAGAAAAGAATTTCTCCGTTCTGTCGCGTTCACGCTTTTTCGGCGGGAGACCTGAAAAAGGAGAGGTGTACGGCTATATCGCGGCAAACGGCGGCAAGTACGTTCTTATGCTGAGAAATCCGGGAAGCAAAGCCCGTCGGTATTCTTTCGATCTGCCCGTCGTCGGACACGTCGAAGGAAACCTTGAATGTCAGGAGATCAGATTTTCAGACAATCTTGATTGAGCATGGTAAAAACGCAAAAAAGACGGGAATTGTCCCGTCCTTTTTTTTGCGCATCATAATGCGCGGCGCGCGTATTGATATTGCAATTTGACAAACGTCATGTTATAATATTAAAAACAATTTATCCGAATACGTCCGGATCGGAAAGAAAAATGTCCGCAACCATTAAAGATCTTGCCAGGGAAACCGGTCTGTCCGTCGCGACTATAAGCGCGTATATCAACGGAGAGAGAGTAAGAGAATACAACAGGGAAAAGATAGAAAGCGCGATCGCGAGACTCGGTTATATCCGCAACGATTACGCGCGCTCTCTCAAGGTCAGGTCGTCAAAGACGATCGGCGTAGTCATGCCGGATATGTACACCAGGATCACCATGTATATTCTTGCCGAGGTCCAGAACGAACTGAGGAATTACGGTTACGGAACGATCATATGCGACAGCAGGTCGGACGAAGAACTTGAACAGCAGACGTTCAGATTCATGTTGTCGAAAATGGTGGACGGGTTCATCGTGCTGCCGGTATCGGGAGCTCCATCTGCCGTCGATGTGTTGAGAGAGAAGGGAAAGCCCGTCGTCGTGGTAAACACCATGAAAGAAAGAAAGGACGTTGCGCACATCGTCATAAAAAACAAAGACGCTTACAGGAAGGCGATAGGAGACATGGTCGCGAAGGGAAGGCGGCACATCGCGCTGATATACGCGAGATCGCGTGTGACTGTGCTCAGAGAAAGGATAGAAGTGTATCGCGAAGTTCTTGAAGAAGCGGGTATTTACGAAGAAAAATATATTTTTAAAGCAGAACATACCGTAAAAGGCGGTTTCGAAGCGATGAAGAACGCGCTTGAAATGCATCCCGAGATCGACGGTTTTCTCGTCTGCAATTACGAAATGAGCATTGGCGCGCTTACCGCGCTGAACAGGTTCAGAGAAAATTGGAAAGAGAGTGTTTCGTTCGTCGGACTTGATCTTGAAGACGACGCAGACGTCTTTGCCGTGAAACCGACCGTAATCAACAGACCGATCAGAGAGATTGGCGTTGAAACCGCGCGTCTTATTGTGGACGCGGTTGAGAACGGTTGTCTGAGAGACGTGGAGCTTTCGTGCGAATACGTAAAAGGCGACACGGTCTGAAAAGTTTGACACAAATTTCCTGTTAAAAATTTTATGGATTTTTTTGGAGCAAGCAACTTTTTGTGCTTGATCGGAAAGATCTGCCCAGACAACTGAAAGAAAGGCAGAAGAGAGACCTCTGACGTGCCGAAGAATTTGTTCAACGGCATCAACGTGTCCTTCGCTGAATCCGGCACTTACGAGGTAACGGTACTTTACAAGGCAAACGTTTCCGTGAAGTACTTGTTCAACGTCAGCGAAAACGCGGTCGTACCCGGATATAAAGCCGACATTACCGCGGAAGAAGCGGACAACTTCAAAGTCGTGATAAGCCGCGCGGACCAGTACGGCAGCGGTATCAACGCAGAAATAGTCGTGGAACTTGCCGATAAGGAAGGCGTGGTCGCGACGCTGACTGCGGACGATTATTATCTGTATACGCTCGTGAACGGCGAAGAAGTAAAGCTTGACAATCTGTTCTTCGACTACTTCATGCCGGTGAACTACGAGTTTTACGTCAAGATAACCAATCCCGAGTACGTCGCGGCAAGTACGCTCAACGTGGTCGGAAAGATAAGCTTCGTTGCTCCCGACTATAACGGTCAGCTGATCTGCGAAAGCGAATTGACGGACAAGACGACGGCTTATTCTCTGACAATAGGTGACACCGCGGTCAGGAGCACGCAGAGCAGTTACGCCGGATACGTGTTCAACATCAGCCCGATATGCCCCGCGGACAAAGTTGTCAAGGGCGTCACCTTCAATCACGAGATAAAGCTTACCGTAGACAATGAGGAGATAACCCTCGCTTCGGGCGAGTACAAGTTCGCTTCTTTCGACGCTGAAAAGGGAACTTACGGATTCGGTTCTTTCAGCTTCAGCGAAGAGGGCAAGTATTCCGGCAAGCAGTTGTGCCTCATCGTGACCGACGCAGAGATAGTCGACAAGATAGAGGCGGCGTCTTCCGTGAGTATCGGATACAAAGTATTCGCAAAGAATTACAACAACGTACTCCTTGCAGACGCAAATGCGTTAGTAACCGTGCATGCAAGCTCAACCGACATCGGGTAAGCGCGTCAAACCGACGGGGCGTGACCTGTTCACGCTCCCGGCGACGCGAAGGCATGAAAGACAACCAAACACTACTATCCCTTATAATATGGGCGTAAAACTTTCTTTCTCATAAGCAAGGCGGCTTTTAAGCCGCTTTGTTTATTTTTTCCGTTCATAAACGGGAATCTTTCCGGTTGTTTTCTTTGCAGGAGGCAGATCTGCCGATATTGTAAAATTTAAGCAAAATAACCTTGTCCGGGATGCGTTTATCCAAGGCGGGTGTTGACACGCGGATCAATTGCGATTATAATTTAATTGTTGTGGGACGGGTTTGAGATAAACTCAGAGTAAGCGTTCCGATTAAGGTCGGAGAGATAAAGGAGAAGAATTTTATGGCATACGAACTCAAAGGTACTTTCGTCTATTCAAAGACGGCAAAGGGCAATTTCAATTTCAGACTCAAGGCTCCCAACAAAGAGACCATAGCGGTATGCGAAGGTGCATATTCAGATCTGAAAAGTTGCAAGGCGGGCATTGATTCAGTCCGCAAATTCTGCGCGACAGAGAAGATCGAGGATCAGACTCTCGCGCGCGGTTACGAGACGCTCACCAACCCCAAGTACGAGATATACGTTGACAAACAGGGCAAGTTCCGTTACCGTCTGAAAGCCAACAACGGCAATCTGCTGTGCATTTCGGAAGGCGGTTATGCGACCAAAGCGAGCTGCAAGGCGGGTATAGCCAGCGTTGCTAAATGGGCGCCCGGCGCGGACATGGTATCGGAAGAGGACTATAAGTAATTAAATCACTGTTGATACGCGGACGGCTTTGCCGTCCGTTTTTTTATATCCGGACTGTGCGTCAGCAAACAACAGAGAGATAGCCTTGAAAGCGCAGCCTGATTGACAGATCACGGTCTGAAAAACCCGGTCTTTGGATCGGGCGAAAAGATGAGATGTAGCGATGAGTGAAATTTCAGGAGGCTCAGGCTTGCCCGTTTCTCATCAGATAAGAGAGACGATGAGTTCGGTCAGTAAGACTGCGGCTGTTGCAGAAAGCGCGACGGTCAGAAGTCCGCGTCTGAAGAAGGAAAGCACGACTGCCACCGCTGTGCCTATAAGAGCGGATATCAGACTTGCCGAAGAGTAGAAGACGGCGGGAAAGACCATTGCGCTGAGCACGCCGTACGGCAGATATTCGAAGAAGGAAAGCACGCGCACGTTGGTTATCTTCTTGCGGACGAGAACGAGAGTGACGACGCGGCAAAGGTATGTCAGCCCTGCCATAAGAGCGATTTTCCATACGACTTCAAACACGTTCATTTGCAGTCTCCCGAGGCGCAGTTTTTTGTCGCTTCACCCTGATTTTGCCGATACGTATCCGCTTTTTCAACGTTTTCGCTTTTTGCGTCGCCGCCGAACACAACGCCGTCGGCAGGCTTTCCGCCGTTTTCTCCGTCCTGTCTGACGGGAAAGAATACCGCGCCGACAAAAGCGGACGCAATGCCGCATATTATTATCGACCAGCCTGAAGAAAGCTTATTGAGCCCGGGAACATAGTAGAAAAGACAGCTCAGCGCTATCGCAGTCAGAACTACGGTCATGACTGCCTTGGACGTGCGGCAAGGGGGAACGACGATGGCTATGAACATCGCGTAGAGGGCGATGCCGAACGCGCTTAAAAGACTTTCGGGCAGTATGTTGCCGGCAAGCGCTCCTAGCAGGGTCCCGCTCACCCAGCCGACGAAAGCGGTGAGAGACACTCCCATGAAATAAGAAAAGGAGACGTCGCGCGGCTGTCGCATGGAAACGGCGTAATTTTCGTCGGTAAGCCCGAATGCGATCAGAAGCCTTTGTCCGAGTCCCGTTCCGGGTTCCAGTTTCTGAGAAAGGGAAATGCCCATAAGCGCATAGCGCGCATTTATCACCAGCATAGCGGCGACGAGTTCCGCGACGCTTCCGCCTGCGGCGATGAGATCCATGCCGGCGAACTGACCCGTGCCGGTAAAATTGGTGAAAGAGCATAAAAGGGGCATCCACCAGGCGAAGCCTTTCGCAACGCAACCGACTCCGAAGGTGAACGAAACGGTGAGATATCCCAGCATGATCGGAATTCCGTCCCTGCAACCGTATTTGAAACGCATACTCCCTCATTTTCCGCAATTTGCGGCAAACAATATGATAGCACGGCGCGCGCCTGTGTGCAAACGAAAGGCGTGACTTTATAAAAATACTTTAAATAAAAGGCTGTTTATTCGAGATTGAAAAATTGATTTGCCGGACGGTAAGGACAGATATATTTCCGCCTTCCGGCTCAAGCCCGATCTGCGTGATATTTTTGAAAAGTTGTAAAAGACGATCCTCTGAAACGGGATACCGGAAAAGGAAAGCTGATATACGATGAAACGCGGCGCAGCGTTTTGTGGTCATTTGTAAGTGTTCAGGATGCCTTTTGCGACTTCGAGTTTTGAAACGCATCTGTCCATCGCCTGTTTTTCTATGTAGCGGTGAGCGTCGGCTTCGGTCATTTTGAGGACGTCGATCAACAGCCACTTCGCCCTGTTGACGATGCGGATCTCCTCCATTTTCTGTTCGACGGTCTGTGCGGATTTCTGGTAGCGGCGCATACGTTCTCTGGTCGCGCGCGCCCAGTCAAGCGCCTGGACAACCATCTGGGGGGAGGACGGGAGGGGAAGAGTCAGCACGCCGAAGTCGGACACTTTTGCGTATATTTCCGCATACAGCTCGCGCCTGACGAAGAGTATGGCGACGCAGCCTTTGTCCGTGCAGACGTCTATCGCGAGTTTTGCGGCGCGGTCGTCGGCGCGGGTGCCGTTGATAAGCACGATATCGTACTCTCTTTCAAGCATCGCGCGCTTTGCGGTCGCGGAGTCGGACACCCTTATCACCGGTGAAAAGGTTCTTTCGGGGAGCAAAGGAGAAAGAGAAGCGGAAAACTTCTCTCCGTCAGAAACAGTAAGTACGCTGTAAACACGTTCTTTAAAGTCCATTGTCTCCCTCCGGATATGTCGGATGCGATTTGCCGTCAGCTTTTGCAGTACGCCGCGATCACTTCTGATGGCAGGCAGAGAGAAACGAAGTCGCTCGTCTTTGCCGCCTCGACCGCCTCGTTGAGTCCCGAGGGGATGGTCGCGAATTTTTCAAGCGTTTTTTTATCTGCGGTATACAGATTTATGTCCGCGGGCGCGGGTAGCGGCAGTTTGTTTTCAATGCCGTACAGTCCCGCGTATATCATAAGGGCGAACGCGAGGTAAGGATTTGCCTGAGAGTCGGGGGAGCGAAGTTCCGCACGTCTGTATTCGCCGACGGCTGCGGGGATCCTTATCAGCTGAGAGCGGTTTTCGCCCGACCATGAGATATAGCGGGGAGCCTTGTTGTTGCCAAGGCGCGCATAAGAGTCTTTTGTCGGATTGAGGAATACGGTGATATCGCGTATCTTATCGAGTATGCCCGCAATCACGAAAGGGATCGTCTCCTCGTGCTTCGCGCCGTCTACGGACACGTTTATATGCAGACCGTTGCCCGGTTCGTCCGCGAGCGGCTTGGCTGAAAAGTCGGCGAAAAGCCCGTTCCTTGCCGCGATCGTCTGCACTACGGAGCGAAAAGTCACCGCATTGTCTGCGGCTGTCAGAGCGTCGGAGTAGCGGAAGTCTATCTCGTTCTGCCCGGGACCTTCCTCGTGGTGAGAGCCTTCGGGCATGATGCCCATCTGCTCTAAGGTAAGGCAGATCTCCCTCCGTACGTTTTCGCCTCTGTCTAAAGGAGCGACGTCCATATAGCCTGCGTTGTCATAAGGTATTTTCGTGGGATAGCCGTGTTCGTCAAGCCTGAACAGATAAAATTCCATTTCTGTGCCGAAGTTGAAGGAATAGCCTTTTTTCTTAGCCGCTTCGACCGCTTTGATAAGTATGCCGCGCGTATCCGCTACGAACGGGGAGCCGTCAGGGCAGAGCACGGAACAGAACATCCTGACAACCTTGCCGTGTTCCGGTCTCCACGGCAGTACCGTAAGAGTGGACGGGTCGGGGTGCAGGAAAAGATCGCTGTGAGCCACGTCGCCGAAACCGGCGATGGCTGACGCGTCGATGGCTATGCCGAACCTGAATGCGCGGTCGAGTTCGGCGGGCATCACCGAGATGTTTTTCTGATTTCCGAAGACGTCGGTAAACGCGAGACGGATGAACTTTACGTCCTCCTCTCTGACGTATTGAAGAACTTCGCTTGACGTATATTTCATGATATCACCTTTGTGTTAGTTTTCTACATACATGCGTTTGTACGGGTTCGCGCTGTCCGGGGTCACGACCGTGAACGGAGAAGAGAGCACCTCGTTTTCGTCCATGCCGAACGCGGCGCAGAACTCTTTTATATAACCTTCGGCTGCGAGCATATCTTCGCAGGTGGCGGTTTTTGCAGTGACTTTGCCCGGAAAATTCACGCCCTCCGCGTTTCCTCTCAGAAGCACCTTGCCGCCGTGCATGCCCGCGCAGGGGAAGTTTCCGACTATGCGTTTGCCGTCGTCGTTGAGCCCCAGCACGATTATAAGCCCGCCAGCCTGGTATTCTCCCATAAAGCTGCCGCATCTGCCGCCGATTATCATGACGGGGAATTTGCCGTCGTATTCTTTCATATGGATGCCGGCGCGGTAGCCCGCGTTGCCTTTAATATAGATCTTGCCTCCGCGCATAGCGTATCCCGGCGCGTCGCCTGCGCTTCCGTTTATCACGATCTCGCCGCCGTTCATAGTGTCGCCGACGGCATCCTGCGCGTTTCCCTCAACGTATATTTTCGCGCCGTCGAGGTAGGCGCCCAGCGCGTTGCCGGGGATGCCTTTTAGCGTCAGGGTCCTGTCCGCAAGTCCGGCGCCGATAAATCTCTCGCCCAGGCATCCGACTATTTCGCAATCTTCTTTCGAGCTTCTTATCATTTCGTTAAGTGCGGCGTTGTCGGTCGCACGCGCGTTTAATACGATCATTATAACATACCTCCTTTGGATTTGACTACGGAATAACGGATTATTCTCCCGCGTGAGCTACGCCGAGTACGGAAAGTTCCTTTTCGGTAAGCCCTATACCGCGAAGCATGAGCCTGTTGCCTCGTAGCGCTTCTATCGAGTTGATGCCCATGCCGCCCATTATTTCGGTTATCTCGTGTTTCCATGCCGTCAGCAGATTGACTAAGCGGCGGCGACCTTCTTCGGGGTCGAGACGTTTTACGAGTTCGGGATTCTGGGTCGCTATACCCCAGTTGCATTTGCCGCTCTGGCAGTTTCTGCACATATGGCAGCCCATCGCGATAAGGGCGGCGGTCGCGATATAGCAGGCGTCCGCACCGAGAGCGACGGCTTTGACTACGTCTGTCGAATTTCGTATGCTTCCGCCGACTATAAGCGAGACGTCGTTTCTTATGCCTTCGTCTCTGAGCCTCGTGTCGACTGCGGCGAGAGCGAGTTCTACGGGTATGCCCACGTTGTCTCTGATACGCGTAGGAGCCGCGCCGGTGCCGCCTCTGAAACCGTCGATCGCGATGACGTCCGCGCCGCTTCTCGCTATGCCGCTGGCTATCGCGGCAACGTTATGCACTGCGGCTATCTTGACGATGACGGGTTTTTTGTATCCGGTCGCTTCTTTCAGCGAGAACACGAGCTGACGGAGGTCTTCTATCGAATATATGTCGTGGTGAGGAGCGGGGGATATCGCGTCCGAGCCTTCGGGTATCATTCTGGTGCGCGACACGTCGCCGACTATCTTTGAACCGGGCAGGTGACCGCCGATGCCGGGCTTTGCGCCCTGACCCATTTTTATCTCAATAGCCGCGCCCGCTTCGAGGTAGTCTTTGTGCACGCCGAATCTGCCGGAAGCAACCTGTACGATCGTGTTCGCGCCGTAGCGGTAAAAGTTCTCGTGCAGACCTCCTTCGCCCGTATTGTAGCAGGTGCCCAGCTCTGTCGCCGCGCCGGCGAGCGCCGCGTGAGCGTTGTAGCTGATAGAGCCGTAACTCATTGCAGAAAAGAGTATCGGAAGTTCCAGCGTAAGACGTGGCGGAAGATCAGAAATCAGCTGCCCGTGTTCGTCTCTCGCTATTTCAGAAGGTTTCTTTCCCAGGAAAACGCGCGTCTCCATGGGCTCTCTCAGAGGATCTATCGGCGGGTTGGTGACCTGCGACGCGTTGATCAGAAGTTTATCCCAGTAAACCGGGTACGGCTGAGGATTGCCCATAGAAGAGAGCAGCACGCCGCCGCTTCCGGCTTGCTTCATTATCTCCTTGATCGAGTCTCCCGACCAGTTCGCGTTTTCTCTGAAATCGCAGTTGCTTTTTACTATCTTCAACGCGTGAGACGGGCAGGTCGCTACGCAACGCTGACAGTTCACGCATTTTGAGTCGTCGGACAAGACGAATCTGCCGTCTTCCGAGCGGTAGTGCACGCCGTACGAACATTCGCGTACGCACAGTCCGCAGCAGTTGCATCTGCGGTCGTTTCTTACGACTTCGTAAGTCGGATATATATAATCTGTCTGCATCAGTATCTGCCCTCCTCAACTCTTACTACGACGGGTTCGCCGCCCTCGGGTGCGCGCACGTTCGCAGCGTCGGGCTCCATGACCCTGATCGCCGCTTCTTCGCTTGCGATGAAAACTCTGTCGTCCTTATCCGCAACGACCATGGAACGGAGTTTGAGTCTGTCGTTGAGCGCCATAAGTCCGCCCGTGAATCCGAGTATTATCGAGAACGGACCTGTGACGAGCAGTCCGGAAAATACGTTTCTGAGATAGGTCAGTTTTTTTCTTTCCACGGGCGGTTTGTTTTCTATCGTCGACCAGAACGGCGCGGCGATGACGCTAGCCGTCTCTTCAGGAGTAAGCCCCTTTCTGCGGATAAGGTAATCGGCGATATAAGTGAAAACTTCGGTATCTGTCTGCAAGGTGCATTTATATCCGTATCCTTCGATATATCTGCGGTTTGCGTCGTAAGAAGATATCTCGCCGTTGTGGACGACCGTGTAATCGAGAAGCCCGAACGGGTGTGCGCCGCCCCACCAGCCGGGTGTGTTGGTCGGGTACCTGCCGTGCGCCGTCCAGCAGTAAGCGGAATATTCGTCCAGGCGGTAAAACTCTCCGACGTCTTCCGGGAAGCCCACCGCCTTGAACACGCCCATGTTCTTTCCGCCCGAAACCACGTAAGCGCCTTTTATGCATACGTTTATATGGATTGACGCGCGCGCGACGAATTCGCGTTCGTCCACCTGCGCGTCGGCTATACGTGAGCGGAGAGGAGACAGGAAATATCTGAATATTATCGGTTCGTCCGTTATCGCCGGGGTCTTGCGCACCGGCATGGGCTCCGCTTTTACTATCTCGAAGCCTTCTTTAAGATAAGCTTCGCACTGTTTCTGGCTTTCTCTGTTTTCGAAAAACATATGAAAGGCGTAAAACTCCGCCATATCCGGGTATATCCCGTAACCTGCGAAGCCGCCGCCCAGTCCGTTTGAGCGTTCGTGCATCGGGACCATGCTGGCGACGATTTTTTCGCCGCTCATCAGTTCGCCGCTTCGGGATATGACCGCGGAAACCGCACAACCCGACGGGATCCTTATCTGACCTTCTTTCAATAACATATAAAATCCTCTCTTTTTTGCAATAAAAAAGGCAAAGGCGCGTTTTTAAGGACAGTTATCCTCAAAAACGAACGCCTTTGCCCGTTTGACAGATTATAGCACGGGGGGAAAAAGATAGTCAACATAAAACAATCAAAAAAAGAGGAGAAAAGGGACAAAAAATTTTTTTATGTGAATTTGTTGAAATTCGTTGACAAACCATTTCGCGTTGTGTATAATCCGAAACATAAATCAAACGGGCAATGGCGTCTATGTTGAAAAGCATAGGCGCCATTGCCCTTTTTTATTGAAAAGGAGAATAAAATTATGCAAACGGTATCGGACTATTTCGGCAGCATGGTCTTTGACGACAGAGTAATGAGAGCAACGTTGTCTGCGGACGTGTACAGATCTCTCAAAAGAACCATCGACAGAGGGTCGCAACTCGACATCTCGGTAGCCAACGCGGTCGCGAATGCCATGAAAGACTGGGCGATCGCTCACGGCGCGACGCACTACACGCACTGGTTTCAGCCTCTTACCGGTATAACCGCCGAAAAGCACGACAGCTTCATAACTCCCGCGCCCGACGGCAGGGTGATTATGGAGTTTTCGGGCAAGGAGCTGATAAAAGGCGAACCTGACGCGTCCAGCTTCCCGTCGGGAGGACTCAGGGCGACGTTCGAAGCGAGAGGTTACACGGCGTGGGACCCGACGTCTTACGCGTTCATAAAAGGAAAGACGCTCTGCATACCGACGGCGTTCTGTTCGTACGGCGGCGAAGCGCTGGATAAAAAGACCCCGCTCCTGCGTTCTATGGAAGCGCTGAACAGGCAGGCTATGAGAATATTGAAGCTGTTCGGCAACACGAACGTCAAATGCGTGCGCACTTCGGTGGGACCCGAGCAGGAATATTTCCTTATAGACAAGGAAATGTACGACAAGAGAAAGGACCTGATATATACCGGCCGCACCCTGTTCGGAGCCAAGCCTCCCAAGGGGCAGGAACTTGACGACCATTACTTCGGCGTGATCAAGCCCAGAGTGGAAGCTTTCATGGCAGACCTGAACGAGGAACTGTGGAAACTGGGCATACTTGCGAAAACCGAGCACAACGAAGTCGCTCCCGCTCAGCACGAGCTTGCGCCCATATACAGCACGACGAACATCGCGACCGATCACAACCAGCTGACCATGGAGATAATGCAGAAGGTCGCTTCCCGTCACGGACTTGTATGCCTGTTGCATGAAAAACCGTTTGCGGGCGTAAACGGCAGCGGCAAACACAACAACTGGTCCATGGCGACGGACAAGGGAGTAAACCTGCTCACTCCGGGCGAAACGCCGTATGAGAACGCGCAGTTCCTGCTTTTCCTTTGCGCGGTTCTCAAAGCCGTGGACGACTATCAGGATCTGCTCAGGATCGCGGTCGCAACCGCAGGCAACGACCACAGACTGGGCGCGAACGAAGCTCCGCCCGCAGTGCTTTCGGTATTCCTCGGCGACGAACTCACGGCAGTGCTCGAAGCGATAGAAAACGACAAGCCGTACAGCGGAAAGAAAAAGACTCAGCTCAAACTGGGCGTGGACGTTCTCCCTCTTTTCCAGAAGGATACGACGGACAGAAACAGAACGTCGCCGTTTGCGTTCACCGGCAACAAGTTCGAATTCAGAATGCTCGGTTCGTCCAACAGCATTGCGTGCGCGAACATCATGCTGAACGCCGCGGTCGCGGAGAGTCTGAAACAGTATGCCGACAGGCTTGAAGGAGTGGAGGATTTCAACACGGCTCTGCACCTTATGATAAAGAAGACGATCAAGGATCACAAACGCATCATCTTCAACGGCAACGGTTACGACGAAGCATGGATAAAAGAAGCTGAGAGGAGAGGTCTTTCCAACTACCGCACCACACCCGACTGTATGCCGCACCTTCTCGACAAGAAGAACGTGGACATGCTGACATCTCAGGGCGTTTACACTGAGACGGAGCTTAGATCTAGGTGCGACATAATGCTGGACAACTATTGCAAAGCGGTGCTTATAGAAGCTGAGACGATGGTTGACATGGCGGAGAGACAGCTTGTTCCGGCGATAGAAAAATACGTTTCGAAAATTTGCGAAACGGCAATTTCCAAGAAAAATTTCATGCCTGATATAAGTTGTGATTACGAACACGGGCTGGCAAAAAAGCTGTCAGGATCGGTAGACCGCGCAGCGGCTTGTACGGCAGAACTTAAAGAAGCTGTCGTTCACGTCAGGGATTTTTGTGATATAATATCCGAAGCGGACTATATCAGGGACGCGATCCTTCCCAGAATGAGCGCTCTCAGGGCGGTAGTGGACGAGGCGGAAACTCAAACCGCGTCCGAATACTGGCCGGTGCCCACTTACGGAGAACTGCTGTTCGGCGTAAGATAACGGAGGGCTTATGTGTTCGATAATGGCATATTGCCGGAGCGACGCGCCGCGCGAGAAATTCGAAGAAGGTTTTTCGCGCACCGTGTCGAGGGGTCCTGACGACAGCAGGATCGTTGATACCGGCGCCGGGCTTTTGGGCTTCCACAGGCTCGCGATCATGGGGCTTACGCCCGAGGGAATGCAACCGTTTTGTCTTGACGGAGACTACATCGTATGCAACGGCGAGATATACGGCTTCGACAAATTCAGAAAGGCGCTTGAAGGCAAGTATGCGTTCAGAAGCGATTCGGACTGCGAGGTGCTCCTGCCTCTCTATAAGGAGTACGGAACGGACACGTTCGCTATGCTGGATGCGGAATATGCCCTTGTGATATACGACGCAAAGCGCGGTAGATTCGTTGCCGCGAGGGATCCGATCGGGATAAGACCGCTTTTCTACGGTTACGACGAAACTGGCGCGATCATGTTCGCGAGCGAGGCGATCAACCTTGTCGGGCTGACGGACAGGATCATGCCTTTTCCTCCCGGCTGTTACTACGACGGCGAAAAGTTTGTAAGATATTGCGATATCGCCGCTGTTGAAGAAGTCAGTAAAGACGGCGTAGAGGAAGCCTGCGCGAAGATACGCGAAAAACTGGTTGCCGGAATAGAAAAACGCCTTATAGCCGACGCGAAAGTTGGCTTTCTTCTGAGCGGAGGACTTGATTCTTCTCTGGTATGCGCAGTCGCGGCAAAAAAAAGCGCAAAGCCGATAAAGACCTTTTCGATAGGCATGAGCGGCGACGCGATAGACTTGAGGTATGCCCGCGAAGTTGCTGACTATATCGGCAGCGAGCATACAGAGGTCATAATCGACAAGGAAAAAGTTCTGGCGGCGCTCGATACGGTAATTAAAATACTGGGCACTTTCGATATAACGACCGTGCGCGCCAGCATAGGCATGTATCTGGTCTGCAAGGCGATACACGAGACGACGGACATAAGAGTGCTCCTGACCGGAGAGATCTCAGACGAACTTTTCGGCTACAAGTACACCGATTTCGCGCCGAGCGCGGAAGAGTTTCAGAAGGAAGCTCAAAAGCGAGTGAGAGAACTTTATATGTACGACGTGCTGCGCGCGGACAGGTGCATATCGGTCAACTCGCTTGAAGCGAGGGTGCCTTTCGGAGATCTGGATTTCGTGAAATACGTAATGAGTCTGGATCCCGCGATAAAGATGAACGTGTACGGAAAGGGCAAGTATCTTCTGAGAAAGGCGTTTGAAGGAGACTGGCTCCCTTACGACATACTGATGAGAGAAAAGGCGGCTTTTTCGGACGCGGTCGGGCACTCGATGGTCGACTATCTGAAAGAGTACGCAGACGGGTATTATTCGGATAAAGAATACGAAGAAAAGCGCGCGCGGTATGCGCACGCGCGCCCGTTCACCAAAGAATCGTTGTTATACAGAGAGATATTCGAAAAGTACTATCCGGGGCAGGGAGAGATGATAAAGGACTTCTGGATGCCCAACAAGAGCTGGAAGGGCTGCGACGTATCCGACCCGTCCGCGAGAGTGCTTTCCAACTACGGCGACAGCGGAAAATAAAGAAGTAAAAAATATATTTGAGAGGCATATATATGGAAAAAATTCTGGTACTCGATTTCGGCGGACAGTACAACCAGCTGATTGCGCGCAGAGTGCGCGAACAGAACGTGTACGCCGAGATAAAACCGTACAACAAGATCACCGCGGAAGAGATAGCCGCAGAGGGTTACAAGGGCATTATATTTACCGGCGGACCCAACAGCGTTTACGACGAAAAGTCGCCGCATTGCGACAAAAAAGTGCTTGAACTGGGCATTCCCGTACTGGGGATATGTTACGGCGCGCAGCTGACCGCGTGGCTTACGGGCGGCGAAATATGCAGCGCGGGCGCTTTGGGCGAATACGGCAAGATAGAGCTTTCAGTCAAAGACGACCCGTTGTTCGAGGGAGTACCCGAAAAGAGCATATGCTGGATGAGCCATACCGACTATATAAAGTGCGTGCCCGACGGCTTTACCGTCACCGCGACTACTCAGCATTGCCCGTGCGCGGCGATGAGCGACGGAAAGAGCATATATGCGGTGCAGTTCCACCCCGAGGTCACACATACGGTATACGGCAAGAGAATGCTTCACAACTTCCTTTTCGCGATATGCAAGTGTTCGGGCGACTGGAAGATGTCGGACTTTGCTAAAGAGGCGGTCGAAAAGTATGCAAAGCAGCTCAAGGGCAAAAAAGTGCTGTGCGCGCTTTCGGGCGGCGTTGATTCGTCGGTCGCGGCTGTGCTTCTTCACAAGGCGATAGGATCCGACCTTACCTGCGTTTTCGTCGATCACGGTCTGCTGAGAAAGGACGAAGGAGACATGGTGGAGCGCACTTTCAAAAAGCGTTTCGACATGAACATAATAAGAGTGAACGTAGAGGATCTGTTCCTCGAAAAGCTCAAAGGGGTAACCGAACCCGAAAAGAAGCGCAAGATAATAGGCGAAGAATTCATACGCGTTTTCGAGCGCGAGGCTAAGAAGATCGGCAAGGTGAACTATCTCGTACAGGGTACCATTTACCCCGACGTGATAGAGAGCGGCGCGGGCGACGCTTCGACGATAAAGAGCCATCACAACGTCGGCGGACTGCCCAGCGTTATAGATTTCGACGAGATAATAGAACCGCTGCGCGAGCTGTTCAAGGACGAAGTGCGCGCGGTGGGCACTGAGCTGGGTATCCCCGCGGACCTGGTATGGCGTCAGCCATTCCCGGGTCCCGGTCTCGCGATAAGAGTTATCGGGGAGATAACCAAAGAAAAACTCGATACGCTGAGAGAGGCGGACGCGATCTTCAGAGAAGAGGTCGTGAACGCGGGACTCGAGCGTGTCACGAATCAGTACTTTGCGGTGCTCACCGACACCAGAAGCGTGGGCGTTATGGGCGACGCGAGGACTTACGGATATACGGTGGCGCTCAGAGCGGTCACTACGGACGACTTCATGACCGCGGACTGGACGCGCCTGCCTTACGAGGTACTCGAAAGGGCGAGCAGCAGAATAACCAACGAAGTGAGGACTGTCGGCAGAGTCGTCTACGACATCACCTCGAAGCCGCCCGCGACGGTTGAATGGGAGTGATTCGCGGTAAGGAGACATTATGACTAAATACGTATTCGTGACCGGCGGCGTTGTGTCGGGCTTAGGCAAAGGTATCACGGCGGCATCGCTGGGCAGACTTCTCAAGGCGAGAGGGCTTAAGGTGGCGGCACAGAAACTCGACCCCTATATCAACGTCGATCCCGGGACTATGAGTCCGTATCAGCACGGAGAGGTCTACGTTACGGAAGACGGAGCGGAGACAGACCTCGATCTGGGACACTACGAGAGGTTCATCGACGAGGATCTCAACAAGTATTCCAACCTTACGACGGGCAAGGTATACTGGAGAGTGCTCAACAAGGAGCGCAGAGGGGAGTATCTCGGCTCCACCGTGCAGGTCATACCGCATATAACCAACGAAATAAAAGAATTCGTTTACCGCGTGGGAAAAAAGACGAACGCAGACGTCGTGATAACAGAAATAGGCGGCACGATAGGCGACATAGAGTCTCAGCCTTTCATAGAGGCGGTGAGGCAGATATCCCTGGAAGTGGGCAGGGAAAACAGCCTGTTCATACACGTTACCTTAGTGCCCTTCCTGCGCGGGAGCGACGAACACAAATCCAAACCCACCCAGCATTCAGTCAAGGAATTGCAGGGCATGGGCATAAATCCCGACATAATCGTATTAAGGTGCGACGAACCTCTCGAACCTGAGATATTCAGAAAGATATCCATGTTCTGTAACGTTAAGCCCGACTGCGTTATCGAAAATATGACGATACCCGTGCTTTACGAAGCGCCGCTGATGCTGGAAAAACAGAACTTTTCCGCCATCGTATGCAGAGAACTGGGCATAGACGCGCCTGCGCCCGATCTTACCGAATGGGAGAAGATGGTCGGGAGTATAAAGGAAAGAAAGCACACGGTAAAAATAGGTCTCGTCGGCAAATACGTAAAGCTTCACGACGCGTACCTTTCGGTCATGGAAGCGCTCAGACACGCGGGATATCCGATAAACGCGTTCGTGGATATCGAATGGATAGACAGTGAGTTGCTTGACGAAAGCAACGTAAAAAGCGTATTATCTAACGTGGACGGAATAATAGTGCCCGGCGGCTTCGGAGGCAGGGGCATAGAAGGCATGATACTCGCGGCGCAGTACGCGCGCGAAAACAAGGTGCCCTACCTCGGGATATGCCTCGGAATGCAGATAGCCGTCATCGAATACGCAAGAAACGTGGCATTGTTTAAAAACGCGAATTCGGGAGAGTTCGACAAGGACTGCAGATACAAGGTCATCGACTTTATGCCCGGTCAGAGCGAGGAAAGAGACAAGGGCGGCACTTTAAGACTCGGCAGCTATCCCTGCAAGGTACAGAAGGGAACTAAGCTGTACGAATGTTATAAGTCGGAAGAGATATCCGAAAGGCACCGCCACCGCTACGAATTCAATAACGAATACAGAGACGCGCTGACTTCTTGCGGACTGGTGACCGCGGGCGTTTCCCCCGACGGCAGACTGGTAGAGACGGTGGAGGTCAAGGATCACCCGTTCTACGTCGGCGTGCAGTTTCATCCCGAATTCAAATCCAGACCCAACAGACCGCATCCGCTGTTCGCTGGCTTCGTCAGCGCGGCGCACGACAATAAGCACAGGAGAGAAAGAAAACAGTGAGAGAGTTTGACAGAAAACTTGTTTTGGAGGACGGCTCCGAATATTACGGCTACGGCTTCGGCGATTACGCCGAGCGCGTTACCGAGATCGTTTTCAACACGTCTATGGTCGGATATCAGGAGATAGTATCCGACCCTTCGTATACTTACCAGTCGGTAGTCATGACCTATCCGCTCATCGGCAATTACGGCATGACTGACTGGGACTACGAAACAAAGACCCCGACGATAGGCGGACTTATCGTAAGAGAGTACAACGACCGCCCGTCCAATTTCGGCGCTAAGGAGAGCCTGGGCGACGTGATGAAAAGATACGGCATTACGGGCATATCGGGCGTTGATACCAGAAAGCTGACCCGTTCGATACGCGACTTTGGCAGCCGTAAGGTATTGATAACGGCGGCGGACACTCCAAAGGAAAAGGCGCTGGAAATACTTGCGAAAACGGACGTTCCTACGGACGCGGTAAGCAGAGTGAGCTGTAAAAAGCCGTGGAAATCCAAGTGCAAGGGCGCAAATTACGACATAGTCGCCGTGGATTGCGGCATAAAGCACAATATAATAAGGTCGCTCGTAAAGCGCGGTTGCAACGTTACGGTCGTGCCTTACAACACTACGGCAGACCAGATAGACGTTCTCGCTCCCGACGGAGTTTTCTTCAGTAACGGTCCCGGCGACCCGACAGACGTCGGTTGCGTAGTCGAACTTATTAAACAGCTTCGCGGCAGATATCCGATATTCGGCATATGCCTCGGTCACCAGCTCATCGCGCTTTCTTACGGCGCTAAGACTTACAAACTCAAATTCGGTCACCGCGGCGGCAACCACCCCGTAAGAAGGCTTGCGGACGGCAAGATAGAGATCACTTCTCAGAATCACTCTTACGCCGTGGATAAGGAAAGCCTTAAAGGCACTCCGCTCAAGATAACTCACGTAAACATTCTCGACGATACGGTAGAGGGACTGGAATGCGAGGAGGACGGCGTTTTCAGCGTGCAGTATCACCCCGAAAGCTGCCCGGGGCCGCAGGACAGTTCTTATCTGTTTGATAAATTCTTAAAGATAATAGAGGAGGGAAAGCACAATGCCTAAGCGTACCGACATAAAGAAGATACTCGTTATAGGTTCGGGACCTATCGTCATAGGACAGGCTGCCGAATTCGACTATGCGGGCACTCAGGCGTGCCTCGCGCTCAAAGAAGAGGGCTACGAAGTCGTGCTTTGCAACTCCAACCCCGCTACGATAATGACGGATACGTCGATCGCGGACAAGGTGTATATGGAGCCTTTGACCCTCGAATATATCGCAAAGATAATCCGCTACGAGCGTCCCGACGCGATAATCCCGGGTATCGGCGGACAGACGGGTCTCAACCTTGCTATGCAGCTTGAAAAGAAAGGCGTATTGAGAGAATGCCGCGTAGAGCTTCTCGGCACAAACAGCAAGAGTATAGAGAGAGCTGAAGACAGAGAGCTTTTCAAAGAACTCTGTCAGTCTCTCGGAGAGCCCGTTCTTCCTTCAGAGATAGCCAATACCGTCGAAGAAGGTCTTAAGGCGGTGGAACGCATAGGTTACCCCGTAGTGCTCAGACCCGCGTTTACGCTGGGCGGCACTGGCGGCGGTTTTGCGGACAACGAAGAGGAGTTTCTGGAGATAATCAAAAACGCCCTCGCGCTTTCCCCCGTCCATCAGGTGCTGGTCGAAAAGAGCATAAAAGGCTTTAAGGAAATAGAGTACGAGGTCATGCGCGACGCCAACGACACCGCGATAACGATCTGTAACATGGAAAACCTCGACCCCGTAGGCATACACACGGGCGACAGTATAGTCGTATGTCCTTCTCAGACCCTTACCAACAGAGAATACCATATGCTGAGAGACAGCGCGCTCAAGATAATACGCGCTCTGGAGATAAAGGGCGGCTGCAACGTCCAGTTCGCTCTCGATCCCAAGTCGTTCCAATACTATCTCATAGAGGTAAACCCCCGCGTTTCGCGTTCATCGGCTCTCGCTTCAAAGGCGAGCGGCTATCCGATTGCGCGCGTTTCGGCTAAGATAGGCGTGGGAATGAACCTCGATGAAATAATGCTGGCAAATACGCCCGCTTCTTTCGAACCGTCACTCGACTACGTGGTAACCAAAATGCCGCGTTTCCCGTTCGACAAATTCGCGGACGCGAACAATAAACTCGGCACGCAGATGAAGGCGACCGGCGAGGTCATGAGCGTGGGCAGAACGTTTGAAGAAAGCCTGCTCAAGGCGGTGCGTTCTCTCGAAACGGGCGTAAACCACGTGTATATGGCTAAGTTCGACGGCATGGACAAAAAGGCGCTTACCGACTATATAAAGATAGGCACGGACGACAGGATATACGCGATAGCTCAGCTCTTCCGCCTCGGCGCGACTGAAGAGGAGATAAACGCGGCTACCGCGATAGACGATTTCTTCCTGCACAAGATAAAGCATATCGTAGAGATAGAAAATTCGCTTGAAAAGACGGGCGCGACCCCCGAAGCGGTCTTAGAAGCAAAGCGTTTCGGCTTTTCGGATAAGTCGGTCGCGAAATACGCGGGAACTACAGAAGAAAAGGTCAGAAGCGTGCGCGAAAAATGCGGGATAAAGCCCGTTTACAAAATGATAGACAGCTGCGCTTCAGAGTTCGAAAGCTATATCCCTTATTTCTATTCTACTTACGAACAGGAAAACGAATCAATCGTATCGGATAAAAAGAAAGTCGTTGTTCTCGGCAGCGGGCCTATCCGTATAGGTCAGGGCGTAGAGTTCGACTATTCGACAGTGCACGCGGTAAAGACGATAAAGAAAGCGGGCTTCGAGGCGATAATAATCAACAATAACCCTGAAACGGTGTCCACCGACTATACGACTTCGGACAAGCTGTATTTCGAGCCGCTCTGCGTCGAAGACGTAATGAACGTGATAGATCTCGAAAAGCCGATAGGCGTCATAGCTTCTCTCGGCGGACAGACGGCTATAAACCTCGCCGAGCCGCTGAGCGCGCGCGGAGTAAAAATAATCGGCACCGACCGCGACGCGATAGAAAAGGCTGAAAACCGCGACGCGTTCGAAAAGCTTCTCGTAGAGCTCAACATACCTCAGCCCAAGGGCAGAGCGGTCACTAAGATAGAGGACGGCATCGCGGCGGCGAAGGAGATAGGTTATCCCGTTCTCGTGCGTCCCAGCTTCGTCTTAGGCGGCAGAGCGATGAGGATAGTCGCTGGCGAAGAACAGCTCCGTCATTACCTTAAGACGGCGGTCGAGATAGACGAGGACAAACCCGTACTGGTCGATAAATACATCATGGGCAAAGAGGTAGAAGTCGACGCGGTCTGCGACGGCAAGGACGTTTTCGTTCCCGGCATAATGGAACTGGTAGAGCGCACGGGCGTTCACTCGGGCGACTCGATAAGCGTATATCCGTCCTTCTCCATATCGCAGAAAGTCAAGAACGTTATCCTCGACTATACGCAGAAACTCGGACTCGGAATAGGCATAATCGGTCTTTTCAATATCCAGTTCATAGTCGACAAGGAAGAAAACGTGTTCATCATAGAGGTCAATCCGCGTTCGTCGCGTACCGTGCCGTTCCTTTCGAAGGCGACGGGCTACGACCTTGCGGACATAGCGACGCTGGTCATTCTCGGCAAGAGCCTCAAAGAGCAGGGCATAAACGTTATCTACCCTGAGGAAAAGAAACGTTGCTACGCTAAAGCTCCCGCGTTCTCCTTCTCCAAACTGCGCGGCATGGATTCCTACCTGTCTCCCGAAATGAAATCTACGGGCGAAGCGATAGGCTACGACAAGAGCCTGACCCGCGCGCTGTACAAGGCGCTCCAGGCTTCGGGCGTAAAGGTTCAGAATTACGGCACCGTCCTCGCGACTATAGCGGACGGCGACAAGGAAGAGGCGCTTCCGCTTATACGCAGGTTCTACAACCTCGGTTTCAACATAGAGGCTACGGAAGGTACCGCCAAGTTCCTTAAGAGCCACGGTATAAAGACGCGTATAATGAAGAAAATAAGCGAGGGGTCTACCGATATCCTCGATTCCATTCGTCAGGGTTACGTGACTTACGTAATAAATACCCGCGACGTCAGCAACGAGAACAAGATATCCGACGGTTCTGCGATAAGACAATGCGCGATAGAGAACAACGTTACAGTGCTCACCGCGCTCGATACGGTAAGGGCTCTTCTCGACGTCCTCGAAGAGATAACCTTAAGCGTATCCACTATTGACGGCAAATAAGGAGAATTTATGAAATTCACTAAAATGGAGGGACTGGGCAACGACTATATCTACGTATACGGCGCGCCCAAGGATCCCGAAGCGCTCAGCGTTAAGCTGTCCGACCGTCATTTCGGCATAGGCGGCGACGGCTTGGTGCTGATAAGCCTTTCAGACGTAGCAGATTTTAAAATGCGTATATTCAACGCGGACGGCAGCGAAGCTAAAATGTGCGGCAACGGCATACGTTGCGTGGGCAAATACGTTTATGACAAAGGCTATACCAAAAAGACGGAACTGGCGGTAGAGACCCTTTCAGGCATAAAGTATCTCAAACTTTTTGTCGTCGACGGCAAGGTGGACAGCGTTGCCGTGGATATGGGCAAAGTCACCGTCGGAGAGCCGGAAAAGCTTGACGTCGCAGGAGGGATAGCATTTGTGCCGGTTGACGTCGGCAATCCTCATGCCGTGATTTTCGTCGACGACGCCGACAGCGCGCCCGTGGATACCGTGGGACCTCTCGTTGAAAAGCATCCGCGCTTCCCGGGAGGCGTGAACGTCGAGTTCGTCAGCGTGACAGGCAAGGACAAACTGCGCATGCGCGTCTGGGAAAGAGGCAGCGGCATCACGATGGCTTGCGGAACGGGCACCTGCGCCAGCGTTGCGGCGGCGGTCAGAAGCGGGCTTTGCGACGGCAAAAGCGTGGACGTGACTCTGGACGGAGGAGCGCTCAACATCAGGTGCGAGGACGGCAAGGTCATTATGACGGGACCGGCACGCACGGTTTTTGAAGGAGAAATTCAATGCTGAAACCCAATCATTATTACGAAAATCTGAAAGATTCTTATCTTTTTTACAGAATAGCGCAAAAGACGCGCGCTTACGTGGAAAGCCACGACGGGGCGTATCTTTACCGTCTCGGCATCGGAGACGTGTCGCTTCCGCTTTGCAATGAGGTAATAAAAGCGCTTCACGAAGCGGTTGACGATCAGGCGAAAAAGGAGACCTTCCACGGATATATGCCTGAATGCGGAGCGCATTTCTTCAGGACGGCGGTCGCTGACTACTATGCGCGTCGCGGCGTGAAGATAGAAGCGGACGAGGCGTTCGTTTCAAGCGGTGCAAGCGACGAACTCGGCGACATACTCGATCTGTTCGACAAGTCGGACGCCGCGCTCGTTCTCGAACCGGCATACCCCGCTTACGTGGACGCAAACGTGATGGCGGGCAGGAAAATAGTCCATCTCGCTTCGGGAGAGGAAAACGGCTTTCTGCCCCTTCCGGACGAGAGCACAGACGCGCAGATACTCTATATCTGTTCTCCCAATAATCCCACCGGCGCGGTATTCACGAAAGAAAAACTCAAAAAGTGGGTGGACTACGCCAACAAAACCGGCGCGGTGATACTCTTCGACGCGGCGTACGAAGCGTTTATCGAAGACGAGAGCCTGCCGCACAGCATTTTCGAGATAGAAGGCGCAAGAACGTGTGCGATAGAGATATGCTCGCTTTCAAAGACGGCGGGCTTTACGGGCACGCGCTGCGGCTATACAGTGATCCCCAAAGAGCTTGAAAGAGAGGGGATGAACCTGAACGCGATGTGGGTCAGGAACCGCACCACCAAGACGAACGGCGTTTCGTATATCCTGCAAAAGGGAGCGGCGGCAGTGTTTACAGAAGAAGGGCAGAAAGAGATAAAACAAAACATTGCCGTATACAAGAAAAACGCTAAATATCTGACCGACGCGCTCGACAAACTCGGAATATGGTATTGCGGCGGCAAGAACGCGCCGTATATCTGGATGAAGTGCCCGCGCGGAATGAGCAGCTGGGAATTTTTCGACTTTCTTCTCGAAAAGGCACAGATCGTCGGCACCCCGGGAGAGGGCTTCGGATCTTGCGGCGAGGGCTATTTCAGATTCTCCACTTTCGGAAGTCCTGAGGATACGAAGACGGCGGCGGAAAGGCTCGTCGGACTTTTGTCGGAGTAACGCTGAAAAGGCGTGAAAGCGAATACGATGCCGGCAAATCACGGCTGATATGCTTGATTGATGCCGCGCGGATACGACGCGGCAAGACATATAAAAAGAGCGGAGATCCGCGCTTTTTTAAATTCGTATCAGATTAAAATTTTTCGTGCCCGTGTAGGTTAAAGATTATATCGGCTGAAGCACGCCGGAGCCTTCGGAGATCGTTCTGATGTTGCCGCTGTCGAATTTAACGACATAACAGCCGTTCTGTTTTCCGGTCACGGTGCCGTCTCCGAATACCGGGTGGCGCACTCTGTCTCCGCCCAGATAAACGCGGAAATCCGGCACCGACGGATGAGAAAGGGCGTATTCGCTTGCGCGTATGTACTCCTGCGCGAGCTGAATGTATTCGTCCGTGATCTCTCCGCTTTTTTCCAGCAGGCAGTCGTCGACGTTGAAAATAAATCTTGAAGGGAGAAGCCTTCCCCTTGTCTGAATGTCGAAGCCGTCGCAGTCGGACAGAAAAAGCCCGTCCTTCGCCCTGGTGAAAGCGACGTAGGCGACGCGTCGTTCTTCTTCCATCTGCTGTTTGTTTTCTATCTTTACGGAGGGAAATAGCCCTTCGTTGAGAGAGCAGACGAACACGTACGGAAACTCGAGACCTTTTGCGGTGTGCACCGTCATCAGCTTGACAGTCTGATCCTTGTCTTTTGAATCCACGTTGGAGATCAGCGACACGGCGGTCAGATATTCTGCAAGGGAGACGTGTTCTCCGGCGTCGTCGACGAAATCCTTGATCGCCGCTTTGAGTTCCGTCACGTTGTCCAGCCTGTTCTGGTCGCCGCAGAGCATCAGGTATTCTTCGTAGCCGCTTTTCTTGAGAGCGAAATCGAGAAGGTCTGTGACGTCGGCGTCGGGTTCCTTTGCGAGGATGCGGCCGGCTTCAATGGTGTCAAGCAGTTTTTTCGCTCCCGTTTTTTCAAAGAGAGGAGAGTTTGCAAGTTTTGCGAAAGCTTGGTAAAGAGTGATATTTTCGCTTTGCGCAAGCAATGTGAGGGCTGCCATACGTTTTTTGCCGATGCCTCTCGCCGGCACGTTGATTATGCGCTCGAAAGAGAGGTCGTCGCCGAACTCGAACATCCTGAGGTATGCGATCGCGTCCTTGATCTCCTTGCGCTGATAGAATTCCACTCCGCTGAAGATCGTGTAAGGGATCCCGTATTTGAGGAAAGCGTCCTCTACCGGACGTGACATGTAATTGCTGCGGTACAGCACGGCTATATCGCTGAGCGACTTGCCCTCCCGGTTGAGTTGCTTGACGGTCTCGGCAATATGCTCACATTCTTCCTGCCTGGTACGCGCGTGGAAATAGCGGACTCTGATGCCGTTGTTCCTGACGGCAACGAGGTCTTTTTTCAGCCTTTCGGTGTTGTGCCTGATCAGGGAATTTCCCACGCTGAGAATCTCAGGCGTTGAGCGGTAATTTTTGCTGAGCACGATCGTCTTCGTGCCGCCGAACGCCTTGTCGAAGTCAAGGAACAAGCGTATGTCCGCGCCGCGCCAGGTGTATATCGTCTGATCCGGGTCTCCGACGACGAACAGGTTTTTGTTCATCCCCGAAAGTATCGTGACGAACGAGTATTCCGGTCTGGACACGTCCTGAAACTCATCCACCTGGATGTATTCGAAATGCCTCTGCCATTTTTCGCGCGCGTCGTCGAACTGAGAGAAAATCTCCAGAGTGAAGTACATCAGGTCGTCGAAATCGAGGAAATAGTTCTTGCGCTGGAGTTCCAGATATTTTTTGATCACGAAATCGTAAGAGCCTTTGTCGTCCGCGCGGTCGAGCCCGGGCGCGGCGGTTTTCCCCGAAGGGTCGCTGAAAAACGGCACATAGCCGAACCTGCCTTTATACACTCCTATTGCGTCCAGGCATTTTTTGTAGCTGTGGTTTCTGAGCGTCAGCCCGTTTTCTTCGTATATCTTTTTCAGCAGGGATTTCTGGTCTTCTTCGTCCATGATCATGAAATTGGACGGGTAGTGCAGGCGGTGTATCTCCTCCTTGAGGATCTTGTTGCACGCGCCGTGAAAGGTCATGATCCAGCCGCCGTCTTCGTCCGGCATATAGCGGCGTATGCGCTTTTTCATTTCGTTGGCGGCTTTGTTGGTAAACGTGACTGAAAGGATATGGGAGGGAGCGACGCCCAACATCCCGGCAATATAAACGTAGCGAGTGGTCAGCACTTTAGTCTTGCCGCTTCCCGCGCCTGCGACTACGCGCACGTATCCTTCGGTAGTCTTGACGGCTTCCGCCTGTTCTTCGTTCAATCCGTTTAAAAGGGAAAGAGAAAAGTCCTGCATTTTTTCCTCCTGAAAACCGTAACACAATTATAACATTGTGAACGAATGTTTGCAACAGGGAAATGCGAACAAAACGTAATATTTGTATAGATATAAAAAAAGAGCCTGAGGCGCCCGCGTGGCGGGAGCATTTGTCGCTGTCGCGTATAGTAGCCCAATTCACAAGCGAAGCCTTTTTGTTTTATGCCGTAGTTTCAAAAAGACTCACTGAAAATCATCGCCTGAGGTAGCATCAGTTTCAAACCTTGTTTCTTGTATCTGACTACATAACGTAAAGCTTCACAATGTACCTGTAACTGTTATAAGCTTCTTTGACCG